>NZ_JATV01000009.1 GCF_000611675.1 Flavobacterium succinicans LMG 10402 | reverse complement strand
TTTTAGCACAAGATTCAAGCATCCATCGAGGAACAAGGTCAATAATTTGTCGAATAACTGGTTTTTTGATATTTTTGTTTCGCCTGAAGAGTCCCATAAAGTATTATTTGTTTCGCAAAATCAAAAATACGGGATTCTCAGGCATTTTTTATTTTAGACTTTCGGATAGCAATGAACAATTATCAAGAAAACATCCTATTATTTTCAATTAATATTATCGGTATATTATTTCCCCATAGATTTTTTTACTAATTCATTTGGATACCCAAGCAATCTCATAATCGATTCTTGAGATTTGTTTTTAAAAATAGGAATAAAATTGCCCAGAAAACTCAATCCTAACGCTCCAAAAATAGTGAAACCAAAATTGTATTGTTCAATAAATACAATCGCTTCTGGACTATATGTAGGGAGCTTAAGTACTACATATATCAATAAACCAAATAAAACTACATGAATTACCTGTGATAAATATGTTATACGTTTTATAAATCTGCCATTGAACTTTTTAAACATATCCAATTCACTTTTATCAGGCGATTCCTTCAATCGTAGAATTGAATCATAAGCTCTTAGCGAACATAAAATTCGAAAATCACTACGACTTTGAAATAATTCTATATTTTCAGTAACTTTTTTAAATGTAAAGTTTATAAACTCGTTTGTAATTAGAGCGTGATCTCTTAATTGTAAAAACATGAATACTATCTCAGGTAAATTGCTTGTACTATAGTAATTTTCATTTAGAATATTTTCAAAAGTAACGGTTATAGCATTTTTATTTTTGATGGACACAATCGAATATAACCAGTCTTTGTCCATCTCAAATTTTACAACACCAACAATAAAGGAAAACATCAGAAAATCATCGTTTACAAAAGGAGCAGGGGAATCTTTATTTGGTTTACTTTTATTTTTTTTATTATAATATTTTTCAAAATCTACCTTATTGCTGATTTGAATAGCATTTATAATTCCGAAATAAATTTCCTCAGACTCATTTAAATCTTGATCCTTTGGAATAACAACTTTCTTAGCTAAAAGCAAATTATTAAATGCTGTTAGCTTATGACTTTCATTAATTCTTGACAAGTAATCTATTCTATCTTCTAAAGGAACCATTTTTTTCTTTTTAATCCATAATTCAAACTGTCAGCATCCCAATTGGGAACATCTCTCATTTTTCCAAGTAACTTTGAAATAAGGTTGGAATACTTCATCGTTGCTGGCTCTTCTCCAGGCAAAAAACTTCTCCATGACAAGTAAGTAAATGAAAAGATTTGTTGCGTAATATATCCTAAATCATAAAACAGCAAGTCATTTAAATCGTTACTATCATAATTCCCTTTTGGGGTCCCGATTGTAATAAGAACTGGCCTACTCATGCCTTGTTTTGATGTCTTTAATTCATTAGCCCCGAACATTTGTACTATGCACGTTTTGTCGTCAAGGAAGATATTACTTCCTCTATTAGGTATAAATTGACCTTTTACGGCATTATTCCCATATTTACTAATACCGGGTTGATTCGCATCAAACAACATAGTGGGATGAAGGTTACTTATCGTTACAAAAGCAAACTTAATTTTATACTGTGTTATATCACGTACTAACTGACTTATAACATCGAACTCTGTATTTTTTATTGGCTTAAAAATGTGAAAAATCAAACGAACCGTGTCTCCATCAGTCCATCCCTGTTCTGTTGAAAGCCGCTGAACGGACTGTTTCAAGCTATTCAATAGCTCATCAAAATAATTCTCAAAGGCTACGTCTTTAACTTTATCACCAAGTAAATATTGGCCATCACTTGACATAAATGTAGTGATACCAACTACTCGGTTATGTTCCGCCCCAGCATATTGATTTCTTCTTAACCAACTATGCCCAATCCCAATAATTATTTCCCTGTCAACGGATCGTTGAGAAGGGAGAACCCAAGGTGTTCCTCCCAACTTTGCATAGATTTGAAGGGCAATTGAGTTTAAAATATACTCATTATGATTACCTATTATTTCCGAGGTGACAAACTGAACTGGAATTTCTAATGATAGAAGTTTTGCCTTAATCAGATAATAAAGGTTGGAATGGTCGATGTGACGTTTAAAGCTACCTGGTATTTCTATAATTGCTAAATGAGGTTTGTTCTCGTCATAATTGCTAATAATATTGAAGTATTCTTCAGTACTATATCCTTGTGTTTCCCTTATATTAATTATTACATCTTGTAAATCATATTTTTTTTGAAGACCTTTTTGAAAGTATCTTGACTGGGGCATGCCATCCTTAAGATTCGATAAAAATTTGGTGAAATTCCCCCTGTTATTTCTATTGCAGATACAAAGAACATTCGGTGTTTTAATATCAAAAGTTGTACTATCGTACGGGCCATAATTCGACAAACCCAAATCCGGATTAGAGCTATTTGTTTTAGTTGCAGCAGGGTCAAAGATAAATGTAGGAGTCCTTAATTCAATACTATTTGAAACAGACAAAGGTATTTTGTCTACTGTAAAACAGAAACCATCTTTATTATAAAATAGAATAGGTGCTCCATTTTCATAAAATAAATGACTTGAAATCCTTTTTATTTCATCATGCAATTTCTTAGCGTTGTAAATATCGGGACGTTGACTCTCAATAAGATTCATTATTTCTTCGCTCTTTTGCTGAGAAATAGCGAATGACAAGTAATTTCCAATATTGTATTTGGATTTTTTTATAAATAATTGTTCAAGGCTATATTCCTTTGTCCCTTCATTGGTATCAATTTTTGCTTTGTCGCCATTAATCTCTATTAAAACACCTATAAGCTCTTCATTAGGAGCAATGACATTATTTAAACCAGAAAATATTTCAGCGTGAAGAACTTCAACCCCAATTAAGTTATATCCTTCCAAATGTAGTTCCGCACATGATTTATTAAATACCCAATTTCGTCTGATATTTATAAGAAAACCAAATTGTTTCAATCCGTTAATTTCAGTTAATCGCAATTGTATTTCTATCAGCTTTTTATAAGCAATACGATTTTTGAGATGATCCGGCAATAAATTATAAATTATATCATCTTTTGCTTGCTCTGAAAAGAAACGAAAAGGATAAAAGTCAACTGGAATATATCTTGGAAACCTTTCTTTAAAAGTTCTAAAGAAAAGATGCTTAATCAACGAGGAAGTAATCTGATTATCTCCATATGTTTCTCTTGATACTAAATTTCCTATCGAGTTGGAATCATTTCCATCCTTATTTGATACATATATTACTTCCCCATTCCTGAAAAAAGAATGAGTGGTATTGTATAAACTTCGTAGTTCAATGAGACGTTCTTCGGAATATGGTTCTGTTCTAATCTGGTATTGATCAAACTCAAATTTTATAGGAAAGTAGTTTAGTTGCATATTGTTATTTACTTTTAATCGTTTTCTGAATTTTTAAGTGCTTTGTATGCCAAAGGTTCATCTTCATCTACCTCTAACAATTCAGCTAATTTAATTACCTGTTCTCTATTTGTCTTTCTTTCTCCTCGTTCTATCTTGTTTACTAGAACTGTATTTACTTCCAAAGTAAATACAAGCTACCTAAGAAGTAATCCCGTCTGGTCCCTAAATTTCTAATTTTAATACCAAAATCGCTTTGCTTCATTTTTTTGACTTGTTACTTCCTGTCAAATTTAGTATTTTTATTACACTTGGCTACTAGGTACAATTAATTTATAAAAAGAAAAAAGGGCAAACGAAATTTTGATTTCGCTTTGCCCTTTATCAAAAAAAATAAACATTTAACCTTGCTTACACAAACTCTCCAATATCAAAATCCTTCAAACTATTTTTCCTCAAAGTGGAAGAACTGGCAACCGTTTCAGAAGAAAGCATCCCGCCAACAGTTCAGCTATTTTACGGGAGACACTATGGAATTTTCCAATAGGCTGAATAATTCGGTTCCCTGTATTTTCTGAGCAGAAATTGGGCATAAAAAAATGCCAGAACTTTTGGCTCTGACGCTTCTTTTATATAGAAAATTTTACATTTTTCTACCCTTTTTTTGTTCGGGGAATATATCTGATAATTTCTTGGCTTCTATTTTCTCTTTTTGTTCCTGTTTTTGTTCTTCAAGGTTTAACTTAATATTTTCTGGAATGTTGGTTTCCTTCCATGGTAGTGTTCTCGCTTTAAAGTGTAATTGAAGAGTATCTTCTTTTATAAGGTGTCCGGGCCCAAAACCATATTTTATGTTCCAGCCAACATTATCCAATTCACTAAGATGCGGAAACTTTATCACTATGATTTCCTTGGGCAGTTCGGTAATGGTACGAATACCCACTTCCTGAAATTCACGCGTTTTTGGATTATAAGGAATAATATATGCCTGGTAATAACGATCATAATACTCCCTTATTTCAGATAAACCTATTCCTTTGGACTTAAAGTCATCTTTTGGTCGAAGCTTGTCCATCACTAAATCAACATAAAAGGTGTGTCCAGCAATATCCAATGTTGGCAATATTTTTTTGTTCCATCGAAAATCAAGCGGACTTCCCGGTTTTATCGTCAATTCAAAATCTGTCTTTCCCGTAATTTCTTCTATTGTTCGGTTGTACTTTTTTGCCATGCCCATTGGATCGAGCTCTACAAGATTGGGTATTTTTATTTCCTTTGAATGGTTGTTATTGCCCAGAGCCATTGATGCTCCAAAAGGAAGAAAGTTCTTGATGGTCGTATCATACTGAAAACGGTAACCATCACCAACATACAGCATATTTTTAATGCTCATCCTGTTTTGAGGGTTGCCTTTTTCCTTCAGCTCATTTTTTATAACATCTACAAAAAAATCAGTTCCTTCGATGTTCACTGTCGGTAATTCTCGTTCCATAATATTCTGTTTTTAAAGAACAAAGGGAAGTCGTCTTTTTAGACAAACTCCCCAATGTCAAAATCACTCAAATCATTTTTCCGCAAAGTGGAAGAACCAGCATCCGCATCAGAAGTAAGACTACTGTCTAATAGCTCGGCTATTTTACGGGAAGCATTTTCTATGGAATTTTCCAGTAGGCTGAATAATTCGGTTCCCTGTATTTTCTGAACTATAGCAACCGCTGTTTCCTTTTGAGATTGCTCCAAATTTTCTTTTTGCAGCAACATCCCCACGGAACTTAATTCTTCAAAGGTAACCCCTTGGGCAAAACCGTTATTCCCACCAGATATTCCGTACCTGTTCCATTCTTCTTCCTCTTCCTCAAAATCAGGCATATTTCCAAAAACTTCATCCAGTTCTTCCTGCGGAATTTGTATATCGACATCTACCTCGTCGATTTCAATATCAAAATTATTCATTTCATGTTTCCGCTTTTTACTTTGGCTTTCAGTGGCACGTTTTGGCACTGAAAGGCTTCTCATTGGTTTGGGCTGTCCCATAATATCAGGTAGGTTCGGATTAGGTTTTTCCTGAGTTGGTTTTTGCTCCGTCCTTTTCTTGATAATTATCTTATCCTGTACCAAGAGCGCAATAATAATGAGCAGGCATATTACGATTACTGTTTCCATAATTATAAAATAGGTTTGTATTTATCATTAAAAGTTGTGATAATCTGCTCTCCAAACTCCTGAAAATGATATTCAAGAAGATTGTCTAAGTAGGCATAAATGGTTATTTTATCTTCGCCTATTACCTGTACAATCCGTGAGAGTTTCTCATGGAAATCCGGTCGGATATATACCGTTTTACCATCACGGGCATTGGTGTCTGGCCTTTTGAAAAATATGCTTTCATAATCCTGATCATTTATTTTTTTTCCTCTGTTCCGTTCCTTCGCTAAAGGCTTTTCCTGAAATGGTTTTATCGGAGCTTTGCGTTCTTCCAGCGGAAGTTCCAATCCTTCCTTTTTTACTCCATCTACCATCAGATTCATCATTAACTCTTCGTTGATTTCGGGAATTGCTTTTTTCTTATTGTCTTTTTCCATGCTATTACAATTGAACGATTCTTAAAAATTCCGTCATAAACTGGTCTAAGCGGCAAGCATTCATCAACCGTTCATCGGGAGGCATTAAAGTTGACCGAAAAACAGTCTTGGCACCCGCTTCACTCTCCTTGCGGAAACGTGTGCTGTTCATAATCTGACATTGCATCAAGCTTAAGCCCAACTCATCAATAAGTTTATTATAAACATCGTACAAGGGCGAGCGTTCACGACCATCTACCTGATTCCAAAACAGATTAATGGTTTTAATGGAGGTTTCTCCTTTTTTCATAATAACATCCTTCATCAGCTGGGTAAAAATGAGTGTACTTTCCATAACTACACGATCTGCTACAATAGGCGTGAAAATATGGTGCATCCCCGCCAGAGCTTTCAAAATACCAGGAGTGTTTACTGTTCCCGGAAGGTCAAAAAAGATAAAATCAACCGGAACGGAAGTGGATTCTAAAAAATCATGCGCAGCCTCCAATACACCTTCAGCTTTATGCTGAATGATCGGATAAGCTTTTTTGTTAATAGTCGTAAATTGTTTGAATGCCATCCGTTTTAAAAACTCATTTTCCATCACCATAGCCAAATCACGAGTCTTCATTTTCATTAAACTATGTTGTGGAAAATCAGCATCGAATACGGCTACATTGTAGCCAAGACGATAATGTAGTGTACTGGCCGCAAGTGCCGTAAAGGTGGTTTTGCCAACTCCTCCCTTTTGGGACGAAAAAGCAATGAATACTGTTTTGTGTTCTGTTTTCATTTTTAACTGTATTTAATTATTTACTTATATCACTGCATAGATAGATGCTTACCTACTATTGTTCATACGTATGCAATTTTGCAGAAAGTTATATGGCTATTTAAATAGGTATTGCTCTACTTATATACTGACATATGCGTATCTATTTTTAGGTAGCTATACGAATAGATCTGCATTATCAGACCTATTTCTGTGCAAACTCAAGTCTGCAAATCTGCACTTATTTAACTATGTGATTTTATAACCTCATCTGCATTTATCAACATCCATACGCTTGTATATACATAAGCGACTACATACATAATTGAGGAACTGCGTACCAACATAGTTATCTGTTTACATACGCTTGCAGGCACAAAGAAATGCAGATGTATACGTCCTTCTTATAAGTAAGAACCCATTGGCGTTCATTGACACTATTTGGCAATACTACACAGTGCAATACTTTACTGAAGAGGAATTTACTTTGTAAAGTGATTTTTATTAATGGATTTTATGCAAAAGCATTTCGATAAATCAGGTTATAAAGTGAACGGCCCGAAGCCGTTTTTCCCTGCTTTATTTAATCCGTCCCGCAGGGCGGATTTTTGTGTTCACATGAACACGGCAAGTTGTGTTTTGAGGCACTCGAAACCGAGTTCGTGCCTCAAAACAACTTGCCCTGCTGGGAGCTGAAAACCTTTCCGAAGTCAAGCTTTTTCTATGGTTAAAAAATGAATATGTGATGAAAGAAAACAGCAATACAAAACAGAATAAAGGCGGACGGACACCCAAGAGTGACCCTAGTATTCACCGCCACGTTTTTCGTCTTACAGACGAAGAAAATGCTAGATTAATATCTCTTTTTGAAACATCAGGAATGACCAACAAAGCAAAATTTATCATTTCCGTACTGTTTGGAAAAGAGGTGAAATCGATTAAAATTGATAAAGGAACGATTGATTTTTATATGCGATTGACCTCTTTTCACAGCCAATTCCGCTCCGTTGGAGTGAATTACAACCAGATTGTGAAGCTATTGTACCGTAATTTTTCAGAGAAAAAAGCAGCTGCTTATCTCTACAAATTAGAAAAACAGACGGCAGAAATGGCGGTATTATGCCAAAAAATCATTCAGATAACCGAAGAATTTGAAACAAAACATTTGAAAAAATAGTGTTGAAATGATAGCAAAAATCGGAAGAGGAAGCAATTTATATGGTGCATTGGCATACAATCAACTAAAAGTGGAAAAAGAAAACGGGCAAATTCTATTTACTAACAGAATAATAGAAACACCTAATGGACAGTATTCCGTTGCTCAGTTGGTTCGCTCTTTTGAACCTTATCTGATTGCCAACCGTAATACCGAAAAGCAAACTTTGCATATTTCTCTTAATCCTGACCCAAAGGATAATGTAAGTGATGAAAAGTTCAAACTAATAGCACAGGAGTATATGCAAGAAATGGGTTATGGGGAACAACCTTTTGTAGTATTCAAGCATACGGATATTGATCGCACCCATATTCATATTGTATCAGTTTGTGTGGATGAAGAAGGCAAAAAGATTTCGGATAAGTTCGAAAAAAGACGATCTATGAATGTATGTCGTGAACTCGAAAGTAAATACGGACTTCTATCAGCTACAGAGAAAGAGCACAAGCAAAATGATAATATTTTCCATCCTGTGAATTACCAAACAGGAGATATAAAAAGCCAGATTGCTTCGGTTGTCCGTCACCTACCTAAGTATTATAAGTTCCAGAC
The DNA here is from genome assembly GCF_000611675.1 of Flavobacterium succinicans LMG 10402. GTDB lineage: Bacteria > Bacteroidota > Bacteroidia > Flavobacteriales > Flavobacteriaceae > Flavobacterium > Flavobacterium succinicans. The sequence goes on along the minus strand of NZ_JATV01000009.1, from coordinate 138,005 downwards.
GTTGGGAGAATACAATGCGTTACTTTCCCTGTTCAATATTACCACTGAAAAAGTAGAGGGAGAATTGCAGGGAAAAATTCGCCAAGGCTTATTGTACATTCCTTTAAATGAAAAAGGAGAAAGAGCTGGACATCCGTTCAAGGCTTCCTTATTCGGAAAGAATGCAGGGCTACCGACTTTGGAATTACATTTTGCAAAAAGCAAAGAGGCTTTGAAAGACCACCCGACAAAGCCAACCATTAAAGCTACTGTTACCATTGCCCTGCAATCAACAAGTGATGAGCAGGCTTTTAAAAAAAGATTAGGTGAACAGGGCATTAACGTAGTGGTACGGAGAAATGACACAGGGCGTATTTACGGAATAACTTTTATAGACCATAATTCTAAAGCAATTTGGAACGGTTCACGTTTAGGCAAAGAACTTTCTGCCAATACCTTAAATGATTATTGGAACCATAATATCAAACCCGACATTAAAAAGCCAGTTGAACTACAATCTAAAATATCAAAACCAAATTACACAGATCTTCCTGCAGAACAACCACATCATTTGTTCGACTTCCTGAATACTTCAGAAAAACATGAAGATGGTTTGATCGAAACATTGAGTGGCTTACTTCCCGAAGCACAGGGAGAAGATTACGAAGAACAGGATTTTGCCAATAAGATAAAAAAGAAAAGAAAACGTAAAAGAGGTCAGTAGGTTTTGTTGTTTATTATGAACTCCTAATTACAAAGACACTTTCAATCCCAATGCATAGCTCCAGTGCAAAATCTTCGGAACAGTTGGTGTCTTGAACTGATAAATACCATAGACATAAAATGAAAAAAGTATAAATGCTCCCCAACTCAATCCAATACACAATAAACCTTGTCGTTCTGTTAGATTGAACATACCAGCAACGAATGATTTTACTATTAATGCGGGAATAATACAGCATATTAACACACAGATTACCCACGGTAATATCCATAATTTCCTGTTCTTTGCCTGCAAGCCAATGATAGTTCCTTTAAAGAAATAAATAATGCAGAAAATAAGGTAGGTAAATAATAAGGAGAAACTCCAAATTTTAAATTTGTCGGTTTCTTCTCCCCAGAACTTTTGAGACAGTAAAAATCCGGCATAACAAAACATACCGAAAATAGCAGCTATTTTTAAGACAAAAATAAAACCCTCAACGACCATAAACATTAGCCCTGTAGCAGCCTCACTTTCTTCTCTTTTCCGAGCTTCATATTCCTCTTCACTTTCTCCAGGATCAGCATCAGGATTATTCCAATTCATATTATTTCCTTTAATATTGATTATCAAATTGATGAGTAAGTCAAAAAAATCAAGAGTTTAAATTTAATAAAAAAATCGTTATAAAATCTGAACCTGATTGAAACCACTTAACGCCAAACGCTGTCACGCAACGCTAATGTCTGCCACTTTTTTATAGCCACTCTTCACATCCTTTAAATTAACGCCCGAACATTTAATATTTGAAAAATGCAGGGAGAAGACGATTTAAGAGGATTAGCCAAGATTATGGCATTTATGAGAGCGGTAAGTATACTGATTGTGCTGATGCACTTTTACTGGTTCTGTTATGGGTTCTTTTTAGAAAGTTGCTGGACACTGGAGGTAGTCAATAAAATATTGAGAAACTTTGATCGAACGGTGAGCCTGTTTTCCCATACTCTTTACACCAAAATATTTGCTTTGCTCTTGCTGGCTTTGAGTTGCTTAGGAACAAAAGGCGTCAAGAATGAAAAAATAACATGGTCTAAAATATATATGACGTTGGGAATTGGATTTGTGCTGTTTTTTCTGAACACATCCTTATTAAAACTGCCATTAAACATCGCTACATTTCTTTATATCCTTACCACAGGTTTGGGCTATATCTCGCTGATGGTAACAGGAGTTTGGATTAGCCGGCTGCTCCGTACCAACCTAATGGACGATGTATTCAATAATGAGAACGAAAGTTTTATGCAGGAAACCAAACTAATGGAAAACGAGTATTCCGTGAATCTGCCGACTAAGTTCTGGTACAATAAAAAACAGCATAATGGATGGATTAATATTGTAAACCCTTTTAGGGCAACCATTGTATTAGGCACACCCGGTTCAGGGAAATCGTATGCTGTTGTAAACAATTATATTAAGCAGCATATTGAAAAAGGTTTTTCAATGTATATCTATGATTTTAAATTCGATGACCTATCTACAATTGCCTATAATCATTTACTAAAGCATGCGGATAAGTACAAAGTAAAACCGAAATTCTACATCATCAACTTTGACGATCCAAAAAAAAGCCACCGTTGCAACCCCATAAATCCTGATTTTATGACAGACATATCCGATGCCTACGAGTCAGCATATACCATTATGCTGAATCTTAACCGTTCTTGGATACAAAAACAGGGGGATTTCTTTGTAGAATCTCCAATCATCTTATTGGCTGCCATCATTTGGTTTCTTAAAATCTATGAAAACGGTAAATACTGCACGTTCCCTCATGCCATTGAATTACTAAACAAAAAGTATTCGGACGTATTTACGATTCTTACTTCCTATTCTGATCTGGAAAATTATCTATCACCCTTTATGGACGCTTGGCAAGGCGGCGCACAAGACCAATTGCAGGGGCAGATAGCGTCTGCGAAAATCCCTTTGTCAAGAATGATCTCCCCGCAATTGTATTGGGTTATGACCGGAGATGATTTTTCATTAGACATCAATAATCCCAAAGAACCGAAAATATTATGTGTAGGCAACAATCCAGATCGACAAAATATTTACTCTGCTGCGCTGGGGTTGTATAATTCTCGTATTGTAAAACTCATTAATAAGAAAGGACAGTTAAAGAGTTCTGTCATTATAGATGAGCTGCCTACAATCTACTTTAGAGGCCTGGATAATCTCATTGCAACAGCCAGAAGTAATAAAGTGGCAGTATGCCTCGGTTTTCAGGATTTTTCGCAGTTAACAAGGGATTACGGAGACAAAGAGAGCAAGGTGATTCAGAACACTGTCGGTAATATTTTTAGTGGTCAAGTAGTTGGTGAAACTGCCAAAGCCCTTTCGGAACGTTTTGGGAAAGTGTTGCAAAAAAGACAAAGCTTGTCAATCAACCGTAATGATACCTCGACATCAATTTCTACTCAATTGGACAGCCTCATTCCTGCATCTAAAATATCTACATTGACCCAAGGTATTTTTGTAGGTGCTGTGTCGGACAATTTTGATGAACGCATCGAGCAGAAAATATTCCATGCTGAAATTCTTGTCGACAATGAAAAAGTATCTGCTGAAACCAAAGCCTATCAAAAGATACCAGAGATTTTATCATTTGTAAAGAAGAATGGAGAAGACAATATGAAACAGGAAATAGAGGCCAATTACCGGCAGATAAAACAGGATATTGTTCAGATTATTGAAACTGAATTGGAGCGTATTAAAAATGATCCTGATTTAGAATACCTGATTAAAAAGAGATAATAAAAAAAGATATCCATTCAAGCAATTCGCAAAACAAAAAACTGAAAATTATAAGATTTTCGAGATTTTGACGCCATTTGGGCGTGTTATCCTAGTTTCAATTTGATTATCCTAGAAACTAAGAAGCTCTATATGCTTAATTGAATTAATAATTCAAACTTACTCCAATACCCCACCCCATGTCGCTATCATAGTGTGTTGTCAGTCCCATATTTTTTCCTAGAATATATCGTAAACCTGCCATATATTCATAATCCGTATTCCACATTAAATTCATTCTTAATCGTTTTGAAATAGGAATATCTTTTCGTTCAAATTGTATTCTAAAATAACCTCCCGTAAATATTTCTGCTTGTGCTACAATTAACAATGGTAAAGTATAATTTACACCAACACTTAAAAAATGCCGATTATCCTTTGTATTTGTTTGTCCGAACATATTTTTTTCAACTTCACCATCAGGCATTACTCTGTAACGCCAATCAAAACCAACAAAAGGCATCAACCATTGCATTTTGCCAATGTATCTTCCAATATGGGTTTCGGTTTCGTAACCGTGCATATCATTATATCCTAATCTCCATTCTGTTCCAATGCTCCAACGTGTGCTTTGGTACATTGCTTCTCCATCGTTACCATTTGTTGCAAAATCATTTTCTGCCATAAAATGAAATGCTCTGTCATCGGCAAATAATTTGCGCTGTGCGAGTTTTGGGTTTGGGATTTCGGGATTTGGAGCTTGGTTTTCATAGCTAAAAACTCTGCCCATTCCGCTCATCATATGGTACAAGATATGACAATGAAAAAACCAATCACCTTTTACATTTGCATTAAATTCCAAGGTATCGGTTTCCATTGGCATAATGTCCACAATATTTTTTAATGGTGCATAATCGCCTTGACCATTCAATAATCTGAAATCGTGACCGTGCAAATGCATTGGGTGTCGCATCATCGAATTATTATAAATTGTAATGCGGACATTTTCACCTTCTTTAATTAAAATTTTGTCAGCTTCTGAGACAACTTTGTTGTCTAAACTCCAAACATAGCGGTTCATATTTCCTGTGAGTTCAAATTTTAACTCTTTTACTGGAGCATCTTTTGGGAGTGTGGTTTTAGTTGGCGATTTCAGCATTGCATAATTTAAGGTTGTAATATCCGAAAGAGCATTACTGTTATAATCGGCTTCGGTCATTTTCATATCCATCATTTTTTTATCGGCTTTCTTTTTTTGTTCGCCTGTAATTTCCGGGTACATCACCACGTTCATATCCATTTGATTGAGACTCATTTGCATTCCCATATCGTCAAGGTCTCCGTTCATTTTCATCATTCCGTTCATCATTTTCATCCCTTCAAAATATTTAAGCTTAGGAAGAGGCTCAATAAGTTGTTTGATACCATCGCCAATAAAATAAGAGGCTGAATATAATCTATCTTCGGTGGTAGCCAAAAATTCGTAAGCCGTTTTATCCGCAGGAATAGTCACAACTACATCGTAAGTTTCAGAAACTCCAACAATTAATCTATCGACTTCTACTGGTTCGACATCGTTACCATCGTTTGCAACAACGGTAATTTTACCTCCTGCATAGGTAAGCCAAAAATAGGAAGATGCCCCACCGTTGGAAATTCTCAAACGAACTTTGTCTCCTGCTTTTAAAGGTTTGCCATCAATACTTTTAACATCTGTACTTGGCTTACCATTCATAAGGATTTTATCGTAAAATACATCGCTTACATCCATTGCATTCATCCGCTTCCACTCGTTTTTTACTTTTACACCAAAATACCCTTGCTTTATAGCTTCTGTGTAACTTTGGGTTGTTCCTTTTTTTATTGCTGGATAATCGTTTGCGTTATGCAACATCCGGTGTACGTTTTCCGGTTTAATATCCGTCCATTCGCTCAAAACAATTGGAACGGTTTGTAAATCATCAATTCCATTTCTAAAAGTTGGATCAGTCGTTTTTTTGAGCATTACAAAATTTCCATACATTCCGATTTGTTCTTGTAATCCTGTGTGACTGTGATACCAATGTGTGCCGTGTTGTATTATTGGAAATTTATACAAATGTGTAGTATGAGGTTTTATTGGCATTTGTGTCAAATTCGGTACACCATCTTCTTTGTTGGGTAAAAATAAGCCGTGCCAATGTAAAGAAGTATCTTCATTTAACTCATTATGCACATAAATTTCTGCAATGTCGCCTTCAGTAAATGTTAAAGTAGGCATTGGTATTTGTCCGTTTACGGCAATGGCTCTTTTTGGTTTGCCTGTAAAGTTTACAATTGTATCTCGAAGATATAAATCGTAGCGAACGATTTTTTGGGCTGATGCACTCAACACAAGAAATAATAGTATAATTGATAATTTTAATTTCATTATTTGATTTTTTAAATTCTTTTAAAAATACAAAACACAAAATTTTGCACTGTATTGAATGGTGTTTGATGGTCTTGATAAAAGCTGTCAATAATTTTAAATTTATCCGAAAATAAACCAACTAAATCTCGAATGGTATATTGTTTAATTTCTAATCCACTGCATTTTAATGGTCCATTATTAGAGAAAGTAGCCATTATTAAATAATTACTTGCATAGTTTTGAACAAGTGTTTTATACTTTTCAATTTGTTCCTTTTCAGTGAGAAAATGAAAGGTTGCTCTGTCGTGCCAAATATCATACGTTTCTTCGGGTTGAAATTCTGTAATATCAGAAACAATCCATTTCACTTTTTCGGATAATTTACCTAATCGGAATTTGGCTTTTTCAATAGCTTTTTCAGAAATATCCAAAACTGTAATATTCTCAAAACCTTGTTCTAAAAGATAATCTACCAAGTTACTGTCTCCTCCTCCAATATCTATAATTTTGGCTGTTTTGGGTAATTTGCAATTTGCAATTAATTGTAAAGAAGTTTCAGGTTTTTCTTGAGTCCAACTTACTTCGTTAGGCAGTTTCGTATCGTACACGTTTTCCCAATGTGTTTTATTTGTCATAGTTATTTTTTAAATTGATTTTGCGATTTTTTCCATAATAGAATGGTCAGTTCCAAACTTGCAAATCGCATCACAATTCGCCCTTAATTCTGAAAAAAGTATGTATTTGATATTCATTTTTGAATTTTTTATAACTGGCCGATTTAATTGTTGGATCACATCTTTCTCCCGACTGTCTGGAATAATAATATAAAAGACTTCTTCTCCATTGGAAATACTAAAATACAAATCAGATAAGCGTAAAATACCAGAATAAATACTGGTGCTTTTCTCCACTTCAAAAGCACCAATAATATTGTTTGTCCCTTTTTGAAACCAAAGAACATCAATTAATTTTATTGTGTTTTGAGTATCTTTATCTGTTGGCAATTCTGGAAATCTTGTAATTGAAATAAAAGAAAATTTTTGACCATTGAATTCTTTACTCTTATCATTACTGGCAGGCGTTACATCATAACCTAATGATGACCCAATTTTTAATAAGTGGTATTGCATTTCGTTGTGAAGATTTTCGGCCAGCTTTTCTTCCTGGATTTCTTTTTGACGTTTTAGTATGTTTTTTTCAAATTTTGTTCGTTCTTCTTCGCTTAGATATTCATCATTACCAATTAGCATTTTTTGAGTACCAATTTCAAAACACAATCCTGCAATTGCTCCTAAATCATTCGACAATTCGGATTTGTGCTTGGTATTTGTTTCTTTTAAAATTTCACGAATTTTAAGATATTCTGTCCAACTTCCTAGTTTCTTTTTGTCCTTGAAAAGAAAATTAAATCCGTTAAGAATTGCTGTATTGAATGGTGGAAACCAAGTCGGATGCAAGAAATATAAAATACTAGCGACTGCTGGTCCAAGCCCTTTTACTTTGAGTTCGTCTAATTTTACAATTTCTTTTACTACTTGTTCTTCCGTTTTGGCATTAATGCAGTTTTCGAGAAATTGACCAAAAGCAATTTTATTGTTTTGGTTTTCGTAAATATCTGGAATTCTTAATTTTGGTTTCCAATAAAAAGGATGTGCTACGCCAACAAAGACTTGTTTTTGTTCTGCTATACAACTTAATACAAATTCTAAACTACTGCCTTTAAAATCGTTTGGAAACGATTTGTTTTTAATATCCTCAATAACTTGTAAAACACCTCGCCGAATAGTCCTAAATGCTTTTAATCGTTGGTCGTTATCTACAAACCAAGTGTTGTAAACACTTTCGGTATCAACTTTATATTGTTGGATTATTTGAGTAAGGTTGTTCATTTTTTATACAGCTATAAATTATTTCTAATGCTTTTTATAATTTTAAACTTCTTAATCGCAAAGCATTTACAATTACAGAAACCGAGCTAAAACTCATTGCTAAAGCTGCAATCATTGGCGATAATAAAACTCCAAAAAATGGATACAAAACTCCCGCTGCAATTGGAACTCCTAAAACATTATAGAAGAAAGCAAAAAACAAGTTTTGTTTGATGTTTCGCATTACAGCGTGGCTCAAATTCTTGGCTTTTACGATACCTAGCAAATCGCCTTTTACTAGAGTTATTTTAGCACTTTCTATAGCTACGTCTGTTCCTGTTCCCATTGCAATTCCAATATTTGCTTGTGCCAATGCTGGAGCATCATTTATACCATCGCCTGCCATCGCCACAATTTTGCCTTCTGCTTGCAATTTTTTAATTTCTTTGAGTTTGTCTTCGGGTAAGCATCCTGCTTTATATGACGTCAACCCCAATTCATCAGCAACCGCTTTAGCTGTGTTTTCATTGTCTCCAGTAAGCATTACTACTTCAACACCCTGACGCATTAACTCTTTAATGGCTACTGCACTTGATTCTTTAATGGCATCGAAAATTGATACAAAACCAACAGCATTACCATCAACAGCTATGTATGAAACCGTTTTACCTAGTTTTTGTTCAGCAATAATTTTATTTTCTAAATCATCTGAAACTATTGCTTTGACTTGTTCCATTAGTTTTTTATTTCCTAATGCTACTTTTTTATCGGTAACTGTTCCTATAACTCCTTTGCCTGCAATGGCTTCGAAATCCTTTACCTCGATTAATGAAACTGTTTTTGATTTAGCATAATTGACTACAGCTTGTGCTAATGGATGTTCGCTGTATTGGTTTAATGAAGCTATGTTTTTAAGCAAATTATTTTCTTCATTATTTGAAGAAAATATCTTCTCAACAGAAGGTTTTCCCTCGGTTATTGTTCCTGTTTTGTCAGTAATTAACACATTAACTTTATTCATGTTTTCTAAAGCTTCAGCATTTTTTATAAGTACACCAGATTGCGCACCTTTACCAACGCCAACCATTACCGACATTGGCGTAGCTAATCCTAATGCACAAGGACAAGCAATAATTAATACCGCAATTGCATTAATGAATCCATAAACCAATGCTGGTTCTGGGCCAAATTTTGCCCAAACGAAAAATGTTATTGCGGAGATAATCACCACTACTGGCACAAAATATTTAGCGATACTGTCGGCTAATTTTTGAATTGGTGCTCTTGAACGACTGGCATCATTTACCATCTGCACTATTTGGGAAAGCAAAGTTTCTGAACCTACTTTTTCGGCAATCATTACAAAGGACTTGTTACCGTTTATGGTTCCGGCAATAACATTATCATCTTTCTTTTTGTCAACGGGTATTGGTTCGCCAGTAATCATAGCTTCATCAATACTACTTTCTCCATCGGTAATTTTTCCGTCAACTGGAATTTTATCTCCGGGTTTTACTCTCAGTAAATCACCTTTTTTGATATCATGAATAGAAATTACTTTGTCACCTCCATCTGCTACTAAAGTAGCCTCAGTTGGTGCCAATTTAAGTAATGCTTTAATAGCTCCGCTGGTTTGGCTGTGTGCTCTGGCTTCGAGTAGTTGCCCCAATAAAACTAAAGTCAGAATAACTGTTGTAGCCTCGAAGTACAGTAATACTGCCCCATGTTCTGTTTTAAATTCACTAGGAAAAATGTCTGGGAAAAACATGCCGACCAAACTAAATAAAAAAGCCACTCCTGTACCAATTCCGATAAGGGTGAACATATTTAAATTCCATGTAATTATTGATTTCCAAGCGCGAACAAAAAATATCCAACAGGCATAAAAAACAACTGGAAGTGATAAAATAAGCTGTACCCAATTCCACTTAGTGGCATCCATTAGTTGAAGCAAAGGATTATTATGTGCCATTTCTATCATAGCAATAGCGAAAATAGGAACTGTAAATACGACCGCTATTTTCATTTTCTTTACCAAATCTTTATACGTCTTTTGGTCTTCACTATCACTAGGTTCCATCGGTACCAAATCCATTCCGCAAATAGGACACGAACCTGGTATTTCACTAATTACTTCAGGATGCATCGGACAAGTATATAAGGCTTTATTAACTGTTAAATCGGGTGCTTTTACTAAATCCATTCCACATACAGGACAGTCGCCTGCTTTGTCATATAGTTTTTCGCCTTCACAATGCATTGGACAGTAGTATTTTCCCTGAGCATTGCTTGGTATAACAGTTTCTTTTTTATGCTCATGAGAATGCGTAGAGCAGCAGGATTTTGCTGTAGTTTCATTAGCTGGTGCCTGTACTAGGATCTTGCCATTATTCATTTCTATGGTGTATTTCCCAACTGCTGTCAATGCTTCTTGTAACTGTGTTGTTGGAATATGTTTTTCCATAGTTATAGTTGCGATGGGTGGATTTAATGCAACTTTTGCCTCAACTCCTTCAATAGTATTCAATGCTTTTTCGACTTTAGAGCGACAACCATCGCAAGTCATACCGGTAATGCTGTAAGTATGTATCATCTTCTATATTATTTTAATACAAATTTCTATCATAATTGTTTTTTGCATTTGCACAATTTTGGGTATGATATGCAAGATTTACAAATCTTCTATTTGCTTTCTTTTAATGGTTTTTATGTTCTTGAAGTAAGTTGGCGAAAAGCCAGTTACTTTTTTGAATTGATTACTCAAATGCGAAACAGTACTATAATTTAAAGAGTAGGCAATTTGGCTTAAAGATAATTCATCATAAATAATCAATTCTTTTACTTTCTCAATTTTCTGATTGATGAAATACTTCTCAATAGTAGTATTTTCAACTTCCGAAAACAGATTACTCAAGGTGTTATAGTCTTGATGGAGTTCTTGTGAAATATAACTGGATAAGTTACTTTTCAAATCATTGTTTTTATTTTGAACCAAATCAATAATCAATGTTTTAATCTTATCGATTGTTTTACTTTTCTTATTGTCAATTAAATCAAAGCCAATTGCACGAAGTTTTTTTAACAATTCGCTTTTTTGATTTTCGTTAATGTCACTTTTCAATTCAACTTCACCTTACTCAACTGAAAAAGGATTAATTCCCATACTTTCAAATACAGACTTTACTACCATTTTACAACGGCCGCATACCATATTTTTGATATAAATTTTCATAGTAAACAGGTTTAATTAATATAAACTAACCCTGCTAAGTTCATAACAAGGTTAATTATAGTTTCTTCCCCAAATTAGGTGTTATTTGTTTTCTTCTTTTTTCTCAGGAACAAGTTCTGTTAATTTCATCCCACATTTTGAACATTTGTCATTCAGTTTTCCTTGCACTTCCGGGTGCATTGGGCATGCATACATTTTTTCATGATTTTTCATTGTACTGTTTTTGTCGTTTATCGTTATACTGTCATTATCCATCATTGTACTATCGTTGCTCATCATATTAGAATGATCCGTTGAAGCTTCTTTGTTTTTTTGGTTACAGGAAACCAATACAAATACCATTACTATGGCTGAAAAGATTATTTTTTTCATTTTATCGGATTTTAATTTACAGATTACTTTCTGTTATATAAATATATAGTTTACTGTTTTGTAAATTGTTATACTATTATTTTTTTGATTTATGTAATTCTCCCCAACCATTTTACTCTTTTTTAAGAGCTTGATTATTTTCGATGCCCAATGAGTATTTTTACATTTTCATCCCCTCCATTGGGTCACTTCCTTTTCGGAATTTATATTCACTGTTTATGGCATAAGCACCTGTAATCACTACTTTTTTTGACGGATCCAAATCGGATTTGATTTCAATCATTCCATTGGTTTCTATTCCTGTTTCTACCATAACATTTTCAAATATTCCCGGTCTTTTTTCAACCCAAATATAGGAAGCGTTTTCTTCTCGAATAACTGCATCAATCGGGATAAAAAGTCCTTTAGCATTTGATTGTGTCAATTTTACAACCGCCTGCATTCCCGGTTTTAACTGTAAACCCTGATTTGGAATTTCCATTCGAATTAACAGCAATCGGGTATCTGGATTTATTTCAGGATTGATAAAGGCAACTTGGGTATTTATTGTTTTATCTGGGAAATCACTAAAAGTAACATTGGCTTTTTGACCTATTTTAAGGTTTTTGGCATAGTTTACGTTTACTTGTGTTTCTAACCAAAGGCTGTTTAAATCAGCGATTTTTATTATTCCCGAACCTTCCATTACATAACTTCCTTCTGTAGCTACAATTTCAGAAATTGTTCCGCTATGAGAACTGTAAAATATGGTATTTGGTGAAACCTCTTTATTGGTTTTAATGTTTTCAATTTGGGCATTGGTAAGACCATAAAAAAGAAGTTTTTGCTTCGCGCTGGCTAGCATGTTTTTTGCGTTTTTCCCAAAATCTCCTGGCATTGACAGTTGCTTGAATGCCGTGAAATAATCCTGTTTGGCTATGGCGATATCTTCACTGTATAATTGATAAACTGCTTGGTTTTTGGCAACATAATCTCCAACTGTTTTGAAAAATAATTTTTCAATTCGCCCCATCGCTCTTGATGAAACGGAATTGATTTTATCCTGATTTATAGCTAAAGTACCCGTGTAATTTTGGTTTACACTACTTTGGGATGTTGTAATAGACTGAAGACTAATATTACCCAATCGGATTTGCTGTTTGCTCAAACTTATTTCATTTGAGTTAGTTTTATCGAGTTTTACGGGAGTTAAATGCATATGACAAATCGGACATTTGCCTGGTTTGTCTTCTTTTATCTGAGGATCCATCGAGCAAGTGTAGAAAGTTGTTTCATCAGTCATTTTATGTTCACTATGATCTTCCTTGTTTTTCGAATTGCAAGCTATCATTACCATAAGTAGTATTGATAGTAAAGTTATTATTTTTAATGTCTTCATCTTTATTCGGTTTTAATGAAGCTTTCGCTGTCAATTAGATATTGTGCGTTTTTGGCAATTGTATCTCCCACAGAAACGCCTCCAATAATTTGAACAAAATCATCAATTTCAAGACCCGTTTGTATTGCTGTTGCTTTGAAACCATTGTCCAATTTTTGAAAAACAACTTTTTTGTTACCTAGACTAACCAAAGCTTGTTTTTGCAACCATAATCCCTTTGTAGAATTTAATTGCACTATACCTTGTAATCTTGTACCAATGGGTAATTTTAGAGTTGAATTATTCAAATACACTCGGATTTTGTTGGTTTTATCAGTCGAATTCAATTGTGTTTCAATAAAATTTATTTTTGCGTAAATATTATTCTTTTCATCCAATTCAGAAGTAATATCAATAGACTGATTCATTTTAATAAGGCTATTGTAACCTTGCAAAACATTGAAAATACCCCAAACTTTATCGGTATTCGCTAACTTGAAAACAACTTCCCCTTTTGTAATATAGTTTCCCTGTTTGACATCCAAAGTTTCTGTGTTGCTACTTGTATTGGACATAGGAGAAACACTAGAACTAGTCATCTTTTCGGTTCCCGTGATGATTCCGTTAGCGGGACTGTAAATAACGATTACAGGATTCACTTTTTTAGCGGAAGCCAATGTGTTAACTTGATTATTGGACATTCCATAAAGTAATAATTTTTGCTTGGCGGAATTAATAATCGATGTGTTTTGACTGTCATTGGAAATCAAATAGATAAAATTTTGCTGTTCGTTCAATAATTCAGGGCTGTATATTTCAAATATTTTTTGTCCTTTGGTTACTTTTTGGTACTTATAGTTGACGTACATTTTTTCAATTCTACCACTTATTCTCGCTGAAATATTTACAGATGAATTCGGATCGTAACTCACTATTCCGGGTAAACTGATTTCGCTATTTATAACTGTGTCTTTTACCGTTGTGGTTTGATAATTTCCCACAACAAAACTATCAGTAGGTTTCAAAAGATCGTTGATAGAGTCATTTTTTTCAGAATGGTCTTCGGTTACTTTTTTTACTAAAGTCATTCCGCAAATAGGACAACTGCCCGGTTTGTCTTTGATAACTTCAGGGTGCATCGAGCAAGTGTAAACCTCATTTTGATGTTCCATTTCAGAATGTTTTCCTGATTTTGTTGCAAAAAAATAGATTGTAATTCCAATAAAAACTACGACCAAAAATAGTATTGCAAATTTTAAATATCTGTTCATAATTTTTCGGTTTCAAGTTGTTTTTCTATTTCTACTTGTGTCGCTAAAATCGATTTTAATTTGTCGAAAGCATCGATTTGAGTCATATTCATCGCTTCCCACGCATCCAAGGCTACGAATAAATCTCCGGTGTTATTTTGCCAAGCTAAAATGGCGGTATCATAATTTCGTTTCAAAGCTGGAATAATATTGTCCTGCGTAATTTGGTATTGCTTTTTCAGATTCAAAAACTCAGCATTCATTCCTTTTATCATACCGCTTGCTTCGTTCGCAATCATCTGTTTTTGCCAATCCAAACTTTCGTTTTTTATTCGATAGCTTTCCATATTGGCTTTATTCATTTTGGTTGAATAAGGCATTGGAATAGTGACCATTCCCATCAATGAAAATTGTTGTGGCTGATTGCCAAAAGCGAACATATGGTCGTATTTTACACCAAATTCAGGTCTGGTTGCCACTTTTTCAACCTCTATTTTCAGGTTGTTGATTTCTTTGGTTTTATCAATGGCTTTGATATCACTACGGTTGTTGATGTAGGGAGACAAATCGGTTTCGAAGAGATTGAAATCTTTAATCTCGTAATTGGAATCAATTTCTAAATCCTCGTTTTTATTACGAGCCATTAATGTATTGAGCATATATTTTCGCTGTGATACATCATTTTCCAACATCACAATCATACTTTGCAAAGTGGCATATTGTGATTTTGCTTTGTAATAGGACGGCAATTTATCCATATTGTACTGATAACGTATTTCCATACTTTTAATCATATAATCTAGAAGCAGAAGATTGTCTTGGGCAATTTTTATTTTTTTCTTAATGATAATCCATTCATAATAATAGGTTTTGGCCAATGCATTTAATTGATTGAGCGTGAAGTTTTTATTTTCACTTTCGACTGATGACATTGCTTTCATCAAATTTTCATTGGCATTCAACTTAGAAGCATTCGGAATCATTTGGGTAACGCCTAACATATAACTCCCCATTCCTGGTTCCATTTCATTGGCTTTCCATAGATTGGAATTGTACGGAGTCATAAAGAAACCCGTTTCCACTTGCGGTGGCATCCAACTTCTGGCTCCTTTGGCCGAAGCATCCATACTCTGAATATCTGCATCGTACATTTTCAGTTGGGGATTATTTGTCTTGATGGTACTCAAGACATTATCCAAAGTAAGTGTTTGGGCTTTAGTATTTGTAAAGCTTAAAACCAAACAACTCAGGGCGATATAAAATTTAATGTTTTGCATCTATGAGACTAATTTTTCCTTTTGTTCTTAACTCGTGAAGTTTCACCATTTCAAAAACAACCGGGGTTACTAATAATACATAAATTGTTGAAGTAATTGTTCCTCCTATGAGCGGAACAGTGATTGGGAGCATCACATCTGCTCCTGTTCCCGTTGCCCAAAGAATGGGGATTAATCCAAATAATGAAACAGAAACTGTCATCAGTTTTGGACGTAATCGTTTGGCAGAACCATCAATAATATACTCTCTCACTATTTCTTCTGTTAGGGTTTCTTTGCTGTTACCGTGTTTTTCGACCATTTTGTTCATCGCTTCATTCAAATATATAGTGATTAACATAGCTGTTTCGACAGCCAAACCAAACAAAGCAATAAAACCGACTGCTACAGCCACCGATAAATTAATCCCATAGAAATACACCATAAAAACTCCCCCTATTAATGCAAACGGAACCGTTATCATTGTAATCAAAGCCTCTTTCATAGAATGATAAGTGAAATAGAGAATGAGGAAAATAATCACGACAACAATTGGCAGAATTAAACCCAATGTTTTGTTGGCTCTGATTTGGTTTTCCCATTGACCGCTCCATTCCACATAATACCCTTTGGGCATTTTGGTTATCATTTCATTCAGTTTTTTCTGTGCTTCTTTGACGGTACTTCCTAAATCACGGTCACGAACATTAAACAATACACTTCCACGAAGCATTGCATTTTCGCTGTTTATCATTGGCGGGCCATCGCTTATTTTTACATCGGCAACCGTTTCCAAAGGAATTGGGCCAAAATCCATTGTTTGTACTTGTAGCTTTTTCAAGGCTTCAATACTACTTCGATATTCTTGTGCATATCGTGCGTTTACCGAAAAACGCTGTCTTCCCTCGATGGTTGTGGTGAGTTTCATACCTCCAATTGAAGCTTCCACTACATTGTTAATATCATCGATGCTTAGTCCGTATCTGCCAATAACTTCTCTTTTGGGTTCAATATCAATGTATTTTCCGCCCGTAATAGGTTCAGCGTACAAGTCTTTTACTCCCGAAGTTCCATCCAATGCCATTTTTATTTTTTGTGATAAAGCATTAATGGTGTCTAAATTTTCCCCGTAGATTTTTATTCCCACATCGGTTCTGATACCTGTAGAAAGCATATTGATACGATTGATAATCGGTTGTGTAAAACCATTGGTTACTCCCGGTATTTGCAGTTTATTGTTTATATCATTTATAATATCCGCTTTTGTTTTACCTTCTCTCCATTCGTTGTGGGGCTTCAGCAAAATAATTGTTTCAATCATACTTATGGGGCTGTTGTCCGTTGCTGTATTGGCTCTGCCTGCTTTTCCTAAAACGTGAGCCACTTCGGGAATTGATTTTATCAATCGGTCCTGAACCTGTAAAATTCGTTTCACTTCAGAATTGGACACATCGGGCAATGTTACAGGCATAAATAAAACAGAACCTTCGTCGAGCGGAGGCATAAATTCAGAACCAAGTCTTGTAAACATTAACACACCAATTAACAGCGCCACAATATTGACTGCCAAAACTGTTTTTCTCCATTTTAAACAAAGCGTCAAAATTGGAGTATAAATGCTTTCCAATTTTCTGTTTATCGGATTTTTATTTTCTGTACGAAGTTTGCCTTTAAGTAAAAAACTAATCAGCACAGGAGTAAGTGTAATCGCAAAAAACGCATCCACAATTAGTATAAAAGATTTTGTCCAAGCCAATGGACTAAACAATTTACCCTCCATTCCCGTAAGCAGGAATACGGGTAAAAATGAAGCAATTACTATTATTGTCGAATAAAAAACACCCGGTCCAACCAATTTGGAAGAGGATTCAATTAGCTTCAGTTTCTCATCGGAAGATAACGGGTCATTTTCTTTTTTGAATATATTTTTCAGTTTATCTTTCATTTTACGTAACTTATTGGTTATTATCCATTTCTTCCTGTTTCTCAGAAATTGTCCTATACGCATTCTCTACCATTACAATTCCGTCATCAACCAAAACACCAATTGCTAAAGCAATTCCCGTGAGTGACATAATATTTGAAGAAATTCCAAAAGCCTGCAGGAAGATAAAGGCAACCGCCACCGAAATTGGTATTTGTATCAAGATAATTAATGCGCTTCGCCAATGAAAAAGAAAAAGCAACACCACTATTGAAACGGCAATCATTTCTTCGATTAGCGTTCCTTTGACAGATTCAATTGCTTTCTCAATCAATTCGCTTCTGTCATAAGAGGTTTTAAAAGTTACGCCCTCGGGTAGTCCTTTCTCCACTTCTTTCATTTTGGCTTTGACCGCTTTTATGACATTATCTGCATTTTCTCCGTATCGCATAACTACGATACCACCAACGACTTCTCCTGTGCCATTTTCATCAAAAATACCCAAACGCAAATCGCCTCCCATTTGAATGGAACCGATATCTTTTACCCGCACCGGAATAGAATTGTAATTTTTGATGGCAATTTCTTCTACGTCCTTTATGTTTTTTATATACCCCAAACCCCTTATGATGTATGACATATCACTCATTTCGAATTTCCGTCCTCCTACATCATTATTATTGGCTTTAACAGCATTCATCACTTCCATCATAGTGACTTTATAATATTGCATTTTCAAAGGATCCAAAACCAATTGGTATTGTTTTTCAAAGCCTCCAAAAGAAGCTACTTCAGCAACTCCTGGAACCGTTTGCAATGCAAATTTCACGTACCAATCCTGCAAAGCTCTTTGCTCTCCCAAATCCATACCATTGGCATCTAAATGATACCAAAATATGTGACCAACACCCGTACCGTCTGGTCCTAGCGTAGGAACTACATTTTGGGGCAAAAGACGCTGGGCATAATTCAGTCTTTCTAAAACTCTTGTTCTAGCCCAATAAATATCTACGTTGTCCTCAAAAACAATATATACGAAGCTCATCCCAAACATAGAAGCACCACGAATATTCTTGACTTTTGGAATTCCCTGAAGATTTGAAACCAAAGGATAAGTTACTTGCGCTTCTATAACCTGCGGACTTCTTCCCATCCATTCTGTAAATACAATTACTTGATTTTCGGACAAATCGGGAATGGCGTCAATAGGATTTTGTTGCACACTATAAACACCCCAAGCAAATAAACAGGCCGAAACGAGCAAGACAACGAATCGGTTTTTTAATGAAAATGATATTAATTTTTCTACCATAATATTTTAATTTTTAACAACATTTATCTCCTGCTTGTATAGGGGGACATTTTACAGTGCCATAGCTACAAAAAACACAGCAATCTCCTTGTTTTGGTCTTAAAACTGTTTTGCACTTTTCACATTCATAAAAAAATTGACAAGCATCCGTTGGCATCATTTCATCTTTTTTGTGTCCGCAGTTTGGACAAGTTAAAGTTGATTTTAGCTCCACTGATTTACCGTTATAAATGGTGCAGGTTTCACAATTACCACCTAATTTATTATAGTAGTAATTAAGGACAGTCGCAATTAGTAGCCCAAACATACCGATGTAGATATGTTGAAAATCATTACTGAAATAATATCCATATAAAATGACTATTCCACTTGGAATAGCAAACAATAATGGATAAAGACTGTGATGCTTTCTATAAGAAAAAATCAAGCCTGCAATTGATATTAAAATCATTGCCTGAAATATCCACATTGTCCATCCGCCAAACAATTCGAAACTGCCCAAACCGAAAGCTGAAGCCACGAATGCAAAAAGGGGAAAACAGCAAGGAGAAAATAATGCCGTGAAGAAAAGTCCAAGTGTACCTAGTTTATCTATATTATTGTTTAATTTCATTTTTATAAGAATAATTTGTGTTAGACTATTAGTTATTTTTAAGTGTATTGATCCAATTCATTAGTTCCTGTTTTTGACTAACCGAAAGTACTGCGTTTTTATGGATCAAAGTATAAGAAGCCAAAGGCATTTCATTCAACTTTATTTGTTTACTCATAGCTTTTAATTTGCTATTCTGTTTGCGTTTTGAATAATTTCCAAATTCATTAAAGTTCAATTCCTCTTTGCCTTCATTTATATGGCTATCCATAAAAAAACGAACAGGCTGAATGTTTGAATACCAAGGATAATCGGTTTTGTTGCTGTGACAATCATAACAAGAGGTTCGCAGTACAGTTTCTACACTTTTAGGGACATTATATACTTTTGTAAAATTTGCAGTTACATCCTGCTCAAAACCAATGTTTCGAGCAGGTTGATAAAACTGCATCAGTAAAAATATAATTAATCCAATAAAAAATATTTTTTTGAAGATTCTTCTCATTCTAGAATTCTTTTCTAACGGAACCACAAGTAAGCATTTCTGAACCATAATATGGATTTTTGATGTCTTTTAACTCGCTTATCCAAATAGCTCCTTTTCCTTCATCTGCCATTGGGCAAAAATCCTGATATAGTTTTTGTTCTGTTCCAAAAGTGGTTATCAAATCATTGATGTCTTTGCTCATTAAAACAAAATGCTCTCTTTGGTGTGCTATGTTCCCCGCATTATCTCCAATATGTTCAGCGTGTTCTTTAACATCATCGGAAATATCCATATAGGTTTTCATTTGTTCACCAGATAATTTTTTCATATCGATTTTTCCCAAAGTCTCCACCAATGCTTTTCCTGCATCGGCAGTAGCGTTAGAATCGTCTTTAGTCAAAGCATTTTTTAAAGACAAATAATCCGTTACAATTTCTTTAATGGAAAAAGAAGTAGGATTGACTTTTACAGTTGCAGTTTCAGTTTCAGGTTTACTTGTTTCCGAATTAACTGTTTCTTCTTGTTTGTTTTTTTGGTTACAAGAAACTAATACGAATGACATTGCTATAGCTGAAAGAATTATATTTTTCATTTTTAAAATTTTAAGTTGTTGAAAGATTGGATTAGTGTTTATAGTCTTCATTTGGAGTCATTGCCATACCACATTTTGGACATTTTCCCGCTGTATCAGAAATTGAACCGTCCATTGGGCAAACATATTTTGTCACAACCTTACTTGTAGGCTGACTTCCTTTTAACGGGTGGAGATCCACTTTTTCAGTGACTTTTACCATATCAGTTCCACATTTAGAACATAGGCCTGGCTTGTCAGAAGTTGCTCCGTCCTTTGCACAAACATATTTTGTCACCATTTTACTCGTAGGCTGACTGCCTTTTAGAGGATGGGTATCTACTTTTTCGGTAATTTCTACCATTTTCATTGCACATTTAGAACATTTACCCGGTTTGTCAGAAGTTGATTTATCCATAGGGCAAACATATTTTGTGATAGTTTTAGTCATAGGTTGACTTCCTTTTGTAGCGTAGGTAGGTACTTTTTCGGTGGTTTTTATCAATTCCATTCCGCATTCTGGGCATTTACCCGCACTTGAATTTGTCTCGTCAGAATGCATAGGGCAAACATAAATTATTTTTTGCTCTTCCTTTTTTGTAACAGTTTGTCCTGTTACTGCTGAATTAAATGCAAAAAATGCACTTAATACAATAATTAGTGTTTTCATCTTTTTAGTATTTTATTGTTTCTATAGTTTTACCACAACTCAACATTTGTGAGCCATAGTAAGGATTTTTAACAGCATTTTCTTTGCTTAGCCAATTGGCATCTTGCATTGGGCAGTATTGGTAATAGATCGCTTCAGTAGGTTTGGAAACTTTAATCAATTCATAAATGTTTTTAGATAATGATTTAAAAAAATCTCTTTGTTTCTTAATATCTTGTGTTTCAGAAATACTTTTGGAATCGGCAGTTAAATCTTTTAAGATTTTCATCCAAATCACATGTTCATCCATTTTTAATATTTCCATTTTCACTGCAGTAATCGAAGATAATAATGCTGCTGCTTTTTCAGAAGCTGTTTTAGCATCTGTTTTTACTAAAGCATCTTTCAGTAAAAAATAATTGTCCAAAACTGGCTGTAGTTGATTTACGGTTTGATTTTCAGCTGTTGTTGAAAGTCTGTTGCTTTCCATTCCTGTCATTTCGCTTTTTGGTTCTGTTTTAACAGGAACTTTTGCCTCACGATAATATTGACAACATCCTGCAAGTTTTGAATATGTATCATCTGGAGCAAGAAATTTATCACTGTCATAACCTGACAATGCAATACGTTTGAGTATTTCGTCTTGACTGGTTATTTTAGGATCATAACTAAGGACAGCCATTTTTGTATCTGCGTTCCAGTCAACGTTTGCGACATTTTTTAGACTACCTGCTTTTTCTATTTTGGCTTCGCACATTCCGCAGTTTCCGTAAATTTTAACGGACTCTATTTTAGCATTTTTAATTTGTGCGTTGGATACCACTACTGATAACAATAGAAGTATTGCTATCATTATTTTTTTTAATGAGTTCATTGTATGTAAATAATGTTAAATTGAATTAGTTAAGCAATAACAAAAATGAAATCATAGAATACCCATCATCTTGAAATTGAAATTAACCGATAAAATAAATGATTTGGAGACCAATAATAGTTATCAATAAGATATAACTATGGCTATCAACTATAGAATTTAGCTTATTTTAGGTATAAGCCAAAGAGAATTAAAACCAGAAGAAATAGTGGTTTTGTAATTGTAAAATTTTTGCTTTTCAGAAGAGAAATTAAAAAGATTGCTATTAAATTTCAATTCATTAATAGCAACAGTACTACTGTTGCAAGAAGTAGCGCAACTGCATCTAGAATGGTTACATTTTCCTCCACAACCTTCGTGATTTTTCGTTTTGGAATGATTGTCATTTTTGCAACAATCATCTTTATCCATATTTGAAGATGTCTCTTTTGTAGAAGAATGTTTTGTTGAATTATTTTCACAGGCAAAAGAATTACTTGGTATCAATAAGAAACCAAATAATACTATTACTAAAATGTGAAATTTATTCATTGTAGTTTAATTTAAATCAAAATTAATCAATTTATATTGATTTTTTACTAACAACGTGTTAAAAATGACATTTTTGCTACACTTTTCTTAACAAGTTAGCTATCATAGTTACGCATCAGAAGACAAAAAATTAAGGTGTTTTTCAAAATTTACTACCAAATAAAAAAGAATGTTTTGTTTTCACCAATGAAATTACATTGCTTTCAAACCTACAGAAGACCTTTCCTGAACATTATTTATTTTTATAGCTTCTTTCTGTTCTTTGGCCTCGGAAGCAATCGATAATTGTATCTTCCTGTCAATGGACGCCAGTTCGGTTTTTAGTTCGCTCAACTTATTTTCCTTCGTCCATATACCATTGACTAC
The DNA here is from genome assembly GCF_000611675.1 of Flavobacterium succinicans LMG 10402. Classification (GTDB taxonomy): domain Bacteria; phylum Bacteroidota; class Bacteroidia; order Flavobacteriales; family Flavobacteriaceae; genus Flavobacterium; species Flavobacterium succinicans. The sequence goes on along the minus strand of NZ_JATV01000009.1, from coordinate 115,497 downwards.
TTCCTGAAGTACAGGCAGATCTTTTTGTGATTCGGCAATTTTCTTTTGTTCCTGCTCAATATAGCTGGGAATTTTTTCTAAAGCACTAAGGAAATTCATTGATGCAAGCTTTGCGTCAGTAGCAATCAAGCCATTATTATAAGTGTATTTTATATTGCCTTCACCCTGCACCAAAAAACGATTGACTTTAATATCAGCACCTTCTTTTTCGGATATTTCGGTTTTAACCAACAATGCAAACCCATATAGACTGCCTATTTCTTCATATTGACCACCAGTACGGGCTTTATCCGCAATCTGGTTAAGTTTGGTCCCAATCTGTTTCACATCGGCATTAGGTGACAATCCGTCTAGCTGTACAAGGTTCAGTATCGTTCCATCCTGCCCTTTTTGTAAGCGTTGCTGCAGATTTTCCCAATCGAGGGTCATTCGTTCCAATCGTGACTTGGCAGACTCTAGTGTCGCAGAAATATCTTCCAGCTTGTATTTGGAGCTGAACTTGGAACGATTGAATGCCTGCTTCTCACTTTCCAATCCAGCAACCTGTTTTTCCAGCTTTGCTTTTTCCAAAAGGTCGGTATTGCCCGAAAGGATAGCTACGTATTCAGAGAAATTCATTCCCGATTTTTCATCCATACTACCCTCATCAATGGTTCGCTTTCCGAGATTGTTGGTTTTGAGCTGGTCAATAAAAAGCTGTTTATTGTACAGCAGGTTGAACTTATAACTGTCTAGTGATTTTTCGACTGCATAGATAATTACATCCACCTTGTTATCGGCGAAAAATTTGGCAATTTCATTGCCTTTTCGGACAGCCCTTCCGTCACGTTGAGCAAGATCGCTTGGTCTCCACGGGGTATCCAAATGATGAACGGCAACAGCTCTTTTCTGTGCATTTACACCAGTTCCCAACATGCCGGTAGAACCAAACAACACACGGATTTTCCCCTCATTCATACCGCCTATAAGCTCCTTGCGTTGCTTATCATTTTTAGCTTCCTGTATAAAACGGACTTCATGTGCCGGTATACCGTAATCATCTACAAGTTTGCGCTTGATTTCCCCATAGACGTTCCATTCTCCAGACTTGTAAGTACCTAAATCAGAAAAGATAAACTGCGTTCCCTTCTGTGCATGGAATTTTTGGTAATACTTTGCAATATTGGTTGCACAATGAGAAGCTTTGTTATCGGGGTGGTCATTATATTTACTGCTTACCATCCGCATATCGAGTGACATCTTACGAGCATAATCTGTAGCAATCAACATTTTTGCTTTTTCTTCCCGATCTGTTAGCGGAGGTCTTCCCAATAAGGTAGCATTCCCTGATTTGGCAAATTCCATCAATTTTTGAATGAATACTTCCTGATCGGGCGTAGGCGGTATATTATAAAGTACCTCGTTCTTTTCCGGACGATCTATACCAATATCCTTAGCGGTTCTGTAATCCGTGATTTCCGAATAGAACTGTGCCAGTTCGGGCACTTTGATAAAGTAGCGGAAGCGTTCTTTTGACACGATATTATTCGCTACCGAAAACTCATAATCAGTCGTTTTCCTTGCATAGATAGCCGCCCAGGCATCAAAACAGTTAATACCTTGTTTTTCCAATGCTCTTGGACGGAGATATTTAAACAAGAGATATAACTCGGTTAAGGAATTGCTGATAGTTGTACCTGAAAGAAAGGTAGCACCCATATCGCCTTGTATGCGATCCTGAATGGTGCGGATGGCAAAAAGCAGGTTCATGGCCTTTTGGCTTCCCATCATATTGCCCAAACCTGCAACCCGGTCATGACGCGTATTGAACATCAGGTTTTTGAAATGGTGGCTTTCATCAACAAATAAGTGGTCGATGCCCATCATCTTAAAATCAACTACATCATCTTTTCGGTTTTCGATGTCATGTTCCAAAGTTTTCAGCCTAACTTCAAGGTTCTGTTTCCTGATGATTACACCTTTGAGCATACCCCTTGAAATCTCTTTGCCCTGTGCTTCCAAAGCGGCAAGATTATCTTCCACGCTGTTCAGTTCGACTTGTAGGATTTCCTTTTGCATTTCTGGCGACTGGGGTATCATGCCAAACTGGTCATGGGTCAATATCACGCAGTCCCAATCGTTGTTTTTAATATCTCCGAAAATCCGTTGCCTTTTCTGTGGCGTAAAATCTTCTTTGCCCGGATACATAATTTTAGCGTGTGGGTAGGCTTTACGGTACGTTTCTGCAATCTCATGAACATTGGCTTTCAATCCTATTATCATAGGTTTGTGTACCATTCCCAAACGTTTCATCTCCTGTGCTGCGGTACACATCACCAATGTCTTGCCGGCTCCTACTTCGTGATCGCAAATCGCACCGTTGTTCAGCTTGATCATCCATACTGTATCCTTTTGGCTCGAATACAAATCGTTAATGCCTAAGCCTTTTCTGTCCAGTCCTGGAAATTCCTGATGGCTTCCGTCGTACTGCGGACGCACAAAACAGTTAAAGGTATCGTTATACTGGTCGGTCATCCTTTTTTTAAACTCATCGTTTTGAGTGTGAAGCCATTCGGTAAAGGCGGTACGTATTTCATCAATCTTGGTATTCGCCATCTGTATGGCTTCCATATCCCGTACCTTTACTTCCTTATCATCAATCATTACTTTTTTGGTAATATCAGGAGTAGTATTGACTAATGCGTTTTTCAGCAGAGCAATCCCGTCAAATGTTCGGCTATCAGACTTGACGGCATATTTATCCCATATATGTACATTTTTCTGATCGCATTTTATAGAAAAGTCATCGGAAGTTTCAGAATACTGGATACGCACCTCCGTATCAAAAAGATGAGAAGCAAAACGGGCATAGATCCCTGTCGGTATCCAGCGTTCACCAAGATTGAAATCTAACTCTTCAAATTCGATACGTCTTGGTCGGGCTTCTTCTAAAGACGTAAGGCTTTCTTTGGCCTGCCTATCATGGGGATTGCTTTCAAGATAGCTTTTTAAGGCTGTGGCTTTCTCCACCACATTGCCAGCTACCCATCTTTCAGTTATTTCATATTCCTTTTCCAAAGGATTATAAAAGATGCGTCCGTGTAATACCGCTTTCAAATCGTCGGATGATATACCGCTGATTTTGGACATAAAGTCTAGATCAACATTCCCGTATTTGTTCAATGATGCGGCTAAAGCCTCATCGGGATTATCGGTAGCCAATGTGGTAATGGAGAAGCTTACTGGACGGTGAAAGATATCCGCCTTATGTACCACACCGCCCACAACACGTTCCAAATAAGGCATTTCCTTACCAGAACTGTCTATTTTTATGAGCTTGATATTATCGGCACTGTTCAGGTTGCCGTACCTTTTTACGAAGGCATCGTAAACCTTATTAAATGTTTCTCTCTCTTCTTTATGTTCGGTTTGCAGTTTGGCTTCCTTCTGATATAAATCGAGGTAGTTATCTCGTACAGAAATATAGGCTTCAGCTCTTCCTTTCTGTAAGGACGATAATTGCAAAGGATGAAACATTGCCTGTTTCCTATCGCTATCAAAATCTTTAAGATAGCCGACCCAGCCGTTATCCACTGCAAGGCTATCGTTACGATGAAAAGACTGTATTTCTTTGCTATAAATTGCTGGTTCGGAAATGGTGTTGCCTGCGGTAATCTTTTCGGAGAGATTATTTCCTTTCAGTCCTGAAAACAAATCGCCGATAACTTCCTGTGTATTTCTCTCATTTGGTATATTGCTATTTACTGGAGAAGTAGAAATGGGAGGTTGCTGCATCAAACCGCTGAACAGGTTTCCCTGATATCCGTTCACAGTTCTTTTTCTTTTGGCTGGTTGTTTTGCTATTCTGATTAATTTAACAGGAGCAGCCAACAGTTCATCTAAATTTTCAAAGAGATCAAAAATGCTTAGCTGCCTTTCTTCTTTTACAATGTCCTTATTTGTTATTGGAGCACTTAATGTCTGTCTTTTCTGTGAAATGGTTGCAGATCTGGCAACAGGAGTTGCAACCGTTGGTGTTATAGGAATTTGTTTGATTGGCGCATCGTTTCGTTCACCTTTATATAAGCCAATATCCAGATTTTTTCCAAAATCTTCCGATAGCATTTGCTTTAGGTCCTTGGCAATTCCTTCCACACCATCCCTGTGCGTATAGACAAATGCAGGTTGTCCGTAAGGATCGGTAGCCAACATCTGTGTAGTATGTATAATCCTTCCGTTGTCTTGAAACAAGGCGTTGCTTGGCGTATTGTATTCCGTTATTTGACTCTGACAAAACAGTTCTTCCGCTTCGGTCAAACTTTGCTTTGCAGTATTCTTTTGCAGAATTATTAGATCACTTCCTACCTCTGTACCAGCATAGTCTGTAAATAAATTATTCGGCAACCGAACGACTGAAACTAGGTTGTTGTCCTGCATCAATGCCCTGCGTATGGGTTCATTCTTCTGGCTGTTCATAACACCTTGTGAAGTGATAAATGCCAGCACCCCACCTTCACGGAGCATGTCGGTTCCCTTCATAAAGAAGTAATTGTGTATGCTTCGGACAGCCTGTGCTTTTGCAGAGTCCCTGCTTCTGGAATAGGAAAGGTCAAAAACGGACGTATCACCGAAAGGGATATTGCTAGCTACCACATCATAGCTGTTTTTTTCCTTTTCGGGTATTTCTTCAAAGCTACTAATGCGGATCGTATTATCGGGATAGAGCTGTTTTAAAATTTTTCCCGTGAGCAGATCTTTTTCATAAGCGGTGACCTGTGATACAGCTTTATCCGCAAAGGATTGTATGAAAGAACCGGTACCGGCAGATGGTTCTAAAAGTTTTTGAATGCTTACACCATTTTCTTTTAATGTGGTGGAAATAGCATCAATAACCAAAGGTGGTGTGTAAAATGCAGTCAGTACAGAACTCCGCATACTGTCCACATATCTACGGTATTGTTTTTCATCAGTTGCATTTTCTTTTAGAAGCTGATGGAGTTCCTGTGTAACTGGAAAAAGTTCATGTTCGGTCTTTCTCCAATGGTTAATATCTATCGGATTTTGGGCAGGATTCAACACAAATTTAAGACCACCAAATCCGCTGTATTGCATCATTAGCAGTCTTTCGCCTGCGGAGGCTTTTCTGTTCTCCTTTTCCAGTTTAAAAGCAATTCGCAGGGAATCAATATTCGATTGGAGATGTTGACGTTTACTGAAGCCCATGTTCCTCTATCCATATTGCTATGGTTCCTGTCAGTTCCGTATAGAGCAAATCAAACTCCGTTGTATAGGCGAAGTCATCCGTTAATTTGTAGTTTGTAAAAACAGGGTAGCAAATAGGCAACATCTTTAAGGCAAACGGTCGTAATTCTTCATCTGCCATTCTCGCATCAAACTCATTGCAGACTACTTGAAAAAGGGTATCAAATTTTGAAAAGTGCAATCCTTCAAATAAGACATAATCGGCAATATGATCACATTGGTTTATTGGGTTTCCTGCTCGAAAAGCATCTTCATAAGCATTGGAAGCCCAACTTGAACGCTGGTCAATAAATTTAACATCATACGCTTTTTCGGGAAAGCTTATAGTTAATAATTCTTGTAGTCGTAACCTGAAATATGACAGGTCTTTTTGCTGTGTATTCATACTATATTTTTATTTAGAATTTTGCTAAATGGCTAAAATTTGGAGCATCCTGCCAACCTCAATATCCATTCTCGAAAATGCAAACCATTTTTTACCCAGATCTTTTAATGATGCTCCGATGTGGTAGAGTTCAGTATTATCAATTATGAGAAAACGGTCATGCGCATTAGAAAAAATTTCAACTTCAACCGGGGGATATTGACTGTTGTATCGTTGCACATCCAGCCGTAACTGATTACTTATGCTTTTGGTATAGATTGTTGCGGTAACATTAATATTTCTCTTACCCAACAAGGTTAGCACCGTATCGTCCACATAATTATCAATAAGGATAATGGAACTTTGGGCACTACGAATAATATCAGAGACAAAAGCATAGGCATCAAAAATTTGCCCATCATAGAAAACACCCTTTTCGCTATGCAGTTTTCCACTTTCCAAAGCCTTAAAGATTTCTTCAAATTTCTGGTCTGCATCTATCTGTTTCAGTTCTATCTTATCCAGTCGATGAAACAAGGCTGCGTTATTAACAAGTATCTTGCGCATTTCCACAAAAGCATTCATTATCTCGATACTAACTTTTACTGCAATATCACTACGGAGTACAGCTGAAAGCATCGCAATCCCTTGTTCGCAAAAAACATAAGGCAGATAACGTCTTCCCCCGTAATTCAAACTTGAGGTCACAAATTGTGACCTCAAGTTAATTGCATCAAATTCATCCTGTGTCAATTGAAAACAAAAGGATTCAGGAAAGCGGTCTATATTACGCTTTACCGCCTGATTGAAGACTTTGGTTTCTACCTGATAAATCATTGCGAGATCGTTGTCGAGCATAACCTGTTGCCCTCTTATAGTATAAATTCGATTCTCAATTTCCTGACGGGTAATGATAGAATCACTCATTATTTCTTCGGAAGTTTAGATTTTTCAAATTCAAAAGAGCTTTCGGCTTTCTCATTTAATACGATATAGGCATCGAATTTCTTTCCGGATTTGCTTTTCATCCCTTTGATGAGAGTAGTTTTTCTTTTGATTACAAGGTTTTCTATATCGGCTATACTGATTTGCACACCACACACATTTCGAAATTGTACCCAATTACAGTTCTCATCAGGACATTTGACAATTTTATCCCTTATAATCAGTTGCCTATTTTTGCATTTGGGACAGTCAAGCATAGCCCGATTTTCTTGTGCAATGGCAGTTTGCAATAATTCATTGGTAATTAATGCTGCATAGTTTTCCATTTCTTTTTGGAAAGCATATGCATTACTTTCGTTGTTTTCAATTTTCTGCAAAGTCAACTCCCATTCTGCAGTCATCGCTACGTCCGCAATCTTTTTATCTTTTATAAGTTCATAGACCTGTAATCCTTTACCGGTAGGTATCAGGGATTTATTTTCCCTTTGAATATAGTTACGGCTAAACAGGGTTTCAATAATGGTGGCTCTTGTGGCTGGTGTACCAATACCTATGTTTTGCATTGCTTTTCGTTCCTCTTCATTTTCAATCTCCTTTCCAGCAGTTTCCATAGCCGATAAAAGTCCGGCCTCAGTATAAAGCACAGGTGGTCTGGTTTTCTTTTCCAGAACCGAAGCATCTTTGATTTTGAGTTCATCACCTTTTTTCAGTTCGGGTAGTTCCTGCAGAGGTTCGGCATCATTATCAGAGAAACTGCCTTTGATGAAATGCCAGCCTGGCTCCAATATCTTGCAACCTTTCAGACCAAAATCATAATGCAAAACCTGTAAAGTAATATCGGTAATCTCTTTTGTACAGGCTTGTGAAATTGCTTCCAGTAGTCGAAAGGCAATCATATTGTAAACTGCATTTTCCCTTGCCGATAAAGCCGAAGGGATTTTGTCCGTAATCAGCAGACCATGATGATCTGTAACACGAAGATCATTCACTATACGTTTATTGAAATGCCCCCATTTCACTTTGGTTACTGCTTGCTTGAAGACTCCCATATCTTGCAAAGCCCTGATAAGATTAGGGATTTCTGCCCACATATCTTCCGGAATGTATTTACTTCCGGTACGCGGGTAAGTAATAAATTTCTTTTCATACAGGCTTTGGGCTATATTCAAAGTTTCTTCAGCAGACAGGTTCAATTTTTTATTAGCTTCCTTTTGCAAACCCGTCAGGTCAAACAGCAAAGGTGGTTGCTCCGTTACAGTTTTGATTTCTACTGACGTAACAGTAGCAATATTGCTGTTTCTTTGGATGGACTTCAACGTATCTTCTGCCAGTTTTTTGTCTTCCCATTTGGTTTTGGAAAGGCTTTTAAAATCTATGAACTCTTTTGTATGGGACAACTGTATCTGCCAGTATTGTTGCACCGAAAAATTTCTGTTTTCCTGATAACGCCTACATATTAAAGCAAGTGTAGGTGTCTGCACTCTTCCGAGCGAATAAATGCCGTTGCCTGCGGCAATTGACAGTGCCTGCGAAGAATTGATGCCCACCAGCCAATCAGCACGGCTCCTGCCTTGCGCTGCTTGAAATAATCCATCAAAATCGTTACCGGGTTTCAGGTTGTCAAAACCCTGCTTGATTGCCTTTTCGGTTAGCGAACTAATCCAAAGGCGTTCAAACGGTTTGTTGCATTTCAGATATTCATAGATGTAACGGAATATTAATTCACCCTCACGTCCGGCATCGGTTGCTACGATAATCTTTTCACTAAGGCCAATGAGCTGTTCTATTACTTTCAGTTGCTTTAATGCACCTATATCTGTCGTATAGCCTTTATCTTTTTTTATTTTACGTATTGTCAATAAAAAAGGATTGGGCAGTATCGGCAGGCATGATTTCTGAAATCCAGAAATGCCGTAATCTTCCGGCATACCCAATCCTACTAAATGTCCAAAAGCCCAGGTAACATAATAGCCGTTGCCTGTCAGGTAGCCATCCTTCTTTTCAGATGCTCCCAACAGGCCTGCTATTTCCTTGGCTACACTTGGTTTTTCTGCAATTACTATTTTCATATGTATCTTTTTATTCTATTTGTCACATAAAATACCTTTGCCATTTTTAAATTTCAAGTGACTATATTTTTCTTCCACTTGATTTCATTGGTGTCTGTAGCTTTTCCTGTTCAGACAGCAATTGCTTTTGTAATTGTTCTGACTGTAACTCATATTTCTTCAACAATAATCCACCTTCCTTGTAAGGATTATTGATAATAATTTGAATTTCCTTTGCTAATTCAACTGCTTTTGATTCTGGCACAATGAAAAGTTTATAACGTGTTGGATTATGCATATTTGCAAAAAAATCCATAAGAAAGTAGAGAAGAAAATTATCATTCTTATCAAACCTTTTAAACTCTCTATGATTTTCCATTTTTACTTCTGCCGTTTCATATTCATCATATTTTCCAACTCCCTTCATTCCGAGTACTATCTTATCTACTTTATCCATATCTACTAATAATAGTAGCTTAGAGTTTTTTTCCACAGATTGTTGTCCATCTATCATTAGTTTATTCATAATCAATGCTTTTTAAGTTTATTAAGTAACATAGTCCAGAGTTTTTCGCAACGAATGTATTTAGGTAATTACATTTTACGCCCTTTGGATTTAGCAGGTGCTTGAGCTGCTTCTTGTTGTTCCTGCTGTTCCTTACTGTCGGGATTTTTTTGGCCTGATTTCAAAGGCTCTTTGATATTCTTGGTTGCTTCATTGGTTTTACCTTCTGAATTAACAGCTGTTTGTGTTTTGTATGCTTCTGAGGGTTTCGTCTGTTCTTTAACCTTATTCGGATTTTGAAAAGAGAAATCTGTTTTATTGGTTTCCTTGTTAAAGGTGATGTAACCATTATATTCCTTACCTTTCTTATCTACCAATCCGCTGACATAAACAGTTTGTCCGTCTTTGAATTTCTGATATTGCTCCTTATCCAGCTCTTTGTCCCTAAAGGTTTTCGGAACTTCCTGCGATTGGGCTTGCTGATTACCTTGCATCTGCTTATTGGAGTTACCCCTGTCAAACAGGAACTCTACAAAACGTTTATCGGCATTGAATTGTACGGTTGCATCAAACGCAGTTCCTTTTTTGGAAGTCATTCCTTCTAAATAAAGTGGTTTGCCTTCCATTAGGATTTGCTTTTGTACATCATCTAGTTTCACGCCTTTGATCTCATCAGGGATTTTGATTTTGTCTGTTCGCAGTGCAACAAGCTCATTGGTAAGCCTGTCCACGCTGACAATGGATGGAATGCTCTCATTCGTTTTTGGATTGGTCAGATTGACTACACGACCCATATTGCCTGCCTGAAGCAGGTTGTCTTTATCTTCCTTAGTGAACTCGTGACCGAAAAAAGGAAAATTCAGGTTAGGTTCTTTGCGGATACCATGAATGGCAACCACAACCGCCCCTTCATCATTTTGTTGCAGAGAGAGCCGTGCATCCATACGGGTAACGGCTGTGCCGAGATTAAGGCTTACAGGCACAAGCTCATTGGTTTTAAAACCTTTCAGTAAAGGATCAAGGAGGTTCATCTTTTCAAGTTTTTCTTTGTTCAGTCCGAGATTGTTCATAGTTTCCCAATCAATCTGTTCCGGTTTATAGCGGTACTCGCTAGTTTCCGATGTTGTCTGTTTTGTTTCCATACTATTTTTATTTTCTTGTTTATTATTTTTATCTAGTTCCGATTTTACTTCGTATTGCTTCATTAGTTGTTCTCCTTCAGAAGTTGGGTGCTCTATCTGTTTTTGCATTTCTTTTGCCATATTAATAACCAATGGTTCAGGAACTTTGAAAAATGAAAAATTGGTAGGGTTCTTCAACTGACTGAAGAAATTAGAGAAGAAGTTGGAAAAGAAATCACCCTGCTTATCAACCCGCATAAACTGGTTCTGGTTCTTCTTTGTAGGGTCAACGGTTTCCAGCTTGCCATTTTCATCGATTCCCTTTACAGCCTGAATTTTCTTTTTCTCTTTATCCAGCACCAATAATATGTCCGATAGTTGTTCGGGAGATTGCGGTTTATCTAAAGTTTGTTCGCTCATAATTTGAAATATTTAAGTTCGATATCGAAAGTAAAAGAAGCTTCCACTGTTTTGTACCAATTGTCATTTATTGGCACTATTTGTCACCCGTTGACTTTTACTTTAGGCATGGAAGTGGTAAAACTTTCTCTGATGAATTGGTGCACATCTGACAGTTTGTAATAAATTTTTCCGCTGATTGTATAATAGGGAAGCTTGCCGGAGGAACGATAGCGCTGTAGGGATCGTGTACTTATCTTCAACATTTGCAAAATATCCTGATTGTCCAGTAGCTCTTCTCCATCAATAATAGTACTTTGATTTTTAGCCCCGCTTACCAATTCCATAAGGATGTCGAACCTCTCCATTATTCGTTCCATCCAAGCCATAAATTCCATTCTGTCAATATTCATAATCAAAAATTTAGGTTCAATACGCAGTATGTAGCAATTCTTCCAGATACGAGGTACTGTTTAATATGCTTTTACAAAATTCAGTAGCTTTTGTTGGATTTTATCCCAATGGCTTTCGTAGTACGGAAAAAATTTAACATTTAAAATTCTTAAAGCCTTGGTTTTATTGGAAAATAATTCTCTAAAAAATGATGATTTCTTATTCGATTTAAAATATTCTCTTTTTAGGCCTCAATTATTTGAGTGATTCTGTCATAAAAGATGAATACAGTGATGATTTCTGTTTTAGATCGATATTGATTAGTCTATTTAGTGGCATTTATTGGATTTTATCCCAATGGCTTTCGTAGTACGAAAAAAATTAACATTTAAAATTCGTAAAAACCTTAATTTTTACTAGGAATTATTCTTTGATTAGTTCTAGCATAAAAAAAGCAGTATATCCTTTTAAATATGGATTTACTGCTTGTGTGCTTTCGTAGTTACGACTTTACTCTTGGTCTTCTCTCGACATTTTTTGCTGTAAGTTTAACGTTAATTCTTCTAGAAATTTTGTCTTACTGCTTTTACGGGCTTTGATTTCGGTATAGGTTTTATAGATGTTATCTAGTTTGATGTTGAAAAAATCTTCAAAGGATGCTGTTATACTATTAATATCTGCAGCACCATGATTGATTGTCCCATTAGAAAACAATGCATAAATCAATTCTGTTAAAGCTGTTTTTGGCCCTGTCCATACCAATACTTTGTGTTTTTTTTCTTCAAATATTTCGGAATCATCGACTTTTAGTCTTTTTAGTGCTTGCCGGATGTAGTGAATGAATCGGTACATTGCCTTTACTTTTGCCCAAAGCATGTCTTGTGATGTTGAAAATTCGGGAAACTGGTAGTAATCTGTCATGGGGGTAAAAGGAAAATTATCCCGATGGTTTCTGGTAAAGAATTGATGGTCTAGGTAACAGTATCCTTGTTCCATATAATGCACAAAATCGGCATTTCTGTAAAAAAACTTATTGATTTTTCGCAGTTCTTTTTGGAGGAATTGGACCTTATAAGTGTTGCCCGCCTTAGGCATTCTTAATTCACAGGAGCGTACTTCGGTGAAATAAATCAATAAACTCATAGGAACGGGTTTGATGTTTTTGAAAAAATCAATCTCCTCTGGAACAGTGTTGAAGTCATTTTTATCGACTATCTCTTTTAAGTTCGTTAATGTTTTATTACACAATACAATTCCATTGCAAGCCTTATTTTGCATTGTTTCGTTTGCCTCTAAAATTTCATTACAGACAGTATTAAATGATTCAATTGCTTTTTCAAACATCTTTTTAATATTAGTTGTCAATATGCCTTCGTCATTTTGCAATTGATTTGTAATCATTTTGCAAAGTATTCATAACTTCCATCGCGTAATTGTCTCTTGCCTGAACATAGGCTACTTTTGGAATTATTTGGGCTCCTAATTTTCTTTTTTCAAAGGAAGCTGATACTCCAAAATCTATTTTTTGAAACTGCAGTTCATTAGCTCTTTTTATGGTTTGAAATAACAGTTGCCTGTAGAGTTGGTATTCTTTAGCCCATTTATAGTCCATCCCTATTAATTCCGGGACATAGGTGTGATTATTATTTTTGTAGCAAAACATAACTCCTACAAATGGATTTTCTGTTTCTGTTTTCAATGCTAATAATATGAACTCCCAGTTTTGACTTTCATTCATGTTTTCGAAAACTTCTTGAGAATATTTAAATGTATTGATAGCGTAATTATTGTCTTTTACATTGTGGTATAGTTGGTATGCTCTTTCTATTTCTGATTTGCTCAATTTATCTTTTATTGTAACATCATAGTACTTTTCATAAGGTTCTATCTCTTTACTAAAATGTTTACGGGAACGCGGAGATAATGTTTCTGTAAACTCTTCGTAGTTATGCCAAACATGGTTTTGAACTACACAAGATTCAGGCATGTCTATTTTAAAATATCCTTGATCTACAATTGTTTTGTTGAAGCAATTGTCTTTTTCGAAATCTCTTAAAACTAACATATCTGCGTTTAAAGCATTGTACTTTTCTTCTAATTTATCCAAAAGAAGTTTCAACGCCTTTTCTGCCAAAGGGTGTTCTTGATTGATAAAACAGTGTTTTCCCTCAGTAAATAGAGTCCCCATATTCAATACTCTTGAAGTGAGGTATAAGGGATTGGTTTTTCTAATTTCTTCCAAATGGATGGAGACAGATTCAGTTGCCAACATATCGTCTTTCCAAAGGGCATAAGTAAAAAAGGTCATAAGTATTGTATCACCTTTATTATCTTTAATAGTGTAATAATAAAAATCCCATTGGTTTGTCGGGTCTGGATGCTGGCTGAATGTATTCTCTAAATAAACCAGTCCTTCCCAATCGAAAATATTATATTTTCCCATGTATTGATTCCATTCTGATTTTTCGATATCCTGAATCGTGTTTTTTTCTTCAATAAAAAGCTCCTGCTCTTTTGATTCCGAAATCTTTTCAGTTTTTCTACTGTCTATTCCAAAAGCCTGTCTGATTTTGTTTTCACTATTATTTGTTTCTTCCAACGCTTTAGGAAAATGATATTCCAACGCTTCGGCCAAGGCAGTAATGTCCTGTTGCTTATTGTGACTGGATAGCGTAATTCTAATTCCGGTATTCTTGATCGGTACAGCAGGATAAATCCCCAAGTTTAGAAAAAAACCTTCCTTGAATAAACGTTTCGAAAAGTTGTAAGCCGTTGCGGGCGTACCCATTCCTAAAAAGAAAACTGGCGAATCATTTTTTGAAATTATTGGAAGGTTTCCTAATGACAACAATTGATTGAAGTGGGCAATTTTATCCGCCAAATCTTTTTGTTTCAATTGTATTTCAGGAGATAAATGGATGTCTGCAGAGGCAATTGCTGCTGCAACAGACGCTGGTTCTAACTGAGCGGAAAAAGTTAAGGGTCCTCCAAAATTTTTGATTTTGTCTCTTAATTTTTGATTCTTGCAAAATAATGTTGCCCCACTGGCTCCAAAGGTTTTACTTAATGTACTCACTACAATGCAATTTTCAGGTAGTTCTTTGATCGCGTCAAAAACAAAACCAGTTCCATTTTTGCCTTTCCAACTCATTCCATGGACATCATCAAAATAAAGGTTTAGCTGTGCATACTTTTGGGTTAACGCCAATAATTCAGGTATGGGTGCATAATCCCCAAACATGGAATATACCCCATCAGCCATGTACCAGATTTTGTTGCACTTGGTACTTAGTTGTTTTATTTTATCTTCCAACATATCCAAATTGCTGTGTCTGATCATTTCTACCGGAATTCCTCGCAGTTTTAAAAGTTGACAAGCATTTTGCACACTCCAGTGGACCTGGTGATCTATTATTACTGCATCCTCATCTCTAATGAGCGTTGGGATAATAGCTAAATGCCCCAATGTACTGTTCTTGGTTATAATAGGTGGTATACCATACATTTGTTCGATTTTACTTTCCAATTCACTATATAATGGATGTGAAATATATGATTTTGAAAGGGGGAATTGCGTACCATAATTACGTATGGATTGAATAGCAGCTTCCTTAAGTCTGTCGTCCTGTTCGAGTCCCAGATAACCAGTTGTTCCGAAATGAAACATTTCTTTTCCTTTAATTTGGATTGTCCTGCCTGTTAATACCTTGTCTTCTGCATATAAGTGCAGTATGCCTTCTTTCTTTGCTTCCGAAAAAACTTCATCCACAGTATCGATAAAGTTATTGTGTCTAATTTTTGCCATTGGTTACTTCTTTTTTGGTGTTATTTTAAAATAGAGTTATAAATTTCATAAAAAAAATGAAAGTTATTTCAACTACTTCTTCAATACTCCCAAATTGACAAGTCAAATTCCCGAATTAACAACAAACACTATAAAATACAACAAATAATCCTAAATTGACAACCATATTATTATTAAATGTTTATATTTTTGTTAAATTATAACTTTAAAATTCATAAAACATGATTGCAGCCCATGATTTTTATGAGAATGACTATGCCCGATTTTGGATTGCCGATGGCATTCTCTTCTTTGAATATAAACCCAATACGATTATTGATCTTAAGGTAGCTCAATGTGTCGTAACTGATAGAATTCATTTTCAAAATGAAAGGTCTTATCCTATTCTGTGTGATATTCGAGGTATCGTTGCCACTGAGAAATCTGGAAGAGATCATTTGGCACAATCGGGCTCTATATTGACACAAGCAGTAGCTCTTATTGTACATGAAAAAGTTTCCTTAATTATTAGCACTTTTTATGTAGAGATTAGTAAGCCTTCTGTACCTACGCAAATTTTCACTAAAGAAGATGACGCTTTGGTTTATCTAAAAGGTTTTGTTTAGCATTTAGTCTATAAAAGGAAGAATTAAGAATTGAATCTTATGAAAAAAGCATACAATGAAGAGCGTATTGTTACAATTCATCAAATGCTATTTGAGATGGCACGTGGCAATTTTAGCAGTAGCATTCCCTTAAGCTCCAATGAGGACGAATTGGAAACGCTAGTTGTTTTAATTAATATGGTAGCAGAAGAAATGAAAGAGTCGATTTTTAATGTCGGCTATGTTAATGCCCATAGAAAACTTCAATTTATAGCTCAAAGTACACTTGTTTTGGATACCTCTTTTTCTATCAAAAGCTTTACTCCTGAAATTGCTTATTTTTTAGGTTATTCGGAATCTGAATTGATAGACCTGCCTTTGGCGGGCATTATTACTACAGCTTCTTTGCAACAACTTCATGATGTACTCGATGCAAATGTTTCATCGCCCACAACTATTGCTTTAGATTTTACACCTAATGAACATTTGCCTGTTTCTGTTTCCTGTACTATTGGAAGGTTAGTTATTAGTTCTGAAATTATATTAAATTTTGTTACTCCTGCCCGCAAAGATTCTTATCGTCCTTTGATGAACGAAAATGAAAACGAGAAATATTTTAAAACTCGAAAAGCTGATGCACTATTGATTCAGAAACTTTATGACTATATATTGGCACACCTTGAAGAACCGCTTCCATCGCTAAAAGTGCTTTCATCTGAATTTGGTACTAATGAACATAAATTAAAAGATGGCTTTCGTCATTTTTTTAAGACCAGTATTTACCAATTTTATAATGATGAGCGTTTGAAAAGAGCTTATTTTATGATTGAACACACTACGATACCTTTGAAAAATATATCGGTGATGAATGGCTTTAACGATTATCCTAATTTTTCAAAATCCTTTAAAAAACGATTTGGTTTTTCTCCATATGAAATAAAGCGAAATGAAACTGGTTTTACTTCATTATCGGAAGATTAAATTTTAGTTTTTCAAACTTTATCCGTTTTGGCCAAGTTTTGCTCCCAATAAGACAAGTGTTTTGGCTTTTGAATTCAGAATTTTGCTTTGTAGAACTAAAATCTATGAAGCTATGAGATTCAATATCAAAATACAGAACTTGTTTTTAGAGTTTACTTGTTTGCTCTATATTATACTTTTTGTCTATGCAGCAGTCAGTAAACTATTGGATTTTGAAAACTTTCAGGCTCAGTTGGGACAGTCTCCCCTTTTAAGTCCCTTTGCAGATTTTGTGTCTATTACAGTAATTGTTCTGGAACTGATTATTGCAGTTCTACTGAGTGTCCCTAGATTTAGATATTTTGCTTTATGTGCAGCAGTTGCCTTGATGAGTATGTTTACTGCTTATATAGTTATCATACTGTACTTCAGTTATTTTATTCCCTGTTCATGCGGTGGTATTTTGGAAAAGTTAGGATGGAAAGAACATCTTATTTTTAATCTGGCATTCCTGTTTTTGGCAATATTCGCCATTTTATTGCTATCCATAAATAACCGCATTCTGATTCGACTATTCTTATTAGTTTTAGGAAGTGTTATGGTCATTACAGGATTATTTCTTTTCTCGGAAGACATCATGCAAAAGGAAAACCCTTTTATTAGACGCTTTCCACAGGCTACGGCTGCCAAAGTAGGTAGCATTGATTTAAGAAATACATCTTATTATGTTGCTGGTACTAATAAAAATAAAATTTATTTAGCCAATCGTTTGGCTCCGCTTCAAATTCTTGAAATTGATTCCAATCTAAAAAGCAAAAAGAAATACACCATCCAATTGGACCGTGAGAATTTTAATTTTAAGGCAGTCGAGATTCGGATTAACGCTCCATATTTCTATGTAATTGATGGGACGGTTCCTGTCATTTACAGAGGTTTGATTTCCCACTGGAAAGCCAAAGTAATGATGGAAAAACAATTCTATTTTTCAGATATAGTCTTTATCAATGATAAGCAACTGGCTTTTAGAACCCAAAAACCTCCGACAGGAGAAAATATTCTGGGGATTGCCAACAACTATGAGAATCCAAAAATCAAATACAATCCACAGGTGTTGCAAAAACAGATGGAAGGAATTTTTGACACCGATGGTACACTACAATATAGCGCCACATTGCATAAACTGATTTACACTTACTACTATCGCAACCAATATATTATTACAAAGGAAAACCTAACCGTTGAGCATCGCGCCAATACCATTGACACTACTACTAAAGCAAAATTAGAAGTGGTAAAAATAAAACAATCCGGGGACATAAAATTGGCAGCACCACCGTATATGGTTAATCGTCACACAACAGTACAGGGTAACTTACTTTTCGTTAATTCCCTGTTACGAGGCAAATATGAAGAGATTGATGTGTGGAAGTATGCTTCTGTAGTTGACGTTTATGATTTGTCAAAACAGACTTATCTTTTGAGTTTTTACGTGTATGATGAAGAAGCGGGGCGAATGAAAAACTTTTTCGCTGGCGATTCAGCGATGTATATCCTTTCGGGACATTATATGCTCAAATACGGATACGGGAAAAGAATCCAATCCAAAATTTAGTACAGTATATAAATATAATTGAAAGATACCGGCCGGTAGCAGGAGTAACGATCGAAAACCTGTAGAAAAGAGTAGATCAAATTCTATTAATTTAAATTTAAATATTATGAAAACAACCATTTTAAGAGCGTTTGTACTGCCTATAGCAGCATTTGCTCTGGCTAGTGCCGGTGCAGTAAGTACTAACACTTCAGAAGTAAGTAAAGCCGATGTATTGATTCCGGCTTTTATTCACAATCCATCAGTGAACGACTGTCAGGAAGTTCCTGATGTTAACTGTGCTCCAGGTAATGGCCCTGCCTGTCTCAGCGGTGGTAATATCGCCTATGGTGGCAGTAAAACTTCTTGTAACCAACAATTGCACCGCAATTAGTAAAATCATTTTTCAATGAAGATAATGCAGTTTTTTTTGAAAAACTGCATTATTTTTTTATGTTTATTCCCTATTCCGTTTCTTTTGATACTGTTTTAAATTCAGCTTCCCCTTTCATCCAATAATCAAACCATTCCATCATTCGCTGACTGAGATTCTTCTGGTTTTCTGGATTCTCTAGTGAATGGTCTTCGTCAGGATAAACGAGCATCTGGGTTGAAACTCCCAATTTTCGAAGCGCTAGATAAAAGGCAATGCTTTGATTCCACGGAATAATCCTGTCATTTTTACCTGCCCATAGCAACAGCGGGGTTTTTACGTTTTCGGCGTGCATAATGGGTGAGTTGCTGACATATGCTTCCTTATCTTCATACAGCGATTTTCCAATGCGGAACTGCTGATTTTCAAATCGCCACATATCAGACTGAAAATAACCATTCCTGCTGATATTAAAGTAATAAGAAATGATGTCGCTCACTCCGGCTCCGGAAACGGCGGCTTTAAAAATATTGGTCTGCGATATGATGAAATTGGTTTCATAACCCCCGAAAGAATGCCCGAACAAACCTATCTTATCTTTATCCACCAATCCTTTGCCTGTAACCGCATTGACTCCGGCTGTTACACAATCAACGGTCGAACTTCCAGGATTACCCATCTGGTAGATGATATCGGGCATCAGCACAAAATAACCATTGAGCGTATAATTGGTTACATTAAAACCCTCCCGATTCGAGAAGCTGGGATTGACATACTGATGAAGTTCATCAGACATTACATCATAGATATGGACTACCATTGGATATTTTTTTGTTGGGTCATAATTGGCAGGATAGAACAGCGCCGCTTTTAGTTTTTGACCTTTACTATTGTAGTAATACAGTAATTCAGATTTTCCAAAAGAATACTCTTTTTGCTGTTTGTTGGACTGAAATAAAATTTTGGAAGCGGTCTGGTTTTTCCGTCTGAATTCCAATCGCGGTGATTGATTAAAAGTTTGAGTCTGGAAGAGATAAGCACTGTTTTTGCTCTTGCGGATTTCATCGATTTTACTGGCTTCATATACTATGGGTTGTTCTTTCGATTTATCATTGTAAATAAAATATCCCGTTGACCAGTTTTCTCTATTGGTGGCTTCGAGCAGCAGGTCTTTGGATAGATCAAAAATGGTGGGTTTCCTTCCATCATAGTTACTCTGTGATCGCCAGTCATATTCAATGGGAGTTATCCTGTAAACTAGGTTTTTCTCGTATCCTCTGGTTAATCGCTTGCAAGAAGAACCATCGATAGCCACTAGCCAGATATCATTGGCATCATACAATAAAACATTCTTTCCATCATTGGTCCAGCCCAGATTGCCATAGGCTCCAAATTGGTGGGGAGCATCTGCAGTATTATAGTTATCCCAGTGAGTGGTAACTTTTTGGGTCAGATTGGTATGTTTTTTTGCCAGAGGATCATAAACCCACCAATTGTTTTCCCGGTAATATAGTATTTTGTTGCTGAAGGGATCAAATCCCATCTGGTTGGGGTCAACGGATTGCTTTTTCAGTATCAGCTCCTTGGAACCATCCTTTAGATTGGTTAAATAAAAATCCGCTTCTTCATAATATTTCGATTGCAGGCCATAGGAAAACTTATTGTATAAAACAGCATACTGCTGTTGTCCGCTCAGCATGATTGACGGTAGCTCGTCATCGCTGATCTGTAAACATAAACCCGTTTCAGGATACCAGAGAGCTACTTTGGGAATATCGCCCTCAGTCTGCTGCCGTTGTCTGTCTGCATAAAGCCATTTGTCGTTGCCGTGCCAAATTTCAGGCACATCCGGCTTTTCTAAATTAGGATCCTTCTTTTTGGCTAACATAAAAAATACTTTTTTTCCATCGTCGGAAATGGCATATGTGGTCCTTTTAAAAACTTCCATATTCTTTGAATCCGCTTTAGAGGCATAATCCAGTGAGAAGAGCTTTTTATCAGCAATTCTATAATAATTCACGGTAACTTCCTTAGTAGCTGAATCTGTCTCCCGTAAAAAAGCCACCGATTTAGAGTCCTTAGCCCACATCAAGTTAAAAAAGTGACTGCCGTTTGCTTTTGAAATAGCAGTATGTGAATAGCGAGCAAAATGAATAATCCCTAGCTCGCTATAATCCTTTTGACTCGAAGTATACATAATTGCATCCTTATCTGCATTTAACGCATATTCAGAGATACCTTCGATACTGTCAATTACCTTCCCGTTAGAGTTGCGTATCTGCATCAGGCATCTTTCACCGTATCCTTTATTCAGGGTGATTATATATTGGCCATCCTTTGCCAGCTCATACCGCTTAACATTATCATAAACCGCAATTTTGCCTGTGGGCAGCTCCATTACTTTTAGTTTTGAATCGGGAGCTAGAAAAGCAAAGAGTTGTTCCCCTCCAAAACGACCGTCATTTCCTTTTGGGAAAACATAGCTTTTATTTTTAGCGATGTTCTGCACAAATAAAGTATCACTGTGGTTTTCGTAACGCATCGCATAACTTGCCCATTTCCCTTGGTCAGAAATGGCTTTTACTTCTAGTGTTCCCCATCTCTGGTAATCGTTCTCGGTTAATGCCTTCTTTTGTTGTACCTGCCCCATACAGGGACAGGACAGTAACAAAAGAAGTGTAGCCAATACTAAACTCAAAATTTCGAAGTCAATTTTTTTTCTTATTATTAGTATTGCTTTCATAATGATTTTAATATCCCGGGTTTTGTGGATTAAGATTTGGATTGGAATTCAATTCAAGAGCAGGTAATGGCCACAAACTATCAGTAGTATTCCATCCCGGTTTGGATACAGATAGTATTTCGTCCAGTTTTCCAGTTCGTTTTAAATCAAAAAAACGTTGCCCAAATTCAGTAAACAATTCAAAACGCCTCTGATTAAGAATATCGGTTTTAATATCCTCGGCTGTCACAGCATTTGTAGGGTTAAGTCCTGCCGTTGTTCTAATCCGATTTAGATCCTCCTTCGCCCCAATCAGATCGTCCTGATAAACTCTCGCCTCGGCTCGAATCAAATATAGTTCCGCTAAACGAAACACTATGGAATATTCCACTGAACTCGGGGTCGTCGATTGTTGTTTATATTTAGAGGCATGGTACCACGTGGAGACTCCATCAGTTACTTCGGTTGTCCAATGCGTTTTTCTCTGATCACCCTGCTCAAAAGCATTTACAAACTCCGGTTTAAGTCCCACGACCGGTGGTGGACCAGAAGTAAAAATGTACAGACTACCCTCTGCAGTATTACTGTCGGATGTGTTAGGCATAAATTGCCAGATTGTAGTGCGGCTTTCTTTTAGAAAGATTTTATCCAAATCCGTTTCCCAGCTATAGAGTGGATTATTAATCACAGAAGAGGCGGCATTGGATGCTTCAGGATACATTCCCATATACAAATAGACCCTTGCCAAAAGTGCTTTAGCAGTACTTCGGTTGGGAAGAATGCGCTCAGGCGAAACATAATCCTCTGATAGTAATTCAACAGCTTTGTTCAGGTCCATCAGAATTAGGCTGTAGATTTTATCGGCTGGCATTCTGGACACTTTGCTGTTCAGCAGATAATCCGTTGTGGTGATATAAGGAATATCGCCATAGAGATTTAACAGATAAAAATGAAGCAATGCCCTCACAAAGATAGCTTCCCCTTGCAACTGTTTTTTATTGGCTTCGGCAATGGATATGGAATTATCCAATCCTTCAAGAACTGCATTGGCGCTATAAATCTGGCTGTAACTCTTGTTCCAGATATCGTTTACACCTAGTTCACCAGGAAATAGCGAATTGGTATAAAAATTGCTTACGTCATATGCGTAGTAGTAGTCAAATTCATCGGCGTAGAGGCCAAGATTACAGGAAACACCATTTGAATTTCCATTTAACAAGCCGCCATCTCTCATTTTGGCATACAAACCCGCCATTGCGGCATTAGCAGTTCCTGCATCTTCGAACACGGTTTTGGCTGTCAGTTGTGAAGCAGGAAGATCCACTTCCACAAAGCTGTCGCAGCCAGCTAGTGTTAGACATACCGCTATAAGGAAACAACTATTAGCAGTCAATTCTTTAGCACTTTTATGAAGTAGCTTTTTAAAAATAATAAGTATATATATCATGGCTGTATGTATTAAGGTTAAAAAGTAAGCTGTACACCAGCCGTGATTATTCTTAACGGAGGCAGGTAGGCAGTATATTTAAATTCGGGATCACCGCCTTTGTATGGGGTAAATGTTAACACATTCTGTCCCAGCAGTGAGATTTTGCAGTGCACCCCTTTGATGGCCTGTTGTGGCAAGTCATAACTTAGTGCAACATTTTTTAATCGAATAAAAGAGGCATCTACAATGGAGGCATTACTGTCCAGATAATTATAATAGGCATTTACGGCATCCCCATTTTCACCTGATGTATTCATTTGAAAGGGAACTTGATCGCCTGCATGTTGCCATGCATTGGTCATATCCGAATGCTGATTAAAGAAACTTCCTCCAGGAACGCTGGGACTGTAGTCATAATTTTTCTGTTTTACAAATTGAAAAAGAAAATCCAATTGCCAATTTCCATATTGAAACTGGTTTTCTAAACCTCCGAAATATTTTGGAGTGAGATCCTCAATATTTTTTTTGTCTTCCAAAGAAGTAATCATTCCATCTTTATTGATATCTTCCACTTCATAGAGTCCGGTTTGCGGATTGACCCCATTTAACTGATATGTCTTTACAATGCTTGTAGATTCTCCGATAACATAGCGATTAGAATAAGTAGATCCTTCGAGTCCCGGAAAAGAAAGCAGTTTGTTGTGGGAAGCCGAGATATTAAAGTTAGTTGTCCATTTAAAATTGCTACTTTCAAAATTTAAGGTTCGCAGTGTAAATTCCAGACCCATATTTTGGACGGTCGCGTTTAAATTGGCATTAATAGAGCTGAATCCAGTGGTGCCAGGCAAAGGAATTCCCACCAGCTGATTGGACGATCGATTTCGATACCAAGCCAGCGTAAAGAATATGCGATCACTTAGAAGCCCCATTTCCAATGCAGCTTCCAATTTTTTATTGATTTCCCAACTAAAATCCGGATTGTAGAGTCGTGTAGGATCCAAACCGATGGCACCATTATAGTTTAGACCAGAGGATGTATAAGTATCCAAATACTGATAATCCCCTATTTGATCACTGCCTGAACTGCCATAACTCGCTCTAAGCTTTCCAAAACTAAAAACGGTGTTTTCCTTGAGGAAATTTTCCTTCGAGAACAGCCATGCGGCTCCCACAGCTCCAAAAGCGGCAAACTGCTTACCTGGACCAAATCGGCTGGAGCCGTCCCTTCTTCCTGTTATATTCACAATGTATTTTTGATCCCAATTGTAATTGAGCCGCCCAAAAAAGGCTTGGTATTTATACAGCGTTTCATCGCTTACATAAATGGATTTTTGCGTGGCAGAAGCTATATCTGTAATCTGGCTGTTGCTGGCAAAACCATATCCGAACTGGTACAGCCTTGAAGAAGTTTGTTGCTGCGCGGTACCCCCCACCAGTATGTCAATTTTACTGATTCCAAAATCATGGTTCCAGCGAAGCTGTGGTTCCACAATCCATGATTTTCTTTGAGTATTGTTGGAAAACATCGATGAGCGGTTACTTCCCAATCCATAGGCAGGATCATACATCGTCGAAGGCAATAGTCGCTGTTCTGCATTCTTTAAATCCGTTAAGCCTAAGTTAGCCTTGAGTTCCCAACTGGGGGATATTTGATAGCTAAGTACGGTATTGGCAATAAGATCATTTGTTTTTGCAGTGGTGATGGCGCGAAGTGCTGCCAATGGATTTCTAAAGGTACTGTTTTCAAAATTCAGGTTACCGTCGGCATCATATAAAGCGGGGGCATTTGGAGCCAGATTTCGTGCAGTGCGGCTAATATCGGTTTCAGGCTGTAGATTGTCTTGGGCGGTATAGCCTGTTGAAAAAGTGAGTTTAAACTTTTTATCTTCACTCCTATGGTTCATGCTAAAATGAACAGCCGCTTTATCGTACTCAAAATCTCCCGGGAGTACCGTTGTTTCAGTGTGATAGGTACCACTCAACAGGTATTGAGTTAAATCGGAACCACCCGATACGGATGCCTGCATATTGGTGATTACCGCAGTACCGCCCAAAAGTTCCTTCTGCCAATCGGTATTGCGGTTTTGATCCCAGGTTCCATTAATGTCATATGCCCAATCAGGATATGTAGTAACACCATCATTGGCAAAACCCTGTCTTCTCATTTCCAGATACTGCTGGGTATTCATCAGGTCTATCATTTTGGTAACTTTTCCAATTCCTGAGGAGGCAGAAACTGTTACATTAGTTTTCCCTGCCTTGCCTTTTTTGGTAGTAATCAGTACCACGCCATTGGCACCGCGTGAACCGTAGATAGCCGTTGCATCGGCATCTTTTAGAACTTCTATGCTCTCAATATCGTTGGGATTAATACTGTTTAACGGACTGGTGGGTGTAGGTATTCCACTAGTAGTATTGCTGTATCCGATTACTTCCGACGAATACGGCACGCCATCAATAATATACAGTGGTTCATTGCCTTCTTCACGAAGACTGTTGAGTCCTCGTATCTTTATTTGAAACCCACTTCCGGGCGTTCCCGTATCTTGTGTGATATCGACTCCAGCCATACGCCCTTGCATCGTGGCCAATACATTGGTAACGGGCTGTTTCTCGATATCTTTTGCGGTAATTTTAGAAATGCTCCCAGTGCGTTCGCTGTTCTTTACCGAATAATATCCCGCATTAATCTTCACCTCCTGAAGTTTGGTCGTGTTTTCCTGTAAGCTGATGTTGATTGTGGTTCGCCCTTGCACGGAAACCTGTTGTGTTCGGTATCCGATATACGAAAAAACTAAAATGTCTTGTGGTGAGGCAGAAAGGGTATAATGACCATTATAATCTGTTACGGTGGCATTTGGTTTTCCTTTTATAGAAATGCTTACGCCTGCTAAGGGATTGTTACCATCAGTGACAGTTCCTTGAATGTGAAACTGTTGGGTAATTTCTAGATTACGCCGTTCTGAATTGTTGGCTTGTATAGGGGAAAAAGACAAGATGACACCCATTAAAAACAGGAAACAAAAAGTCTTTCCACCCCTGTAAAATGAAAAATTATTCATAATATTGGATTGGTTAAGTGAAACGTTAGTTAATTTAGCTACGGTCCTCTATTCAACCGCCAAGAAGAGTTAGAGGGCCATTTTTTTGTTGTACCGCAATGGCACAAAGTTTTTTTTGTGTTTTTTAATTCATTGGCAATTTTTTAAAGGTTTTTTAAACAGGAAAGCCAACTGCCGTTGCCTGTTGCAGCCAGACGGTGGCAGTGTCTTTCCCAACTAATTCATTAATTAATGGTATTACGAAACTTAAAAAATGAAGCAGTGCTAAGAATTAAAGTTGAGTTTTACCTAAAAAATATAGGCATAAAAAATGGCATGGAACTCAACTTAAACGCTTTCAAGGTACTGGTATACCCTCCACACGAATAAGTGAGCCCACGCCATAGGACGTGAGCATCTTACTTATCATCTCGTGTGTATAAAATTACCAGTTTTTGAAAACGAGATTCAAAGCGAATGCTTCAATATTGTATTTGAAGAATCGCAAAATTACTATTCATAATAGTATTACAAAACAAATATATCGAATTTATTTCACATATCTATATGTATGTGTGAAATATTTTTTTAATCCTTTATTTTCTAAATCAAATTAAGCAGATGATTATAGAAATAATTATATCAGAATTAGATTTTTATTTAATTGAACGAGTTAGAGAATTAAGATTAAAATCTAACTTATCACAAGTGATGTTAGCACATAAACTAGGAGTATCAGAAGGGTATATTGGAAATATTGAAAATCCAAAGCAGACCGCAAAATACAATATTAGAATGCTATCGCGAATAGCAATAGCCTTAGAACTAGACTCTTATCTAGATTTATCTCCTAAAAAACCTTTTTCCAATGATTTGGTTAAAATAAAAATTAATTTATTTGATAAAGGAGAAGTAAAAAAAGACTTACATCAACAGGGTGAGAAAATTGAAAGATTTAAAGAAATATCTATTACACCTCTCTCTGAACAGGAGATACTGGAATATGATAAAAGTAGAGTTAAAAAATAGATTATGAAATGGTATGAAATAATCATATTAATAATAGTAATCCCAATAGGTATATATATTGTAAGTAAGGTTTATAAGTTTAGGAAAAGTTTTAGCATATGGATTAATAAAATAAAGTGAGTTTGTTTTAAAACATTATGTTCTGAACTTATTAGAAATTTTATTTTATTTACTATAGTAGAGTCTGTTCTACTATGTGAATATTATAAAATAACTATTTCAATTTTTTTTTTAAAGGGTTGAAGAAGTTAACAAAAAATTAAAGATAAATGACAAAAAATAGAATTTGATCTTAATTAAATACCACTACTAAAAAGATGCTATAAAAGCATCTTTTTATTTTATAACGAATACTTGTCAAATCGGGAGTATTCGAATTTAGGATACAACATTACGGGAATCACCATTTTATCTTTAAAAGATGGAGTGATATGTAATAATAGAGTTTGTTGAGTTGTGGTTTGTTGGGCTTTACTTGAGAGGAAAGCTTGTTTCAAAAGAATTAAAAGCTAGCTGAAAAGCTAAGTCCTAAAGTAGCACTTTTGGTATATGGATTGAACCCCACTGGAGCCACATTAAGTTGTGTTTTTACCTTTTGTTTGTAACCGAAACTATCCATAATAGTATTAAGTGGATCCATCAATAACAAGGAGGTTTTACCCAGAAATTTTGAATTTAATACTTTGGAATCATTTTTAAGAATACTTTTCTTGGCATAAAAAAAGCCTTCTCCCACTACGGAACCTAAGACAGGTGTGACAATTAAATCTTGTACTGAGGGAATCTCTGCAAAGGCTTCAACCCCATATTCCCAGAAAAAAAAGTTGACATTATAGCGGAATACGCAAAGGATTCTAAGATAGTAAAACCATTACTTCTAGCCGTCATATAATATACACCTCCAAAGTACGGGTGCATTACATAATTTAAAAAGAAATTATCTTCGTCTATAACGGGGCCTGCTTTCACATTCTCTTTCCATTTGGCTGTTATTCCGTTTTTTTTCATTTCTTCCTTATCCCATTTTGTGAAGCTTTCAGGAAGAGACCATAAAATACCATAAGCGACAATAGTTGTACCAAAAACAATAGCAGTATTGTATCCTAATTTTCTATAGTCTTTTGTTGTTGGTGGATATACGAGGGAATCATTAATTTGAAAAGAAGAGTCTAATTGAAATGAATCCTCTTTTTCAAAAGTATAACTTTTAGTTTTGTCATTTTCTAATTTATCGATATTGGAATTAAAAACTAGTAGAGAGTTGTCAAATGAGAATTGGTTGGTGTCAGTATTGCTGATTTGTTGGGCAAATGTTGCAACTCCTATCAATGTAAAAAGTAAGCTGTAAATATTATTCTTTGTTTGAATCATGGGTAATGTAAAAAAATATTTTATTTAATATTGTTATCAGATATATATCTCAGAATTTACGTTCTTTCAGATAGCATAAAAAATAATTTCCTGCTTAAATAGAATTATTTAAGCAGAAAAAAATATTCATATGAATGCTATGTTGACCAACTCAATTAATAAGTTTTGGAACCGTTATACTTCTGATTTCATTTAATTATAGTTAGAATCTCTCTTGTTCTTTGATTCAATTTGCTCCTTCTTGAAATATTGAATACTTTTCGTTGAAAAGAGCATTATTTGAATCGGTTTTTTAAAACTTCATTCTCTGTATTCTGACTGCGTTTAAAATAGCAAGCAACGCTACACCCACATCTGCAAAAACGGCTTCCCACATTGTTGCTAGACCACCAGCCCCAAGAACAAGAACAATTGCTTTTACTGCAAATGCCAGCCCAATGTTTTGATAAACAATTTGTTTTGTTTTTTTTCCAATATTTATAGCTGTGAAAATTTTAGTAGGTTGGTCGTTTTGAATTACAATATCTGCCGTTTCAATAGTTGCATCACTTCCTAAACCACCCATTGCAATTCCGGCATCGGCAAGGGCAACCACTGGCGCATCGTTTACACCATCGCCCACAAAAGCAATTTTTAGGTTTTGTGATTTAAGTTCCTCTACTTTTTCTACTTTGTTTTCAGGTAACAAATCGCCATAGGCTTGATCGATATTTAATTCTTTTGCAACAGCATCTGCAACGGCTTGTTTATCTCCCGAAAGCATTACGGTTTTGATGTTTATTTTATGCAAACTTTCGATAGCTGTTTTTGCATCTTCTTTTATTTCGTCAGCAATTAGAAAGTATCCTGCATATTTTTGATTGATGGCAATAACTATTATTGTAAATGGTGTGTTGTCGATTTCAGCATCGTAACTGATATTGAATTTCTTCATTAATTTTACATTTCCTGCCAATATTTCTTTTCCTTCTACATTACCTTTCAATCCGTGTCCTGCAATTTCTTCGACATCGGTAACTGTTACCTCTTTTTCTGAACCTTTGGCATATTCAATAATAGCAGTTCCTACCGGATGTGTGGATTTGGTTTCTAATGCTGCTGTGAATTTTATTAAATCAGCTTCCGGAATATCAACGGCTACCACTTTTTGAACTTTAAAAACGCCTTTGGTCAGCGTTCCAGTTTTGTCCATAACTACTGTTTGAATAGATGCCATTATATCTAGAAAATTCGAGCCTTTTACTAAAATTCCATTTTTACTTGCTGCACCAATACCTCCAAAATATCCCAAAGGAATAGAAATTACCAGCGCACAAGGACAGGAAATAACCAAGAAAACTAAAGCTCGGTATAACCAATCGTTGAAGATATAATTTTCTATGAATATCATTGGAACTAAACAAATACAGATTGCCAAAAACACAACTATTGGGGTGTATATTTTAGCAAATTTTCGAATAAATAGTTCGGTAGGTGCTTTTTTAGCCGTGGCATCTTGCACCATCTCAAGGATTTTTGACAACTTACTATCAGTGTAAGCCGTTGTCACTTCGACTTGAACAACTGTATTCAGGTTAATCATTCCTGCAAGAACGGTTTCTCCTTTTTGTTTTGTATCTGGTTTGCTTTCTCCTGTTAATGCTGCTGTGTTTAAGGAAGCATTATCTGAAAGTAATTTTCCGTCGAGTGCTAATTTTTCTCCTGGGCGTAATTGGATTATTTCTCCAATGACAATTTCAGCTGCTTTTTTATCAATAGTATTGCCCTCTTTGATAACTGTAGCGGTATCTGGTCTTTGATCCAACAATAATTTGATGTTGTTTTTTGCTCTTTGAACTGCCAGTGTTTGAAATACTTCGCCAACGGCATAAAATAGCATTACGGCAACACCTTCGGGATATTCACCAATAGCGAATGCTCCGATTGTAGCAATACTCATTAATAGGAATTCTGAAAAGATTTCGCCTTTACGTATGCTTTCAAAAGCTTCTTTTATTACCGGAAAACCTACAGGAGCATAAGCTACTACATACCAAGAAATACGCACCCAGCCAGTGAACCAAGTTTGTGGAAAATAATTATCAAAACCAATAGCAATGAGTAATAGCACAAAACTTATAACTGCTGGCAAGAACATTTGAAACGTCGTTTGATTACCGCCTGAATGGTCGTGTCCGTCATCATCCGAATGCTCATCGTGATTGTGCTGGTCCTTTACTATTTTTTTAGCCTTTGTATCATCGTGTTCGTTGCTACAACAGCTTTCTTTTTTAGTTTTCTTTTTTACCTGCTTATCTGCCATTTTATTTATTTTTTCTTCTTGTGAACAGCAAGTCATTTTACCTTGAGCATCATAAGTGTGCTTGTGTTTTGGATCTGTATTTTTCATTTTTTAATCATTTTAAATTAATTAAGAATATTTTATTTAATCATTTTCGTTTTCCTTACCGTGTTTTATTATCATATTTTGCTTCCATTTTATATACCATTTTTGATGGTGTAATGAAAGTAGAAAATACAATGCGCAAGCACCTATTATAGCTATAATAAACATATCTAATCCTACCGCAACACCAACTGCTGATGTACACCATACGGTTGCTGCTGTTGTTAATCCGTGTGATGTTCCTGCAGTAGAATTGCGATAAATAATTCCAGCACCTAGAAAACCAACGCCTGTTACAATATTTGCAATTACTCTTGAAGTATCCGCTGGGTTATTTACCAAATGGGCTGTAATAGCTGTAAACAAAGTTGCGCCAATACATACGGCTGCATACGTTCTTATTCCTGCATCTTGACCGTGTTTTTCTCTATCTAAACCAATAAATCCTCCTAATAAAAAGGAGACAATCAGTTTGGAAACAATAATTAATTCTGCATTTATATCCATAATTTATATATTACATTATATAAAACGATTTTGGCTTTTCTACAATTGGTAAATCTGTATCGCCTATCAATTCTTTAATATTTATTTCTATTGTTATTGCAAGACTTGTCATTGGAATGTCGGTTGTTACATTTTCGAACGGATCTTGTAATATAATTGCCGTTCGTTCTATGGCTATAAATATTATAGGTATCAAAGCTGTTAAAAATATTTCTACTAAAACATATTTATCATCTAACCCAAATGGTAAAAGCGTGGCAAAAACATAAATAAAAAAATGTACCAATAAGCTGTATGATTTTGGAAAAACGGTGTTTTTAATACGTTCGCATTTTTCCATAGAGTCACACAAGCGACTTAAAGTACTGTCAATCTGTATTTGCTTGAAATCGCTAATTTCTAGTTTAGATAGTGCTTCACTATGTTGATTAATTATTGCATTTGGGATGTTGTTTTTTGATAATTTATGTTCTTTAACATAGTCGTATACTTTTTTTGAATACGATAATTTTCGCAACGATTCTCCTAAAACATAACACCAAATTATTTGACGGTACGCAAAATCCTGCACAATTTTAGTGTCTTTTTCTGGTAAAAATTGCTTTACTTGACGTATTAAAGTTCTTGAATCGTTTACTATTGCACCCCAAATTATTCTTGCTTCCCACCATCTTTCATAAGCTTGGGCTGTTCTAAAAGCCAGTAATAATGATAATGCAGTTCCGATTATGGCACTCATAGCAATTGGTATTTCTATTTTTGACAGAAAACCGTACTGGTCAGCAATTCCTACTACTATAGCATAGATTAGAATGGCAGTTATGTCAAATTTTATTTGTTTCAAAAATGTGAATATTGATATTCTTTTATTTAATAGCATAAATTAATTTTTTAATTATTTAGACAAAATCCATCTAGAACAAAAACATAATCATTTATAATTAATTACTTTGTTTCATCTTACCATTTTTGAATCGTTCACTCGCAGTTTGGTAATAAGAAACAGTTAATTTTTCTAAATCAATTAAATTTTTATTTTCTATTTTTTTCATTATTTTCTTTTCTGCATCCCATATATAATTATTTACTTTTTTTCGGTCATTTATTTCTGTAAAATATTTATTCTTTAATAATCCTAATGTTCTATAATTTCCAATTAAAGCTCTTTCTTCATTAGGTTTCATTATATTAATATCTTTGCCATAAAGTTCTGTTTGATAATTCCAATTCAAATATCCAAATACTGTTGGCATTAGGTCAATTTGCGATACAAGTTTATTGATTTTTTGTTTTTGATTATTCAAATTGTAAATCATTGCTGGAATATGATGATTTTCAATATTTATTTCCCATTTACCAGCACTATTGGCACAATGGTCAGCAACAATTACAAAAATTGTATTTGAAAACCAAGGTTTTGTTTTCACTTTTTTGATATATTGTCCTAAAGCAAAATCAGTATATTTTACTGCACTTTCTCTACTTCCTTGTACCATATTTATTCTTCCATTAGGAAATGAATAGGGTTTATGGTTAGATGTTGTCATTATAAATTGAAAAAAAGGTTTGTTTTTTTTTGAATTTATATTGGCATATTTTATAGATTGAGTATAACTATCTTCATCACAAATTCCCCAAGCATTTTCAAATGTTACTTCGTTGTCTTCTATTGCAAATCGTTTTGTTTTAATATTATCAGATAGCGGATTTCCTCTGTTTCTATCTATTATATTAAACCCTTGACCGCCAAAAAAAGTGTTCATATTATCAAAATAGCCATCGCCTCCATATATAAAACTTAAATCATAATTTTTCTTTTTTAATATCGTAGCTATTGAAAATATACTTTCATTATTTGGTCTTCTTACAATACTGTTTCCTGGTGTTGGTGGAACGCAGAGTGTGAGTGCTTCCATACCTCGAACAGTTCTTGTACCTGTAGCATACATATTAGTAAAGAATATGCTGTTTTTTGCTAATGCTTCATAATTAGGTGTTAGATTTTGTTGGTTTCCAAATTGTTTTAAAAAATCGGCACTAAAACTTTCAATAGCAATTAAAACTATGTTAGGGGCTTGTTCTTTTGAGCCACTTACGTTTCTTGTAATCGCATCTTTTTCTTGATTTGTAAATTCTTGATTGTTTTGAAGCAATTCCTTTTTTACTATTTTATATGCTTCTTTGTTAGGCAATGTTTTATAAAATGTTGTATAATCTAACTCGTTTGAATGCAATGCTGAAAAAAAAGAGAAAACACCATTTTTGCTTAATTCATTTTCATAATTATTGATACTCCATTCTGCAAGTTTATTTTTTGCAAAAAAAGCGAAAAGTAATGTTACTAGTAATAAAGGTAAAACATTAAAAAGCCTTTCTTTAAATTTTGGTTTTTCTGTGAATGTTTCCCTAAAAACATTTTTCTTCTTATAAATGACATATATAATGAAGATTAAAGTAAATAGAACCAAAATTATTAATGGGATTGGATAGGATTGATTTATATTTTCAAAAACTTCATAAGTATATATTAAATAATCAACAGCAATAAAGTTAAACCTTGTATTGAATTCCTCCCAAAATGGAAATTCCGCAACAAAAGAAAAAATACTAATGAATAGTAAAATACCCATTAAAAAATAAGTAATTACCTTATCAAGTATGCTACCGACAAGTTTTGAAGGTAAAGCAAGTAGATATGAATAATAAATTGTAGAAAAAAACAAAGCTACTGATAGGTCAAAGAAAAATCCTAAACTGAAAATTTTGATAATTGAAATAAGAGAAAAATCAATATCATCAAATGATAAAGCATAAAGGGAAATTCTTATCCCGAAAGAAATCAGAACATAAGTTGATATAAATGAATATAGTAATGAAAATCGTTTGTTAAATATATTTTTCATTTTTTTAAATTGTATTTTTAGTTATGAGAATCCAGAGACCATTTCTCCTTCATCTTTTATTAAAAGAAATATACTTCCTAAAAGCATTGCCTAATCGATTCTACTGCCTTGAAATAGTTTTTAAAATCATCAATGATACTGGCAGTTTGGGATAGGTTTAAGTTTTTTAAAGACTTCATTGCAGATGTTGGGTATTTCTTTCGTTTTAGAATGTTTGTAATCTTTTTATTTTTACTATATATAAAACATAAGTATTTGATTTTAAATAAAAAGAACTATTTATTCCCAAAGTTGTGGGATTTTTTTCCTCTGTTTTTTATTAACCCATTTATTCAATTTGTAGGAAAGATAAGCTGATCCGCTTCCTATGATTGCGCCAGCTAAAACGTCACTTGGATAGTGAACACCCAATACCATACGAGAATAGCTTACTGCACTTGCCCACGCAAACGAAGGAGCAATAATGTACCATTTTGGATACGCCATACTCAAGGAAGTGGCAGTTGCAAAAGCTAAAGAAGCGTGCCCTGATGGGAAAGAAGGTCCGGTTGCTGTTGTAACTTGCTCAATATCTGGATAAGTTACAAATGGTCGTTCTCTATTTACTGTTTTTTTTAAAGCAAATGTTATAAATCCTGAAGCCAAAAAGGCTTCTCCAATAAAAATAGCTTTCTTTTTGACTGTACTATCTTTCATTATCAATCCGACAGAGTACATAATAATTGGAGTTCCAATACTTACAGGAGCTAGACTATTTGTAATTCCTTTTAATGCTGGATCCAGTGATTTGTTCCTATTATGATTTATGTTTCTTAAAACATCAATGTCTAAATTCTGGGCATTTGCAAAATTTATGCAAAAAAACAACACCACTAAATTGGTTATTTGTAACAAATTTATTTTGTTTTTCATTCTTCTGTCTTTTTAATCAAAGTTTTTATAATGCAAATGAGTACAGAAAATAATACTCATTTATGTTCTGTTTTTTAATGCTTGTGCTCTAGATCGTGCGAATAGCCGTGTTCTTAATCTTCGGCAGACATTTCTTTCGATTTAGAGTTTATGAACATCATCAAAATGATTTTCTGAATCATTGTGAGTAGAACAACCTGATTGTTTGTTTGGTGATTTATTTTTTCTTCCTGTCTGCACCAAAGCTGTTTACTGTTTGCATCGTATTTGTGTTGGTGTTTCTTTTTTAGTTATTTATGATTATGTTCTAAATGGTTTTTATTTTCTTCGTGTTCAATTTTTATTAATGACATTTTGCAAACAGGACATTTTCCAGAAATGTCATAAAATTTCCCTTTTTCACATTTCATAGGGCATTCGTAGACTATCTTATGGGCTTCTGCCTTTTTGTGAATATGAACCTTTTGTACTTTTTTCTCTTCTTTACAGGAAAAAACAATCGTCATTATTGCAATATTTATAATTCCTAGTATGATTAATTTTTTCATCAAATTAGATTTAAAATGTTTCTTAAATTATATAAAAGAGAGTGCAAATAGGAATTATTTAAAACCCTAATTTGATCCTTGGTTAATGTTATTATGAAAAAATGGTAGCCATTCCAAGCAAACCTGAAAGCATTAATACACACTTCCAACAATTGAGTCTGTTGTTCATTTTCTAAATTTTTTATATTAAATAGTTATTTAAAACTGGCAATACTATTAATAGTCAGTGCCACAATAATTGTATTGAACGCAAATGAAATTAGACTGTGCAACAAAACAAATCTTCTGATAACCTTTGAGCTTACTTGGACATCTGAAACTTGAAATGTCATACCAATTACGAATGAGAAATAGGCGAAATCAATATAATCAGGCTCCTCCTTACACGGAAATTTGATACCTCCAACATTACTACCCGTTTTTAATTGATTATGGTCGTGATATAAGTGTGCATACCGAATTGTAAAAATTGTATGAAGCAATGTCCACGACACTAAAATGGGCGATAATGAAACGATTGCATCAAATATTCTGTTAAAGGACGATTCTTCTGTACCTTTTAAAAGGAGTAAAGTACCAAACAAACTAACACAAACAGCAATGAGCACTATCGTAAAAATCACTTTAAGTCCATCATCCTGACGCTCTACCACCTCACATAGATCTTTATTTGTGGTAGTAAAAAACAATGCCCAGCTAAATATAATTAGAGAAAAACAAAAGAGATCCCAGGATAAAATTATCCTGTTTTTAATATCAATTTTAAAAAACAGTAAAATGAAATACAACAATAATGATAAGGTAAGACAAATTATTATCTTTTTTATTCCGCTAGTATTTCGCAGAAAACTATATTTTGTTGTTTTCATATTCAGCAATTAATGATTTTTCTAATATTATTTTGGGGGCATAGTCTTCATCAATTAATTTACTATCACAACCGCCAATACAAATAATACTAGCGGTCTTAGATAGTCTTAAGTTTTCTAATGCTTCTTAAACTACTTATTAATGTGTATGCTCACCGCCACCTTTCATAGCAGACAGTAAATAGAAAGCTCCTTTAATTACAATTTTTGCATCGGCAGGAATTGCTTCAACAAATTTCACTTCGGTATACCCTAAATCTGTTGTTCCTGGTACAACTTCTATTGCTTTGAAATGTACTTCGTTGTGTCCTTCTTCCTCGCCAACAGCTTCTTCAGAATGTGCTTCGCCTTCTTTGTGTTCGTGAGCTTCTGCTTTTTTACCTGTGGCTTTTTCTTCGTGTTCTTCCTGGATATAGACAAAGTATTTATCTCCATTTTTTACAACAGCATCTTTGGGTAGGGCAGGGACGGTTGCATTTTTAATATTGATATTGGCAGAAACATACATTCCAGAAATTAAATCTTTGGAATCAGCTGGATTAATTTTGGCGTGAACAGCAACGGTTTTGCTTTCATTTGAAAAGGATTTATTGATACCAAATATTTTTCCTTTAATGGATTTGTTTCCTTGATTAGTCAAAATAAAGTCTATCGTTTGCCCCACAGAAATTGATTCCAAATCTTTTTCATAAACGTTTAAGTCCAAGTGCATCTGGCTATTATCTACGACTTCAAAAAGGGTTATTCCTGTTTCGGCAAATGCTCCTTTGGCAATGCTGATTTTTCCAACATAACCGGATATTGGTGAAACTATCGGTACCAAACTTGATCCGCTTGTACTCATATTCAGGGCTTGCAATTTGTTTTTTGCAGCTTTTGCTCTGGCTCTTTCAACAGCTAGTTTTGATTTTACTTCCTGAAGTACTTTTCTAGGGTTTACATTTTCATCAGTTAATGTTTTCTGGCGATTGTATTCTAATTGCAGGTATTCAATATTGGCAACAGCCGAATTATAATCTTCCTGCATTCCAACTACTTCTAAATTTTGAATAGTTGCCAGTACTTTTCCTTTGTTTACATACGTGCCTTCTAAAACAAAAATATCCTTAACCGTTCCTCCAATTAAGGTTGAAATGTTAGCCATATTTTGTGGTGGAACTGTCGTATATCCATTGGCTTTAATCACTAAATTAAGATTCCTGTTTTCTACAGAACCTGTTTGAATACCAACTGTTTTGAATTGTAAGGCTGTTAATGCTACTTCGTTTTCTGATTTTTCTTCTTCGTGTCCTGCTTCTTCTGTTTTCTTTTCTCCACAAGAGGTGAGAAGTAGTAAGAATAAAGTATTAAGTATTAAGAAAATTTTGAATTTTGAATTTATATTTTTCATTTTGAGAAATTTTATTTGTTAGAAATAGATGGAAATTGCAATTGAATAGCACTTTGATTATAAGCATTGGTAGCTTCGGCATTTTGCTTTTTGATGTCGATAGCCTGATTCAAAAAACTGATGTAATACCAATAACTCATATCACCATTGGCATAACTTTTTTGAGCCGTTGCAATTATTTGTTCTGCATATAGCAAACCTTCCTTTTGATAATAATCTAATGCTTTTTGTTGCTTTTCGAAATCATTTTTCAATTCCTGCATTTGTAATTTCAAAGTCAATTTATTTTTGTCTAATTCTAATTGGGATTGCGAAATACTGATAGCAGATGCTTTAGCTTTAGCTGAATTTACCCCACCAAATAAAGGAATTTGTAAACCCGCAGTAAACCCTTGAAAATAAGATTTGGTATCAATGGTTTGTCCAAAATAACCTAATCCTAATTTTGGTGTTCGCAATGCTTTAAAAGTATTGGCTTCTTTTTGATACACCGAAATTTGCTGTGTATAATAATCGGTTACCAACGTTTCTACTTTGGATTGGTTTTCATTTGGTTGAAATGAATATTGCATTGGCGTTGTACTATCCGGTACAATATTCTCTTCCGTTTGAATAAAAAATTGTAATTGTTTTTGGTAAATTGCCAAATCAAATTCGAGTTGCGCTTGCTGTGTTTCTATTTCTTTTGACTTTGCTTTGGCACTGATTACTTCAATTTTTCCGCTTTCGCCTGTTTCAAAACGTAGTTCTGCATTCTTTAAGAATTTGGAATAAATTTCCAATAAATCTGCATTTAGTTTTTGTACAGAAACACCATATAAATATTGATAGTAGGCGATTGTTACTGCTTTTTCGATTTCATATTCGGATAATGCTTTTCGTTTTTCAGCTAGTTTCACCAATTCTTCCTGTAATTGACGATTGGCTTTTGTAATTCTTCCAATTGGAAAATACTGCTGTATCGAAACATTGCTATCATAATATTTACTATTGAATTGCCCACCCTGATATTGCACTTGCAAAGGATCTGCTTGAAATGCTGTCTTTTTCAGAACCGTTTGTTTCTCAATTTCCTTATCAGCAATCTTTAAATCAATGTTATTGGTTTTTGCAATTTCGATAGCTTTTTGTAATGAAATAGGCTGGCTATTTTGAGCAAAAGAAAAACTACTTATCAATAAAACTATTAGGGTAACGATTGGTGTTTTTATTTTTCTTCTTGCTTTAATTCCTTTTTCAAACAATAAATAAAGTATTGGTAAAACAATCAACGTCAGTAATGTAGCCGATAATAATCCTCCAATAACAACTGTTGCCAATGGTTTTTGTACTTCAGCTCCACCGCTGGTGGATAATGCCATTGGCATAAATCCTAAAGAGGCTACAGCAGCTGTCATTAAAACAGGTCGTAAACGTGTTTTTGTACCCATTAAAACTCTTTGTAATGGATCGGTTATTCCTTCAGATTTTAATTGATTGAAATAAGAAATCAATACAATTCCGTTTAACACTGCGATTCCGAAAAGGGCTATAAATCCAATTCCTGCCGAAATACTGAAAGGCATTCCCCTCATCCATAATGCGAAAACACCTCCAATGGCTGATAATGGAATAGCTGTAAATATTAGCAAAGATTGTTTCATACTATTGAAAGTAAAATATAGCAGCACCATTATTAATGCTAATGCAATAGGTAAAGCAACCGAAAGTCTTTTAGTAGCTTCAATCAAGTTTTCGAATTGTCCTCCATAAGTAACATAATAACCTGGGGGAAGTTTGAAATCTTTATCAAGTTTAGCCTGAATTTCTTCGACAACGCTTTTTATATCTCGACCACGAACGTTTAATCCAACAGTAATTCTACGTTTACCATTCTCACGAGAAACCTGAACAGGGCCTTGCTCATAAGAAACCGTTGCTACTTGTGATAGTGGTACTTGTTGTCCGTTTGGTAAAGGAATAAATAGATTACTCACATCTGTAATATCTGTTCGGCTAGCTGCATCCATTCTCACCACTACATCAAATCGTTTGCTTTCTTCATAGATTTTACCTGCGCTTTCTCCTGCAAATGAAGAGCGGATGATTTGGTTGATATCGGTAATATTCAAACCATATAATGCAATTTTATTGTAATCGTATTTTACAGTAATTTGCGGTAAGCCTGTTACTTTATCTGCTTTTAAGTCTCCAATACCTTCAATATTATTGACTTTAGCAATCAATTCTTTGGCTTTAGTATCTAAAATTTCTAAATCGTCACCAAAAATTTTAATGGCTATATCACTTCGGCTTCCGGTCATTAACTCGTTGAATCGCATTTGAATTGGTTGTGAAACTTCAATATTAGCACCTGGAATGGCTTCCATTTCTTCTTTCATTGCATTGGCTAAATCTTCCCAATTGTCGTAATCACCTGTCCATTCACTTTTGTCTTTAAGTACAATAATCATATCCCCACTTTCTATAGGCATTGGATCCGTTGGAATTTCACCACTACCAATTTTAGTTACTATGGTTTTAATTTCGGGAAATTTAGCTTTTAGAATTTTTTCATATTCTGTGGTTGTTTTTACCATTTGCGAAAGCGAACTTCCGGTCATAATTGTAGCATTTAAGGCTAAATCTCCTTCTTCAATTGTTGGAATGAATTCGCCACCCATATTTTGAAAAATTACTAGCGCCAATACAAATAGACCTAATGAAATTGCCAAAACTGCTTTTTTGAAACGCAATGCTTTTTCTAAAAACGGGGTATATATTCCCTCGAACCAAGCCATCATTCTATCACTAAAATTGGTTTTGTGTTCTGTATTTTTGGATAAGAACATCGCACTCATCATTGGTACATAGGTTAAAGACATAACAAATGCACCTATTACTGCAAATCCTACTGTCATTGCCATTGGTCGGAACATTTTACCTTCTGTGCCAACTAATGCCAGGATTGGTAAATACACTATTAGGATAATTATTTCCCCAAAAGCGGCACTGTTTCTAATTTTGGAAGCCGATTGATATACCTCTTCATCCATTTCAGATTGGGTTAAATCTTTTTTTCTTTTGAGTTTTTGCAAATGATGCATTGTGGCTTCGACAATTATAACCGCACCATCGACAATAATTCCAAAATCGATTGCTCCTAAACTCATTAGATTTCCGCTTACTCCAAAGGTATTCATCAAAATCACAGCGAAAAGCATTGATAATGGAATTACAGATGCTACAATTAGTCCTGCACGAAGATTTCCAAGAAATAAGATCAATACAAATATTACTATTAATGCACCTTCCAATAGGTTTTTAGTAACAGTTCCTATGGCACTATCTACTAATTTTCCTCTATCGATAAAAGCTTCAGCAACCACTCCCTCTGGAAGAGTTTTGTTGATCTGATCCATTTTTTCTTTTACTCTATTGACAACTGCACTTGAATTTTCTCCTTTTAGCATAAGAGCCATTCCACATACAATTTCTCCTTTTCCGTCTTTAGTAGATGCCCCATAACGTAGTGCTACACCTTCTCTAACTTCGGCTACATTTCGAATTAAAATAGGAGCGCCGTTTTTATTGGCAACCACTATATTTTCTAAATCTTTGATGCCTGTAGCCATACCAACACCACGAATGAAATAAGAGTATTGGTCTTTTTCAATGTAAGCACCGCCTGTGTTTTGATTATTTTTTTCTAAAGCCTCAAAAATATCGGTAATGGTTATTCCTAAACTATTTAGTTTATTTGGATTAATAGCCACTTCATATTGTTTTAATTTTCCTCCCCAGGTACTGACTTCGGCAACACCTTCAATACCCTGTAATTGTGGAGTGATAATCCAATCTTGAATGGTTCGTAATTTTACGGCATCGTATTTATCTTCATAGCCTTTTTTGGCATATACATCGTATTGATATATTTCTCCTAGACCTGTAGAAATAGGTCCTAATTCTGGAGAACCTGCATATTTAGGTATGTTTTCTTCAGCTTGCTTTAAGCGTTGAAAAATTTGCTCTCTTGCCCAATATATATCTACATCGTCTTTGAAAACAACAGTTACCACAGATAATCCAAAACGAGAAATGCTTCGTAATTCAATTACTTTTGGAATCGTTTTTACA
Organism: Flavobacterium succinicans LMG 10402; assembly: GCF_000611675.1. GTDB lineage: Bacteria > Bacteroidota > Bacteroidia > Flavobacteriales > Flavobacteriaceae > Flavobacterium > Flavobacterium succinicans. The sequence continues at coordinate 73,945 of NZ_JATV01000009.1, read as the reverse complement.
GCTTGTTCGAGTGGATAGGTAATTAATTGTTCTACTTCCTGACTTGCTAAAGTAGGGGCAGTGGTAATTATTTGTACTTGATTATTAGTTACATCTGGCAAGGCATCCAGCGGTAAATTTTTAATAGAATAACTTCCCCAGGCTATAAGCACAAGGGTAAATAAGAGTATAATGAACTTGTTCTTTATACTAAATTGTATGATTTTGTCTAACATTGAAATATTATAATGAATTAGAAATCAGCAAATAGAATATTTGCCATTATTTGTGAAAAGGTCACAATTTTCTAACCCGAAATTACTCGGGCATCATTATGCTATTTGAGGCGGTTGCCAAATACTTCCGAAGAAATTGGAAGCAAAAACGGATTTGTATGTAGGTAATTGTGTTTTGATACCTTTAGAAGGTATTGGAAAGTCAATAATTACAAATTCTGAAAAACTTGTAATTTGTGAACCGCAACAATTGCAAATGCAAAATGGGGAACATAAATCTTTACTTTTATCGTGCGAATGGTTTTCAAGGTCTGTCTGATGTACATTTAAAGAATGCCCCGCACTATTTACTTCCACATCAGCACAGGGCATAGATGCCAAGGCTATTAAGTAAATTGACAATATGATGTTTAACCATTTCACGAGTGCAAAAATAAGATTTTATTTTTTATAATTATTAATTATTTATACTGATTATTAATTATTTGTAATATTTATTATAGTAGAGCCAATATTTTGCAGCAACTCCCAATAACAAAAGCAACAAAAGCAACAAAAGGAGTATTATCATTATAGTGCGAATTACAGTATATACTGTTATCGGCTTTTTGGATTTAGGTTTAGATTTAGGTTTTTGGTTGTTCGGTCTTTTTGTTTTTTGCTTTGCCATTATTATATCTATAACTGTAATTAATTTAAAATAAAGAAAACTTTGTAACTAACTCTATCTATTAGAATTGTCTTCTTTTAATTATCAAAAAAATTAAGCATTAATTTGTGGCGGTTGCCAAATGCTCCCGTAGAAATTGGAAGTAAGAATTGATTTGTATTCAGGTAGTTTTTTGTCAATTATGTTTTTGACGGTAATAAAATTGTAATTCGATACTATATTGTAGACAAAACCCTGACAGCCATAATGGTTACAAATGCACAAAGGAGAACATGCATCTTTCTCATGGTGCTGTTTTGAACTATTTGTTATAGTTGCTTTTTCAGACGAAACACCTTGTTCCTTGTCTGCGCAAGGCATACAGGAAAGTACTACAATGATAATTGATAATATGATATTTGTAAATTTCAAGAGTGTAAAAATAGGAATTTTATTTTTATTACAAATAATTATTTATAATGATTATTAATTATTATAAATAATTATTGTAGTAGTATCAATATTTTGCAGCAACTCTCAACATCAGAACTAGTAAAACGAATATTATCATTTATCATACGAATAATAACACATACTGTTATCGCCATTTTGGATTTAGCTTTTGAGATCTTCAATAAAAAAAAGTTCGACATTTGTTAGTATGAAAATACTTTAGAATTAATGCCATCATTAAATCTGTTACCACTAGTTATATAATCCTTTTTCTGATAGATATTCTTCATAAAAATAAGATATTGCGTTATAACAACTAGCAATATTTTTTTCTAGACAATTTAAGTACGAAGACTGATGCTTTTTTAAAATATTATCATATTTCTTTAGGATTCATTCACAAAAAAGTTCAACACATCTAAACACCTACTCTCAGACATTAAAAGCCTAACAAGGACATGAAATACCTTTTTCAAAAGTCTAAAAAATTACTCCTTAATTTCACTCATTATTTAACAAATTAAGATAGGAGGCGCGAAGATGAACGATAATATAACTAAAGATGATTTAAGCCAATTTGGTATATTGCTAGTGGAGCAGTTCAAAAAAATTGTAGAGAAAAACCAAAATAAAGAAGAAGGTGGCTTAAATCCAGAATGGCTTAAAAGCCGTGTTGTCAGAAAACTTATGGATATGTCATCAGCATCGTTACAGAATCTTCGGATAACGGGAAAAGTGCGCTTCAAAAAAGTTTTAGGATCTTATTATTATAGCAAATCAGATTTAATGAATCTGTTCAGCGATAAAAACTAATATGAGACTGCAAAAACTTTCAAGATACCTTTCCATTTTAGAAGAGGATCCCAGGCTTAATGTTTGGCATTTCGCTCTTTTAAGTGCAATTCTTTGTCTCGGATATAGACAAGGACACACTAAGATAATTAAAGTAAGTCGTAGCAAAATAATGTCGCTTTCACATATCAGTACCTTACCAACCTATCATAAATACTTTAAGGAGTTACAGCAAATGGGTTATGTAAATTACCGACCATCCTACCATCCCGGATATCGAAGTGAAGTGGAAATTACTATAAAGCCTTACAAACCACAGTAAGGCTTTTTCTGAATTGACATGTAATCAAAATTTTTATAGCAAAAATCATAGAATATTGTGCAACTATGCCGTCTGGGAACCTATATTCCGAATTTGTTCGGCGGTAGACACAACACTTTCAACACTACAAGTAGAAATCGCAAATATGATTTGAGTACACTAATCACTTAACAATATTTTTATAATTCTTAAATAATGTTTACTTTTGAAGTATTCATTATGAATTATCTCGTTCTTTTAAAGTCAATCAGTTTCATGCAGGAAAGTCTAAAACAACCCAGATTTCAAGGAGTTTTTAAACTTATGGCAAAATCGTGGCAAACCAGATTTTTACGAAGTAAAATATAGGTATTAATGCGGGTTTTTGAGCTTAGGTTCGATTCTCGGCGACTCCACAAAAGGGAAGGTATCGAACACCTTCCCCTTTTTTTTTATCAAAACATTACAAATCAATCAGTTATAAGTTTAAAAAATAAGTATTCGACACAGTTTATTGCTAAAAAAACACCAAAATTGTTTAAAAAAACTAGAGAGTCAACGATAATCGAACGCCTTAACAATCTAAAAAACAAACAATTAACACTACATTCATTTCTGATTTTTATCTTTTTCAATTTTTTGATTTTCTTCATATATCTCTTTTAGAGTTGCTTCAACAATCATTCGAATAATTAACTCAACCAGAGCTTCTTCCTTTTCAGCCTCTGTTTTGAGCTTCTTTTTATTTTTTCTTGTAAGATTAGGACCTTTTGATTTCATGCTAATATTATATAATCCTACTAAAGATATATTTACACAAATATTAAAATCAAATTTAAATTGGAAGTTAAAGTGGGGTAATCTTAAAATTAATTTTATAAATATTATTTATATTCACTTAAGCTACGCATTTAATCAAATCCAGAATCACTTTTACAATTGACTTAGGAATATACCTAAATTAATCGAAAAAAAGTTATCAATATAAACCCTGAAAGTCATGGTTTTTATAATTTATATAAACTTTTTTAAAGCAAAGTTTATATAAATTAATTTTAACGGCGATTATCGCCGTTAAAATTAATATCTGTAAATCAACCAATTTACATTACCTTTGCATAACGGCGATTAACACCGCAATAAGCTAAACTTTTAAATTATGGCTGTAAATGTAATACGAAGAAAAGAGTTATACGAAATAATGCCCGAGGGTTTAGTAACTACTCATAAGTGGCTTATGGAAAATAATTTAACCCGTCACGCAATAGACAATTTGGTAAAAAGTAACCAACTGGATTCCATAAGTAAAGGGGTTTATGTTAGAAATGCTAGTAAAATATCTTGGCAGTCAGTAGTTTTCTCCTTGCAGTCAATATTGAAAACAGATTTTGTTGTAGGTGGTTTAACAGCACTTGAAATGCAGGGATTATCTCATTACTTATCATTATCCGAAAATAAAATAGTGCATTTGTTTGGAAATGATGTACTGCCTGAATGGGTTACAAATTTAGATTTGAATGTAAAATTTGTTAGACATACTACCAATAGTTTATTTGCTAAAAATTCAGAAGAAAACAAACAATTACAATCTTTTACAGTAGAGAGAGAGTGGGATAATGATAATAGAAAACTAATCCTATCTTCGCCAGAAAGAGCGTATCTCGAAGTATTGTTAGACGTACCACAAAAAACAACTTTTGAACACGCTGATCAATTAATGCAAGGGCTAACAACATTGTCGCCTAGAAATCTTCAAAAAACGCTGGAATGCTGTCAAAATGTGAAAGTAAAACGGCTTTTCTTTTGGTTTGCAGACCGTCAAAATTATGTTTGGTTGGGTAAAATAAATCGAGAAAACATAACATTCGGTTCTGGAAACAGAATGATAATAAAAGGCGGAAAATTAGATAATAAATATAAAATAACAGTTCCAAAATGGATATAGACGCAAACAATATATACCGCAGACAAGTACAACTTTTAGTTCGTGTTTTACCGTTAGTGGATACCGAAAAATGTTTTGCACTAAAAGGAGGAACTGCAATCAATTTATTTTACAGAACACTTCCTCGACTTTCGGTTGATATCGATTTACTATACATACCAATGGATGATCGAGAAACAGCATTGATAAATATTAAAGCAGCTTTATCAAGAATAAGCAAACTGATACGGCAAAAAATACCGGGAAGTAAAGTACAAGATGCACACGACCAAAGCGATGCACTACGCTTAATTGTAAGTCAAGGAGAAGTACGTATTAAAGTAGAATTATCTCCAGTAATTAGAGGGACTGTTTTTCCAGAAGTAAGAATGGAGGTTGTTGAAGAAGTCGAAAGAGAGTTTGGATATGTAGAAATGCAAATAGCATCACTTCCAGATTTATATGCTGGTAAATTATGTGCTGCTTTAGACAGACAACATCCAAGAGATTTATTTGATGTAAAATTTCTTCTCGAAAATGAAGGGCTAACGGATAATTTACGAAAAACATTCTTAATATTTCTAATAAGTCATCAAAGACCAATGTCAGAACTATTAGCGCCAAATCGAAAAGATATTAGTGAAATTTACGAAACAGAGTTTAAACAAATGGCTGAAATAGATGTTCCATTAGAACAATTAGAAGAAGCTAGAGAAAATCTAATTCATCAAATCAATTCTCAGATGACAGATAATGAAAAGAAATTTCTTTTGTCATTCAAAAACAAAACTCCTGATTGGAATTTACTGGAAATGGAAAATGTTACCGTAATTACTAACCTTCCTTCAGTACTTTGGAAAATGATAAATCTTGAAAAAATGCCTACTCAAAAACACAAAGTAGCATTTGATAAATTGCAAAACATACTATATCCAACACATATAAAATAGTCTTTAAATCTAGCATTCTAATTCACTTGCAATTTCTTTAAAGAATAGACCATTTGAACAATTAAAATTATGTCAACATCAGCCGAGATGAATAAAGTCCAACTATTCAAATCTGTTTTTACAGCTAGAGAAGATGTATTTGCAGTTCGTTGGGAAAAAGGGAGTAAAAGTGGCTATATGCCAGCCTATTTTTATGACCCATATCGGTATCGAGTTCATAAAATGAATGGTGGAAATTTTCAAAATTATGTAGATAAAGAATATTTGCCTTTTACAGAAAAGGAAATTGAAAAACACCTTAACGGCGAACAACATATTGGCGTTTATCCTTTACTCAAAGACAATACTTCGTGGTTTATTGTTGCCGATTTTGACAAAGTTGATTGGGTTGGTGATTGCAAAAAGTTTATAAATGCTTGTAATGAAAAAGAAATTCCTGCCTATTTGGAACGCTCTCGTTCGGGTAAAGGCGGGCACGTTTGGATATTTTTTGAACAACCTTATCCAGCGATAAAAAGCAGACGGCTATTTATATCAATTTTGGAGCAAACTGGAGTTTTTTCTTTATTTGACAAGAGTTCCAGTTTTGATAGAATGTTTCCCAATCAAGATTTTCTTTCTGGAAAAGGATTTGGAAATTTGATAGCACTTCCGTTGTATAAGAAAACTTATGAACAGGGAAACAGTTGTTTTATTGATATGGAAAGCCTAGAACCTATTCCAAATCAATGGAATTTTATAAAGAATATTCAAAAAATTTCGACAATAAAATTGGATGAATTATACCAAATTCATAATACACTACAAAATATTCCTGCTTCGATTATACCAAAATTATACAATGAAAAATTAACGATAAGATTAGAAAATGTTGTAAAAATCAATCGCTCTGCCATTTCAACCCCACTAATAAATTTTCTAAAAGAAGAATTGAATTTTCTGAACACCGAAATTTTAATAAAAAAGAAAATGGGGAAAAATACTTTTGGAACAGAACGATATTTTAAACTGATTGAAGAAAAGGAAAACGAAGTAATTATTCCACGAGGTTTTATTGGTAAAGTAATTCGATTTTGTAGAGAAAGTAAAATTGAATATGATTTCAAGGATGAAAGGAAAAAATTAAAAGAGGTTTCTTTTTTAGTCAACACACAACTCCTAGAACATCAGCAAATAGTGATTAATGCGATTGGAAAGAAAGATTTAGGAATTGTTGTGGCACCGCCGGGTTCAGGAAAAACTATAGTCGGGCTAAAAATTATTGCGGAGAAAAAACAACCTGCATTAATCATCACTCATCGCAAACAAATTGCCGACCAATGGTTTGAAAGAATTGAAACTTTTCTTGGAATTCCAAAAAATGAAATTGGAAAAATAGGTCAAGGCAAAACCAAAATCGGTAAGCAAATAACAGTTGCTATGATTCAGAGTTTATCAAAAGAGTTGGAGAAACCTGATACCGAAAAAATTTTGAATGCCTTTGGGACTATCATTGTAGATGAGTGCCACCATATTCCTGCAGAAACATTCAGAAATGCAATTTCAAAATTACAAACCTTTTATTTGTATGGATTAACAGCAACGCCATTTCGAAAATACAATGACAGTAAACTTATTTTTATTCATTTAGGCGAAGTAATTGCTGAAATAAAATCAAATGAAATAAGCACATCTAAAAGGCCAAAAATTATCATTCGAAACACTGAACTTGATGTGCCATTCAACTCAAAAACAGACAAATTTGAAACTTTATCAAAAATTCTAGTTCACGATTCTACTCGAAACAAATCAATTCTTGAAGATGTGATTAATGAATTGAAATCTGACAAAAAAGTCGTTATTATTACAGAACGTAAAGAACATATTGACTCGCTAAATCAATATTTAAAACAATCTTATGAAGTAATCACTTTAAGTGGAGAAGATTCTGAAAGTGCCAAAAACTCAAAATGGAAATTACTAAAAGAAGGGAATTATCAAGTACTAATCACCACTGGACAATTCTTTGGTGAAGGAACTGATCTGCAAAACACCAATTGTCTGTTTCTTGTTTACCCATTTTCTTTTGAAGGCAAATTGATTCAATACATCGGTAGAGTCCAACGATCGGAAATCGCTCCAACTATTTATGATTATCGGGACATCAAGATTGATTACTTAAACAAAATGTTTCTGAAGAGAAATACCTATTATAGAAAAATAGATAAACTAGCCACCTTGTTTGATGAACCCGAAGAGGAAATTGCTGTTTCAAAAAACACTTTTATCATTAATCAGAAAATAAAGATTGCATTTGAGAAACTTGAATTTCGCTACGGAAGCATTGCTTTTAAATACAATGTGCCTGAAATGAAAACAGAACTTGAATTTGATATTGAAAATCTCGAAATCAGACCAGAGTTTGAAGTTTTGAAACCCTATTTTTCAAAGACACTCAAAATTAAAAATATCGTTGTTTCTATTTATGCTGAATTTGATAACAGCAAACTAATTTCTCAATTGGCACTATCCAACGATCTAAAAAAGATCAGTAGAGAATTGATTGAAGGAGTCAAGTTTAAATTTATAACGAAGACTTTCTTAAGTAAAGCAAATGCAGTTAGTCAAGAAAATTTGCTTGATATTAATCAATTACAAAATGAAACTAATTGCAAACTATATGATTCTGGGGATGAATTATTAAATGATTTTTTACAGAATAAAAACTACAAACACCAAAAGCACTTACAATATTTAGCCGACCGTCACGAAAGGACTATTCTTAAAATTCGATTTGTCCTTAATCCTTTTTCGTTTGTTTTTCTTTTAGCCGGAAAAGAAGGGTTTCACATTATTTTAGAAACGCTGAACACCGAAGAAGCCACATATATTTGGCATTTCGACAATAACAAACGGGCACTTCCTGACAAATTAAAACAAGTTGACAATTACCTTAACATCATTAGAAACAATGGGAGACAAGTATTTATTGTAAATCCACACGAGAATTTCAGCCGCATACTTCACGATTATTCAGAAGAAAGAAAAGGATTTATAATTTGGAAAGATTTGATTGAAGAAAGACTTACTTGAAAACTGGCACAAAAGTGGAATCGCAAGTACCAACATTTACTTTTGTAAATGCCATACCTCCCACTGAAAACTGAACACTTTCTTCTTGTATCCACAAAAGCAAAAAAAGCCAGAAAGAGTATAAATTTTAATGGTCAAATACGGTTTTAAATCGGTACAATAAAATACATACACTTGATTATGCCAACGTCAAAGCTTCCAAAAATTCAAGTGATAAAAAATAAAGCAATTAACTCATAATTTTAAGCTCTCAAAAAATGTCAATATCGGTATTAAGTGTTCGATTGTAGTCCCACCCAGTCCACTTTTACAATTTCAAATCAGAGCAAAAGCTTGTAAATCGTTGGATTTACAGGCTTTTTTGTTTTGGATTACAACTCAAATTATATAGTAAATCGCAAAATTTTGGTAGTACAATCGGATACCTGAAATTTCTCAAATTCAGGGTCACCTAAATTCTTCTAAGCTCAATGATAACAAGAGAGAAAGAAAGTGAACATCTTGCTAAAAAAGACGATTTATGATAAATTAAGTAATTATGAATCACAAAATTCCAGAATAAATATTCAACTTACACAGTTAGTGAGACACTACCATTTTCAGTCCCTTAGATATTTATTAATAATGTATTGCGTTATCGGTTTTAAGGTTTTTCCTGTAGTGGGATGCAAACCTGGCTGATTAAAAAGTTCAATCTTCCCTTCAATTTTAGCATACCAAACGCTTGGTTGATCATTTTCAAAATAAGTTTTTATAGTCTTTGGTTCAAGTTTTTTCAACCCTAGTCTTTCATTATTTATTGGAATTCGTAGATCTATAGCACTACTACTTTGACTACTACAGTCTACAACTTCATAATGATTGGTATTCCATTGCATGCATTCTTTTTTAGGCAGCAAACTAACCAAACCAATTCCTATACTACACAACACAGCTCCTTTAATCCATACCTTTTTATAACGGTCTAGTATTGATTTCTTTTGAAAACCATTTCTCTCTTTACCTTCTTCAGAAACCAAAGAAAGTAGCGCCTCTTCATTTACTCCTTTTTGGTCTTGTATGGACTCTTTCTCAACTTTTATCTCCTTCCCGTCGTTTGTAAAATAACTATGAAAAGGTCTTGGATTAAAATCCACCAAAATGGCGGCTAATTCTATTCTGTTTCGATTTTCTGAATTCTTCTCTCCTTTTAAAAAAGAAATCACCGATTTTAATTTCCCTATGCCATAATTTTCAATGGCTCTAGTCAATTTCTCCCCTTCTTTTGCATTAAAAAAATACCTGAAAACCATTTCATCTTTTGGATTCAACTGATTTTCTGCCTTCCTCAAACACAAATCTCTCAGTTGTGCAGGTGTTACATTGGACAAGTCACCGCTACCATAAATTCCCACTCTTTTTATCGCTTGAAATTGCGCTTTTATGCCCTCTTTATATTCTTCAAAAGTAATTGTACTCATAAACACCAACGGATTGTATTAGAATTAGTAGACCTCAACGGAATTACTGGAATTATCGGAATCGCCTTAGTATTAGCACCTAGAAACACCATTCCTTTGCTACAGAATTAGTTCTTGTTCTATTTCGCGATACGAACAAATGTACAAAACTAGTTCATAAAAAAGTGTGACTAAACAGTGGGTTCGATTTATCCGGGAAGTATAAATTCTTGATCAACTGTTTTAGCACACTTCACTTCCCAAAAAAGTATAATTCAAAGGGCTTTTAAGGATACACTCCTTAACCACAAACCTTCGATTTCATAATCGAACCGCCCTTCTTATGTCTAATTTTTAAATCAAATCTAATGAAAAGAATAGTTATCCTTTCGTGTTTTTTATTGGCTGTTATGGCCTTTGTTTCTTGTACCAATGATGAAATAGAACCCAGTAAGCCCTCTGCAACCACTTCAATCCTTGCCGATGATGGTCTAGGCGGGAACTCAACGGGTCAGACTCCAACCACTCCTCCAAAAAAATAAAAGATGCTACTCCATTAATTGGAATTAATTTGATATTTTCGGGAAATGATTTTTCAAAAAATACATTTCCCGTTTTTTATTTCTCTAACCTTTTTGGGTTGTTTTTTCTTTTCTTGTACTCGCAAAACTCCTGCTATAAACGAGGCAACTAGAGTTAGCGCTTATCATCAATACATTACCCAAGCCGAAGATTTTTATGCCAAGGGCGTTTACGACAGTGCTTACTATTACTACAATCAAATTCGAAGTCAAAGTAGTACCAAAACTGAGGGGGATAAAATTGTTTATGTTTTGCTCAAAATGGCAGCGATACAGCAAACCCAAGGCGATTATATTGGTAGCGAAGCCACTGCTACTGAAGCAATTTCATACTTTAAACCAAACACCGAAGTCCAATACAAAGTGGCGATTTACAACACTTTGGGAATTAACTACGAAAACTTATTTGATTACGCCAATGCCATTCAGTATTATCAAAAAGCAAGGGCTTTAGCTGATACACCGCTACAAAAAGCAGTCATTCAGAATAACATCGCTGTGGTGTATATGGAACAACACCGCTATAAGCAAGCCACTCCGTTATTAACTGCTCTTTACGAATCTCCAATCGGTTCAAACAATCTAGAGCATCAAGCCAGAGTTTTGGACAATTTGGGCTATTGTTATTTTAAAATCCAAGACTCCAGAAGTAGTGCTTATTTAAAGAAAGCATTAGCCATTCATAAACAACTGCAATTTGATTATGGCTTGATTAGCAGTTATAGTAATTTGGCAAAATACTATCAAAAGGCTAATCCCCAACTGGCCTTTACCTATGCCCAACAATCCTATGCTAAAGCTACTGCCATCCAAAGTACTGAAGATCGTTTGTCCGCCTTGGCACTCTTGATGGAAGTTAGCAGTCCTTCACAACTTCGCCATTACACTAAACAGTACCTGCAACTCAATGACAGTATTAGCAAAGTCAAGCAAATCGCTAAAAATCAGTTTGCCAAAATCAAATACGATGCGACCCAAGAGCGCAATGAGAATTTACAATTAAAAGCGGAAAAAGCAGAAAATGCCTTGGCCCTAGCCCAACAACGATTCAACAATTATTTACTGTTTTTTACACTGTTGTTAGTACTAATCGCTGTGGTGCTCTTGTATTTCTATCAGAAAAATAAAAGCAAGAAAGAAAAACAAGCCGCTATTTATGAGAGCGAAACTCGCATTGCCAAAAAACTGCACGACGAGTTGGCTAATGATGTCTATCAAACCATTGCCTTTGCCGAGACTCAAGACTTGCACAACCCTATTCAAAAAGAAACGCTATTGGATAATTTGGATAAAATTTACACTCGAACACGCAATATCTCCAGAGAGAATAGTGCCATCGGTACTGGTGCTTCCTACGAAATGGCACTAAAAGAAATGCTTTCGGGCTTTTCGTCTTCTCAAATACAAGTCATCGTAAAAGATATTAGTACTATTCCTTGGGACAAAATAGCAGAAGAGCAAAAAATTGCGCTGTATCGGGTATTGCAAGAACTCTTGGTCAACATGAAAAAGCACAGTCAAGGTTCCTTTGTGGTTTTGCGATTTGAAATGAATGCCAAAGCCTTACTCGTTCATTATTCAGACAACGGTATCGGTATGTCCCATCCCATTCCTTCAAAAAATGGCCTTCAGAATGTGGAAAACCGTATTCACGCTATTGGCGGAAGTATTATTTTTGACACATCAAGTTCAAAAGGGCTTAAAATCAAACTAACGTTTCCTAAATAAACCAAGTATGTTTCAAAAAGTGTTGATCGTAGATGATATTGATTTCAATGATGTAGCAGCAGTGAGTGTGCTAGAAGCTTTGGCTGTGCCTCAAATAGACTCTGCCAAATACTGTGATGATGCCTTGCTCAAACTCAAAAAAGCCTATCTAGAGCATGAACCTTATGATTTATTGATTACCGATTTGTCTTTCAAAGCCGACCATCGTGCGAACCAACTCACCTCGGGTGAAGCCTTGATCGAAGCCGTAAAGGGATTGTTCCCCGAAATCAAAATCATTGCTTTTTCTATAGAAGACAAATCCTATCGCATCAAATCCTTGTTTGACCATTTGGGCATTAATGGTTTTGTGATGAAAGGACGCAACACCATGATTGAGTTACGCAAAGCCGTAGAAGCAGTGGCTAGTCATGACGCTCCCTATTTACCCGCAGATTTGCAGTATATTTTTCAAGATAAATTGGTCAATGAAATTGATGATTATGATATCCAATTGCTGGAGTATCTCTCACAAGGTGTCTCTCAAGAGGCGATGGAATCCGTTTTGAAACAAGCGGGTATTACGCCAAATAGCAAAAGTACCATCGAAAAACGCATCAGCAAACTCAAAATCTACTTCAAAGCGCTCAATACAACTCACTTGGTATCGATTACCAAAGATTTGGGGTTGATTTAAAAAGAGAGCGCCTCTTATTGCCATTCCACTACAGTGCTAAAAAAATCACCTCCTTTACGGTTTCCCGTAAGGAAGTCGTTGCATAGCCCCTTACTTTTGATTCTGTTCAAAAATAATGCTAAGCTAGAACCGCTATGACATCTTCTTATTCTTCCAAAACGTTAGTTTGTTTCTTGTTGTTTTCCTTTACTATAATTTATGCCAAAGGAAAAATAGCACAACCTTACGCAACCCAAATGGATAGAGATAGTTTAACCACTCCTCTACCAAAAACACCATATGGTTTTCGCTACTATACCCAATTTCCAGTAACTAAAGCGTTCCAAACTCACAACTCAACATCACTTAAAAGCAATAATTCTCACAGAAGAGGAAAAGGTAAAGCAGCCTTAACAGCACTCTAAATCCCTTTTTTTTACAAAATGAGGGAAACCGTAAGGAATTGATTTTGGATAGCGGTAAGTTTGGTAAATAGAAAATAAATAGAAAGGAAATAATATAACATACCATAACAAGGATAACGGTGAAATTACATTTTATACATTAAGAAAAATACAAACCTTCACCAAGTTATCCTTTTTCGATGATATACTTTAATGAAAATCAATTATAAAAGCGTTAGCATTAAGTATAAACGTGAATTAGGAATATAACATATAATAAAAATAAAAAAATGGCTAATTGTACTCTTTGCTCGAGAGAATTAAATTTTATGAATACACCAGGGTTTTCAGCTGGTAAATTAAGCGATGGTGGCACAGTTTGTATACCGTGCTTCAAAAAAATTATTAAAATTAATCCAATAACTGCTAATAGATTAAAAAAACATACTTTGAGTGAAATTAATGATTTACTTCAAGAAAAAAATTCACGCATTGAAGAAATTAAAGAGCAAATAAAAGCGATAAATTTAAACAATAGTTCTATTTATTTGGGGAGAAGAGAAATAAATGAATTACCAAACATTTTAGCATCGACCGAAAAAATAGATAATATCGCTCAAGGTACTTATAACAATGGACAAGGAATTTTAGTTTCAACGAATAGACGATTAATTTTTATTGATAAAGGGATAATTTTTGGTTTAAAAGTTGAAGATTTCCCATTAGATAAAATATCATCTATTCAATATAAAACAGGTTTACTTTTGGGAAGTATTAAAATATTCATTACGGGAAATGTTGCAAAAATTGATAACGTAGAAAAATCATCCGCCAAAAGTTTTTCAGAATTTGTAAGAGACAAACTCTCTCAACCAAAGGAAATAATAACCTCTTCAATTATTTCAGAACCTAGCATATTAGACCAACTTGCAAAACTTGCAAAACTTAAAGAAAGTGGAATCTTAACAGAAGATGAGTTTATTGAACAAAAGAAAAAACTACTTGAAAAACTCTAAAAATATTTAATAATGATAGCAATTGTAAAAAAAAATAGATTATCTAAATGGAGAAGTTACTGTTGTAACAGAAGATAATGATATCGCAGTGTTTGAAATGCTATCTGATGACAATTTTGAAATTCAAGATGTTCTTTCTTGGAAAGAATACAAACCTTTAGGTCATTTCGAAATCAAAAAAATTGCACAAAATGAAACAATTGAAGTATTCTTTCAAAAACATAATTAAATGGCATTATCTGAAAAACTCACAGGAATATTACGCTCAAATACTAATTTGTCAGAATTAGACTTAAATAATTTAACTGAAAGGCAAGGTTGGGACATAGTTTATTCATTAAAGCCTAAAGCGGAACCAAAAACAGAAATTTGTTTTACTGGATTTTCACCAAAAGTCAAAAGTGAACTTACAAAAATTGCAGAAGAGAATAATTTTCGTATCGCAAAAAGCATAACAGTTAATTTAAATTTTTTGTGTTGTGGACAAAATGCTGGCCCTGCAAAAATAAAAAAAGCAAAAGAAAAAAATGTTATTTTATTAAATGCAGAAGAGTTTCGCAATTTAATAAAAACTGGAGAAATACCAAGATAACACTTAGCGCAGCAGCTACTCAAACGGATTTGGGATGATTTGGCTAAGCAGAATAATAGCTTTAATTTAGCACGAAACTGATTGATTTGCGGCGACATTTGACATCATCATACCTCAGAACTTGAATAAACCAAAATCAAAAAAAGAATTTTAAAAAAAAAGTTACTATGAACCTAAATATAGACAACAACTTAAAAAAAATCTTTCCTTTTTTATCGTACTTATATTTTTTTTATACTAATGCCCAAACTGTAACCACATTTGCAGGAAGTACAGAAGGTCTTGCTGACGGTACCGGAACCGCAGCAAAATTTTATGTCCCTAATGGTGTGGCTGTAGATGATGCTGGGAATGTCTTCGTAGCAGATACTAGGAATAGTCGTATTCGTAAAATAACGGCTAATGGAGTAGTAACCACGTGGACAGAAGCGGCACCAAGGTTTTTTTATCCTTATGGAGTAGCTGTAAATGCAGTTGGAAATGTTTTTGCAACGGACATATATTATAAGCACATAAGTAAAATAGCAGATAACGGAGTGATAAGCGTCTTGCTGTCCAATAGCACTTCGGGACAAACAATACATCTTGATACTCCATACGGTGTGGCTGTAGATGCATCTGAGAATGTTTATGTCGCAGATAGAAACAACAATCGAATACTGAAAATAACACCTACTCGAGAGGTGACCATCTTGGCGGGAGGCTCTGTTGGTACATCTGATGGCACAGGAACTTCAGCACAATTTAATTATCCTAATGGTTTGGCTATAGATGGTGCTGGTAATGTTTTTGTGGCGGATACAAGTAACGGTCGCATCCGGAAAATAACGCCTGAAGGAGTGGTAACTACATTGGCTGGTGACGACACAGGCACAGCAGCACATTTTAAAAGTCCTAATGGGGTGGCTGTAGATAATGCAGGAAATGTTTATGTAGCAGACACAGGGAATAATCGCATTCAAAAAATATCGGCTAACGGAGTGGTCACAACCTTGGCAGGAGGCTCTCAAGGTTTTGCTGACGGTACAGGAACTGCAGCACGGTTTTCTAATCCAAGTGGTGTGGCTATAGCTTCTGATGGAACTATTTTTGTAGCAGATACAGGTAATAATCGCATCCGAAAAATCACAAATACTTTAGCTACTGCCAATTTTCAATTAGAAAACCAAGTTTTATTACACCCAAATCCTGCTTCAAATTTAATAAATATAGAGTTGGAAGATATTACAGCTTCCAAAATTGTTATTTTAGATATGAACGGCAGAAAACACAAATCTGTAAATATCCTTGATAAAAAAACGGTAATAAACATAAGTAATCTTGTCAGTGGTATATATCTTATACAAATTACAACAGACAAAGGCATAGTTTCTAAAAAGATAGTGAAAGAATAATTTACATAACAGAATTGAACAGTAAACTATTATGAGTATTAATCTAGAAAATTTTAAACCGAAATCTGAAAATCACATATTGAATAAAATGTGGAATAATGAATATGGATTAGAATTTCAAGAAGTGATAAAAAGTTTTACAGCTTTTCTGGATTCTAATAAAAAATTAAAAAAACTGAAAGATAAATTATTCTTGAAACAGAATGATATTTCTAATGACCAGTTGAATCAATATATTCAAACTGCGGTTGAGTTTACTGTTGTTAGGTATTTTGCTGATAATTACCCTGAAAACTTCAAATATGAACCAAATTTAATTGCAGAAAATAATACTGATGTTGAGTGTCAATTTAAAATAAATAACTTAACATTCAATATAGAAGTAAAAGCAACTTCTTATATTAATAATGATTGGGAAAATAATGACAATTTAAAACTTCAAACAATCGGTCGTTTAGAAAATTATACTGAATTGCATAATTTTTTTAAAACACTAATACCAAATATTGGATCAGAAAAAAGATATGACAATAATTTAAAATCTCATTTAACATCAGCTCAATCTAAATTACCAAAAAATAATAATAACCAATTTTGTAATGTGCTAATTATTTGTTGTAACGATTCAGATGACATTCAAAAACAATATCATTATTTATATGCAAAAAATGGTTTTTTTACAGAAAACCCAATCATTGAACATAATGAATTTGATTTAGTAGATATTGTTTTTTTTAGTAATTTATTTTTTAAACATAATCCTAAATTAGACAAACCTAAATTAAACAAGGAGTCTTGGCAGTTTGAGAAATCATTTATAGTTAGTTTTAGAAATCCATATAGAAAAGACCCTAAACTAGAACATTTGACCTTAATTGAGGTAATTATTCCTAATTACACCAAAAGTTTTATAGAATATAAAGGTGGTCCAGAATTTTATAGATTAAAGCATTTTATACACACAGAATTAGGTGAAAACAGGAAAATATATCATTACTAAAAAAAACAAACGCATAACAAACTATAAAAAGGAATAGCGTATCAAGTTCAATTTAATTTTTTTTTAAGTATATCAAATTTTTAAAATCTTTCCATTCAAACACCTTCTAAAAGGTGTTTTTTTATTCTCTTTACGGTTTCCCGTAAGGAACTCGACTACAAGGCTTCTACTTTTGAAATAAAAAGCTATGAGCCGATCCTTCCTTCTTTTGTTGCTTTTCCTTGGGTGTATGCTGTCCTGCAAAAAAGAGCCCACACAGCCTAAAGCCCAATCTTTCTATCAAGAGAAAATCACTCCAGATGACGTCAAAACCCTTATGCCAGAGGAAGCAAAAACATACCATCGGGACACGGTATATGACTACGAATACCGCACAGGAACTTCTGGGCATTATGAGTACCAATACCAAGTATACGGGCGTAATGAGGCCAAAGATTCCATCAACGGTTTGATCAACATCAAAGGAAAATATGGCGCTGGAATTCTTATCGACAACAACCAAGATACTCTTGCCGTGGTGGTAGAATGGGTAGCTTATGGCGTGCTAAAAGGGAAAGACCAACAAGGCCGTTATTATGAGTTGAGAGTCCATTAATGATTAGTAAAGAATTTTGGTCTTTCGCTCTGTGGCTGGGAAGACTGATGTTTCTTTTACAATCTTTATCTTTGGCGACCAAATTCCCCCATTCATGAACAAGACCTACAGCCTGTTTCTTTTCCTTTTATGTACTTCCTTTTATGCTCAAACTCGGCTTTTGTCTTGGAATATCGAAAACTTAGGCCGTTCTAAATCGAATCTTGAACTGGAGTTTATTGCCAATACCCTAAAGGACTACGATATCGTAGCGCTGCAAGAAGTCGTAGCTGGTGATGGAGGTGCGCAAACTGTGGCTAAATTAGCAGACGAATTGAACCGAAAAGGAGCGAAATGGGATTATGCTATCAGCAATCCCACCAGCAGCAGTGCCTACAAAACGGAGCGCTATGCTTATTTATGGAAAACGAATCGCGCTCGCCTGAAAGGAAAAGCGTGGTTGGAGTCGAAATTCCAACTCGAAATTGACCGTGAACCGTATTTGGCTACTTTTATCGTCAACCAAAAAGAAGTTACGCTCGTGAACTTTCACGCCATTACCAAAAGCAAACAACCCGAAAAGGAAATCAAATATTTTAAGTTGTTACCTGCTCAATACCCACAATTGAACCTCTTGTTTTTGGGTGATTTCAACTGTCCTCAATCGCATACTGTTTTTACTCCTTTGAAGAAAATGGGCTATGACTCCGCTTTGAAAGGACAAAAAACCTCCTTAAAGAGAAACAGTAAGAACGGAGCAGCATTGGCCTCTGAATTTGACAACCTATTTTACCATAAAAAAGTCAAAAAAATCGAAGGTGGAGTAATCCATTTTTATAAAGCGTTTAGTTCCTTACAAGAAGCCAGAAAAATTTCGGACCATATTCCGGTATGGATGGCATTTTCTCTAGATGAAAACTAAAATACCCATTCAAAACCTAGCAAAACTATTTCAAAATCAATCTTTATTCCCCTTGCTCAGAAAACTCGTGAGCTGTCCTATTTTGAATACTACTGAAAATAGAATTCGCATAAATAGAAACGAATCAATTACATTTTAAACAGTAATTTGGAATCTTAACACTCCTTTTGATCAACAAATCAACAACAAACGATATTCTCCATCATTTTCTTTTGGCGCTCTGTGAATGCAAGGCAGTACCTTTTGTTCAGGATGATCGACCGCTAGGCGCCAAAGATGACCAATCCCTAAATTAGTCGGCTCAGCATGAGGCTTGGCTTGATAATGCAAGTCAAAATAATTTTCTTTTAAAAAGTCATCAAATTCATTGGATGGCCCTTCGTGTAAAGCTTCAAGTTTGCTTCTTATTTCTGGAATTAGAATTTTTTGTTCCGCTTGTTCATTTGGAATAATATCACTAGCCGCTCCGTGATACGTACATAAAAAAGTATCTGTTGCAATGGGTGAACGATCTACATGATACGAATACACATCCGTAGAGATAAAATCAAATTCATCATCTCGGCCATAGCATTTCAATAAATTTAGAGAGGGAGAAGCCCCAAAATCAGTCAATAATCGTAAATCGTTTAAGATAATTTCTCTTGCCTTTTGTCCCTCTTCTGATAACTGAAGCGCTAATAAGTCCTCAGGGGAAATTTCTGTTATATCTTCTTTAAGTTGCAGTTGAGCTACAATTGCTGCAAAATCGCCTTCCAATGTTCTATGCCAGCACAAAGCATTCTTTTCGCCCTTAAAATCAGTGTGTATCAGCTCAGTAAAGTTGGACACTACTTGAATTTGAGTGCTAGAAGAAATTGTTGCTTTCATTGTGTTTTTATATTAAAATTCTGCTCCTAAAATAGGGTGCAAAATTATAAAATTGTACGACATCTTTTCTTTTAGTTACACACGCTTAGCATCTAAGTAATGGTAAAAATTTGATGTCGTGTTTTAAAGCTATAAATTTCTTTGCCACAGCTTTCATAGCTTAGCACAGATTAATTCGTGGCGTAGCAAAAACTCTTTTAAATAATTATGACAATATAAAGTTCTTGCTACTTAAACGAAAACTACTAGATTTTTTTTCTGACAATACTACTCTACAATAGTATCACTTTGAAGCGCTAAAATAGGTATTTCGGAATAATCTGAAAATTTTCGGGTCAGACTTGGGCTAAACAATTCGACAAAAAAGTTACGCTTGTAAGTGACCATCGCCAAAACATCAATGCTTTTTTGCGATACAAAATCTAGGATCGTGCCTTGTACATCTTCAAGTGGAAGAATGGTAAACTGAACCGGATATTGGGCAAAATGAGTTTCCCACTCTTTGATGGTTTCAGGTTTCACATTAGATTGGCTTGTTTTTACGTACAAACATTTCACTTGGGCTTTTGTTTTTTGGGCTACAGCACAAACCAATTCTAGGGCTTTTTTATCTTTTTCTTTAAACTTGGTGGTAAAACCAATGGTGTTAATTTTTTGATACTTAGCATTGATCGGAACGCTCAACACAGGAACAGTAACTGCAGAAAGTACGGAACCTGTATTGGTACCCACAAAGAAGGTTTCCCAGCCTGTAGCGCCCGCTGTTCCCATGACTACAAAATTGATGTTTTCTTCCTTGATCGCTTCACGAATGGTAGTTACCAAGTCACCATCCATTAATCGATGGGTAATTTTTATATGCTCCATCCTTTCTTTTTCGGCAATGGCTCTCAGTTTGGGAATTTCGTCTTTGAACGCATCAAATTCTGCCAATTGCAATGACTCATAAATCATATAATAATTGTCAGGCGTAAACTGACTGTCGATAATTGGAAGCTGAAACGTGTGCAATAAAATCAATTCCGCTTCAACAACATCGGCCAAATGTAAGGCATGCACAAAAGCATTCGTAGCAACATCTGAGAAATCGGTTGGAAATAAAATTCTTTTCATGATTAAAAAGTTTAAAGGATTGGTTTTAATGGTTCTTAAAATTAAGAAATGTTTCTTCTATGTTGACTGATAATTATCAGTTTACCATATTTTTAACTATAATATACTTGACTTTAAACTCTCCAACTTTTACTTAATAGCACAGCCCCTTGCTCTCAACAATTGCAAAGCCAATACTTTTACTTACTTTTGCATACAAATAGACATTCCACATGATTCCAAACGATTCTATAGTTGCTTTAGCCACCGCTTCGGGTGCTGGAGCCATTGCCATCATTCGTATTTCTGGTCAAGATGCCATTCAAATTGGTCATTCTGTTTTTCGTTCCATTAAAAACAAAGACTTGACTACCCAAAAAACGCATACTTTGCATTTGGGACATATCGTTGATGGTGAAAAAACCTTGGATCAGGTATTGGTTTCGATTTTTAAAGGTCCAAATTCTTATACTGGAGAAAATACAATTGAGATTTCCTGTCACGGTTCTACTTATATTCAACAACAAATTATTCAATTGTTGTTGCGTAAAGGCTGTAGAATGGCCGATGCTGGTGAATTTACGCTAAGAGCCTTTTTGAATGGAAAATTGGATTTATCCCAAGCTGAAGCTGTTGCTGATTTGATTTCGTCAGACAACGAAGCGAGTCACCAAATTGCCATGCAGCAAATGCGAGGTGGTTTTTCGAACGAGATTGCCAAACTACGTGAAGAACTCTTGAATTTTGCTTCCCTTATCGAACTTGAATTGGATTTTGCCGAAGAAGATGTCGAATTTGCCGATAGAACTCAATTTCACGAGTTGATTAACCGAATTGAGTTTGTATTAAAGCGTTTGATTGATTCTTTCGCAGTGGGCAATGTAATCAAAAACGGAATTCCAGTAGCTATTGTAGGCGAACCCAATGTGGGGAAATCCACCTTATTGAATGCTTTACTCAACGAAGAACGCGCTATCGTTTCGGAAATTGCGGGTACTACGCGTGATACGATTGAAGACGAATTGGTGATTGGCGGTATAGGTTTCCGATTTATTGATACCGCTGGTATCCGCGAGACCAAAGATTATGTAGAAAGCATTGGTATCCAAAAGACGTTTGAAAAAATTGAACAAGCGCAGGTCGTTATCTTTTTGTTTGATGGTTTAAAGTTCAAAGTTTCAGGTTTTGACTATATCACCGAAATTGAAAAAGTAAAAAACAAATATCCATTAAAACCAATTCTTGTTGTCGTAAATAAAATTGATTTGTTAGCTGAAAATGAAATGGTAAGTATCAACAACCAACTTGAAACTTTAAACCTTAAACTTTTAAAAATTTCCGCCAAAAACAAAGAAGGCATCGAGGATTTGAAGAATCAATTGCTTTCCTTCGTCAACACTGGCGCGCTTCGCAACAACGAAACGATTGTAACCAATACAAGACATTACGATTCTTTATTGAAAGCCCTAGAAGAAATTCAAAAAGTGAAGTTTGGACTAGAAACCAATCTGTCCAGTGATTTAATGGCATTAGATATTCGGGAAGCCTTGTACCAATTCGGATTGATTACAGGACAAGTTACGAATGACGAATTGTTGGGGAATATATTTGCTAATTTCTGTATCGGGAAGTAAAATCAAAATTCGTCAAATAGTGGTTTTGTACTTAAATCGTGTACCCAATCACTGATTTCATAGCTGAACCATGCTCAAAAAGCTTCGAAATCTCTTTTTTGTGGCCAATCCTGTTCGACTGTCCAAATGCCTTCGAGTTCTTCTTCAAAAATTTGCTTGAAATATTTTTTTATGTGTTTTTGGGCATCGTCAAAGTCAGGATTGGTGAGATAGGTGTGGGATTCTCCTATCACACTTATTTCCATTGGAAATTCTGAGGAAAGCGCATTCGCCCAATCAACAAAAGGTTGTTTGGGCGTAATGGTAATAGCACTTCTATTTAGTATTTCCATATTTTACATTTTATAATTTTCTCCATCCTCCGAAATCATCCCCAAAATAGCTTCGTTTTCTGGATACTTCTTCACTTTTTTAGATGCGACTTTTTTAGGTTTTACCCCACTGTTTTTCAACACCTGCATTTGTTGCAACAACTCTCGCGCATCCCCATCACTCTCGAACTGCTCTGTAAGCTCACCTTTTGAACGCTTTGTGCAACAAGGCTTGGGGTAAATTGTCTATTTTTTCCCTTACTGATTGGTATTTCTTCTCAATCACATCGGCTTTGGCAAACAAACTTTCTACGCGAGAAACGATTTCTTGTTGTTCTTCAATATTAACATTATGTAAGTTCAATTAATAAGTGTAGCAAATAAATTACTTTTTTCATTGATTCACTATTCATCTTCTAAAAGTAGCATTAAATAATGCGCTGCTGACCAGCTAAAATTATAGGCTTCCAAACCTTTTCCTGTAAGGGGCTGATAATTTTCTCTAATGGTTTTGCCTTTGTCTAAAACTCCTTCGGAGTTATGAATTAGTTTGTTTGTCAGTTGATTTGCTTCATTTTGGTATCCGTATTTTTCTAATCCGTTGATGCCAAAATAACTTTGATCAATCCATACCGGACCTCTCCAGTATCCATTATCGGGTTTGAATTTCGGATGATTTGCGGCCAGTGTTGGTAAAGGGACAAATGTGTTTAAGGACTTTGTGTCGAGCATATTTTCCTTTGCTGTTTTAGTTTGTTCAGCCGAAGCGGCTTCAGCCCAAATGGGTATATATCCTTCGCAACCCATTGCTTTTATGAGTGTTTTGCCATCTATCGTAGTATCATAAAACCAGCTTGTTGCAGCATCCCAAAATTGATTTTGAATAGTAACTTTTAATGCAACACTTTCTTCTTGCCATTTGGTGGCTTCTGTTGTAAGATTTAACACTTTTGCCATTTTAAATAGATAGTTTTTTTCGGCATATAAAAATGCATTCAAATCGACACTTTCTTGATCTAATGAATAGGCTTTTTCTCCATTTTTCAGGAGTTTACCATCATCAAATCGAACGGCATTGTCCATTCCGCTTTCCCATTTTGCGGCAAGTAAAGTTCCGTCTGTAGATCCATATTCGCATAAACCATCCTTATCATGGTCGCGTTCGTTGTACCACCAATTGTGATATAATTTTAGTTTTGGGTAAAATTCTTGTATAAAATTAATCTCTTTTGTTTTTTCATAAATTTTCCAAATTGCCCAAGCTGCTAGCGGTGCTTTGGTGTTTCGGTAATTGTTTTCTTCAATAAGATTATTTCTGTAAATACAATCGGGTATAAATCCATTGGGTTCCTGATAATCGAATAAAGCACGCATTTGATTTTTTGCCAATTCAGTGTCGTAATTGGCGATAGCTACAGCATGTTTCCAGCTGTCCCATGCCCAAAATCCATGAAACCATTCGTAGTTGTAACTAGGAAAAAGTCCCCCGTGTTTTAATCCTTCTGCTGGGATTCTCGTATTGTTTTGTAATGTAAGGACAAGTTTGGCAATCAGATTAGAATAAAGTATGTCGTTGTATATTTTCTTCTTTTTGGAAATCAAATGGGATAGTTGATTTTCTTTTTCTTTTTGTGTATTGTTGAGCAGCGTAGAAAATGCCGTTTTTGAGATTACTTCTTTTTCATTTTCCCAAGAATACTGCGGAAAAATATAAGTTTGAGAAACCACAATTTCTTTAGTTTCCTTTGGTTTTACAACCAATTTTGCTGTTTGAACTTGGTATCCCTGTTGGGTAATTTGAATTTCAGGAGTAGTGTTCAGAAATTGTATGTAACCTATAGCAGTACTTTTTGGAGAAACGATTTTTAGGATTTTATTTTCGTTGGATACTTGTACATCGGTTAAAAAAGTTGTCGAGCTATAAGAAGGAAAAAGTGTTATTGTTTTTGACGAGGTATTGGTAATGCTAGTTTTTTGCAATGCCGAATGCCCTGATAAAAAAACTAATTCTTGTTTGATCCTTATTTTTTCGCTTTTAAATTCTTGCTCTAAATGACTGTTGTAACTGTTTTGTTGCACCAATGCGCTTTTCCAGTGAATGACCTCTTGTTTGTTTTCATCCTGAAGTTGAAGGGCAACAAAAGAAGGGCTTAGCCAAACACCGTTTTGCTCTGTCATTAAAAATGGACCCGAAAATCCCGCTTGAATTCCGGAAGCGTCCAAGAATCCAAAGGCAAACCAAGCGCCTTTGTCCGAAAAAGCTAATGGTTTTCTATCCGTAGCATTTTTAGGGTTGCCTTTGTAATCGATATTGTTTTTGGCCGCTGCTAAATTGGGAAAGTGCTTTTGAGTCCATCCGTATTGGACTATACCAATAGATACAAGAATAAAAAGGATTTTCTTTTTGTTCATTTTATTTTGTTTTGAAAGTGTTTTTAGTTTTGAAATAAGATTGTAAGCATACCTTTTCCATCATTTGCAAAAGAATTAAAAAGATTCGCTTTATAGTTTACTATTTCAAAAAATTAATTTGCAAGCAGCCATTTTTTAAGAAGTTGTATTGCTTTTTCTTGTTCCTCTTTCGGAAAGTTTTTTATCCTCGTTGCGTGACTACCTTCTGGCAAGACCATTTTTAAGGCATCAAGATTTGATTTTGGAGTGGGAGAACAAGCTACCCATGTATCATAACCTCCGTAAATGTACAGTATTTTTGAGCCTTTATTCTCAACGTAAGCTCTAACGCTTTTGATGTAGTTTGGGTTATATTGTATTGCGACATCTTTTGGAGCAAATCGATTATTTGAAGTACTTTTTACTGTGGTTAACAAATCTTTTACAGGAGTAAAATCATAACCGTAATAGCCTAATTCACTCATGTGTTGATAAAATGAGGGTAAAAGGTCGTAGTAGCTTTGATCATTATAAGACCCAATGCCTACAATTTTATTCATATACTCAAAAAGTTCTTTTGAGGATGCTGTACTGTTTGGAATTTCTTCGCATTTGCCGCCCCATTGCCAAAAAGAAAAAGGAAATTCGAGAGCACTATACTCTAATGCTTCATCCAAAGAAACGGCTGTAAATGTCATTTTTTCCTTTTCCGCATACGCTTGAATTTCATTGATTAGACTTGCTCTGTTTTGCAGTAAGCTACGCTGAAAGGCTGTTATTTTTTTTCGGCATTCGGATGTTCCTATAGTGGCTAAATGCTGTTCAATTCGTGGATCTTCTTGGGTATTTATCAACGGAGCCACATAGGGAACGGCAACATCTATATCATTTGGATATTTCGATTTATAAATTAAGGTGGTTTCTCCACCTTTGCTAATTCCTGTTGAGACCCATTTTCCGGTATACAATTGTTTTAGTTTTGTGACAATAGTATGGTAATCGGCAATCGCTTGATCGTTTGTAAGATACTGCCATTGAATTGGGTTAGGTCTTGATTTTCCATAAAAACGATATTCAACAATAAGCTGATTGGCGTTTAACAAACTGCTTAATTCTGTTTTTCTATATCGAGCAGCATATCCTTCTGTTTCAATAATCATTGGCTTTTTGAAATCAAGATGCGATAAATAGATATAATGCTTAAAAGTTCCTTTTTTAGGATTCTTGTGATCCAAAGGTTCATTTAGAACTAATTCATAAGACTCTGAAAAATTCTCAAAGTCTTTGATTTTGTTAACTTCTGCGCCTGGAAACAATTGTATTAATTTAATTTCCAGACTACTCTTATTTGCAGTTTGCGTTTGTGCAAAACTGGTTAAAAATAGCAACGATGTGGTCAGGAGTATTACAAGGTGTTGTAATTTTTTCATTATTTTATAAATTGATTTTTTATAAAAATATGTCCTTACTGCATAATCAATTTGTACTATATTAACCTTAAATTGTTCTAAGTTATCTAATTTTTGATGAAATAGTGTTATCATAAATTAATCTTCTATTTTTATTGAAATTTCAAATACAACTTATGGAAGGTATTCAACTACTATCAGATAGTTTCATCGAAGCAAGCTGCAACTTCAATGAACTTATTGAAAGACTGCGCCAAGGATTTTCTACTTCGTCCATTCAAGTGCCTTTGCGCCATCATCATGATTATCCAAATCCTGAAGAAGACAAAGATTCAACCTTGTTATTAATGCCCGCTTTTGAATCGGGTAAAGATTTAGGTGTAAAAATTGTTACGGTTAGTCCTAACAATGGCAAGTACGATTTGCCTTCTATACAAGGAACTTATCTGTATCTCGATGGACATAAAGGAAACGTAAAAGCGATACTTGATGCAAAATCTTTAACTGGAAAAAGAACTGCGGCTACCTCTGCATTGGCTAGTAGTTACCTTTCGCGTACTAATGCTTCTTCGCTGTTAATGATAGGAACTGGAGCCCTTGCCGTAAATTTGATTGAAGCACACGCCAGCGTAAGACCTATAGAACGAGTCTATGTTTGGGGAAGAACACTAGAAAAAGCACAAGCGGTGTGTGACAAACTTCATCATGCGGCATATAGCTGTACAGCCGTTTCAAGCATAGAGGAGATTATAGGCGAAGTAGCTATTATTTCTTCAGCAACCTTGTCACCCGTCCCTCTTGTGTTTGGCAAATGGCTTAAACCAGGACAGCATTTAGATTTGGTTGGCGCTTACAAAAAAGATATGCGTGAGGCAGATGATGAAGCTGTATTAAAATCATCAGTGTTTTTAGATACTTATCAGGGTGGATTAAAAGAAAGTGGTGACATATTAATTCCGTTAACTAATGGAGTCCTTTCTAGAGACGATATTAAAGCAGATTTATTTGAGTTATGCAGTACTAAGAAAGCGGGAAGAACCTCTGATGAAGAAATCACCTTTTTTAAATCCGTTGGACATGCCATGGAAGATCTTATAGCGGCCGGATATTTTTATGAGGAGTTTACAAAGAAAAATAATCTTTAAAACGTATATTACCTCAGTCGGAATAACACTTTAGTACATAAATTCAAAAATCTTCTCAGGAAGATTGTATGAGTAGAAGATCATCGAATCAATTTAAAATAAAATAAAAATGACAATTGGAATAGGAGGCTCAACCGCTGCCATTGAGTTAGAAAAAATTAAGGATATGACCCTGGGTGTAAAACCAATTCAGCCAGAAGAATATGTAGAGCGATTAAAAAAGGCAACAGCTTTAATACAAGAAAGTAAGATCAAAGCCTTGTATATTAATGCAGGAACCAATCTTTATTATTTCACGGGTACCCAATGGAATCCATCTGAAAGAATGGTTGGAGCTTTATTGTATGATGATGGAAAGCTAGATTATATCGTACCTAAATTTGAAGAAGGCACTTTTATGAAGTACATGCAATTAAACGCAACAATTAATTGCTGGGAAGAACATGAATCTCCTTATGTTTTAATGGGAGAATTGCTAAAGAATAAAAATATTCTAAACGGAGAGATTGCGATTGATGAATCTGCTCCCTATTTTTTGGTAGATGGTGTCGCAAAAGCAAATCAGTTATATACGTTTGTAAATGGGCTTCCAATTAGCTCGGGTTGCCGTATGCAAAAATCAGTAAATGAAATCGCCATTATTCAAAAGGCCAAAGAAATTACAATGGTTGTTCAACGCGCAGCTGCAAAAATACTCAGACCCGGAATAACCGTTGCCGAAGTAACCTCATTTATACAGGAAGCACATATAAAAGCGGGTGTTGCTTCAGGTTCTTATTTTTGTATTGTTTTATTTGGGGATGACACCCAATACCCGCATGGTGTTTCAGTTCCTCAGGATTTAAAAGAAAACGAAGCGGTAATTATTGATACTGGTTGTAGACTAGAAGGTTATCTTTCTGACATTACGAGATCTTATACCTATGGAATACCATCCGAAGAGTATAAAAGAATTTGGAATCTTGAACAAGCCACTCAGTTTGCCGCTTTTGAAGCAGCGAAAATAGGAGCTACTTGTGGATCTGTTGATGATGCTGCTAGAAAAAC
The DNA here is from genome assembly GCF_000611675.1 of Flavobacterium succinicans LMG 10402. Classification (GTDB taxonomy): domain Bacteria; phylum Bacteroidota; class Bacteroidia; order Flavobacteriales; family Flavobacteriaceae; genus Flavobacterium; species Flavobacterium succinicans. Next base: position 45,385 of record NZ_JATV01000009.1, on the reverse strand, counting down.
ACTAGCAAAAGCAGGTTTGAGTGCTGATTATGAACTACCCGGATTACCCCACAGAGTAGGACACGGCACGGGACTCGATATTCATGAGTATCCGTATTTGGTAAGAGGAAGCGAAATTGAACTTCGCGAAGGAATGGTTGTGAGTAATGAACCTATGATTTGTATTCCGGGGAAATTTGGTATTCGTCATGAGGATCATTTTTATATGACTGCCAATGGACCTAAATGGTTTACTACGCCAATGCAAAGTGTTGAAAATCCTTTTGGATATTGATATAGCATTAGAATTAATCCGTATCAATTCCTTTTATTAAATGATAAAACCGCTGAAAAGATTCTTCCAGCGGTTTTTTTTTAGGGATGCATTATTCTCTTATTTTATAAAAAGTTTTTTACTTTGTCTAAAAGTACCATCTGTAAGAATTACATGATAAAGTCCCATTGGTAAATTTTTGAAAGTATAAGTTGATGTATTGCGAACGGTATCGATTAGGTCTCCGCTATTGTTGTAGATTGTAATCACAGCATTTGCAACATTAACATTTTCAAAAGTAAAATTCACCAATGCTGTTGCTGGATTTGGATACATTGTAAATGATTTTTTACCTGTAAGGATATCATCGGCTTCAGGTCCAGCAAGTGCAGCTGTAAGGTTGATATCTAGATAATTACTCCAGTCGCTAGTTCCAGATGCGTTTACAGCTCTTACTCTAAATCTATAAGCGGTTTCAGTACCTTGTTTTGGAATCCATAAATAATAGGTGTTTGATGTGCCAGCTGTTGCCCACCCAGTTGCGGCTTTAAACAATTGAACTTCGTAACTTGTTGCATTGGCAACCTCTTTCCAAGAAGCATAAAATCCTGAGGAGTAAATTCCTGAATTGCCAATATTTGTTGGCGTTGCTAAAGTAACTGGATTTGGATTTGCGTTTCCAAAAGTTACGGTATAGTCTTCAACTTCACCATCGCCTATATTTCCACAAGCTGAGGCTGGATTTGCATTGTATTTCATAACAATACGCATTCTGGTTGTTCCCGTTGCATTCGCTACGGTAAAATTTGAGGAGACAGATCCACTAGAAGAAAGTCCGTTGATTACTTTTTCAGATGCTTCAAAAGTGCTGTTTTTGTTGTAATCAATCCAAATTCCCCATGATTGAGTATAACTAGAACTTGAGAATCCGGGAGTTAAGCTTACTGCTACATTTGCATTAGGTGTTAGTGTTATGTTTTTAGAAGTATAATTTCCATAACCAGTAGCATCAGCTCCAGAAGCATTGGTAAAAGTTCCGATGACAACATTTTTAATATGTTCATAAGAATTTGCTCCTTGCGCCGTACAATAAGCCGAAGTTGCAGTAAAAACAGCTGTTGCCACATTCGAATAGTCAGAAGAAACTGCGTTGGCAATGGCTTTTACTCTGTAAGTATAAGTGTTTCCAGCTGTTAATCCTGTGTTGGTAAAAGTAACTACATTGGCTCCTAAAGTTGCAATACTGCTGTAAACTCCATCTGCAGCAGCTCTTTCCACGGTATATCCGGTTTCATTAGTTGCATTGTCTGTCCATGTTAAAACAGCTTGAAGGTTAGCCGAATTTGCAGTGACTACTAAATTTGTTGGAGCCGCAACAGTTGTTCCGCTAGTTGCACCGGCAATAATTGCTTGATTAGGCTTTGTATTATAGGCAAATTCTAAGACAGAATATCCGTCTCCGTTGGCAGTTACTTTTACTTTAAACCAACCGTAACAAGTTCTGCCTCTGCTTGTATATTCAAAACCTACGTAAGCTGTTTGATTATCCCAAGCCGTGTAAGTTGGTGTACGCAAATCCAACTGATTAGGATAAGCTCCTGGTGCTGTAAAATTACTGCTAGCCCCAATTGAAGTTCCAGCTGCTATTTTGCTAATATTTCTTGTTCCGTTTTCTGTTACTAGCCGCTTGCCGTAGGTTTCAATTTTTAGAGCGTTAGCAGCATATTGCCAAGCACCATATTCTGTATTGTCACCAATAGCTAAATCAAAATATTGCCAAGTAGTTGCTGGCGATGCGGTATAATCAGGATTGTTTACATAAAAGATTCCGTATGGTGCATCAAAATTTATTGTTATCGTTTTTGCTGGATTATCTAGTGTTGCAATCCCACCTGTTATAGCAGCATCTTTAAAAGTTATAATTACTGTGGCATTGTTAGCTGGTAAATGAGAACTGGCTTTTCCTGTAAAAGTAAGTGCTACATTTGAACTATTTTGAAGCGTTAGAACAGCAGTTAAACCCGCAGGCACGCCAGTAATGGTGTAATCTGTATTTGGAGTAAATGTCCCGCTGCTTTTTGTAAAAGTGCCGTTATTGGTTGATAATGAAATTACTGAATTTGAAGTGACACTTCCATCATTGGCATCAGATTCATACAAGATATTGTTAGAAACTACTACAGCAGTTTTTGGAGACATTCCCGTATAAATAGGAGCTCCAGGTTGCGTGTTGTAAGCATACTCGGTAATACTAAAACTATCTCCATTTGCGTTAACCATTACTTTAAACCAGCCATAACAAGTAAGTCCATCAATAAGAAAATCAAAACCTACATAACCAGTTTTTCCATCCCAATTGGTATAAGATGCAGTACGTAAATCTAACTGATTTGGAAATGCTCCCGGAGCAGTAAAATTGCTTGAAGCATTTACTGGTGAGTTTATAGGAAGTAAGGAGATGTTTCTTGTTCCTGTTTCACAAACCAATTTTTTAGCGTAGGTTTCTATTTTTAAAGCATTCGCCGCATATCGCCAAGAACCAAAAGCGGGGTCATCTCCTTTTTCTATTTTAAAAGCTTTCCAAGTTGTCGTTGCGGAAGCTGTCGCGTCTGGCATATCTACAAAATAAATTCCGTAAGGATCAACAAATTTAAAATCAAAATTTAAACTCGTACAAGTGAGATTAGTAGTTCCTCCAGTAAAAGCTGCAGGCAAAAATGTAATGGTTCCTTTTGTATTGTTGGTTGTGAGGTGGCTTGTTGCTTTTCCTGTTAAGGTAATGGTTAACTGAGCATTTGAATTAACAGTCAGCACAGGAGTAATCCCAACCGGAAAAGTATGGCTGAAGTGTGTGCCAGAAACCATTGTTCCAGAAGTGAGTGCGAATGTTTTGTCGGTTAAAGTTACAATAGATGAGGTATCAAAAGCGCCATCATTTGAAACAGCTTCTTTGAAAAAACTAGAATTTACGGCCAGTAATCCTCCTGTTGTGTTTACGCCTGTAGCAATTAAATTAGCTGCTTGCCAAAGTGATTTTCTTGCAGGATGTTCAAGTGCCGCTAGCATTCGGTCAATTTGTCCTTGTGTGTACATTTTGTAACAACCCTGAGCACCATTGTATCCCATGTAATTTTCGTTGTTTACTCTATCACCGTTACAGTTGGTTCCTTGCGTACAGGCCAAAGTATGTTTTCCATCTTCGAAGGGAGTATCATCTACTTCGTCAGTACCAGTACAGCCTCCTTCAAAAGTGTGTATTAAATTCATGAAATGACCGAATTCATGAGTAAGTGTAGCTGAGAATTCTTTACTATAGGAGTTATCATATAAATATGCTCCATTAAAAACAACTCTGGCCGTATTGCTAGCGGTCATTCCTGAATCAGGATACCAAGCAACGCCAGAGTTGTTTAAAGTGCCATCAGCATATAAGTCGTTTTGAATGTAAACATTCATGTATTTTGTATTGTCCCAAGCATCGGCTGCAATTTGATCATCGTAACCGCCACCATTTCCGTAGCCATTTTTGGCAGGATGAAACACAACCCCTGAGGTACATCCGCCATTCTGATCGATTTTAGCCAATTTAAATTCTACTTTTAAAGTTCCTCTTCGAGCTTGAAAAAAGGGATCAACAGTTTGATAATCGGCATTCCGACCGTTAAAATCATCATTAAGTTGTTGAAGGTGGTTGACAATTTTTTGATAAGTGATGGTTTTCCCACTTTGAAGGTCGCCATAAATATGAAATACAACTGGAATAATATACGAGGTTTCGATAGCTTTTCCAGTTTTTAATTTTCTTGAGGCACTGAAGTTTTTACTAAATACATCAAAATCTTTCTTTTCTTTTAAAGCATGGGGATTTGCTTTATATATTTTTTCGTTCTCTTCGGTCGTCCGACAGGGAAGCCCCTGGGCACTCGCTTTTAAGACAAAGACGAATGCCAAAAATAAAAATAACTTTGTTTTCATAATTTTAGGTATTTGTTAGTTAAAACCAAAGGTATTTTTATATTGAATTAAAATATTGCACTATTTTACTCTATATTGATAGTAAGTTATCTTAAAATTAACTTTATAATTACATTATTTTCTTTTATTTTGATAATATTTTAATTTTTATACAAGTATTTATTATTTCAAAAACCAAAGAATACAATACTTTTCTTCTTTTAACAAAAAAAAGACAGACACCTTAAGAGTATCTGCCTAAATTCAATGAGCTATTAAAATGTTTACGGATTAAAATTTATCCCAAAATAATTTTGTTGTCATTTTATCACCACCAATTGCTGTTGCTGCAGCATTGTAATTGGCTTTGTTTAAAGTAGCATCAAATAATGAGTAAATATTTCTAACTGGAACTTTTCCTTCAGCCTCAGATACTGCAGTTACTGGAGCAACCAGAACTGGATAATCTAATCTTCTGTACTCTGTCCAACCTTCAAAACCACGGTTGTAATAAGCAATCCAAAGCTGATAAGCAATTTTTTGCTTGTTTGTCCCAGAGGCAGTTGCAAAAGCAACATCCGTCCTAGCCAAATAGGCTTCCGCATCTACACTTGAAACTCCCCAATAACTCATACTGGAACGAATACCTCCTTCATAATATCGAGCTGCTGTACCACCTACATTAAAACCTCTGTTAGCTGCATCTGCGAGTAAAAAACTGGTCTCTGAACAATCAAAGATTACCCCTGGATTTGTTCTATCTCTTAATTTCAATCCTATATTCGAAAAGTTTTTATAGGTAACCTGCTGCGCATAAGGCGCTCCTTTGTATTGGCCAGCAATTTTTGAAGCCGGATTAAAAAAGATATCACGTCTTGGATCTGATTTTCCGTTTAATTCATTAACAAAAAACTCTGTTGGCATAATCTGACTTTCATTAACTAAACTATTATATAATGGATTCTCATCTACCGTTGTTTTGTAATATTGAAATAAAGCATTATCACCGTTGTTAGCAATGATTCCTGAACTGAAAGCAGATTCAACTATTGCTTTTGCCTTAGCAGGATCAACATCAGCAAGATGCATTCCTAATTTTAGCTTCACACTATTGGCTAATTTTTTCCATTGCACTACATTTCCTTTATAGATCAGATCAGCCGATCCGAAACTAGCATAATTACCATCCATATTTGCAATGGCAGCATCCAAACGATTAGACAGATCCAGATAAACCGTCTTGGCATCATCATATTTTGGAGTCGGGTAATTTGCTATATCCAAAGCCTGCGAATAAACAATATCCCCAAAAAGATCCACTAATGTCTGGTAAGCCATTACAATCTGAACTTCCAAGACTGCTATTCTGTTTTTCTTTACAGCCGTTTCAACTGGCCCAAGCGCTTGTTCGTCAGTTATTTTCTTTTTTGCAATCACAAGATCTTCTAAAACATCTCTGTAAAGTATCACAGAGTGAGAGTTACCTAAATTTCGTCTAACCTGATTATAATTTACTTCATCTGTGTAAGTTGAAGTAGTCCAGTATTGAGCATAACCTCTGAAATTATTGTCATTAACCGATGCATTGGTCAAGAAATAGGCATAATTTACCTGAGAACTAGTCATTAAACTTCCCGGAAGAACGGTAGTATATGCTTTTGTGTTTTCGTTTAACTTGTCGATATCTTCACAGGAAACCACAGAAATTAATAATGTTGCGGCAAGGAGTATGGTTTTAAATTTTTTCATTTTATTTGTTTTTAGAATTGAACTTTGATGTTAAAGTTGTACTCTTTTGTTGTAGGCAATACTCCTGTCTGAAAACCCTGAAGATTACCTGATGATGATCCTGCTTCTGGATCAGCATATGGAAGGTTTTTACTAATAATCCACAAGTTACTTCCGTTTAATGTAAAAATCATACTGTTGATAAATGTGTTAGCTAAAAGTTTTGACGGAAATTTATAACTCAAACCTACTTCGCGCAGTTTTACATAGGACGCATCATACACATAAGCTTCTTGAGGCATTGAGTTGTACGTATTATAATCTGCAGGAATCACCTTAGTATTGCGTGTACCATCAGCTATTACTCCATCAAGAATAATTCCACCACCATCTGCAACTGAATTTCTTACCGGATTGCCTAAATGGTTTATTCCTACAGTGCTTTGATAAATACCTGTGGTTTTACCATATTGCTGGTCCAAAGAGTAAACATCACCTCCTTTTTTGATGTCAATTAAAAAATTAAACGATAAATCTTTGTAACGAAGAATGTTATTAATACCACCTGTCCAGTCCGGATTTACATCTCCAATTGTTGCTCCAGCTACCACTTCGTATCTTCCGTTACTTTTCACAACTCTTTCGCCTTCTAAATACTTATAACCTCTTCCAATAAGCTGACCAATTGGTTTTCCAACTTCGGCAATATACCCTACACCCTGAAATGACCCAATAGAAAGTCTCTCAGCACCATTAAGATCGATTACCTTATTTTTATTTGTTGCCCAGTTAATTTTGGCTTCCCATGAAAAATCTTGTGTTTTAATCGGAATAACACTTAAAACAACCTCGAATCCTTTGTTCTCTACATTTCCACCATTGATCCATGATCTGCTATAACCTGTTTGCACAGGAGTTTCGATTGATAAAATCTGGTTAGTAGTATTGCTTTTATAGTATGAGAAATCTAATCCTACTCTATTTTTTAGAAATTTAAGCTCAATACCCCCTTCTAAACCTCTTGTAAGTTCACTCTTTAAGTTCGAATTACTTTTGTTGTTTTCATTAGAAAAACGAATTCCATCAGGTCCAAAATTGCTGTTTTTAGCAAAAGTAGATTCGATTACCGCAAATTCTGCATCATTACCTGTTTCAGCATAATTTAAGCGTAGTTTACCAAATGACAGCCAATCGGCTTTTAGGTCATTGCTAAAAATGTAAGTTCCGGTAATTGACGGATAAGTATAGGTATTATTCTTTTTAGGAAGAGTAGAAGACTGATCTACTCTGTAAGAACCTTCAAGGAAAATCTTTTCTTTGTAATTCAAAGTCGCATTAGCATAAACACTGTTTGTACCTATAGTTTCAACATATTCCGAAGGATAGTTTATAGGTGATATCGTATTACTCAACATATATTTACCTGGCACGATTAAACCGCCATTTGTAACTGAATAGACTATGCTTTTATCAGAACGCCTAGTGTTCCCTCCAAGCAATCCGTAGAATTTTAAGTCTTCTGTAATATCGGTTTTAAAGTTCAGCATTATATCAAGATTGATTTCTCTGAATGTTTTATCATATCTTGAATATTGTCCTAACATATTGCCTGCTCTTTTTGAACCGACAGCGATTCGTTCTTCCTGTAATTGATTATAGTAATCTACTGATCCTTTTCCTATAATATTTAACCAGCTTGCTACATCTGTACTTAAAGCAAAATTTCCAAAGAAACGATCTCTGTTCAAAGAGTTGTAATTGTTGTAACGCTGAAAATATGGATTGTCATGAAACTGAACTGTTAAGTCTGTTGGTCCGCCAACGCTCCATGTAGTGTTCTTCTTGGTTAAATTATAAGCATCTTCCAAATCCTGAAAATCCGCACTCATACTATACCATTGTCTTATACTGCTCAGGTAGTTGTTTCCACCATCACCATATCCGGTTTCATTCATTCCTTTTGCGTATGCTTTCAGAAAATTTGCAGAAGCTGACACTTTTGTTTTTGGACTAAGTTTGTAACTGGCAGAAAAATTAAAATTATCTTTTTTGTTGTTGCTATTAGGAAGAATTCCCTGTTCCTGATTGTAATTGGTATAGCCTAATCTAAAATCTCCATTTTCATTTGATCCTGAAAAAGTAATATTACTGATGTACGTAAGGCTTTTTTGGTAGAAGCTGTTTGGATTCTTTTTTACTGGAGTCCAAGGTGTTGCAACACCGTATGAAGGCAATTCTGGATAGAATGAATTCCAGTTGTAAACCAGTATGTTGGGGTCGTATTTTGGTCCCCATGAAGCATCATCTGTAGCAGCATAAGGATACTCTCCGCTGCCTAAATTTACCGTGCCATAAAAATCGCCATAACCGCTTCCGTATTCATTTTGATATTGAGGTAAGGTATTTTTATCCACAACCCCAACACTTATGCCACTTGTAAAAGTAATACCTAGTCCGCCTTTAGATTTACTTCCTTTTTTAAGAGTAACCAAAATTACACCGTTTGCAGCTCTAGATCCATAAAGAGCAGATGCAGCTGCACCTTTCAAAACATTGATAGATTCGATATCATCCGGATTTATATCTGATGCGGCATTTCCGTAATCATATCCTCCAGTGTTACCACCGCTTTTTTGATCTGCTGTATTAGTATTGTCATTATTTAATGGCACTCCATCTACCACCCATAATGCCTGGTTGTTTCCCGTTAAAGATGACGATCCGCGTATGATCACATTCGTAGATCCTCCAATGTTATTATTTCTTCTAATATTAACACCCGCCACTTTACCTGAAATTGAGTTTGCGACATTCCCAGTATTCACCTTGGTTAGGTCCTCGCCTTTTACTTCTTGAGTAGCATAACCCAGAGATTTTTTCTCCCTTTTAAGACCTAATGCGGTTACAACAATTTCCTGAAGTGCAGTTGATCCAGCCGACATTTTAAGATGAAGTTTAGTAGAAGTAGCAGTCACTTCCTGAGGCTTCATACCTATATAACTAAGGATCAATAATTGATTAGGAGCTACGTTAATAGAGAAAGCTCCGCTAAAATCTGTTTGTGTTCCTGTTTTGGATCCTTTGATTAACACACTCACACCGGGCAACGGGATTCCTGCGTCGTCGGTAACAATTCCTGTAACTATTCTTTCCTGAGCAAAGATTAGTTGTGCTGCAAATACAAAAAAGAGTATTGCAAATTTTCTAAAATAAAGGTTAATTCTCATATTTTGGTTTTATGATTAAGAACTGCAAATATTTTGCATTTATATCCTTATTTATGCCAATATGTTATCATAAAATCAGATTATATTATCTTGTTTTGAATATTATTTATCATAGAAATTTAAATTTACAAGTATTTATTTGTCTTTATGATTTGTAGAATCGTAGAGCTTACTACTCCATGTGAAGAAGTAAATATAAATTGAGGTGTGAAAATGAAACAAAACTAACCTACTCTAAATCATGTTTTTGAATAAAAAAAAGTATTCCAATTTTATGACTTTGAATCTCTCTTTTTTAGATTTCTTACATAAAAAAAACAGCTACAAAAAATACTCTTGTAGCTGTTCGTTTTGATGATGAAATAAATCTTTATTCCAAGCTATTTATGCTGAATCCATTTTTCGATATCTTCTATCTTTATAGGTAGTGCTTCTGAAAGGTTTCTATTACCCTCTTCTGTAATGAGATAATCATTTTCCAGTCGGCAACCAATTCCTTCTTCGGGTATGTAAATTCCAGGTTCGCAGGTAAGAACCATTCCTTTTTCAAAAGTACGGGAATACAATCCTACATCGTGAACATCAAGTCCTAAATGATGGGCTGTACCATGCATAAAATATTTTTTATAGGCAGGAGCATCTGGATCCTGATGGGCAATTTCTTCAGGGGTCAATAGTTTTAATTTTAATAATTCCTGTTCGATAAGTCCAGCCATTTGTTTTTCGTAATCACTATGTCGTACACCAGGACGCAGCCACTTTGAACCTTCCTTTAAACAATGCAAAACAGACGCATATACTTCTCGCTGACGTTTAGAAAATCTGCCGCTTACAGGAACGCACCTTGTGGTGTCGGAATTGTAATTAGCGTAACAAACTCCAAAATCAACTAAAATCATTTCATTTTCCTTACAAATCGCGTCATTGCTGTTGTAATGTAAGGCACAAGCGTTTTTACCGGATGCTATAATTGGTCTGAAGGCATGACGTGAAGCTCCATTTTTTACAATTTCATAGATCAGTTCCGCTTCTAATTCAAACTCTTTTATGTTAGGTTTTACAGCTTTCAAAAGTCTTTCAAAACCTTTTACGCTTATGGCTATTGCTTTTTCTATCAAGGAAACTTCTTCCTCAGATTTTATCGGTCTTAAATCGCGTGTTATTTTGGCTGCTCTGTCGTATTTATGCAACGGATATTTCTCTTTACACCATTGAATCATTCGATCCTGACGCGTTATCATTTCATTGGTAACTCTTTTAATATGTTCGTTATGACCTAAGTAAAAGGTATCGGCTTCAAAAGCAAAAAGCTGTACTGTTTTTTCAAATTCGTGAGTCCATTTTATGTTTTTTATTCCCGAAATTGCTCTGGCTTCTTCTTTGGTTAAGAAATCTCCATCCCAAAGTTTTGTATGCGCATTTACTTCTTTGATAAATAATGTAATCTGATTTTCTTCTTTATAGGCATCTGGAAAAAGCACCAAAATGGTTTCATCTTGATTAATTCCTGACAAATAGAATAGATCATTATTCTGGGCAAATCCCATTATATCATCTGCATTATTAGGCATTACATCATTAGAAACTAAAATAGCTAGGCTGTTTGCATCCATTTTTGCCGAAAAACGTTTTCTATTTTCTATGAATAAAGAAGAAGGTATGGATTCGTATCTCATAAAGTTAAAATTGAAACATTTCGGTATTGACAGTGGTGGTTTTTTCGGCAATAATTTCTGAAACTAGCTTGCCCGTTGCTGGAGCTAAACTTAATCCCATCATGCCGTGTCCGGTTGCCAAAGTTAAGTTTTTTATTTTTTTGTCTCTGGCAATAATTGGCATTCCAGAGGGAGTGCAGGGTCTAAATCCAAACCAAGTTTCTTTTTCACTTGGCCTTTCTATTTTTAGGTCTGGATAAAAACTGTTAATGCTATTTACGATTCCTTGTACTCTGTTGGCGTTAATTTGAGTGTCGTTTGTATGGGTTATTTCCATGGTTCCTCCAAAACGAATATCGGTACTCATTGGAGTAACGGCTACTTTTCCTTCGCATAGAATGGAAGGAATAGTAGGTTTTTGTTTAACATCTTGTAGTGTGAAACTATAGCCTTTTCCGGGTAAAATTGAAATCGAGCAGTTTAGTTTTTTTGCTATAGCAGGACTCCATGATCCGGTTGCTAAGACTACTTCGTCAGTTTTGAAAGCCCCCGCATCGGTAATTATTTCGGTAATAAACTGACCATGTTTGACAAAATCCTGCACCAAAGTACGACTATGAATTTTTACCTTTAATCTGTTTAATTCTGCTTTGATAAATTCCATGAATTTTTGAGGATACAAATGCGCATCACTTTTATAATGCACACCGCCAATTACGTCAGCACGTGTTCCAGTTTCGAGTCTGGCAACTTCATCTTTTGACAAAAAATCGACTTCTAAACCAAATGATTCCGCTAGTTTTCCTTCGTGATGAATTTCTTCGGCAGTTTTGTCGGTTTTATAGAGCATTAAAAGTCCTTTCTTCTCATAAAAGAAAGAATTATTTTCCTTAACAAAATCCTGATACAATTCTTTGCTAAAAAGCGATAAGTTGCATAGTGCTGGCATAGCTTTTTCTACATGTTGCTTGTTGGCATGTTTGTAAAATTGCAAGCCCCATTGTACCAAATCAGCACTTAGTCTAGGTTTAATGTAAAATGGACTTTGACTGTCAAACATCCATTTTATTCCTTGTGCCATCATGCCGGGCTGAGCCAAAGGGATAATATGAGACGGAACGACCATTCCTGCATTGCCATAAGAACAGCCATCTGTCATATCTGATTTGTCGAAAACGGCTACTTCATAACCTTCTTTTGCCAAATAATATGCTGAACATAGTCCTATTATTCCTCCACCAATAATACTTACTTTTTTCATTATACTTATAAATTTTAAAATCACTGGCAAGAGTAAATTCCGTAAAAACAAGTGATTTATTTTGAGCTTCTGTTTTTGTTATATTACCTGAAAACCAAAGGCGTAAGGATCGTCATCTTCATCAATAATGATAGTGTTGTAGCCATATACTTTTGCCCAACCCTGAATGCTTGGCACAATGGCTTTGATGTTTCCGATAGTGGTTTCTTCTTCAACTTTCCCTATAAATTTGCTTCCAATAAAACTTTCGTGAATAAAATCTTCACCTTTTTTTAGTTTCCCTTTTGCATGTAGTTGCGCTAGTCGGGCAGAGGTTCCTGTTCCGCAAGGCGAGCGGTCAATCGCTTTGTCTCCATAAAAAACAGCATTTCGTCCAGATGATGCAGGGTCAAGCGGATCTCCTGTCCAAAGCATGTGACTCACATCTCTAATGGTGCTGTTTTCGGGGTGAATGAACATATCAGGATATTTTGCATTAATACGTTTGCGAACTTCTTGACTGTACTGAATAATTTTGGAAGCTGTAAAGTTTTGTATTCCCGAAAAGTTAGTTTGTGGGTCAACAATCGCATAATAATTTCCGCCATAAGCCACATCAAAAGTTATTTCTCCCAATTCGGGACATTCAACAGTAAGTCCTTCTGCTGCAAGATATGATTTGACATTAGTTAAACGAACCCAATCTACTTTTTTTCCTGTTTGTTGATATGCAATTTGAACCAGACCTGCGGGAGCTTCCATTCGTATTTTCCCAAGCACTTTTGGTTGTATGAGTCCTTCCTCAATAGCTATGGTTATGGTTCCAATAGTTCCATGACCGCACATAGGCAAGCAGCCTGAGGTTTCGATGAATAAAATACCAAAATCATTTTCAGGATCACTTGGCGGATAAAGAATACTACCACTCATCATATCGTGCCCTCTGGGTTCGAACATTAAGCCTTTACGAATCCAGTCATATTCTTTCAGAAAATGTTGGCGTTTTTCGCTCATATTGTTACCAACCAAATTGGGTCCTCCACCGGCCACCACCCTCACAGGATTACCACAAGTGTGTGCATCGACACAAAAAAAAGTTTTTCTTGGCATAAATTATATAGGTTTGTTAGTTAGTATATCATTAACGGTTCGATTAATGTTCAAAGGGTTTTTATTTTGAAGTGCTTCTGGTAATAACTCATCAGGCCAGTTTTGATAGCTAAATGGTCTTACCCAACGTTTTACTGCATGGATGCCAACAGCGGTAAATCTAGCATCGGATGAAGAAGGATAAGGACCACCATGCAGCATCGAAGCGCAAACCTCAACGCCTGTTGGAACTCCATTAAAGATAAGTCTTCCTACTCTGTTTTGTAAAGCATTAACCACTACATTATATTTTGAAATTTCATCCGTCTCGGCAAGTATAGTACCGGTAAGTTGTCCGTCTAATTTATCAATAATTGTGGTAATTTCTTCACTGTTTTCACACTGAACGACAATAGAAAAAGGACCGAATACTTCGTGACTAAGTGCTTTATTTTTTAAAAAAGTTTTACCTTCAACGCTTAGTATGGTTTGTGGTGCAAAGTTAGGAGCAGTTTCTCCCTTATACTCAGCAATCGTTGTCACACCGCTTTGAGCTCTTATTTTTTCTTTTCCTATGTTAAAGTCAGATTTAATCGATGGATGTAGCATACAAGAAGGGACTATTTTTTCGATTTCTTGAGTTAAATCATTTAAAAAAGCGTCTAGATGTTTTCCTTTTATGGCTAATAGCAATCCAGGATTAGTACAAAATTGTCCCGTTCCTAACGTGATTGAACTTGCATAAGCTGTTGCCCATTTTTTACCATTTTTTTCGATCGCTTCAGGCAGGATAACCACCGGATTAATACTTCCCATTTCGGCAAAAACCGGAATAGGCTCTGGACGCTGCGAGGCAAGATCAAATAAAGCACGTCCACCCGTAATACTTCCTGTAAATCCAACCGCTTTCACAAGCGGATGTTTTACCAAAGTAGCTCCAAGAGTTACACCGCCACCAATTAAATTGGAAAAAACACCTTCGGGCATGTTCTGTTTTTTGGCAGCATTTATTATAGCTGAGGCTACCATTTCACCAGTTCCAATGTGCATCGAATGGCTTTTTACAATCACAGGGCATCCAGCAGCCAAAGCTGATGCAGTATCTCCTCCCGCTGTAGAAAAAGCAAAAGGAAAGTTACTGGAACCAAAAACGACTACAGGCCCTAAAGGAACCAGCATTTTTCTCAAATCTTCTTTTGGGAGCGGTGATCGGTCAGGGATGGCGGTATCTATTGTGGCTTCGACCCAACTTCCTTCTAAAAGCATGTTGGCAAATGCGCGTAATTGAAGAACAGTACGACCTCTTTCTGATTCTGCACGGCCTCTTAAGAAACCAGATTCAGTACAGTAAATTTCCAATAAAGAATCGCCTAAAGCTAAAATTTCATCAGCAATACCATTTAAAAAAGCCGCTTTTCGTTCAGCAGGAAAGTCTTTATATGTTTTGAACGCGTTGTGAGCTAAATGGACTGCTTGTTCAATTTCTTCTGCTGAGGCTTCGGTAAATGTCCAGGGATTTTCGATATTCAATTGCGGATTAATAGTTCTGTAGGTTGTAGTCCCACTGGCCAAAAGTTGGCTTCCCACATAATTTTTTCCTGTAATCATTTTTTATATTTTAGAATTAGAGCTTACGAATTTTAAATGACTGTTTTGGTTGATGGATTATTGCTTGAATCCGCCAAAGCAAATTGATTATTGAGGGTTTAAAGTACTATCGATTTATAATCGGGTAGCGTTGGTCTAGTGCGAAGTCCTTCTGTAATAATAGCCAGAACTCTTTCTCTTTCTGCTCCTTGAAGCGGAAGCCTTGGAGCTCTTACATATTCGGTTCCTAAATTGGTTGCTGTTTCTGCCAATTTTATATTTTGTACTAACAATGAATTAATATCTAATTCTAAAAGCGGAAGGAACCATCTGTAAATAGCTAATGCTTCTTGAGTTCTTCCTGCTTTTGCTAGTTTATAGATTGCTACAGTTTCAGCAGGGAAAGCATCTACTAAGCCTGATACCCATCCGTCAGATCCCATAAAAAGGCTTTCTAAGGCTAGCGTATCAACACCTGATAATATTTTTAATCGGTCGTTGAAACGATTGATGATACGGGTTACATTAGAAATATCTCTTGTTGATTCTTTTACTGCTTGTATGTTATCGAATTTCAAAATTTCTTCAAACATATCTAAGGTTACTTCAATTTTATAATCGATTGGATTGTTATAGATCATAATAGGAAGTGAAGTGTTTTTGGCTACTTCAGAAAAATAAGTAACGGTTTCATGGCTTGTGGCATTGTAACGCATAGGAGGTAAAATCATTAGTCCTTTTGCTCCATTTTGCTCAGCTTCGTTAGCTGCCAGAATTGCGGCTCTTGTAGTCTGTTCGGCTATATTCATAATTACCGGAACTTGACCGTTAACCATTTTGACGGTTTGCTGAATTAATTCTTTTTTTTCCTCATGTAACAATGTGCTTGCTTCACCAAGTGTTCCTCCTAATATTATTCCTGAAACCCCAGCTTCTAACTGCGCATTTATGTTTACTTCAAACATATTGAAGTCTAATTTGTCATCGGCAGTAAACTTTGTAGTTACTGCTGGCATAACGCCTTTCCATTGAATACTCATAATTACTAATTTAATTTTTTCAAAAGTATTTATAACCCATTGATATGTAATTCGTGATATTATCACAAAAAGATACTATATTATCCTGTTTAGTCTTAATTACTAAAATAATCATGTAATATTTGTATATTTTTTTATATTTATAGCATATAATTGTGCAAATCATGAAAGTATTTCCATTTAAAATTCCAAAAACCAAAGAAGATTCCTTAATCTATCAGGAAGATATTGAGTTTGTATTTTATGATAAACTGCATCAACATGAAGAAATACAAATTAGTTATATCGAAAATGGTGAAGGAACCATTTTTGTAGGCGATACGATTACTCCTTACCAAAAAGGAGATATTATAGTAATAGGAAGTAATTTACCTCATGTATTTAGAAGTGAACGAAATACGGTTGAAATATCTGTTATGTTTACGCTTTTCTTTACGCCAAATTCGTTTGGTAAAGATTTTTTTTCATTGGCCGCTTTGAAAGAAATTCAACCTTTTTGGGAAAGCAGTAAAAATGGGTTTGTAGTGAATAATCCCTCCAAAAAGGTTATTAAATCATTTAAGAAAATAAAATCGGCTAATGAATTTAATCGCTTTATTCTTTTTCTTGAAATCATTAAAAAGCTATCTAAGGAAAAAAAGACCTTACTTTCAAGTTATATTTACGATAAAAAAATTACAGATAACGAAGGCAAAAGGATGCAGACCGTTTTTGAATATGTGATGACAAATTTTCAAAAGAATATTACACTCGATGAAATTGCAGCACTGTCCAATATGACTAAGAATGCCTTTTGTAAATATTTTAAAATTAGAACCAATAAGACTTTTTTTCAGTTTCTGATAGAAATTCGAATAGAAAGAGGCGCCAAACTCTTGTCTAAGTCACAAGAGCTTTCGGTTTTGGAAGTATCAGAATTATGTGGTTTTAATAATATTTCAAATTTCAATAGAAAATTTAAGGAGATAAAAGGAATGTCTCCTTTGGTTTACAGAAAATCTCAGAAACTGAAATGAAAATAGCGTTACTCGTTGTATTATCAAATTTTCACTTCCCTTTACCTAAGCTGATTAAATGCGTTATTGCTTTTCAACCGAAGGTAAATTGCTTCTACTTCTCTATCCCCTACCCTCACTCACTTGCTCTGCACCATCAATAAACAACATTTTATTGCAAGGTAAAACAGTTATATAATTTCATTATTTACAACGAGGCAGGCTCCCAAAAGTGTTCTTATATGAATAAAATAGTTGTAAAGGCTTTAGCCAAAATTAGCGGCTTTTATTTGACTAAAGCCAATACAATCCATCCCCTTAAATCCAGCTAAAGCCAATTGAAAGCAAGACAAGCTTCAGCTTAAGCAAAGTTGGGTAGTTAAGTTTGAATTTTAGACGATGAAGGGTAAGCATCAACTTTATTTTATTAGAATCGTTTTATTATCAGTACCAATACCAATTATTTTTAAAGATTTCCATTGTTTTGGTAGTAAACCTTTGTTGAATTTCAAACCCGAATCTGTTTGTTCAACGCCTCCAAATCCATAAATTACAGCCTGTAACATCGCCCCTGCTCCTGTTGCAAAATAAGGATTATTACTATTAGGCGACTCTGAAAACACGCCAAAGGGTGGGCGACTATTAGGTAAATACGATTTCACAAAATACTCGTACGCCTTCTCTCTATCGCCTAAACGAGAATACAGCACCGAAAATACACCATAAGTCATTGCAGGCCCATCTTTTTCGTCAATTCTTGTAGCATAATAATCCAAATCGGCTTTGATTTGATTTTTATCATTTACAACATGTAATGGATAGGCTAACAAGTTCACATCAGCCTGTTTAGTCAGTTGTCCTTTGTATCCTTTGTAATTTTGAGTAATTCCGTTTTCATTATGAATGATAAGTTTATTGGCAACATCAACCCAAGTTGGATTTATGGGTTCATTCAGAATACTAGCCGCTTTTATAGTATTTTTGAGCGCTTCGATGGCCGCGGCATTGGTGAACGCATTGTCGTCAACATTTAGAGCATATTCATCTGCTCCCACCACGTTCAAAATAGAATAACTTCCATCTTGATTTTTAGCTACTCGACTCACCCAAAAATCGGCAGTTTCTTTTAATACATTCCACTCTTTTCTTAACCAATTCTGATCTTGGGTTAAGGCAAAATAATTCCAAAAAGCGATAGCTACATCAGCCGTTATGTGTTGTTCAAAAATACCCATTGTGGCACTAGTTGGCGTTGCTTCCTCCCCAGTATCATCTGACTCCCAAGGATACATAGCGCCCTGATACCCATAAATAAACGCTTTTAATTTTGCTTTTTGCAATCGATCAGAACGATAGTCTAAACACGATTTTGCCATTTCGGGTTGTAAGGCTAAAAGGGTTGGATACATCCAAAGCTCAGTATCCCAAAAAATATGCCCGTTATATCCTTGAGACGATAATCCCATGGGCGAAATACTTTGTCTGCTTCCTTCTCTGATAAAAGAATACAGATTATACAAAGCAAATCGAACCCTTTGTTGTGCCTCTAAATCTCCTTCAATTTGAATATCGCCTGTTTCCCAAAGTCTAGCCCAAGCTTTTTTGTGTTTACTGAGCAAATTATCGATACCTTCTAAATAGGCAAAGATGGCTTGGCGTTCGGCTTCATTTGCGGGATCTGAAATATCCTTAGAATTACAAATACCACCTGCAATTACAAAGCGGTATTTTTTCCCTTTGCTTAATTTTTTGGTAAAACCAACCTCAGCGCCCTTTTGCGAAATCGCCTCAGCTGCACCATCGAAAAGGAAGGTAGTTGAAGCCGAGATATTCCATTTCCCTGTGTTGGTTTGGGCTGTAGTTTTGAAAAGAGGGATTTGATAATCCTTTTTCTTCATTATTCTAAACTCACTTTTGGTGATTTTTAATTCATCGGGAACGTTCATATAATTGAATGCTCCAATTTCAATATCTTGCAAAGGCAGAATTTCTACCACTACCATTCCTGAGTAAGGCAATACTCGATTCGCCAAAATCGTGTGCTTTATTTCTGCTAAATCTTTAAATTGAAACGAAGCGGTGCTGGTTCCTTCTTTCATAGCCACCTGTTGACTCCAGTGATCAATGTTTGAACCATCAATTACTTCATTATTGATAGACAGATGCACATTTAGAAATTCAATACCTCTTACTATTTTACTAATTCCATTTTTAGGATTGGGTTCATAGACGCCATTTAGGATGATATCTTTTGTTTTCAAAGGAGTGGCATCAGTCACAATTCCAATCTTTCCATTAGCCATAGCTACTCCAAAATAATTTTCTCTCGATGTCGCCTTCAAATTCCATTCATCTCCTTTTATTTGTGAAAAAACAATGCCATTCACAAACAATACTACTGCTATAAATTTTATTTTCATACCTCTATTCATGATTTGATTTATTGTAAACTTATTCATTTTTTTATCATTACTTTATTAATCTATCTTAAAAATTAGTTACATTTTCAAAACTCTAAAGCATTCAAAAAGTTATTTTTCAATTTCTATTATACTTATTGCATACCCTCCTCCTGCTGTGCTTAACTGAGAAAGTTTAGATGTATTTGTCACTGTTATTTTTCGAACCGTGTAAGCTTGCGGATTTGTTTTATAATGCGCTTCTTTTCCATCGGCATAAATGGTTGCGGTATATTTTTTTCCTTTTTCTAAAAAAGAAAAATTTAGGGTTGAAATTCTAGGCTCATAGCCGTTTACATTCCCAACAAACCAGTTATTTGTTCCTTTTGCTTTTCGGGCAACGGTCACGTATTGGCCAGGTTCGGCTTCCAGATAATGGCTTTCACTCCAATCCACTGCAACATCTTTAATAAACTGAAAAGCATCTGAAAATCTATTGTAATTTTCGGGTACATCGGCAGCCATTTGCAACGGACTATAAAGTGTTACATACAATGCCAGTTGATTGGCAATCGTACAGTTTGCATGTGATTTATTACGGGGATTCATTTTGCTGATGTCCATTTCGAAAATACCAGGCGTATAATCCATCGGGCCACCAAGTAAACGCGTAAACGGAAGAATGGTCACATGATTAGGATTTGACCCTCCGAAAGCCTCACATTCCCCACCCCTAGCCGATTCGTTTCCGATTAAATTAGGATAAGTTCTACAAATACCTGTGGGTCTAACCGCCTCATGTGCGTTAAGCATGATTTTATATTCGGCGGCTTTTTCTATGGCATATTGATAATGATTTACAATCCATTGGCTGTAATGATTTTCTCCTCTAGGAAGAATAGAACCGACATAACCACTTTTTACCGCATCATACCCGTTTTCTTTCATGAACTGATAGGCTTTGTCCATATGACGCTCATAGTTACGAACAGAGCCTGAGGTTTCGTGATGCATCATCATTTTTACATTTTTCGATTTTGCATAGTCTCGAATAGCTTTTACATCAAAATCGGGATAGGGCGTTACAAAATCAAAAACATAATCCTTGGAACGACCCAGCCAATCTTCCCAGCCTTCATTCCATCCTTCAACAAGCACAGCATCAAATCCGTGGGTTGCCGCAAAATCGATATATTTTTTTACATTTTCTGTTGTAGCGCCATGCCTTCCGTTTGGTTTAACTTTTGTATAATCCGTAACGCCTAATTGCACCGCTGGCACTTCATCAGTATACCTCCAAGTGCTTTTACCCGTAATCATTTCCCACCAAACACCAACATATTTGATAGGTTTGATCCATGAAGTATCTTCTATTTTGCAGGGTTCATTCAAATTCAAAGTCATCTTCGAAGCCAAAATTTCTCTGGCATCATCACTCACAATAATGGTACGCCAAGGCGAGTTTGCAGGAGCTTGCATGTATCCTTTATCTCCCTTTGCATCTGGCGTTAACCAAGATTCGAATATCATATTTTTATCATCCAAATTCAGATGCATACATGAATAATTAATCAATGCTGCTTCATGTAGGTTGAGATACAAACCTTCCTTTGTTTTTAACATAAGAGACGTTTGAACCCCTGTAAGAGAAAAAGGAGGCTGAGCTAAATTTCTGTTTTTTGCTTTTAGAAAAAGAGACCTAATTTCGGACAATTTGGAAGTTGTATAATCATATTCCTGCGTGTCATAATCTCCTGGCATCCAAAAAACGGTATGATCACCTGTCATGGCAAATTGTGTTCGCTCTTCTTTTATCACAAAATAAATTAGATTTTTTTGAGATGGAAATTCATAGCGAAATGCCAGTCCATCATCAAACAATCGAAACTTAATGATCAATTGCCTGTCGGTTTCTTTTTGAAGCAAAGTTACTGCTAACTCATTGTAGTGATTGCGAATTGAAGACTGTTCTCCCCAAACCGGTTTCCAAGTTTCGTCAAACGTAGACGTTTTGACGTCTAGCGTAGTAAAATCATCCAATAATGATTTCTTACTATTTTTATCTTCTTTGAGTTCGAGCCCTAATGTACTGGGCTTGACTACTATTTTTCCTTTATAAATTAAATGATAAGTTGGAGTTCCATCCTTTTGTAAAGCAAACTCCATGATGAAATTTCCATTAGGAGATTTCAACTGTTGCGCATGATAGCTTTGCATTCCTAAAAGAAAAAACAAAGCAGTTAAAAATATGTTTTTCATACTGTAAAAATGAAATTAGTACTATTAAAATTGAATCGTTTTACAACATATTATTTATGTTCTTGATTTGGGAAACTAACAATAAATCGTTGAACTAAACTGTAATAACTAGCTTGAAAAAAGAATAACCCCAATTACTTAAGCAAATGGGGTTATTTCAAACAAAACATAAACTTTTTTAGAAAGCTCTATAATTAAGTAGGTTTTGAATGTTTACTAATCAAGGTTATTCAACATCTAAAAACTAACTGAATTAAAATTTATCCCAAAATAGTTTAGTGTTCATCAAATCGCCTCCAATGGCACTTGCTGCTTTTTTGTAATTAGTTTCATTTTTAGTTTGTTCAGCACCAGGATAAAGGTAGCGCACTGGAACAGTAAGAATTCCTCTATTTACGGCTGCTGCTGGAGATTTTAAAATAGGATAATCTAAACGTCTGTAGGATGTCCATGCTTCAAATCCTCTGTTGTAAAGCGCAAACCAAGCTTGGATACCAATTTTTTCTTTATACGTTGCACCACTTTGAGAGTTGTTGTAGGCTACTTTAGGACTAGACAAATAAGTGGTGATTGCCGCGTTTGTAACACCCCAATCTAACATTGAAGCCGTAATACCTGCTTCATAATACGTTTTAGCTTTAGCAGTACCTCCTGGAATTAAGTTTTTCTCTGCCGCTTCGGCTAGCAAAAACTGTAGTTCTGAATAATCAAATAAAGTACCCGGAAACACTGGGTTGTTTAATGTTGCAGTTATATGAGAATACGTTGAAAAAACATTGGCTTCCCCATAAGTACCTCCAATAAAAGTTCTTCCTGCTGGCAAAACTGGCGCTGGAGCAGTTGCATTAACAAAGTATTTTGTCATCCTTGGGTCACCTCCAGGAACGATAGCATCCATGGCAGCAACAAAAGTTTCGGCTGGAATAAAATCATTTCTATTGCTCGTTACTAAGGTCGCAAATAATGGATTTTGGTTTCCTGTTGTTGTCAAATAAGTCAACTTTGTATTATCAGCATTACTCGCTAATGGACCAGCTGCAAGAGCTGTCTGAATAGTAGTAGCGGCAAAAGCAGGATCTACATCTGAAATATTTACTGCTAATTTGATGAGTAATGAGTTCGCAAACTTGGCCCATTTTGCGGTACTCGCAGCGTTTCCTCCATAGATAATATCTGCACTACCAAAATTAGGATTAGCCGAATTTGCTTTTAAAATCTTTGCATCTTCTGTTAACCTTGAGATGAGATCCATATAAATTGTTTTGGCATCATCATACGCTGGCAGAGGGTACTTTTTGATATCCAAAGCTTGAGAATAAGGAACATTACCAAAGGTATCTACCAACATGCTATAACAATAAACTTCTAATAGGTCAATAAGAGCAAGCTTATTTTGTTTAATGGCAATATCAGAAGCAGCCGTTGAAGTTGGAGTATTTTGAATCAAAGTTTTGGCTTCTAAAAGATCTCTAAGTACATCTCTGTAAAACACCGTAAAACGCGCATCTGGAATATCTGGAATAACATATTGACTGGTAGATGGAATAGTGGTTGATGCCCACTGTTGTGAAAACAATCTAAAAACTTGAGCAGTCGTAACTATTTGATCCACTAAAGCTTTTTGAGCACCGGTAAATAAATATTCAGGTTGTGTAGTAGTGGATTTTTTGGGATCAGTATTCATGTCCGTAATATCCGAACTACATGAAAAAGTGACACTTAAAATAGTTATTAATAAAAATATTTTTTTCATGATTAAAATTTTAAAGTTAGATTAAAACCAATGTTTCTTGTCGAAGGAAGTGAACCTCCTGAATAACCTGATGATAAGTTACCAGCACTAACCCCACTTTCTGGATCTGCATCCGGAAGATTTTTATCAATTATCCACAAATTCGACCCTATTAGAGATATTCTTAAATCTGTCAACTCCATTTTGGCTACAAACTTTGATGGAAATGCATAAGTAAGGTTTACCTCTCTTAGTTTAATATAACTGGCATCATATATATAGGCTTTTTCAGGATTGGCTTTATAGCCATAAATACTACCAGCGACTTCTGGACGTGGTGTTCTAGTGGTATTTGGTGTACCATCTTCATTTACACCAGGCAAAATTAAACCTCCACCATTCGCTAGTGTATTTCTCACTGGATTTCCTAATTCATTATACCCTGCAGTAGATTCGTATAAGCCTGTATGCTGTCCGTATGCTTGATCTAAAGAATAAATATCTCCACCATGTTGCACATCTATTAAGAAACCAAATGATACTTGTTTGTACGTAAATTTATTACGAAGTCCCCCGATCCAATCAGGAGTAATGTTTCCGATGACATTATTGGTAGTAGTGGTCATTACATAAAGTCCATTCTTGGTGATTTTTTGACCATCTGCAGCATAAACATAGTCTTTACCCACAATATCACCGTAAGGATTACCAACTTTTGCCACGATACCTATTCCTTGAAATCCACCTATAGAAAGAGTTTCAATTCCTGGCGCCAATGATACTAAGGTGTTTTTATTTTTAGACCAGTTGACAAAAACATCCCAGCTAAAATCTTTTGTTTGTATTGGAGTGATATTCAATTGTACTTCGACTCCTTTATTTTCAACCGAACCTGCGTTAACATATCTTGATGAGATACCTGTTGCTGTAGAATAATCTACTGGAAATATCTGATCTTTACTCAAACTTTTATAAATACTAACATCAAACCCAACTCGTTTGTTCAAAAACTGCATTTCTAATCCAAGCTCTTCTGAGACTGTTTTTACTGGTCGTAAATCAGGATTGCTGCTTCTATTGGGTTTAGAATAGATTTGATTGGAACCAAAAGGATTGTTTTTATCATAAACATCCGTCAACGAGTATAAATCAATACTTCCTTGAGGGTTTTCAGCATAACTTCCTCTTATTTTTCCAAAAGACAACCAATCTAAGTTAAGGTGTTTTGTAAAAACATAACTCGCAGAAGTAGAGAATGTATTTAAAGCATTATTCCCTTTTGGCAACGTAGAAAAGGCATCATTACGAACTGTTCCTTCTAAGTACAAGAAATCTTTATATCCTAAAGAAACCGAGGTATAAGCACTATTTACGGCCGAATTATTTTCTGTTTCTAACGGAAACGGAGAAGGACTTATGGAATTAGACAAGGCATAAATACCTGGAATAATAAGTCCTCCATCTGTTGAAGCAAGTGTTGAATTACTCTTGGTTCTTAATGTATTAGCCCCTGCCAAAGCATTAAGTGAAAGGTCTTCGCCAAATTTTTTCTTGAACGTTAAAATAAACTGATAGTTTTGTTCAGAGAATGTCCCAACATATTTTTGATATCCAGAAGGAACAGCTGCTCTACTGATCCCGAATGAGCCATTAATAGATCCTGTTGCTTTTCGTTCTTCACGTAATTCAGAATAACTATCAATACTTGCTTTTCCTGAAGCAGACAACCAATCGGTTATTTTATAATCCAGCTGTCCGTAACCAATAAAACGGTTTCTTCTATCCGATTGATAATTATTGTATCTGTTAAAATAAGGATTGTCCATCGTTTTAGGCGCTGTGTTTCCATTTGCTGGGTCTGCCATAAAAGAAGATATATTTTTACCTCCAGAATTTCTATAAACGTCTTTTAATGACTGAAGGTCAATATTAGTGGCCCACCATTGGCGAAACCAACCTGCTATATTATCTCCAGTATAACCAGAACTATTTCTACCAATTGTATTTTGCGTCATGAAGTTTGCAAAGACACTTGTTGAGAATTTATCAGTAAATTTATGGTTCAGCTTTATACTCGCGTTGTTTTTCTTCAATTCACTATTGGGTAAAATACCTGTTTCTTTATAATTATTATAATTCAAAACAAAATTCGATTTGTCATTAGCATCTTCCAAAGAAATGGAATTATTGAACGTAGTGGCCGTTTGGAAAAAACTAATCGGTCCATTTTTAGCGGCTTGCCAAGCTGATTTTTGGCCGTATTTCGAAGAATATGGAACATACGATTCCCAAGTAAAAACCGAAAGATTTGGATCAAATGCTACCCCATAAGAAGCATCATCAGTTGTGGTAACTACTTGATTTCCGTTTTTATCAATTGTAAAAAAGGCTCCCGTTGGACCTACTGGAATACCCTTCGGATTCCCAGCCGCATCATAACTAGGTCCATATCCTTGACCATATTTATTTTGATACACCGGGAAAGTGTTTTTATCAACAGAATTAACACTAAATTCACTCGATACGGTAACTCCAATACCTTTACCTGCTTTTCCTTTTTTAGTACTAATCATAATCACACCGTTACCAGCTTGCCAGCCATATAAAGCAGCAGCGGCAGCACCTTTTAATACGTTGATAGACTCAATATCATCAGGATTAATATCCATGGCGGCGTTACCATAATCATAGGTATTTCTAGAACCTTGACCTGCAGTACTTGAATTTACCGTTGAATTGTTAATTGGCATACCATCAATTACAATAAGCATTTGGTTGTTTCCAGTAAGATTCTTAATCCCTCTTGAAACGATATTGGTAGAACCTCCAAAATTGGTGTTTTTTCTAATGTACACCCCAGCTGCTTTTCCGGAAAGATCGTTAAGAAAGTTACCACTTGCAGCTCCAGCAGATAAGTCGGTTCCTTTTAATTCTTGTGAAGCATAACCTAAAGCTTTTTTCTCTCTTTTTATACCTAAGGCTGTTACCACAATATTATTAAGCTCTGTAGTAGTTACCTGTAAGCGCACATTCATAAATGTTGTACTAACTGGTAATTCTTGAGTAATCATTCCAATATAGCTAATGACTACTTTAGCCTCATTATTTGCTACTTCTATCGAAAATTTCCCATCAAAATCGGTATGCGTGCTATTTTTAGTTCCCTTTTCCGTTACATTAGCTCCTGGAATTGGGATTCCAGCAACATCGGTCACTTTTCCTGTTATCTTTATTTTTTGTAAAACAAGAGTGGTACTTTTGGGTTTTTCTTTAATAATAACCGTATTATTATGTCCAATACTAATATCAATATTGGCATTTACGAGACTTTGTTTTAAAAGGTCGTTTGTTTTAATACTGCCTTTTTTTAATTGTACCTTAGGAAGTCCTTCAAAAATACCTTCTTCATAAAAGAATTTATAATCTGTTTGATCCATAATTAAATCAAAAACTTCATCTATCGTCACTTTTTTGTTTTCTTTTATCTCAATTTTTGAATGTTGTGACAAAACATTTTCTGGGTTTAGGGCAAAAAGGGTGGTACAAAATAAGAATATGAATGTTCGCATAATATTCATTAATAGCCACTTTCTATAGCAAAAATGGGCATCCGTATAATTAATTTTCATAAATTTGTCATTATTGTTTAGTTAAACTTTTTAATTAAATAGTGATCTAATAAGGGGGTAGAGTTGATACTTTGGTCGGTTAAACTCTATCCTTCTTTTTTTATTTCATTTCATTTCATTTCATAGGCAATGATATTTTTTGGTATTAATTTGTTGGTATGTATTTATAAGTGATGTATTCATTTTTTATGCTATTTCAATTCAATTTGTTTTCACAGAAATAATAGGACAATTTTAAAGACAAGTACGATAAACATTGATTTTAGCTACTATATCGATTGAAATTTTTATTAAAAAAAACTGTGTTTTCTAAGGATTACTGCTATTTAATTATTATTGTCTTCTCTTTAATTTCATAGCCATCAATTGTAGTTGATTTCATGATTGAAAGTATTTCTTCTAGCGATTGCTTTTTATCAAGACTTCCTTTAAAATGAACTGTTTCGAGTTTTTTAGTTGCAAAAATTACATCAACATCATACCATCTTGAAATTACCTTCATAATTTCTTTTAGTGGTTTCCCTTTAAAACTAAAGACCCCATCTTTCCAGGATATTTCATTATAAGTATCCACGGTCTTAATGATTGAAGTGTTATTTTTAAGATCTAGATTGAGTTGTTGATTAGGGATTAAACTTACTTTCTTGCTTTGTGTTTCAACATTCACTTTTCCATTTACTAGCGTGGTATAAATATTGGACTCATCACGATACGCCTTGATATTGAACTCAGTTCCTACCACATCAATTTTCTGCTTTCGATTATAAACCTGAAAATGTGAGCCCTTATGAGAAGTACTAGGTGATACTTCAAAATAAGCTTCTCCATAAACCAATTCCACCTCTCTAGGTGCTCCTTCAATAAATGCTACAGGAAATTTTAATTGAGATTCAGAATTCAACCAAACTTTAGTGCCATCGGAGAGTTTTATAACAAATTGTCCCCCTCTTGGAATGGTAATATGATTATAAACTAGTTTAGATGATTTTTGCTTATTAGCCGCATAAATGATTTCTTCACCATTACTATTTGCATTTTGAGTTTGTAATGAACTCCCTTTTTTTAATTCAAATTCAGAACCATCTGCTAATGTTAAAGTTGCCTTATCCGTTCCATAATTACTTTTTTGAATGTTTTTTACAACAACTTCAGGCTTAGCCTCGGATGTATGGAATAGTGTATCTTTGAAACGTAAAGTTGTAATAAACAAACCAACCAATACAGCGGCAGCGACATAACGTAACCAAGGTTTTTTACTTATTGCAAAAACTGGTTTATTGTTTTTTTCATGATATTTAGCTTCTACTGCTTCCCATGCTTTTTCAGTATCCATAGCAGAATACTTATCCATTCGATCTACTATTTTTTTGATTTTAACCTCTTTTATAAAAGGCTTCTTTCTTCTAAAAGCTTTCAATTCCAATTCCTCAGAATGGGTTAAGACTTTTAGTTTTCTTTTGATAAGTAATCGGGAAATTTGAAAAATATCTATCATTCTATTGTTCATTTATTATAGAACAACTGACAGTTAAAAAGGTACTATCAAAAAATTATATTTTTTTTATAAATATTTTAAAACGAAAATTCATATATAATTATGGCGGAACTACCAAGCAGTATAAAGAAACCATAATCCCTTCACAATTAGGTAATTAAAAAGTAAATTCATTTTGATATTAAAAAATGAAGCGAAAAAAAAAAAAAAAAAATTAAACCAATAAAAAATAAATTATAGCCTCTAGATCTTGAAACTGCTCTCTTAATATTTTATAAGATTGGCTTTTTAACGTTTTAACTGTTTGAAGTTGTATTCCTAATTCTACAGCAATTTCAGTGTTTTTAAGACCTTTAAGACTTAGTTTTATAATTTCTTTTTTTCTATCAGGCAAACCTTCAATCGCTTTATAAAGCTGACTCACTATATCTTCTTCAAGTACATGCTTCAAAAACAAGTCATCATCTTCCAAAGATTGAATAGCCGTAGTTGCATATTTATTTTTTACCAAATTATGTTTGATAACATTATAACATTTGTTACGAACAGCTTTATACAGATACAATTTCAAATGGAGTTCGTCTGGGAATGTAGTTTGTTTTTCCCAAAGATTTATAAAAACATCCTGAACCAAATCTTCCCCTTCTTCAATACTAAGAAAACGATTTGAATATTGAACAAGTGACCTATAATGCTCATTGAACAGTTTCTTTATATAGATTTCACTACTATTATGTACATCTACATCCAATACCTTTTTTTTCAAAAATTAGTTTTTATCTCTGGCAAATTAAATAAATAAATTTCAATAATGACTCATTAAAAAAGGTGAAATACATAACTTAAACCCAATCTAAACTCCTACTGATTGCATTTACCTAAAGCTAGAATTCAAAAAAATAAAGAAATTTTAGCAAATGAGAACTAATTTGTTTTTTTGAGTGAAGCTAATCTAGACAATGATACATTAATTGATTCTCTTCCTTTACTTAAATTACAAAAAACACAGGCTAATTGCTGCTTATTGGTCAGGTTTCTTTGAATGTTTTTACGAACCAAATACTTCTGTTAGTACAGCAGAAAGTCGTAAACCAGCATGCAAAAGTTGTTTTTTTATGATGGGTGCTTGAGTGTCCACGTACGTTTCGCTTATGATATTATTTTTATAATCATAAATAGTAGGCATGTGGCTACGAGATTCTTTAGCCCATTTTACGGTATTGATTTTGCCTAAACGTTTGATTTGGTGTTTTGAATAAGTGTTAAGCGCCAAGCAATCACTTAGTGAAATGTTTCTAGCATTAATGATGCCGCTATCAAAAAAAGAATGCAAATTGGTGCCTTTTCCGTTGTAGTTAATTTGTTTGGTATTACCTCCCTTATCCGTGCCAAAACCTACATGTAAAGGTTGATGTAAATCGCCCACTAAGTGAAAAATAATACAGATTTTCATTTTTACCGCTTCATCAGAGAGGTTTTTGTAGTTTTTCAATTCCTGTATGGTTTGGGTCAATCGGAAAATGATATTGTCGCCTTCGTGGCTCACTACTTTTACACCTTGATCAAAATTTACGTAATGATACGGTTTTAAATAATCGTAGGAGTGATCGTCTCGAAGTTCATCCATCCAATTCGCTGCATCTTGTATGGAACGCCCGTCAAGGTATTTTGTTACTATCTTTTGTACAGCTGGATCCAAATAAGTAAAGGCAATTTCGGCCACTAAGGCATGTCCTTTTTTACCCCAGGCAAAGCTTTGAGAAGTGAAAACAAAAAGAGTGATAACAAGGAATAGAATTTGTTTTTTCATTAGAATTTATTTTAAAGCGGCAAAAATAGGGATAATCATTGAATTCAATTCTTTTTTTCTTTTTATAGAATTCGATTAGGCTAATAATGAAGCAGTGATAGGATAAATTTGCTCAAAGAAATTCTGGAATTGTTACGACTGAGTTTGTATTTTTGCAAGTATGAATGATAACTTTATAAATGAATATTTTGGGATTGGGATACAAAATGGTAAAACACCCGAAAATTTAGGGGTTTTATGGCGAACAGCACAAAACTTAGGCGCTACTTTTATATTTACAATTGGCAATCGATATGCCAAACAAGCTTGTGACACGCATGACGCTGTAAAAGCCATTCCTTATTTTCACTATGAAAATTTTGAAGATTTTTATGATAATTTACCTAAAGGTGCACGATTGGTAGGGGTGGAATTAGATGAAAATGCTTGTGATTTGGAAACTTTTGAGCATCCAAGACGTTGCGTGTATTTGCTAGGAGCCGAAGATCATGGTTTGTCTAAAAAAGCCATGCAGCAATGTCATCATTTAATAAAATTTAAATCACAAAAGAGTTTGAATGTCTCTGTGGCTGGAAGTATAGTGATGTACGACAGAAATTTACCAAAACCTAGATCTTAAATTTCTTGATTACCATGAGGGTTTAACCCATAATCCGCATTAGACTTCGTAGCGAAACTAAATTATTCAATAAAAGGAAGAGCTCACGGACTATTTTTGAAGAAGGAAACAACGTTCAGTGAATACCTATATAAAATATAAACCAATGAGCTAATACTTTTGTATTTTGAATTTAAAAATAGGAGTAAGTTCTTGGTTTTGAAGAAGAAATTCATTCACTGAACTCCGCTAAAAAATATAAATATGGTGAAGTAATTTAGTTGTAGTAGATTTCTAATGCGGAATCTGGGTTTAATGATATTTCAATTAGATGTATTGCAATTCTGTCAAGGATAGGAACGAAAAGCCCGTAAAGGCTGAAATCGTAGTACAACAACCCCCAAAAGAGCGACTAAAAGAAGCTCCTTTTGGGGGTATGTTGTATCGATTGAAGACTGCGGACTTGTAGTGGATAGCCTGCCCGGACAGCATCATTGTAATTTAAAAGGATATACTACTTATTAAACTTTAAAAATGAGTTTCTTTTTAAATAAAATCCATAGAATCACACACCAAAAAGCAGCGTAGCTCAAGGCATACCCTAATGAGGCATTCATGGGGTTTTCAAAGCTAGGGCTTATTATAAAATCGTACAGATAGGTTTGTACCGAAAGGGTTTCGGTGGGTAGGTTAGGGTTTTGAATTTGGATACCACTTAGGACTCTAGGAATAATTCCTGAAAAGAAAAATACAATCATAGGATTTACACCCCAAAACAAGAAAACCTTAGTCCATTTGGAGTAGTTGGCGACATCAATAATGTAATAGAGTGCAATTAAACATAAGGATGCAATTCCTGCAGTGTACAAGACATACGAGCTGGTCCAAAGCGATTTGTTTATAGGGAAGACACTATTCCAAACTAGTCCTAAAGCAAGTAAACCCAAACCATATAGCGCTACTCTTTTTACAATAGCCATTTTTGAAATGGGAAGATGAAAAAGTTGTCCAATCAACATACCTATTATACCTGTAGCAATGGCTGGAATGGTACTCAAAATACCTTCCGGATCCCATGTTTTTGAGGCTCCCCATAAATGACCATTGAGTAAGATGTTATCAAGCCATGCTGCTAAATTTGTGCCTTTGTCTAAATTAGCAGGACCTATTCCAGGAACAGGAATTAAAGTCATTATAGCCCAATATGCTACTAATAAAAGGCCAGCAATGATTAGCTGTAGTTTGTAATTTGATTTGATATACAAGATAGCCACAATAAAATAAATGATTCCTATACGTTGCAATACACCGGGAATACGAACCTCGCTATAGGCTTCAATGCCGCTAAAGGCCAAAATAAGCATCAAGCCCAAAAGTCCAAAAGCCAATCCCGCTTTTACATTGGTTGAAAAATTACCAAGCAAGGCATAAGCAACAAGTAAAGTAATTACAATTCGTGCTATCAAAACGGAAGTCCCTTCTAAACCGAAAACTTCAATGGTGCTGAAAAAATTTAAAAACAATCCCAAACAAAAAATACGTGCTGAGCGTATGGCTATTTTTTGTAAAACGGTAACGTTCCATATTTTTTCAGGTATTGCAAATGGTACCGCAGTTCCCATAATGAAGATAAAAAAAGGAAAAACTAAATCGGTTGGGGTGCAACCATGCCATTCCGCATGTGCTAATGGAGGATAAATCGCACTCCAACTCCCAGGATTGTTGACAATAGTCATCAATAAAATGGTAAATCCTCTAAATATATCAAGAGAAAGTAATCGTTCTTTGTTCATGGTAAGGTAATTTTGGGTTTGTGTTTTTTTTACAATTTCATCATGGTTACATTTGAAATTTTAGTTTATTTAAAATCGTATCGTTTCAGTTGTTCTTGTACTAATGGCATAAAGTCCAAGATAAGTCAATAATCCATTTACCACAATTAACTCATTATCAAAAACATAACCACCTAAAAGATAAAAACTATTTTCACTAATCAGATATGTAAATATAGGTGAAATTACACACAAATAGGGAACCCAACGGTCTTTTACAACTTTGTTTTTTTGAAAAAGACCAAAGGCATATAACCCCAATAAAGGTCCGTACGTATAGGAAGCAACTTTAAAAATCATTGCTACAACGGAACTATCATTGATAGCATTAAAAAATAAGATAAAAATGAAAATCAGTAATGAGAAACTTAGATGAACTATATGTCTTATTTTAATCGCCTTTTTTTGTTCGCCCTCTTCCTTTTTGTCCATTTCTAGAAAATCGATACAAAAAGAAGTAGTTAGTGCTGTTAAAGCCGAATCGGTTGTTGCGAAAGTAGCCGCTATAATTCCTAGCAAAAATACAATCGCAGGAATCGTTGATAGATGATTAAGGGCAATTTCTGGGAACAATAAATCTGTTCTAGGTTTTTGAGTAATGGCATCAAGAGGAACCGCTATTCCATATTTTTCGGCATACAAATAAAGCAAAGCACCTACACTTAAAAAGAAGATATTGATAATTACAAACAAGACTGTAAACGTATAAATATTTTTTTGTGCTTCTTTAATATTTTTACAACTCAAATTCTTTTGCATTAAATCCTGATCAAGCCCTGTCATTGCTATAGTTACAAACATACCACCAATAATTTGTTTGATGAAATGAAATTTGCCTCCTAAGAAATCATCAAAGAAAAATATTTTGGAATAATTGCTGTTTTTGACTTCATTAAAAGCTTGGATAGGACCAAAATCAAGACTGTCACAAATGAAATAAATGGTTAAAAAAACAGAGGTTACTAAGAAAAAAGTTTGAAGTGTATCAGTAATAATGATGGTTTTTAAACCACTTCGGTAGGTATAGGAAAAAATTAATAATAACGAAATCAAAACCGTAACGGCAAAGGGAATTTGATAAAAATCAAATACATAGCGCTGCAAAACGATGATTACTAAGTACAATCGAAAAGCAGAGCTGATTGTTCTACTAATTAAAAAAATGGAAGCGGCAGTTTTGTAGCTATAAAAGCCCATTCTTTGTTCAATATAGCTATAGATAGAAGTTAAGTTCATTCGATAGTACAAGGGCAATAGTATTTTAGCAATCACTAAAAAACCAAGCATATTACCCAATACAAATTGAAAATACTTAAATTGTTCTCCAGAAGGTGAGCCCACTTCGCCAGGCACAGAAATAAATGTAACCCCAGATAAAGCAGTACCTATCAATCCAAAAGCGACTAAGTACCATTTTGAATTTTTATTTGCCGAAAAAAATGCTGCATTACCATTGTCGTTTTTACTTACTCGATTTGAAATGATAAAAAGCGTGCCGAAATAGATGATTATTAAAAGGAGAATACCACTTGGTGTCATATCTTTTGTTTAAGGATTATGGCTATTTATTGATTTTTGTAGGCATGAAGGGCTGCTCTTACGCTTTTGTGTTTTAGTAGTAGCTCTTGGGCAAGTGCGTCATCAATGTCTAACTCTGAAACGATCATATCAATGCCTCTTTTTACTAATTTTTTATTTGAAAGTTGCATATCAATCATTTTATTTCCCTTAACTCTTCCTAATTGAATCATGATCGAAGTAGAAATCATATTTAAAACTAATTTTTGAGAGGTACCTGCTTTCATACGAGTGCTTCCTGTAAGGAACTCCGGTCCTACCACTAATTCAATGGGATAGTCTACGTTTTGAGAGATTAAATTATTTTTGGTACATGAAATACCTCCAGTAAGAATATTGTGTTCTTTGGCTTTTTTTAAACCACCAATTACATAAGGAGTATTACCCGAGGCGGCAATACCAATAACTACATCAGCAGGGCTAATATTGTGTTGTAATAGGTCGACCCAAGCTTGTTCACTATCATCTTCAGCGTTTTCTACCGCTTTTCGTATAGCGGTATCTCCACCTGCAATAATACCAATAATCATGTTTTGTGGCACTCCAAAAGTAGGAGGACATTCCGAAGCATCCAAAATACCAATACGCCCTGATGTTCCTGCACCTATATAAAATAAACGCCCGCCATCTCTCATTTTTAAAACAATTTGATCAATAAGTTTTTCTATTTTTGGTATTTGCTTCTCTACAATTTTTGCTATTTTTTTATCTTCATTATTAATGTTTGTGAGTAATTCTGAGGTACTCATCTTTTCTAAATTAGTATATAATGAATCTTGTTCAGTTTCCATGTTTAGAGTATTCATTTAAAGGATTAATATAATAAGTATTTTTGACGAATCTTTTGAAAATCATCCAAGCCATGTTTCCATGATTTACGAATTGTAGCAACAGATGCTCCTTTCTCAATTTGAAACTGTAATTGTGGTGTTCCAGCTAGTTTAGTGAAAAAATCATTGAAAAATTTACTTTTGTCCTTCGTTTTCTTATATGCTTTTAGTAACCATTTGAGTTCAATTCCTTTTGGTCTTGGCACCAAAGAAAGGTCTTCACCATAACAAAGAACACCGTTGTGCATTGGTGTTTTTGCACCAAAATTTGGTCTTGGCATGAAGCTAAATGACGTGGTCTTTAGAAATGGAGATCCGTATATTTGAAATTGTTTTTCAGTTCCTCTCCCTACGCTTACATTTGTTCCTTCGAACAAACATAAACTAGCATACAAATGTATCGCTTGTTGATTGGGTAAATTTGGAGAGGGTTTTACTGGTAATACATACTTCGCTTGGTGATTATAGTTAAGACAAGGTATTATTGTGAGTTGACATTGTATACCATTTTTCAACCATTTTTCACCATTAATCATTTGTGCGTATTCTCCGATGGTCATGCCGTGTAGCATGGGTATGGGATGCACTCCAACAAAACTGCTGTAGTTTTTCTCTAAAATAGGCCCATCGATTACACCACCGTTTGGGTTGGGACGATCTAAAACAACTAATGGAATCGATTGCTCAGCACAAGCCTCCATCAAATAATGCAAGGAAGAAATATAGGTATAAAAGCGAGCCCCCACATCTTGTAAATCAAAAACCATGATCTCAATCCCTTGAAGTTGTTCCTTTGAAGGTTTTACATTTTTTCCATACAAAGAAACAATTTGAATTCCAGTTTTGGCATCTTTCCCGTCTTTTACATGTTCTCCTGCATCTGCTGTCCCTCGAAAACCATGTTCGGGAGCAAAAATGGTGTGTATGGAAATGGCTTTTTCAAGTAAAAAATCTACCAAGTGTTTTTGGTTAGATAGGACGCCTGTCTGATTGGTAAGAAGTCCTATTTTTTTTCCCTTTAATAATGGAAGATATGCCATAGAATTATCAGCTCCCGTCTCTATGGATCGGGTATTGAAATGAGCTTGAGGCATTTTTTTGTTCACGATTGAATTAGAAAATCCAATATAGCTCATGGATAAGGCTAGGGCCAAATGTATATGTTTTATGAATAGAGCTTTCATGCGTTATTTTTATTAGTTTTTTAAGAGTATATGACTTTCACTTTTACCATTTTCGAAGATTATTTTGATGAAATGCATGCCGTTTGAAAAATATTTAGTATCGATTTCAATAGGTGAAACACTTTCATTTACAGTTTTAGTGATAATCTCTTGACCAAGAATAGTGTAAAAGATAACTTTTGCTATTGCAGATGCCGTAGTGCTATTTTCAATTGTTAGGGTATTTTGAAATGGATTAGGATAAATCTTTAATTCGGATACAAAATTTTGAGAAGAACTGGCTAATGTGGTGTTAAAATTGCCAGCTTCATTATTGTTTTTATCCAAAGCAGTTACTACAAAATGTTTAGTGTCAATTAGATTTTGTGTAAGCTGAATTTCATTTCCAACAATAATATCTAAAATTTTAGCACCATCGTCTTTATTGGTAATGGCTTCAGCAGAGGAATTAAAGGCATAGACCACATATTTTATCGGAAGATCTCCATCAGAGGCTACAGCTGGCGTATCCCATTTTAATTTTGTAGATTCAAATCTTAGGTTTAGAGGGGGATTAGGGCAGATTCCATCTTTTCCTACAATGGGAGGAGCAAAGGATTTGTATTTATATTGTGTTGCATTTAGGGCGGCATTTAAACTTTTTGGATCGGATTTTATATTCGTATAGTTATAAGCAATTTGCCCAAAAGTAGCTTCCATGGTTTGGACTCTATTTTGATTGATCTGATTTTGTATTTCTGTAGCACTCCAAGCGTTCGAATCATACATTTTGTAATAAGCTTGGCTAATGTATAGTTGTTTGTTTTTATTCTTTACTTGATCATTCCACCATTTGGAGAGTGCATTGTAGTCTTGACTTCCAATGATTTTCCAATACAATTGTGGTGCTAGATAATCCACTTTTTCTGCGTTTAGCCAAGCAATTGGGTCACAATACAAGGCGTCAAATGAAGAGTTTCCACTAATTCCTGTTGGTGTCCCTGCTTTCCATATACCAAAGGGACTTACTCCAAAAACGATATTTTTATTTTGAATGTTATTGATGGTTTGAATGGCATCATATACTTTGGCAATCATTTTGTTAACATTACTTCTTCGCCAATCCGCCAAAGATAATCCGTCTGGATTATTGGTTAAAAATGTTGCTGCGTCTTGATTGTTTGGTGCGGCTAACATGCCTCCATTAGGATAGAAATAATCGTCAAAATGAATACCATCAACATCGTATCGGCTAGCTATATCTTGAACAACAGTCGTAATGAAATTGGTAACGGCTGGAAGTCCTGGATCTAGAATTCGCAAATGGAGTTCACGGTCTACAGGGCTATAAACAGGGTCAATTATCCAAGAAGGATTGACATTCATGACATGATTGGATGCTTTTGGATAAGTAACAACGTCAGAAGTTTGAGCTCTATAAGGATTTAGCCATGCGTGTAAATCAAGCCCTCTTTTGTGCGCCTCCTCAACTGCAAAAGTAAGTGGATCCCAAATGGGTGAGGGAGCAACTCCCTGAGTTCCTGTTAACCATTGTGACCAAGGCTCTAGGTTAGAGTTATACAATGCATCACATTCAGATCGTACTTGGAAAAACACACTATTATAGCCGTTTGTTTTTAAATTATCCAGTAGTGTGATTAGCTCTGCTTTTTGTTCATCAGGAGTTGATTTTTTATTAGAAGGCCAGTTTAAGTTGTAAACTGAGGCAACAAAAACACCTCTAAGTTCTCGTTTGGGATTATTTTTATTGAATTCAGAATTAATGTAGCATTGAGCAATTAAAGAAAAATGGCAAACAAAACTTAGAGCAATTAATAAATATGTTTTTTTCATGATTTTTCATTGATTATTTTGAGTTTTTACCTCTACATGATTATTTTTTTGCATGAAAAATTTTCTTGCTTTCATTTAAGTAAGCAACTAGAAAAAAATATAACCACTTTAGATTTTACTAAAATGGTTATATTTTGAATTAAAAATTGGTGTAAAAAGAAATGGTAGGTATATTGGCTGTAGCAGTCGGAACACCTCCAAAATATCCTCTGCAAAAAATGGTATACATTCTTCCCGCTCTTGGAATAAAAATTCCAGTTCCAGAATTGGCTTGATTAGCAACTAGTGCAGGAGCTGCTAGTCCAGGAGTGTTTATTGCGGCTCCTGAAACGCGCAGTTGGATTTGATACCCTCGGTTGTCTATTGCCTCTTGTGGTTCAATAGCAATAAATGTCTCTTTTCCTCCTTTAAAAGTAATTCCTTTGTATGTGGTAACTTCTTTAGTAACTACTGGCGTCCCTCCTGGAATTGATGTAGTTTTAATTAATCCTAAATCATATCCAGCTACTGGTGAATTTGGAATTAGATTAATAAATCGGATATACGCTTTTGTTTTATCTAAATTTACAGTACTCAAATCATCATTGATTTTATGAGTAGTGTAAGTTACGGGAGCTACTTTTGGATCTGAACCAATGATGAAAATAGAATAATATTTTCCGCTTTCTGTTTTGAATGCCTCGGAAAAACGTTCCACTTCAGGTTTTTCGGGCAGCGTTGCGGTTGCGGCAATTTTTGGACTGATGCCTTTTAAAACTTGCTCACCTGAGGAGATATTAGAATAGTTTTCAATAGGGAAAGTACTTCCAAAACCAGTTCCTAATGGTAGTCCACTTGATATAATAAATCCTGAAACTTTTTCAGTTCCTAAAAAGAAATTTAATTGAGCATTTACACCTGCATCGCCAATGGCAGTATGAATGAATTTTACTTTAGCTTTATTTTCTATGTCAAAACTTTCATAAGGGTTAAAATCATTTTCTTCACCACAAGAAGTTACAAGTAATACGCCCAATAAGGGCAGAAAAGTACTTTTTATTTTTTTAAATATATTTTTCATAATAATTGGTTTAATGGGTTAATTAGGGTTTCATAAACCACATTTCAAAAGTGTGATAATCGAGTTTATCTGCGCCAATGCTTTGAATGGTCGCAAAATTCCACACATATTCAGAGTTGAAACGAGGTCTAACTCGGTATGGTAATTTTCCATTGTTGTCCAAAAACAAGGTGGTTGGAAAAGTCATGGTTTTGTAAATATTAGTATCGTATTTGTACTTACGCATATCGGTCCAAGCTTCTAATTGTCCAAAACCAAATAAAGAAATATACTTTTGAAGAATAATATGACTCATAGTCAAATTGGATTCTGATGGTACCACATTAGTGTTATTCATGAAAGCGGTAGCTTCAGCTGCAGTGATTAAAGAAGTTATAGGGTAAGTTGTACTCACAACAGTATTAGCATTTACAAAATCGATACTGGCTTGAATTCCTTTTTTGTAGGCGTCTAATGCTATTGTTTTGTTTCCTTTGATAAAAGCGGCTTCTGCTTTTATGAATTGAATTTCAGCATACGTCATTAATGGAAATTGAGCCTTATCTCTAAATAAGTATCGTCCAGGTGTTGTAACTGTTCCAGCTACAAATGTTCCGTATAAATTTGGAATTCTACTCGGTCCTGCAACCGAAGAAGCTGTAGTGTTTAGCGGGTTACCTACGAAGGTGTATTTTGAGGGATCCGGATTAGCTGGAGAAGCTGGTGCGGTTTCTGAATTTCCAATCGAGGGTGCCAAAACTCTTGACATACGCGGATCAATAGCTCCTGTAAAAACAGAACCGTTCATTAAACG
Source organism: Flavobacterium succinicans LMG 10402 (assembly GCF_000611675.1). Classification (GTDB taxonomy): domain Bacteria; phylum Bacteroidota; class Bacteroidia; order Flavobacteriales; family Flavobacteriaceae; genus Flavobacterium; species Flavobacterium succinicans. The sequence continues at coordinate 5,585 of NZ_JATV01000009.1, read as the reverse complement.
TACCACAAAATCAGTTTGTCTAAAGTTTTGATAATTATTTCTCCCTGGACCGTTGAAGTTGGAGTCCGAGCTAATGGTTCCATTATAACTAATCAATGCATTATCTGCGTTAGAAGCTAGTGATTTATCACAAGCCTCAATTACTTTGTCAGGATTATAAGTTGACTTGTTAATTTGGTTGTTTAAGTTTCGAGCGACAACTCCCCATGCAAACTTAGTCCATTTGGATCGATCTCCTTTGTACATTTTATCCCCAACACCAGTATAGGCTGCAGAAACCACTCCATCTGTGCGTTGCAAATCAGCCACACCTGACTCGATGAGACGTAAAACTTCAGCATACACTTTATCTTGACCAACGTAATCATAGGATAGTCGTGGGGTAAAAACTTGATCAAAATCTATTAACTCTGAATGATAATCAGTGGCTACTTGCCAGGACCAAGCACGAATCACTTTTGAAATTCCAGTGATATCATGTCTTTGTTCAGCAGTGGCTTTTTTTTCTAGGTTGGTAACATTCAAGCCGAGAGAAAAGTAGGCCATTTTCCAAATTTCTCCTCCGGAATCACTATTTCTGGTGTACCCCATTAAGTCCCACTCATTACCTGCAGTAACATTACTAAAATTCTGTACATACCTTCCTAAAAAACGATTGTCAAATTGTAAACCCACTGCCATTTGCTGTTCAATAGGAGGAAGAAGAGCTTGAGTAGAAACATCTACCGGAAAACTCGGATTTACATTTAAATCTTGTAAATCATCACAAGATACGATGGCCGAAGTAATGGCGAGGGCAGCGATATATTTTTTTAAATTTTTCATAGTTTTTTTTTTTAAAATCCAACTTTCATTCCAATGTTAAATCCTCTAGGAGTGGATAGTACTCCAAAATCAAATCCTGCTCCACCAGCACCTCCAGTAGAGGCATTAAGACCATTAACTGCTGGGTCGGCTCCAGTATAATTGGTAATCATAAAAGCATCGGTAACAGTAAGAAATATTGAAAAGTTTTGAATAGGAGTGTTTTTTAAGGACTCTGCACTCATTCGATAGTTTAAAGTGATGTCACGCATTCTTAACCAATTGATATCTTTTTCAATAAAATCAGTCTCAATGGCGGCAGTTCTGTAATATTCATTTTGAAAGTACGGAGTGACTTGAATGGTATTTTTAGTAGGTGTGGCTGTGTTTTCTAAACCATCTCTAAGTACTCCCTCAATTACTCTTGGTTGTTCTCTATCTAAAGTGTTTTTTGATATTCCATTTTGGTACATAAACATTTCGGTGCCATTAAAAATATCACCACCTTTTCGAATATCTAATAGTAAGGATAGGGAGAAGTTTTTGTAATTAAATGTATTTTGGAAACCTACCACAAAATCAGGGTTTCTATCGCCAGTAATTTCAAAATTCGAATTTCGAATAGGGAATCCATTAGCATCTATTAAAACTTGTCCAGCATTATTTCTTAGGTAGCTATGAGAGGTTATGGAAGTAAGCGGCGAACCTACTTTTTGACCTGCTCTTGCATTGGCATACAACCAAGTGTCAGATACATAGTATTCTGTTACGCTTGGAGGTAAGTTAAGTAGCTCAGAATCGGTTTTGTTAAAGTTTACATTGAGATTCCAAGAAAAATCTTTGGTTTTTATGGGAGTCGCATTTAATGTAATTTCCAGTCCTTCATTTTTCAAATCCCCAAAGTTGGCAGATGTTACCACAAAGCCTGTACCATAGCTTAAACGCATGTTTCTTAGAATAGGGTCGATAGTTTTGGTACTGTAAACAGCTACATCAAGGCCTAATCTGTCTTGGAAAAACTTTAATTCAGTTCCAAATTCAAAAGACTTTCTAAATTCAGGTTTTAGGTTCGGATTTGCACCCGTTACACCGTACGCATATCCACCATCCGTTGTCAATTGAGGTTGGTATACAGCTACTGCAGAGTAAGGCGAGGGGATATTAGCGGCTTCTGCATACGAAGCTCTTAATTTACCATAAGAAAGCACTTTGTTTTCTTTTAAAAAGGGCAAGTTGCTAAACATGAAACTCGTAGCAACAGAAGGGTAGAAAAAGGGATCTGGCAATACAGAAGTCCAGTCTTTTCGACCAGTAAGTGTTAAAAATGCTATATTATCATAATCAAACGCCATCTCTGTAAAAAAACCAATTTGTCTACTTTGAACAATTCTTTCTTGAGATCGTTGAGTAGTGGCATCTGTATTGTTGATAGAATTGAAGTTAGGATCAAAAAATTTATTTCCGCTGGTAGAGAGTATACGGAAATAGTTATCATTAACCGCATTACCTAATAGTATTTTGGAATTGAATTTTCCAAAAGATTTTTTTACAGAGGCTAAAAAAGTAGTGTTTAAATTACTAGTAGAATTGTAGTAGGTTTCGATAAAACCCTGAGTGGTAATACCCGCTGCTGATTCTGGATGAATAGCTCTATATCCTTGTGCAGAGTTTACGTCCCATCCTATACGAGCTGTCAAATTCAACCAACTAGTTGGATCGTACACTAATCCTACGTTAGAAATAAAACGATTGTTGAAATCTTCGGCTACGTTTTTATTTACATCCCAAAATGGATTATCAGTTTCGGTATCCGAAATACCAGTTGAAATTTTTCTTCTAGATCCATCTGCATTCAAGTAGTTACGTACATCATCTGTTTGTGGCCAACCCAATAAGGTTAACACGTAGCCAGAGTTAGCTAATGCAGCTAGAGAACCTCCACCACCTTTTGAGGCTTTTTGATTGCTAGATTTTGTAAAACTAAAGGTTCCTTCGGATTTTAACTTTGGAGAAAGAATAGCAGAGCCATTTATAGCAACGTTTAAACGGTTAAATGCTGTATTAGGTGTTACTCCTTCTTGATCTAAATTACTCAATGAAACACGATAGGAACCTATTTCGCTTCCGGCTTCAAAAGAGATATTGTGTGTGGTAGATACTCCTGTTTTGAAGAAATTATCAATATTATTATAGAAATTTGTTCCCTCTGCAAATGGAGCTCCAAATTGTCTACGATAATCTATATTTGAGACTCCGTTGATACCTCTTTGATAGACTTGTTGAATCTCTGGAAATCGATACACCTGGTCAAAACGGGTGTTGTTCGAATAGGTGATTCTTCCTTTTCCTTTTCTTCCTTTTTTGGTTGTAATAACAATGGCCCCATTACCTGCTTGAATGCCATATAGAGCTGCTGCCTCTGGGCCTTTAAGTATCGTCAAAGACTCAATATCTTCAGGGTTGATGTCCGCTCCTCTGTTGGTGAAATCTTGATTTCTATTAGATTGATCAGATATTAATAACCCTTGACTAAGAGTTTCATTATTAATAGGTAAACCATCTACAATGTACAAGGGAGAATTGTTACCACTTAGGGAATTTACTCCTCTTAATTGGATAGCCGCAGAGGCTCCTGGAGCTCCAGAAGTAGAAGTAACAGTTAAACCGGCAACTCTTCCTTGTAATGCGTTAGCAAAGTTGGGTCTTTGTGTGTCTGCAAGTTCTTGTCCTTTTACTTCTTGAACGGAATAACCAAGTGCTTTTTTGTTTAGTTTTCGTCCAAGAGATCCAATTACAACGATTTCCTTTAGATTTTGTGAGGTTTCTGTAAGCAATACATCGAGTGTGCTGCTCAATACATTAAGACTCTTCGTGCCATAACCTATAAATGTAAATTCTAGCACGTCTCCTTTTGAAGCTTTTATTGCGTAAGTTCCATTTGGTTCTGTTGAAGTGTTTTTCTTGTTAGATTTATTAACAATATTGACTCCTGATAAAGGGGTTTTGTCAATATCTAAAACTTTACCTTTTACTGTAAATTCTTGAGAATAACTACTTAGTATTCCCCAAAAAAACAGCAATAAAATTAAATACTTTTTTTTCATGATGGTCAATTTTGGTTATACTACAAATATATTTAATTATTGCATATAAATGTAAATTTGAGTCAAATTTTATTTAAATAAATCATAAAAATGCACAATAATGCAATTTGTTATTTTTTTTTATTTATGTTTGTAGGGTGCGAAGAATGTATTTGTTTACACATTATCTTAATAGTTAGTGTATTTGTGAGTTATTTGTGATTTAAATTATAAAAGAGATGTTGAAAATTGAAAGACAAAAGTACATACTGGAAAAAATTGATAAAGAGCAAAAAGTACTGACTTTGGATCTTGCTTTGCTTTTGAATACTTCTGAGGATACTATAAGAAGGGATTTAAATGAATTGCACGCTAAAAAAAAACTAAACAAAGTCTACGGAGGTGCTGTTTTAATTACTGATGCTCCTGTTGATGTTTTTGATATTGTGATTACTTCTGAAGAGCAAAAGATAAAAATAGTAAGCAAGGCTTTATCTCTATTGCATGATGGCCAAGTAATAATAATGAGTGGGGGAAGCACTAATTTAGTTTTTGCTAGATTGATTCCTGCCGAGTTAAAGGCGACTATTTACACCTATAGTTTAAGAATTGCTATGCAACTTTCGCAACATCCAAATATTGATCTAATATTTATTGGCGGAAAAATGCAAAAAAATGCAATGGTAACTATTGGGATGGATGTGATACAGGTGTTATCAAGACTTAAAGCAGATATTTGTTTTATAGGTGCGTGCAGTGTTAATTTAGAACTAGGGTTGACAGAAGTAGATTACGAGGTGACCTTAGTTAAAAAAGCGATGATTGGAGCTTCAAAGCAAGTTGTTTCAATGTTTTCTTCTAATAAGCTGGATACTAAAATGCCTCATGTTGTGTGCGACTTAAATCATTTAAGCACTATAGTCACAGAATTAGATCCTGAAGATTATAGGTTATCAGAATACAAAAAAACAGGAATTAATATCTTATAACAGATATTTTTAGTATTATATTTAATGCATTATTATGCGTTATTTTTATTTTTATTAAAATTAAAATGCAAAATAACGTATTGTTTTTCTTTTTTTATTTAATTTTGTTACAACAACTACCATTAAATGATGAAGATAAAATGAAAACAACCTCAACAATTATTTATAATACCCCAGGAGCATTCGAAGAAACACGATTTGAAAAAATTCACAATGAAATTTTTAAAAATTCAGTGGAAGCTTCAAAAATAGTAGCTCAAGAAATAGCCGATTTGATTCGCTCAAAACAAGAAAGCAATGAGAATTGTGTGTTAGGATTGGCCACTGGATCATCGCCAATAAAAGTCTACGAAGAATTGGTTCGTATGCACAAAGAGGAAGGGTTAAGCTTTAAGAATGTAATCACTTTCAATTTGGATGAGTACTATCCGATGAATAAAGAAAACAAGCAAAGTTATCATTTCTTTATGCACCAACATTTATTCAATCATATTGATATTCATCCAGACAATGTTCACGTACCTGATGGAACGGTAGCCATTGAGGAGTTAAATCAATATTGTATTGATTACGAAATGAACATAAAAAACGCAGGTGGCCTTGATTTTCAATTGTTAGGAATTGGTCGTACGGGACACGTTGGTTTCAATGAGCCGGGCTCACATATCAATTCAGGAACTCGCATCATTACTTTGGATCATATCACTAG
>NZ_JATV01000008.1 GCF_000611675.1 Flavobacterium succinicans LMG 10402 | reverse complement strand
GCACTACTACTCAATACTACCGAACCCGGTAAACAAAAGGAAGTAGGACCTGAAGTTGCTATAACAGGTGTTACTGGCTCTGGGGTTACCGTGATGGTTTTGCTTACACTAGTCACACAACCACTTGTATTGCTCGCACTATAAGTAATGGTGACCGTACCTCCAATTATCCCTGTAACCTCTCCCGATCCATCAATACTGGCAATACCGGTGTTGCTACTGCTCCAAACCCCACCTGAAGTAGCATTGCTTAAGGTGATGCTCGCATTGGCACAAACCCTGTCTGCTCCTGTAATAGGTGCCACAATTCGGTTGGGGTTTATCGTTACCACAATAGGCACACTCAAGCCGCTCACGCAACCCGATGTGTTACTACTCTCTACAGTATAAGTACCTGTAGTGGTCGCGATATAATCACTGCCGGTTACTCCAGGAATTACTAGTCCGTCTTTAAACCATATATTGTCAGTTAATGAAGAGGTGTGTAAACGAACACTGCCTCCTTCACAAATAATCGTATTGCCTGTAGCGTTCAATGTTGGAACACTCGGGGTAACATTGGCTGTTACCGTTACTTGGTCACTCTCAACACTAACACAACCGTTTTGTGTCACTATTACCGTGTAAATACCCGAATCAGCGGCGGTATAACTGCTGGTTGTTGCTCCTGCTATTATAGTGCCGTCTTTGTACCACTGATTGCCTGTACTGGCACTGCTAGTTAAAACCACCGATCCTGGGGCGCAGAAGCTTGTACTGCTCGCTGCCGTGATACTAGGTTTAGATGGTAAGGCAATTACGGTAATATCTTTACTCACACTAGTAGCACATCCAAATTTAGTGGTAACGGTAAAAGTAATGGTGGCTATTCCAGTACTTACTCCCGTTACTCTACCTGAACCATCAACAGTGGCGATGCTTGTATTGCTAGTGCTCCAAACCCCTTTAAGGATTGTATTGCTTAGTTGTATTGTATTTCCTGCACACACCACTGCTGCCCCTGCTATAGGATCTACTGCTGGTGGCACACTAACGGTGACTACCACCGCAGCACTTTCTGCACTAGCGCAACCATCTATCGTACTAATTACGGTATAAGAACCTGAATCCGCTGTAGTATAGACGCTATCGGTAGCACCCGTTATCGCGTTGCCGTCTTTGTACCACTGATTGCCTGTTGTAGCACTACTGCTTAGGGTCACCGTTGCAGGGGAACAGAAACTTGTTACGCCTGAAGCGGTAATGGTAGGCTGTATCGGTTGGGCTATGACCGTAATGGTTTTGCTTACACTAGTCACGCAACCACTGCTATTGGCCTCGCTGTAGGTAATGGTTACTGTACCAGCGCTCACCCCTGTTACCACTCCCGAACCATCAATACTTGCGATACCGGTATTGCTGCTGTTCCAAACGCCTGTTTTTGTAGTGCTTGAAAGGGTGATGCTTGACCCCTTACAAACGCTGTCTGCTCCTGTAATAGGTGCTACAATTTTATTTGGGTTTACCGTTACCTGTATCGGTGTGCTCAATCCACTCACACAACCCGCCGTATTGATTGTCTCTACGGTATAAGTTCCAGTGCTTGTGGCATTATAATCACGACCGGTTTCCCCTGGAATTTCAACTCCATTTTTGAACCATTTATTGCCAGTTAAAGAAGACGTGTGTAAACGCACACTGCCTCCTTCACAAATAACCGTATTACCATTAGCACTCAACGTTGGGGCGCTCGAAGCAATATTAGCCGTCACCTCTACTAAATCGCTCTCTTGACTAATACAACCATTTTGAGTTACAATTACAGTATAGGTATTAGTATCGGTTGCTGTGTAACTTGTACCAGTAGCACCAACAATTGCAACACGATCTTTGTACCACTGATTGCCTGTTGCAGCGCTGCTAGTTAAAACCACCGATCCTGGTGCACAGAAACTAGTGGGGCCTGATGTGGTAATACTTGGCTTGTTGGGTAAGGTTGTAACCGTGATTGTGCCTTTCACATCGGCTAGTGGAGGACATTGGGTACTGCTCAATTGAATGGTATAATTGAAAACCCCCGAAGCAGTAGGCGTACCACTAATGGTTAAGGTATTAGATGAAAAATTGGCACTCACTCCCGCTGGCAAGTCTGTGACCACTGCATTTGTGATTTTTGAAGTAGTGTAAACAATAGACGTAAGCGCTGTATTCGCACATACCGTTTGCGCATCGGTTCCTACAGCAGAAGTAAGCTGGATTGTTGGAGGCGAAGTCAAAAAGGTAAAAACAGCATTATTTGGCAAATCAACACCTGTGAAATACAAAATATTGTTGGCATAAGACGCAGCATCTATGGTGGTTGCCGCAATAAACTCCCCGTCTTCATCGGAATCCACAAGCAGTTTAAAATCTGCTGCAGTGCTAGCAGACAAACAAAGTCCTGTAGTATCAAAACTTAAATTATAAGTTCCTGGGGTATTGGTTTTTTTTACTTTCCATTCACGAGATAGCCGTTTTTTACCACTCAAATTAGCAGGCAAATCGGTAGTTTGCTCCGTCAATGCCGCATTATCGTGACCCATCATCAAGAAATCACCATCATTAAGCGATGTTGGATCACTCAATACAATATTTCCTTTACCACTTTGCCCTTTTCCATCGCCACTTCCCGTGTTGATACTATTGGACTGAGATTGATTTAATGAACTAGCATCATCTTTTCCAATACCGAACACATCATGCCAATACTTGGTATCATTCCAAAGAACAGTACCTAATGAATTAACATAACTCACAACAGAGGGGGCTAAAGTGATTCCATATTTAATGGCTAAATAACTTTCGACCTTTACTTTGTCTACTAAAGTAAGACTTGATGGGAACAAGACTACTTCGGCTACCTCTCCCTCAAAGTCAAACCAACCCCCTGGATCCCTCTTATTGTTGGTTCCTCCAATCATAGGCTTTACATTCAGCGAAGTAAATGCTTGACCTCCCGAATGTGATAAGGTTTGCGGCAATCCATTCAGTCTTCCAGTAGCAAAGGGGCTAGTAGTCAGACTTACATCCAAATTGGCAATATTATAAGACGACAAATTCGGGTTGTTGAATTGGGAATGGGCTGAATTAGCGCCACTTCCCACCAATACTTGGGGAACTCCATCTGAAACAAAAATTCCTTGACCGTATTTTGCTCCAGCATTTACGCCCCCAATAAGTGTTGATTTTGTTCGATTGCTTTTATAAACTGCAAAACCATCTACATATAAAATATCGGTATTACCATCTAGTCTGTTTACAGGTAAATTGATTTTATTTTCAGGATTTTTGAAAACAACCGATTGATTAAAGTTAATCGCATTGTTTTGGTATCCTATAGTTCCCACTTTGGTGAACGTATTGGTATTTGTTTGGTCAGCCCAACCTGTTAGATTAGCACCTGAATTAGTGACACCTTCATTCGCTTTTAGCCAAAGGCTAGCACCTGTAACACCAGGTCCAGGGGTTTTGGTAACAATGGTTAAATAAAAACCATCTGGTAGTGTTACTCCGTTAAACACTACTTTGGAACCCGAAAGACTGCCTGCACTAACGGAGGTTGCACCGCTATTGAAATCGCCATCTGCATCAATCAAAAGTTTAAACTGACTGGCTGTACTTCCTGAAAACGTAAGTCCTGCAATATCAAAACTCAAATCTACTGTTCCAGGATCTCCGCTTCGCTTCACCCGCCATTCGCGAGCTATTCTATTTTGTCCTGCCTTGGGGACTTCGGTTGTCTGTTCAGTCAATGCCGCATTATCGTGACCCATCATCAAGAAATCACCATCATCAAGCGATGTTGGATCACTCAATACAATATTTCCTTTCCCACTTTGACCCGTACCGTCCCCACTTCCTGTATTAATGCTATTAGATTGAGATTGATTTAATGAAATTGCATCATCTTTACCAATACCAAAAACATCGTGCCAATGGGTTCGATATTCCCAAATTGAAGAACCACTAGAACTAACATAATTATTTACAGATTCATCTAGTGTTATTCCATACTTCACAGCTAAATAGCTTTCAACTTTTATTTTATCAAACGTACTTAGTCCTGTGTTATACGTAATAATTTCGGCTACTTCACCATTAAAGTTGAAAAAACTTGAATTTTTTGTTCCACCTATTAAAGGCGTTAAGGGAATTGCCATATATTCTATACCGCCAGTAGGTGTTGCTTCTACCAAACTATTCTTTCCATTCGTCCAAGCTTTCGCAAACGGAGTAACTGTTGGAGATACATCAATGGTTTGCAAATTAAACTTATCATAATTTATGGATGATGGAAAAGACAGATACGCATCTGCAATTGCATTCAATTCAAAGTAAACATAAGTATTATCGTTTGTTGGACCTAAAAAAAGACCCGTAGTCACATTATTATTACCATCAAAGCGTCCAAATAATGAAGTCGTTCTTGCAGGACTGCTTGTAGCGTTTTTATACACTGCAAACGCTTGTACTACATTGATGTCTGTATTCCCTTCTAATCTATTGGGGGGCAATACCCCTGTAGTGTAACCATTTGAAAAACTTGCGGTTGGATTAAAGTTGATGCCATTGGTTTGATATCCAATAGTACCCTGTTTTGTAAATGTGTTGGTACCTGTTTGATCTGTCCAGCCAGTTACATTAGCACCTGAATTAGTGACACCTTCATTCGCTTTTAGCCAGAGATTACGACCACTTATGCCTGCTACAGGAGAAGCTTGTTTCACCCATAAACCAAAACTGACATTATCAGCCACATCCCCATTATTAAAACTAATTCTTCGTTCACCAGCGATAGGTATCCAGCTGACACCATTTACATTACCACATAATTGCAAAACGTTCAAATTTAATGTGATGTCTGTGGATGTATTAGTACATGTCGCATCTCCTGTCAAACTGGAAGCTGATGCTCCTATCCAAGAATCATTGATGGCATTATCAACTAGCCCTTTGTGAATGGTTTGTCCGGCTTTAACCCTAGAAATAATGGCGCTATTGCTACTGACTGCATCTAATACTCCATCGCTAGATTTAACCTTTACTGCGTTTACATTTCCTAAATTTGACAATGCACTGTTACTCAATATTCCTCTTGTGGTTACATCTAAACTGTTCACTACTTGCAATCCTTGCTTCACCGATGCACCCACGTCATTCAACACCAATACCCAGCCTCCTTCTACTTTGGTTTCAAATGCATTTCCCCCTAAATTGAAAAAATACAGCCCATTAGGTGTTGCAGGAGTTATTTGCTGAATACTGGTAAACGGATTACATCCTGTACCCAAAGGTTCTGATGGATTAAAGACAGTACTGATTGTATAGGTCTCTGCAGAAGTAACAGAACCCCCGAGTGTAGTAAGCTGTACGGTACCCGTAGTACCATTCCCAATTTTTACAGTTACACTGGTCTCAGTAGCGCTAATAACAGTCGCCGCTGTACCTCCAACTGTTACGGTTTGGGTAGTGGCTAAATTAGTTCCGTTTATTACCAGAGTAGCTCCGATGCAGCCATTTAAACTCGATAAACTCAGAATAGTTGGAGTAGCTACTTTTTTAATCCATAAACCAAAGCTAATTCCTGCGCCTACAAAACCAGCCGCATCGGTGATTTCACGAACGCCTCTATTTGGAATCCAGTTGAGTGTGTTTGAAGGTCCACAAATATGAATTACACTACCATTTAATGCACTCCCATCTCCTGAAGGACAGGTTGCATTTGTGGTGAGATATACAGCACCAATCCCAGTCCAAGAATCATTGATAGCATTATCATTCGATCCTTGATGCAAAGTTTGACTAGCTTTCAGTCTTGAAACAAGAGTAGCATTGTTACTAAACGCATCGACAACTCCGTTACTCGATTTAACATTTATATTATTAAAATCACCTAAATTCGACAAGACACTGTTGCTCAATATTCCTCTTGTGGTTACGTCTAAGGTGTTCACTACTTGCAATCCTTGTTTAACTGATGCGCCTGAATCATTCAACACCAATACCCAGCCATTCTCTACTTTGGTTTCAAATTTATTTCCATTTAAATCAAAATGGTACAAACCATTTGGGGTAGCATCTGTAACTTGATTGACATTGGTAAACGGATTACATACCGAACCCAAAGCCCCTCCTGAAGCAACCGTATACACCTCGGTTGAAGTAGCTGTTCCTGAGGGCGATGTTACCGAAACTGTTCCTGTGGTGCCACTACCCACCGTTACCGTAACACTAGTAGCTGTGGTACTTACAACAGTAGCCGCAGTGCCTCCTATAGTTACCGATTGTACTCCGGTTAAATTGGCCCCGTTGATGATTAAGCTAGATCCTTGGCATCCAGATAAAGTGGATAAGGAGGTTATGGTAGGTAGTGGTGAAGGAAAGAGCGTAGTAAGTTGAGCCTCTGATAAGGGCGCATCCCACATTTTAATAAATCGAACCGAACCACTTGGTGTATATTCATTATTTGTAGAAGCATCATCTAAGAAAAAGGTGAAATCTCTATTACTAGCCGAACTGTTTATAGGAACCGCATCATTGTTAGTATCTGTTAAAGTACCTAAAAGTTGCAGTACACCACTTGGGCCAATTATATAGGTTTTCAATTCTTTGGTCGTTGCGTCTCTAGTTAGGATTAACTTATAAAATGTATTGGCATTTAAAGTTCCAAAACCATAAATACTTCCATCTACCTGATCTATTCCTCCACTCAAAAAATAAACTCCCTTATTCTCAAAGAAATCCCCAAATGAAAGTATTTTCCTTTTCCCTGATACATCGGAAAATGAAAAATCTAGTGCTAAAGTATAATTTTCTGGATTTGGTAAATTAGCTGTAGCCAGAAAAAGACCACCACCAGGAGAACGTGTTGCTGTCCAATTCCATTGATTCGGATTTGTCCCAAAAGAATTAGTACACGGCACTGGTATGGAAAATAACTCCCCTGTAGGCTGAGAATCATTTAAATTACCGTTGAACTCAAAATTATGAATTAAGTTACCAGTTGGTGGCGCATTTATCGAAAGCGTGGTAAAGGTCTGGTCATTACCATAGCTAATGCCATCAGCAGTGGTGACTTTTACTCGGTAGTGATAGGTGGTATTTTGTTGCAAACCCGTTACATCAGCTGTAATGGGAACAACGGCATCGCCAGACCCCGATGGCGGAGTAGCAACAATCGTTTGATTGTAAACGGTAGTTGGCCCCAACTCAAATTCATAAGTACCCGTTAACAATCGAGGATTTACTTCCCCTGTTAAAGTAACGGTACTCGATGTAATATTTTGCGCAGCATTGGTCTGTGCTATTACCTGTAAACTAGGCACCCCTTCTACCCACAACCCAAAACTGACTCCTGTGGCAACATCTCCTTGACTATCATTGATTCTTCTATAGCCTATATTAGGAATCCAGTTCATCCCATTAAATGATCCGCAGGTATGAATAAGATTGCCTTTCAATGAGGCACCGAACGAGGTAGGACAACCTGCATCTTCTTTTATATTCGCCGCTGAAGTGCCTGCCCATGAATCATTAAGTACATTATCTGCTTGTCCTTGATGTATGGTTTGTCCAGCCTTAACCCTAGCTATAATGGTGGGATCGGTGGTTTCTACATCTAAAACGCCATCACTTGATTTTATTCTTACTTTACTTACATTTCCTAAATTGGATAACACACCTGAACTGACAATTCCCCTAGTGGTAACGCTTAAATTTGAAAGCTCTTGTAAATCTAATGAGAGAGCTGCTCCAACATCATTAGCAATTAAAAGAAAGCCATTCTCTATTCTGGAATTGAAAACATTTCCGTTAAGAACAAAACTATATTGGCCATTGGGAGTAGCAGTTCTGACTTGAGAAAGACTGGTAAATGGATTACAAGGTGATCCCAATGGATCTGATGAACCTCCTGAAAGAACAGTAAAAGAAGCTATTGATGTGGCTGTACCTCCTTGAGTAGTCACTTCAACGGTTCCAGTAGTTCCTAATCCTACATTTACTGTTACCGAGCTTTCGTTTTTAGAAATTATTTGAGCTGGAGTACCCCCTATTTTTACTGCATTAGCACTTAATAAATTAGTTCCGTTAATCACTAAGCTACTCCCAGGACATCCACTAGATGTAGCCAAACTTGTAATGGTTGGAGCTGGAACTATAGCGTTATTAAATATACAAACCCGCCCAGGGTATGGGCCATCACTATCTTTAGCCTGAAGTCTGAAATGATACGCTTGACCAATTACGGTAGCAATCGTAACCTCCGCCAAACCAGTTCCTGGGTTATATGCGCAACCTATATCCGACATTATAGGATTGCACTGATTAAACAAATGCAGTATGGGAGCTACACCCAATTCAGTCGATTCGTACCGTATCGTGGTTGAAGTGGAAATGGCAGTAAACCATCCCCAGGTATCAACCGATGTAGCAGCATTGCAAGCGGCTAGAGCAGTATTTAGCCAATAAGCATTGCCATTTCTAGCATCAAAGGACTTATTAAAAGTTACAAAAGAACAAGAAGTTCCATTGACAATTACTTCTCCATCAGGACTAGTAGAACAGCTATCTGTTTGAGCAAAAAGAGATAGTGTTGAACAAAGTAAACCAAAAACCAACAAGACAAATTTGTTGATAGTAACAGAAGTAGCGCCGTTATTAAGAGTAATTCTCACCATAAGGATTAAATGTTTATAGGCTGTATATAAATTGAAGATTGTTACAATTATTATTAAATAACTGAACAATAATGCTTTAAAATTAAGGCTTCTTTAAAAGAAATCAAATGTTTTAACCAAAAAAAAAACACGTAAAGCACTAAAAAACAATACTGTGACCGAGAAACTCAGGAAAAAAAGCTCATTAATGATGCTTTTGCTTAGTACTTGTCTCTAATTCAACCACCCCAAAGTTTGAGTAAGATATAGCACACTTTAACCGTCTTGATGTTAGAAGTTTAGGTTTAAAATACTTTTTACACCTATAAACCATCCAAGTAAATTCCAAAAAAAGAAATTCAAAATTCCAATGTGATAAACAGCAAATCGAGTAAGTTATACCTATAGAACTTCGTTTTAGAAATCGGGAAAAGTTTAACCGTAAAGTTCAACACTATTGCTTTTTTAGCTTCGTGATTTCTTCGTGTTTCTGTGTGCTAAAAAATTTAACCGCAAAGTTCGCAAAGGTTTACGCAAAGGACGCAAAGTTCAAGAGTATGGTTTTGTGAAGCTTTGTACCTTCTTCGTGTTGCTTTGTGGTGAAAAATTTAACCGCAATTTTCGCAAGGGTTTACGCAAGGTTCACAAAGTTTAAACCAACAAAAAAACCTTTCAAAGCACTAGTAGACTCTGAAAGGGTTTTTAATTAAAAAGCTATTACTTTAGTAAATAATCTTCTTGTTACTGATGACGCCATTGGCCAAAGTAGTTTTCACAATCAAGGTTTGTTCACTTGAAGGCAAAGTCGAAATCGACCATTCTTGTGCATTGATTTTCGATTTATCATATATTTTTCTCCCCAACAAATCAAAAACTTGCACTTGTGATATCGCTTTTACAGCAGAAATAAGCGTTATTTTTTTGTTTTTCACACTTACAAAAAGTGAGGCAGCTGCGACTTCATTATCGTCCATACTCAATTTTTTGTTAGTATATTTCAACACAAATCGATCATTCTCCACCCCTTTGACGGCTGTAAAAGTGTACTTGCCCTTACTCAATTCATGAAGGGTATTCGTCTTTTTATCTTCCAACCAAATTTCTTGACTGGACATAGCTCCATCTCTATTATCAATACTAATATCGAAGTCTCCAGCAAGGGTACTTCGGTAGCCTAAAGGCACTTCGTCTGTGATTTCAAAAGGCAAGGCACGTCCTTGTATGGCTAATTTTTTTCCTTGATTGATACTGTAAAAATCAACAAACTCTTGGCCATCAAAACTCGGACCGTCATACCCATTGTCCCAATCGTTGGTCGCTCCTGCGAGGTACCCTACTAGCAGTTGTTTGAAAGCCCCACCGTTATTACTCAAATTCAACCAAAGGCGATGTTTAACAATAGTTGTTGCTTTTTTAGTATGGGATGGTTTAAAAAATTGATCATTTTCACCAATGATTCGCATACTGTTTTTAAATTGAAAACTACTGTTCGCTGGAATTCCTGAGCTTGTCCCTACAAAAAAAGACTGACCTGAAGCAATTTTTCCTGATGGAATTGAACCACCAGAAAGAGCCGCTCCTTTTGCGGTTCCCGTACCACCCGTGCGGTTATAAGTCGCATAATCATCGGCAGTATACACATTATTTGAAAGCGCCGTATTATGAGTCCAGAAATACAAAGCGCCATAAATAATACCCGCATTATTCGCATCGGCCATAAACAAATTAGCGTCAATTGCCGAAGGATACGGATTACCTACCAGATTGTATTGATCACTCGCTACCAAAAAATTAACTACTCCATTATTCGGAATTCCTAAAAAAACAGCTTCATACACCGAAGGAAGCGTGGTAGAAAAAGATTGTGGACCTCTAATAATATAGCCTCTTCCAATAGTCATTACGCCTGAAGACAACTCTTTTTTCCATTGTCCCTTAGTCCCATCAAACGAAAAAAATTTGTCTAAAAGTGTCAAAGGAGACACATCAAATAATGTTTGATTTTGCACCGCACTAGACCAGTAGGTATAATCCATTTTCCGAATAGGCGTGGTATTTCTTTTCATTTTAATCATCCCCATATTACTAACCTGATCCTCTAATTGATGCAAAGAAGCTCCACTTTCCAAAACCATAAGACCGTCACCCGAATATTGATACCGCAAAGACAAGGCAAGATTAGAGGGAATACTAACCGTTACCCCAGCAGCAATAGTACAACTACACGCATAAATATTTTCTGCAAGTATAAAATTATCTTCAAAAAGCAATTCCTTTCCGGGGGTAGGTGCTGCATTGGTCCAAGCTCCTGCAACTCGTTTCGTACTATCTACACACAATAGAAGCCTAGCCACACGATGCTTGGTCACCCCTGAAATCGAATTAAAAGTTCCTCCAATCAATAGTTTTTCATCTGTTGTAAAAGCCATAGCAAACAGGCTACCATTCAATTGGGTCAAAAAGCTTCCATCTACACTTCCATCATCTTGAACACGAACCACTCTTTTGACACCTACTCCATTATATGTTCCAGAAAACGTACCTCCAAGCAGCAGTTTACCATTCGGTTGCACCAAAATAGCTCTAACCGTTCCGTTACTAAATCCTGCTCCAGTTAAGAAACTAGTGTCCAAACTCCCATCAGGATGCAGTCGAACGATTCTTCGTCTTGAATTTCCATTAAAAGTCAAAAAAGAGCCCCCAACCAAAATTTTACCATCAGATTGCAAAGCCAAAGTATAAACGATTTTATCAAATCCTAACCCAATAGATAAAGTACTATCAACACTCCCATCCGCAAGCAAACGGACAATCTTTTGAGATGGAATTCCATTAAAAACTGTGAAATGACCTCCCAAGAGTATCTTTCCATCCGACTGCAAAACTACCGTTTCGACTATACCATCTTCAGCTCCCAAACCCGTACTAAAACTGGGATCTAATGTGCCATCGGGTAATAATCGTGTTATTTTTATCGCGGCCATGCCATTATAGGAAGAAAAGTTACCTACAAAAATTATTTTCCCGTCCGACTGAACCGCTACGCCATACACCTGTCCGTTGCAACCCGATCCAATATTGAACGAAGTATCTAAACTACCATCGGATAATAAACGAGCGATTCTATTGACCGAAGTCCCGTTATAAGAAGTAAAATTCCCAACAATAATTACTTTACTATCAGGTTGCAACGCCAAATTACGAATGGTAGCATTAGCGCCTTGCCCTGAAGTAGTAAAGCTAACATCCATTTCGCCTGCCTCGTTGAGTTTAGCGATTCGAGGAGCCTCTTGATTATTAAATTGAGTAAAATCCCCAACAACAATCACACTTTTATCGGATAACGGAAGTAGTTTTGAAACACTACTATTCAAGCCCACTCCCGAAGTGAGATACCCAACATCTAAGGTACCTTGAACATCAATTTTGGCTAACCTTCCTTGATTTTGATCATCAAAAATGGAGAAAGAACCTCCAACATACCAAGAGGACTCCATGAAATTTTCTAAAGCAAAAACACTTGCTGAAGCGGGTCCTGCACCTATATCAAAAGCAGTATTGATTGTCCCGTCGGGATGAAAAAGTTGTACTCTATTGACCGCTACTCCATCATAAGTACCAGAAAAAGAACCTCCCATCATAATCGCTCCACTCGAAGTGACACAAATTGTCTCAACTGCCCCCGAGCTAAAACCTGAACCAGAAACAAAAGAAGTATCAAAAGTTCCGTCAGCATATAAGCGCAAAACTCGATTCGCTAAATTACTCTTGTAAGTGGTAAAAGAACCACCCAAAATAATTTTACCATCTGCTTGAAAAGCTATGGCACTCACATTGTTATCAAAACCAACTCCAGTACTGAAACTAGTATCTAAACTTCCATTAGCATGTAATCGGGCTACTCTACCCACACTTACTCCGTTGAATGTAGCAAAAGCTCCACCAATAATAATCTTACCATCCGATTGAAGTTCAATTTTTTCAATCAATCCAGAAGCTCCCAAGCCAACATTAAAGCTAGTATCAACAGCTCCATTACTCAAAATTTTCACTATTCTATTAGCGCTACTGTTATTAAAACTCGTAAAACTTCCTACCAAAAAAATACTACCATCGGATTGTAAGGCGATATCGTAAATGATATTATTCGTAGCCCCAGGCGTTGCAATAAATGATGTATCCCGAGTACCATCAGAATGTAACCGAACTATTCGACCAACAGCGGCACCATTAAAAGTAGTAAAAGAACCAGCAACGAGGATTTTTCCATCGGGCTGAAGCAAACAAGCATAAACTTTGTTGTTAAATCCTGACCCTAATGCAAAAGCAACATCTTTGGATCCATCAGGCAACAAACGACACAAATAAGGGGTTGCCACACCATTAAAATTTAGAAATTCTCCACCAACAATCAATTTCCCATCAGGTTGAACCGCTAAAGCTCTAACAGTAGCATCGAAACCATCACCCAAAAGGCCATCGTCATAAGTGTTAAAGGTAGGATCAACTTTTCCTTGTTGGCCAAATACAGGACAAAAGCTGAACAAAAAAGCGATAAAAACAGGCAAAATAATTTTTACTTTCAATTGAATCCTTATTTAAGTTAGACTTCAACTACTGCTAAAAAAGAAACAAGTAGTCTTGAAATAAAAATAAAAAGAGGAAACAAAAACCACAATACCCAGATTTGGTGATATTTACATTTTTTTTAATAAAAAATATTTAATCGCTAAACATAAAAATTAGTGAAACATAGGAGTCATTAAAGTGTTTGATTAAAGTCGAAAGTCTTTGAAACCATATAAGGGAAATTAGGCCATATAAGTTTGAAAAAAAGCAAACAAAATCAATTAAACGATTAAACAATCAACCAATTATACAATCAAACGATTAAACAATTATACAATTAAACGATTAACCTACTAAAATGAGTCCTTAACACACCCACCTCCTTCTCCAATCTACTCAACGGTAATAAATTGCAATTGTTGCAAATCACCGTTGTAAATATTCACATCGACATTTCCTTTTATGCCAGGAACTGCTGCTTTTTCGGTAAATTGCCAAAAAAGCCAATCGTTTTGAATTTCTTCTCGATAAAAATTATAATTGGCAATCCAGAAGAGGTAATCACTGAATTCTTCTTTCAAAAAATCATCATAATATTTTTCCCCCGTGTAAATAATAGGTTTCACTTTATAATGATTTTCGATAGCTTGCAGCCATCTTCGCAATCCTTTTTTGAGGTTGGACATGGATTGATTTTTGGGTAACTTTTCAATATCCAATACAGGAGGTAAATCTCCCGTTTGTAAATGAACGGTCTTGATGAACAACGCTGCCTGCTCTAGGGAATTCTCATTAGGACGATAATAATGATAAGCACCACGAATCATTTTGTTCTTTTTAGCGCCTTCCCAATTGCGCTTAAATTGACGATCTACAGCATTATTGCCCGCAGTAGCCCGGATAAAAACAAAATGCAAAGGGTATTGATTCTCAATCGTATCGACATAAGACCAACTGATTTTTCCTTGATATTCAGAAACATCTATTCCAACGGTTTTGCCCTCATGTTTTTCGAGTACTCGCAAATTTCTGGCTTCCGAAAAAACATCGGTTTTACTTATCTTATCTGATTTAAAACCCAAATAATAAGCAAAAGCCGTGCGATAATGATACCCTATCAAAACCAAAAAAAGGAGAAGGACTCCAGCCCACAAGCCTTTTTTAAGCAAAACCATTCCATTATTTACTTTTTTACTGGAAGAGCGTTTGGTATATCTTTTCGTAGTTTTTCTCATGCGCAACAAGCTATGGCTTCTGCCATTTATTAGTTACAATTGAAAGCAACACATAGAAAAGAATCACTAAAGGGAGACCTAAAAATTGAAGGCCAACCAACAATAAAAGAGAAACGGCAAGAAAGAAAAAAGTCAATTTATTTTCTTTGAACGACATTTTTTTAACTTTCAAAGAAAACAAAGGAATTTCGGCATTCAAAATATAAGCACTTCCTATAGCTATGGCCAATAGTACCCAATAATTGGATAGAATTTCAAACAGCATAAACGAATCAACATGTTGAATAACCATTGGCAGACTCAAAATAAACAAAGCGTTAGCAGGCGTCGGCAAACCAATAAAAGAGTCCGTTTGTCGGGTATCAATATTAAAATTAGCCAATCGGTAGCAGGAGCCCAAAGTGACCAAAAAACCTAAAAAGGCTAAGGCATACTCCACAGTAAAAGGATCACTCAGCTGCAAACCGAAAGCGTTGAGCATCATATAGAATAAAGTTAATCCAGGCACTACACCACTGGTAACCATATCGGCCAATGAATCCAATTGTAAACCCAAAGGACTGGAGACTTTAAAAAGTCGCGCAAAAAAACCATCAAAAAAATCTAGAAATATCCCCAAACACACAAAATAAAAAGCCATTTCAGCTTCTTGCTGTACTACAAAAGTCAAGGCGATACACCCACAGAATAAATTCAATAATGTAATGATATTGGGAATGTGTTTCTTAATAGTCATTGGGATTCAGATTAAATTATGTAGACGCAAAAGTAAGATAATAACTGAAAAAGAAATACGTTTTGGAGTAGAGTTTCGGCTGCAACACGCAAAGAAAACGGAATTCTCTATGAAGTAAAGAATAAGCTCCCTAAAAAATTCTATTTTTGAAGAAAATATTCACTCAACTAGTCCTATTTTACTTTTGAAAAAGATCGTTCCCTTTTTTTTGGTACTCCTCACCTTGTCCTGTGCTGCACAATCGGTTCGAAAGTATTCGAATGAATTTCTCAATATCGGGGTGGATGCCGCAGCTTTGGGAAGGTCGAATACTGCCGTAGCTAGCACCGCTGACGTCAATTCTGGCTATTGGAACCCTGCAGGTTTGATACATCTCGAAGACCATCAAGCGGCCGCCATGCATGCGAATTATTTTGCCAACATCGCTCAGTATGACTATTTGGCTTACGCAGCTCCCATCGACGAAGAAAGCGCTTGGGGCATTTCGCTCATTCGTTTTGGGGTCGACGATATCTTAAACACCACCGAATTAATCGACAATCAAGGAAACATCGACTACAATCGGATCTCGTTATTTTCGACTGCCGATTATGGGTTTACCTTTTCCTACGCAAGACAATTGCCTGTGCAAGGCTTCCAATACGGCATCAACGCCAAAGTGGTCCGCCGCATTATAGGTGACTTTGCCAATTCATGGGGCTTTGGTTTTGATGTAGGCTTGCAATTTGAACGCAACAATTGGCAGTTTGGCTTGCTGATTCGCGACATCACGACCACCTACAATGTGTGGAATATTGACGAAGAAAAGTACCAATCCATCGCCAATGCCATACCTGGAGAAAACCAAGATTTACCAGAAAGCACCGAAATCACAGCACCAAAAGCCCAACTGGGTCTGGCAAAAAAATTTATTTTTCATTACGACTACAGCCTTTTGGCCGCTGCGAACCTCAACATGCGTTTTGCCAAAACCAATGACATTATTGCTACTGATTTTGTAAGTATTGATCCCGCCTTTGGTTTTGAATTGGGCTACACCGACCTAGTTTTTTTGAGAGCAGGAGTAGGAAATTTCCAAAAAGTAACCCAATTAGACACTAGTACCAAAACCGATTTTCAACCCAATATTGGACTCGGATTTCAATACAAAGGCATTCAAATAGATTATGCTTTAACCAATTTAGGCAGTACTGGCGTGGCTTTGTACTCTAATATCTTTTCGGTAAAAGTTGATTTGGGACAATTTAGAAGGTAATATCAGTTATTCGGTTTTAAGTTATCAGTTATCAAGTTATGTCCCAAGTGTTTTGTCTTTGTGTTGCTTTGTGGTAAAAATAGTTGCCACAAAGAAAGCAAAGGTTTAAAACAATGAACCAAATTACTACAAATCCTAACTCACTATTTAACCACAAAGAGCGCAAAGTTTAAAACAATTCCCCCTCTTTCCGCTACAATACCTACCGTCTGGACAGAAATATTTTTATGTTAAAATGGCACGCAGATTGGGCAGATTATCGTTGATTTTTGATTGTATATTAAAAATATTATTTACAAAACTTATGTTTTTTCAACACATTTTTTTTTTTTCACCACAACAAATTTATTAGTTTAAATCCGTTCAATCCGTGGCATCTGTGGCTTATCAGAAGATGTATCCAGGCGGTAGGCTACAATACAGAGCTATAACTTAAATATATTTTTCTTTGCGAATACCAACAAGTCAACAGAATGCGCTATTTTTACACCGCCTACTAATCTTGCTTATTTCATGAATTGCATCATTTCAACTACTACTGCTGTACGTAAATTTTTTCTACCTGTTTTTTTGCTTTGGAGTGCTTGGGCTTCTAGTCAAGCCTTACCACTTTCTCCAAAAGCTAACATTAGTATTTTGACCTGTGCCACTGGAAATGAATCCTATTCCTTATTTGGTCATACAGCGATTCGAATTAGTGATCCGGCACAATTCATAGATGTGGTGTACAATTATGGAGCTTTTGATTTTTCGACTCCTAATTTTGTAGCCAAATTTGCCAAAGGCGATTTACAATATTTTGTAGTAGCCCACTCCTATTCAGATTTCATCAATCAATACCAATACGAGGGGCGTAGTGTTTATGAACAAAAATTACAAATCAGTGCGCCCGTAAAGCAACGTATTTTTGAAAACCTCAACACAACCTTACAATCAGAGCAACGGTTTTATACCTACAAGTTTATTGATAGAAATTGCACCACTATGGTAGTGGATGTAGTAAACAAAGCGCTTGGAAAAAAAATCATTACAAAAACAAATCAATCCGAGGCTACTTATAGAAGTGTATTGTACCCTTACTTTGACCATCATTTTTATGAACAATTGGGTACGAGTATTATTTTTGGAACCAAAGTAGATCAAAAAGCATCCACCGTTTTTCTTCCATTTGAATTATTAGAAAGTCTAAAAAAGGCGCGGTATCAAAACCAATCATTAGCAGCGCCAGCAATTAAAACAGTAGATATAGCACCAACAACCGCCACTTCTTGGTGGAATAATTGGTACACTTATATCGGTTTTTTATTGGTAGTAGCTCTTTGGAAAAAAAGAGGCATCATGTTGTCTTTTTTGATACTAATGGGAATTTTGGGAGTGTTCTTCCTCTTTATGAGTTTTTATTCCTTGCACCCTGAGTTGGCCAACAACTACAATGTGTTATTATTCAATCCTAGTTTACTTCTTTTGGTATTCTTTTCTTTAAGAAAAAACAAAAAAGCGACGCAGTACCTAAGTTACTTCAATTGGGTTTGTTTTGCTTTGTACACGCTTGTTATAATTAACAAAGCTCCCTTTTTAATCATTACACCATTGCTTGGGATTACTTCACTTTTAGTATATAGAATACAAGTACGCACCCATTAAATTTGCTTACGCCTTCTGTTCACTGCTCACTCATCTTCAGCCTTCTCACCTCTCACTTCTCACCTCTCACCTCTCACTTCTCACTTCTACACCTTACTGTCCTCTATAAAAAATCACAGTAGAAATGGTTTTAAAAATAATATTCATATCAATAAAAACCCCTCGATGTTTGATGTAATATAAGTCGTACTGCAATTTGATCAAGCTTTCTTCAATGGACTCCCCATAATTATAATTCACTTGTGCCCATCCCGTTAGACCGGGTTTTATGATATGTCTTGTTTCGTAAAAAGGCATAATCGCAGCAATCTCTTCAACAAACATAGGACGCTCCGGACGGGGACCTATTACAGACATATCCCCTTTAAGGATATTCAAAAACTGAGGAAATTCGTCGATACGTGTTTTTCTCAAAAATTTCCCAAAAGGCGTCACTCTAGTGTCTCCCATTTTTGAAAATGCGGCACCATTCACCTCCGCATGCGTTACCATACTTCTAAATTTATAGATTTCGAACACTACGCCATCTTTACCCACGCGTTCTTGGGTATAAAACAGAGGACCACGATTCCAAAACCAATTGGCCACCAGCAAAAAAGGAACCATCATCGCGGCTAGTAACAGACCAACAAAAGCCGTAATCAATTCGAAAAAACGAACTTGATAGAGGTATAACTTATTATTATTACTTCTGCTAAAAGGGAAAAAACGGTAAAAATCTTGTTCTATTTGATGTACAGGAATCCGTTTTGTTTTGTTTTCAAAAACATGAACATACTCCCTAATACTTATTCCTGACTCTAATAAATGCAGTAAATCATGATACAAATCGGTAGTAATGCCATCCGTTTTTTGAGAAGCCACTACAATCTCCGACACCTTATACCTAGTAACATATTTCTTTAATTTGTCAATCGGAATTTCTCTTTTAAGTCCTTTTGTCAATTCCTCGGTATTTGAAACATCCGAATTCACGTAGCCAATGATTCGGTAATAGGGATCCGCTTCTTGTAAATCCAGCACCAATTGTTGCAATTGCGATTTATCACAAATTAAAATTACATTTTGAGCAAAACGATTACTCGCCAAAAAGCGCGCATAAAAAATACGCCAAACATATAACGAAATAAAAATAGTACAATAAAATAGAAGTAATTCAAGTCGCGTTTCTGGTAATTTTGGAGACAAAATCGGAGTAAAAAGATAGACCAGAGCAGTCAATGAAGTGGTCAATAAGGTACTTTTTAAAATCTCAAAAGCATTGCTTGCGACTTGCAAATTGTACATTTCGAAAATTCCTCCAAACAAGAGCAAATAAACCGAAAAAACAACTGTCCAATAAAAATTTGCCTTTGAAAAAGTAAAGTAAGAAATAGTGAAAAAAAACGTCAGTACATACAACCCAAAAAGCACGACAATGAGGTCTACGATACGCAACAACAGCTTTCGTTCTGAAAGCTCAAAATGGATTTTACTTTTGAACATATAAACGTGGTATTGAGGCGCAAGTTAGTGAATTTAATCCTTACAAATAAGGATTTTGCAGGATGTCATTCCAACTTTTTTTCACAACTTCCCAATGAAACAAAGCCACTTTACGTCTTGCTTTTTCGGTTATCTCTCCGAACAAAGAAGCGTTTTTAAGTAACAACTGAAGCGCCTCACTCATGGCCAGCGCGTCATTATCCTGCACTAAAAGCCCATCTTCCTGATCATGGATCAAAAAAGGCATACCACCTACATTGGTAGAAACTACGCCTAGCCCTAAACTCATCGCTTCGATGACACTAACAGGCATATTGTCAAAATGGGTCGTATTGATAAAAAAATCATAGTCTTCAGAAAGGGCTACCCATGCTGACTTGGGTAACTGACTAAAAAAAGTAACGGTCAACCCTAACGATGCGGCTAGATTTTTCACTGGTTCAAGACTTCCATCTTTATCAGGCCCAACCATGCACAATTCGGCTTCAGGATAGTTTTTGGCCAAATCAGCTAGCACTGCTATAGCCATTAGCGGATTATATAGTTCCGCAAAAGCGCGAACCCACAATACCTTAGGTCGAAGCGTCTTCCGCTTTTTAAAAGAATACGAATCCAGTGCTATTGCATTGGGTATTGATACTAATTTAGGGCAATTCATTTTTTGAAACGCCTGCCTTAAATACTCCGAAGGACAAACATTGCAATACGCTTGATGAAATAAAAGTTTACAATATCTAGGATGTGTTACCCATCGTTGGGGTAAATTGCCGCCGTGTAAAATTGGAATATAATTGATGTTTCTGATCTTACAAATACGACTGATCCAAAAGGCATACCAAAAATTAGTCGTACTGTAGGTGTCTATAAGAACGCAATCTGTTTTTTTAGTAGTTAAGGTTTTGAATAGCATTACGAAAAAACGCACGATTTTATTGCTTTGTGAAGAAGCGTAACTTACCCGATAGCCTTCCTTTTCCAGTAATGGGCCAAGAACATCAATTCCAGTAGGATTATTGCCTTTTTGGGCCAATTTATTCCCGATGTACAACAGGTGCTTCACGATAAACTTTTAAAAGGGATAAGGCATAAACAAAAGCTGGAGCAGCCAAACGCATCGCAGCATGATTGATGGTCAACAGCCAAAAAACAAAAAAAGAAAGGGCTAACACATTCTGCCGATCTACGGAAAACAAATAAAGTGGAGTCAAAAATAATATAAGCAAGCAAATTACCCCCAAGCTACCGTGTTCAGCCAACATTCGGGTCAGCTCATTGTGAGAAGCCGCCTCAATACCCATTTGCGACTGCCTTAATTCTTTATTTTTTCCTACGCCAACCCCTAAAATAGGATGATCGAAAAACATATTTAGTTCGTTTTCCATCAAATATTCTCGTCCCGTCAATATACTTTTTTTCTCCCGACCCACAGCGTCTTGATTAGCATATCGTTTATCCAACAACCCGCTCGTTTTTACAGAGCTATAACTCCAAACCGCCAAAGTCGCCACAAAAGAGAACACTATAATTGCTGCAATTTTAGGTTTCGTTTGAAAATTGGCTTGAAAATACAAGATCGCTAACAGCACTAAAATCATGGCCACTCCAGTATAAACTCCTCCACGAGAAAAAGTAACCAAACCTCTAAAAGCAAAAACCAATACCAATCCACCATTGATCAATTGCAATAAACCGTTGGATGAATTTAAAAGCAATTGCACAAAAAAGATAAAAATACCCAACCCTAAAATGGTTGATACTTGGTTGGGACCAAATCCTCCAGAAGTTTCAAAGTTAGACTGTGTTCCTGTCACCACATCTTGAATATTCGGCGTATAAAAATACAAATACGTCACTAAGATGAGTAAAGGTAGAGAAAAAGCGGTAACTACGCCCAACAAACGTTGAAAAGTAAGTGTACGTTTAAAACAATAAATCGCCGAAATACCCAAACAAATTGGGCCTGAAATATTAAAAACAATAGCTTTCTTTACATCCGATGTCAAGTCCAAAGTCATGGTAGACAACACCATACTGGGCACCAAAAAAAATAAAAAGAGCCAATAGAGCAAGGCTCCTCTCGAAAATCCAGAAAAAAGCATCCCTAGCAACAAAAAAAGCATCACCAAATATTTTCCATATTCATTGACAAAAGCACCACCTGTCATCCGTAAGATAATTTCTGCACTAATAGCATAAGCCGCCATTAACAAGGCCTCGTTGTTCCGGTTTTTACTTTGAACAATATAGTAGATGCCAAAAACAAGAATAGCAATGCCGTATACTTTACTCAATAGTGGGACAGCAAAGAGTATCATCCCTAAAAAAGCATGTAAAGCCAATAAAAACAAATATTTTTTTTCTTCTTCCTTCATTTTATAGTGTGACTAACCAGTTCAAATAGCGGGCAACAATAGCGTTTGCCCCAAACTGCTCCTGAACCGTGGCGTAAAAAGCGACTCCCATTTCTTTTCGCAAGGTCTCATTTTCAATTAAGAGCGTTAATGCATCGGCAAAAGCAGCAGCATCGTTATTAGGCACCAACAAACCATTGGTTGCGTGCTGAATCATATCGGGCAAAGCACCAACGGCAGTAACCACAACAGGTAATTGATGCATCCCATACTCTAACACTGATAACGGCAAGCCCTCAGAAACCGAGGTTAAAATTCCTATAGTCGCTTGTTGCAAAATTGCTGCGGTATCGGTTCTAGACCCGTACAAAAATACCTGATTTTGCAATGCTAACTCCTGAATTTTACTTTTAATTTCGGCAGCGTAGTCATCCTCAAAATCCTTCCCTACCAAATGAAAGGTCCAATCAGGATGTGTTTTTTGCAGTAGAGCTGCCACCTCCAAAAGTAATAAATGGTTTTTTTGTACCCTCAAATTAGCCAAACATACAATACGTTTATTCTCCTTTCCAAGCAAAGTGGTATACCTTTCCTGATGGGTCGCTTTTTGTGAAAAATTAGGTAAATAGATCACATTTATAACCTTCAAACGAGTTTGTGTCCATGTCTTAAGATTACTGTTTACCGCAATCACTCCAGCAAAAAATGGCGCTGTTATTTTTAGAGCAAAAATGGGACGAGATGCTAAAAATTCGTTATTCCCGTAATGATCATGTCGAATCACTTTTAGCGAAGGAAGACTTAGTTTTAAAAGAAAGGCCAAAAAAAAGGAAGTACTATGAGCATGCACATGCGTCACTTTATGTTGTAACACAAAAGACCGCAAGCGCCTTAGCGCACCAAAATCTAGTGGTTTCTTTTTATCTAGAAAAAGATAAGCTACTTTGGCGCCAATTTGCTGCACTAAAGGCCCTTCCTTTCGGGTAGCTACTAACGCAGAGAACTCGATTTTATCCACGAGCACATTGGCGTAATGCACCGCCATCCGTTCAGCACCGCCGGCTTCTAAAGAATCTATAAGTTGTACAATGCGCATATTTTATTTTTAAAGTGAATGGGACCGATGGCTAAGCATCACGCAACATTCTTTTGATTTCGTCTTCGAACCTATCCAAAGTATAGTGGCGAGACCAATTCGCTGCTGCTACTCTTTTATGCAAGTATATTTCTTGATCTTGAAACATTGCCTCTAGTTGTGCTGCATCAGATTCCAATTGCATCGCTAATAAAACACCATGCTCACCGTAACCCAACATAAAGGGCACACAAGAAATGGGCGGAGCAACGGCTACGCATCCCCAAAACATGCCTTCAGCCAAGGCTTTAGGCCATCCTTCACTTTGGGAGGGCAAGACTACAAAATGACTGTTTTGATAGGCTACTTTTACGACTGCTTGCGATTGATTCCCTTTTAAAGTAATCAAGGCTTCTAATTTATTTTTTAGGATATAGTCCTCGATAACCTTTCGCTCTGGCCCTTCGCCATACAACTCCAAATGCACTTCATACCCTCTTTTAGACAAGGCTTCCACCAAGGCTACAGCATACATCGGACGTTTTCCTTGCGACAAGGTTCCTACAAAAATAAACCGAATAGGTCCTGCAAAAGTAAGTGTTTTTAGCGGTACTTTCTCGGCTTCCCAATAGGTGGCCGTAAAAAAGGGTTGAATATTTTTGCTGTTTCCTTCCCATTCTCCATAGACCAAGACCTTCATGTTTCGGGTTAAGAACGTATTGCTCAAAATCCATTTTTGGATGCGATAACTCCATGGTTGTATTGCTTTTGGATCCCAATTGCCAGCATATTTTACGGTTTTAGGTGTATTCGGAAACAAGATTTGCACAAAGCACCCCAATAATCCAATATTGCCGGGACAACGCAAATGAATATGATCGGCTTGGTACATGGCTTTGAAAACAATTATTCCATTTACTAAAGCATAAAAAATAGCTTTAGCTATGTTGATGAAATTATTTAAATTAAAATCAAATAACTTATAATGATTTTTAATATCAAATGGGATAACTTCAATTAGTAATCCGTTTTGATTTTTCCAAACGGGACAACAAAAAGAAATTTCACTTACGTATTTTTCCAAGATTACCAACTCTTTTACATAAGGACTGTAAGCAAAACACTTTTCATCCTTAAAAATGAATGGAGCGGTTGAAACAATGAGTAATTCCATTAGATATATCCTTTAGAACCCTTTTGAGAAATAATTATTGCTGGCACACCCAAAACTACTGAACAATCTGAAAAAGATTGATTTACTAAAGAACAGGCTCCTATTAAAACTTCATTCCCAATGGTAATATGCCCTGAAACAACTGAATTTGCCCCTATATAAACTTTATCTCCTATAACAGGAGTCCCTCGTCTTTCACCTCTCCCAGAAACACCGATAGTGACTCCCTGAGAAATATTACAGTTATCCCCAATTACAGCCTTAGAATTAATAATGATTCCTCCAAAATGTCCTATATAAAATGAATGTCCTATTTTTGCAGAAGCTGGAATTGAAATTCCAGTGGTAATTTCAACAACTTTTTGCCATATAAGAAACAGCATTAAAAACAGAAATCGAAAAGGTTGCCACTTTATATTGCAATAACAAAAATGAGCTAGTCTGTATTGAAAAACAGCCCAAAATCCTTGCGTAAAAAATACAATTCCTAAAAAATGCCCTGCATATTTTTGATGTTTTCTGTAATCAGAATGTATAAGTTGTAATAAATTCATTTCCTAATTTTTTTCTTTCGGTTTATTAAACATTAAACTCCACCAACCTACGGTTCTCCCCAAGGCTTCGGTAAACGCTGCTTTGCGTGCATTCGTGGTAAAGGTATTCGAAAAGCGAATGACCGTCAACAGTAGCGTAATCGCATGCCATTTGAAACGATCTGTCCGTAAGGGTTTTGGATTTTTTACCCGCCAAACATACCAACCATTGCGCACTACCATTTTACCATAATGGTACTGATTGGGTCGGCCGGATAATGCGTGATAATGGTTCAATTTTGCGGCTGTATTCAGATACAATTTACCTGTTTTAGCAACTCGCAAACAAAAATCGGCATCTTCGTACAAGCCATAGCCTTCAAAATAGGTTGAAAACTGATGGGTTTCAAATACCTTTTTCTTAAACGAAGAAACACCTCCCATCAATTGTTCTACTTCGTACGTTTTACCACTTGGTGGTAAGAATCCCACACTTCTTCCGTGTGAAAACAAAGAAGAAAATCCAGGAGGGCAATCGCTATCTAACCCTAGTTTTTTTCTTAAAACAAAACGACTACCGTCTTTTCTTTTCCATCCTTCAAAATAAAATTCTTTTATTGTAGGCTGATCATTTTCTCCAACACATGCCCATTGGGTCTCATTATGAATGTACCCGCCTACTCCAAGAGCCTGTGGATATTTTTTGTAAGTGCTTAACAATTGCTCGAAATAGTCTTTTTCTAAAACGGTATCATCATCTAGAAAACAAACCACTTCCATGTCGGCAGCAACTCTGGCAATACCAAAATTACGTTGCTTGGTCAACCCCCGATGTTCGGGTGGAACTGCAAAATACTGCAAATTGAGGAATGGATTTTCTTTTAAAGCTACTTCGGTTGCAGCATTGGTGGAGCCATCTACAATCAAAATCTCATCAGGATATAACGTTTGCTCCCGAACCGATTGCAACAATTGCAACAAAGGCTGAGGACGAAGGTAGGTGCAGATAATGAGGGAAAATGGCATCGTATTTCTAATTTTTAATATCATCTTAAAGTAACAAATCTCTAAAATTTTTCTTATGTATCACATTCACGTCGGTTTGATAAGCTTCTTTGAATTTTTCAAACTTTTTTATTTTGGCATGCTCATTGTTTTTTAATTCAAATGCTTTTACCTGCTCATTTTCAACTTCTATATAGTCAATTTCCAGTTGCGTGGTGGTACGCCAAAAATAACTTTTGACCCAAGGGTTTTCGTAATTATTTTTTTTCATTCGCTCCGAAATGACAAAATTTTCCCATAGCTGACCGGCATCATTTCGTAGATCCATGCCATTAAAATTATTAATTATGGTATTGCGTACCCCATTGTCCCAAAAATAGATTTTCTTGGCAAATTTCAATTCGTTGCGTAAATTTTTATTAAAACCGTTCAAGGTAAAAATCACGTAGCCTTTTTCTAAAATCTGAATATAATTAGCTACAGTATTTTTATCCACGTTTAGCAATTTTGCCAATTCATTATACGAGACTTCGCTCCCCATTTGATAGGCTAAGGCCCTGAGTAATTTTTCTAAAACCTCTGGTTTCTTGATGTTGGCAAAAGCCAACAGATCCGTATACAAATAACTATATACCAGTTGTTTTAATCGTTCTTTTTCTTCAGAGGGATGCGTAATGACTTCGGGATACATACCATACGCCAATCGCAAATCGAGTTGTTGTAAACTTTTGACATAGCCTATTGTATTTTCTAATTCCTTCCAACTAACAGGGAACATAAGGTATTCCCATTTTCTTCCTGTCAACGATTCACTCGTCCTATTTTTAAGATCAAAGGCTGATGAACCGCTAACAATCAGTTGCACTTCCTTGAATTGATCAACAATTATTTTTGAAGTTAAACCAATAGTACTAATGCGTTGTGCTTCATCAATAAATACAATTTTGTGTTGACCAATGATCGCTTTAATTTCTTCGGTAGATGGATTTTGCAACAATTCTCGCGTTACTCGATCATCTCCGTCCAAGAATAATGTATTCTCATAACCCGATAATAGCTCTTGCAATAGGGTTGTTTTACCAATTTGCCTAGCGCCAATTAACACTATTGCTTTACCTTTAAATAGTTTAGCTGTAATTTGTGCTAGTAAATATCGCTTAATTTCCATACCTAAAATTTTAACAAAGATAGACAAAAACACACAAATTCACCAAAATTGACTAATTTTAGTGAATAATACTCCCTGAAATTGATTAATTTTAGTGAATACAATTCCCTAAAATGGATTGAATTTGATAAGTAAACCATTTTTAAACGGAAAAACAGGAAGAAATAGGTAAGATGCGATTAGCAAAACCAAGAGCATTGCAACGAATTGTTGTTTGCCGAAAATTCTGAATGGACCAAATCGTGTTTTACCTAATATATATGCTCATCCACAATCAAAATTTCATCAGGATATAACGTTTGCTCCCGAACCGATTGCAACAATTGCAACAAAGGCTTCGGACGCAGGTAGGTACAAATGATTAAACTAAATTTTATGTATATTTCTTAATTGATTAGCCCAAAAAACGCTTTTATTCCATTGCCTTTTCATCTTCCTTAGGTATACAATAGGATTTCTACTATTTTGCAACATATAAAATTTGAAAAACAAGACTGTTTTATAGCCTAAAATCTGCTCTTGGGTATCGTGTTTTTGCTTAACATACATAACAGTTGGCGAAGGTTTGGGCTGTATAGCTTCCTTATGCCACTGCAGCACAGGTTGGGTTCGAAAACCTCCCAAAGGTGCTTTAAGATGCAGAATTTCTGGGTATGGTGTAAAAACAACATCTATTCCTTCATTTCGCAATTGCAAACCAAACTCTGTGTCTTCACCATATCCAAACTCAAGTGAAGTATCATATCTTAACTCATTATTTTCCTTTAATCGTACAATACTACATCCGGAACCAAAGGAACTCCATTGCATTGTGTGTTTTATTTTTTTTTCTTCTGAATAGTTAGCCTGATAACATCCAAATGTAAGCGCCTTAGCGGCATACAATTTTGCAAACGATAGACCTTTCTCTAAAAATTGAGCTTCTATCCTAACATCATCATCTGCCATAAACACCCACTCACTTTCTACTTGTTCAAGAGCCAAATTCCTCGCATTACAAGCTCCTGCTTGATGTGTAAAAGTGTGTTTGATTTTGAATGGCCAGTATTCATTTTTTAAATAATCCAATTCGGACATACTTCCCTCTAAAGGATTTTGCTCCACTATGATTATATCCTTAGGCAAAAGCGTCTGTACTGCTAAATCCTTCAACACATCATACAAATATTTTTTTCGTCCAATAGTCGGAATAATGACATCAATAGTTGCTTTTTGAACCACTTCTTTATTTGACTGAACAACAATACTGTCCAAAGACATTTCAATAGTATTCCTCTTTTTATAAAATAGTGCCTTCAAAAAAGCAAAAATTGGCAAGCGTTTTTCGTATACCATCAAATTGAGTAACAATAAAAACAACCACCTTGTTTTATAATGCTGGTATACGAATTGAAAAAGAGTGGAAATAGATGCTTTGGGTTGGGAGCATCGGGAAAAATTGGTTACTAATTTGGGCTCCGAATAACACAATAAACCTAATGGCATCCCCAGTTTCGCAATGCTATTTAAAAAATAATCGAAATCCCGATGCTCTTTAATTTTTCCTTTAAATTGTAATAAAACAGCCGTATGAATCCCACCGATACCACTACTCATTTGCCAAGTAGGATAGCTCACTTGTTTATTCACCTTGATAAAAGGAGACTCCTCAACATAACCAATTTCCCTACCTAAATACAATGCCATTGAGGGAGAAAATGATACCATAATTTTGTCATGGTGCAAAACCTTTGGAAATTCGCTCCAGTTTGCAAAATCCATAAAATCTTGATGACACCAGGCTATTGTCATATCAGGAAATTGCATGGCTAAATGCATCAGTACAGAAGCTATTGACTTTGAACCATCAAAATCAATCACCTCTGAATTATCTGAGGTAACCCGAGTAACTTGCCTATTATTATGATAGATTACAATCACTATTTACCAATTACAGATTCATAAAAATCAATATTCTCTTGGGCAATTTTTTGAATATCAAAAACGGCCTCTACTCTTTTTCTTGCGGCAGCACCAATGGTATTGGCTAAAGTTTCGTCTTGGAGTAATTCAATTATTTTATTAGCAAAATCATCATGCGCTTTGGGATCTACCAAAAAACCACTTTCACCATCTGTAATCAATTCTTGAGACCATCCAAAACCATTACTCACCACTGCTTTATTTAAGGCCATAGCTTCAATCGTTATCATTCCAAAAGTTTCAGCAAAGCTAGGAAAAATACATACATTGGCTTTTCGAATATGCTCTTGTACGCTAGCATAGGGCATCTTTCCCAAATACGAAACTTGCTGTAGATCCTCCTCTTCAAATTCTTTTTTTAGTAATTCCCATGTGGATGAAGATTGCGTTTGAATATCGGCAGTATCACTTCCTATCAGCATCAATCTAGTTTCTGGAAATGCTTTTCTCACTTTATTAAAAATTTCAGGCAATTCAAAAACCCCTTTTTTTCGAATAATTGTACCTACATATAAAATGAGTCCTTTTTCAAAAAGCAAGGGCGCATCATTTTTAAATGCATTCAAGTCTAATCCGTTATAAACAACCTTTACATTTTTGCGGGCAAGTCCAAACAATTGCTTGGTCACATCAGCTGCGAAAACTGTTGGAGCGACAAAAGCACTAGCTTGCATCATTGCTAATTTCTCAAACCAATAATTTTTTTGCTTTTGCTTCCTTCTCTCCAAATGACAAAAATAGGTATCACTCCCATGAAAACGAATGACCAAAGGTGCTTTCAGATGCATAAAAGCGGTGATACCCGTCCAATCGGGAGCCTCAACCAAATCAATTTTTTCTGAAACAATATGTGTGTTGAGGTATTTTTGAATAAACCTTCGATGCAAATACCAACCCAACACCTTATATTTTTGACTTTTTACTAAGTGAACAGTAACTCCTGCTTCTTCAAAAACTGCAGTTTCCATTTGGCCATACACAAAAACAGAAACTTGCACTCCTTTTGTAACTAAAGCCACAACCAAGTTTTTGATACTAGTGCCAATTCCAGCTGCATGTAAAACACGGGGATGAGGGTATTCAGGCGTTAAAAAAGCGATATGCATAATCGTACTATTTCTTTCTATCTAACCCTGTCAGAGTTTAGAACTCTGACAGGGTTAGAAATTATTTATTAAAAAAATCCTTTAAAACCCTCTCCGTAAACAATCGAGCTCCAGCATCATTGAGATGTCCACAAGAAGAAAAAAACCGATCTTCTGATACTACATTTTCATAATTATGAATCTCTGGATATAGTTTTTTCACCTTATCAAAATAATCCATTCCTTTGGTGTTTTCACACATTGGAGTCATTACAGCGATAAATTTAATTCCTTTTTGTTCACAAAGTTGCTTAATCTCATAATAATACTGATTCTTTGATAAAGGGTTCAAATTCGCAATGTTATTCTTCATATTAGCATTGGGCTTTTGTCCCAAAGGATAATAGCCTTTATTTTCCATCTGAGAGGTAGTCTTTCCCACTGCAGTAAAGAAAGTTTCTCGTACTCCTATTTTGGCATCGTATTTCACATAACGGTAAAATGGGATGCAATACAACTCTGTAAAATCGTTTTCCTTTTTAAAATGATTTTTAATCGTTTCGGATTCGTGGAGAAACGGTAAGAATTTAGCCGAAATCCCTTCCGCTTGATGGTCGTTTGACAAATTCAAGTCGGCTTCTAAAATTACACTCTTAATTTGATAGTTGCGTTCTATCATTAGTTTTAACAATAACGAAGCTTCAAACAAATGGCCTCCACTCATTCCGTAGTTAAAGGTTCTCAACCCTTTATCTTCAAACATGGGCGCCACAAAATGATTGTTCGCTCGTGAGGATCCTAAAATAACTACATCGTACTTTTCACCTTTGGAATTGAATACTTTTTCAATTTTCCCTCTATTTGAGGATTGCAAAAAAACTTTGGTATAGCCAAAATCCAATACCACAGCGATAGCTATCGTGAGTAGTAGTATTTTAAATGTATATAGTAAAAATTGTTTCATTTGTATTTCTTGTTTTTAACTAACCCTGTCAGAGTTTGAAACTCTGACAGGGTTAAAATTATACCTTAAAACTGAAAATAAATAAACTCCTTATAATCCGAAAAAGTACCTAAAGCCATAATGGCTGCGATGGCTAAACCAAATTTCACAAGACTATAGCGTCCTGATAAGGGCTCCACTCGGTTTCTGTTGTTCCATTCTACCACTACAAAAGCACCAATCAAAAGGAGTATTTCGTAATTATACCGTTCGTTAGACAAATATTGCGAACTAAAATCACCATTATAAACCAGTTGCTTTAAATACAAAACCGCATCGGTTATGGATTTCGCTCTAAAAAAGATCCAAGCAATAGTACTTAAAAGAAAAGTAATCAAGATGTTTACTACAGTTTGTAATCCCTTCCAATCGATGTTAACTACTACTGGACCTGTATTGTTCCTGTTTTTTTGCATTACTAATAAAGGTAGAAAATAAACAGCATTGAGTAATCCCCAAACGACATAAGTCCAATTAGCGCCGTGCCAAAAACCACTCACTAAGAAAATAATGAAGGTATTGCGAATTTTGAACCACATTCCACCTTGACTCCCTCCAAGCGGAATATATAAATAATCCCTGAACCAAGACGATAACGATATGTGCCAGCGTCTCCAAAATTCGGCGATGTCTCTTGAAAAATAGGGATAGTTAAAATTTTTCAACAAATCAATGCCAAACAGTTTTGACATTCCTAAAGCCATATCCGAATAGCCTGAGAAATCCCCGTAAATTTGAAATGCAAAATAAATAGCGCCAAGTATCAATGATAGCGAATTCATAGCCGGATAGTTATCAAAAACGGCATTCGCATAAGTAGCGCAAGTATCCGCGATGACCACTTTTTTGACCAATCCCCAAACGAATTGGGCCAGGCCTTCTTTAGCTTTTTCCAAATCGAAACTACGATGTACTTTAACCTGTGGCAACAAATGGGTGGCTCTTTCGATAGGTCCTGCCACCAACAAAGGAAAATAACTCACAAACAAAGAATAATCGACAAAGTTATACTCCGCTTTGATGCGCTTGTAATAAATATCAATTACATAGGATAAGCCATGAAAGGTGTAAAAGGATATCCCAACGGGAAGAATCACATCAAGCAGTATTGGACTCGCTTTAAACCCAACAGAAGTAAGTAGTTGAGCAAACGAATCAGAGAAAAAATTGAAGTATTTAAAAACCCCTAAAAATCCTAAATTGACCACAATACTAAGCCAAAACCAAAACTTTCGTCCTTTATCATTGGTGCTTTTTTCGATTCGGATACCTGTGTAATAATCCAAAAAAGTAGAAAAAACCAACAGAAATAAAAACCGCCAATCCCAGCAGGAATAGAAGTAATAACTGGCAAGTATCAGTAAAGCGTTTTGGGTGTTTTTAGTTTTATTAAAAACAAACCAATACAAGAAAAAGACTATAGGTAAAAAAATGGCAAACGCCAAGGAGTTGAAAAACATATTTTATATTAAAAAAAACTAACACTAATTACACTAATTTCCACTAAATCATTAGGTAAATTACATATAATGCAGTAGTACTGATTTGAATTGATTTTTGCTTTGCAAAGAAAAGCATTATTCTTTAGAAATGATAGTTTTTATGGCTTTCCAAATACGTTGAGAAGCTTCTTGCGGTGGCTGTTGATTAATCACTTCAAACCATTTTTGGGCATTTTCGATTACTGATGAAGGTGTTGTGATTCCTTTTTCAATGATAGCCGAGATTTCATTTGGACTATTAATCCATAAAACAGCTTCTTTATTAGGCATCGAACGAAAGTGAACATAGTGGTATATTTTTTTAACCGACCAATTTCTTAGTTTTTTTTGAGCAACATCGTAATTAATAAACGCACACGGTTTGTGATGCGCCACATAATCAAATACCATAGAAGAACCCAAATTGACAACCATTTCCGTATGCTCAATGGTTGTATTTTGTAGCGCAATATCATCAGGAGTAGGCAATATAGTATTCCAACCTTCTCCGATTCGTTCCCAAAGAGGAGCAATTGGAGTAATTACATCTTTATAGTCTTCCAAGACTTGATCATAACGAGTAGAGAAATCAACTGGACAACGTCTAAAAACGATACCTAGTGCATGCCCTTTTTGATTCAATTCACGAACAGCTATAGCCACATCTTCTAAATATTTGGGATCATCAGGACAAGTAGTCACATCATCACCCGAATAACAAATGTATTTTTTATCAAAATCCAAGTGATGTTGTTTACAAAAATCTTCTCTAGAAAGGATTTTACTTTGATCAAAATGCGCCTCAAACTGTGGGGTTCCCGTGATAAAAACTTGCGATGCTTTGATATAAGGATAATACAATAGCAATTCCTTTTTCATCAAATCACTCCAAACAAAATAATAATCTGTTTCGACTACCATTGTCGCTTTGGGCAAATTATCCCAAGAGAAAATAAAGGTGGCTGTTGGAATACCTAATTCTTGCGCCGCCAACAAAGGAGCAATAGCGGTCATCGGACGCTGATTGGTACAAAAAACAAGGGCTGGTCGTTCCTTTTGTAAAGTTTCCAAACACTGGTGATAATACAAGGTTTTACGTTCTTTGTTTTTGATTTTTCTCCGAATACGAGTCAATCCAAATGAAGAAGAATGTGTAAAAATCATGAATTGAGTGACACTGCTTTTAACCGTCTTTTTTACTGTATCATAAGAAAAAGGGAAGCGATAGGTGTCATAAACGCGGTCTTTAGTCCTTCGAATATTAAGATTTAATTCTATTTGCTTGCGAGCATTTTTATACGTCTCGGTTAGTGGATGTGATTTAGAATTTCCGATTTTAATTTCTGCAAAACCAAGTGTCGTTAGATCAAATGGGGTGTTATTCCAAAACACGAGGTCGAAATTTTCTTTTTCTCCTATGGTATGAAATTCCGAATAGGCAAAGTTTCGAAGTCCAATACCATCGGGTAAAAGAATGAATATCTTGGGTTTTGTTGTCATTAGTTATTTTTTTTTAACCCTGTCAGAGTTCAAAACTCTGACAGGGTTGAAATTTACAGCTTACTCTATTAAAAATTCTATAACATCATTAACTACTTGTTCTTTCGCATGGTAGTCTACAAAATTTTGACGACCAAGAAACATTTCTAAAACCTCATCTCTTTGCAACTTCGTGGGTTTATCCGACACCATACTCCCGTATGATGACCAAGGATAGTCAGCCATTGTTTTAACAAAACCATGATGAACCGGATTATTATGAATGTAGTAAATGAGATTATTCAAATATTTTTCTGATGTAATTAGCTTCCTTTCGAATGGTTTCTCAAACAAAACACCTGTCCGAGAATATCGCTTATTGATAGCTTGTGTATAGGCATTAAATAGATGCCCAAATTGTTTAGATGGATCCAAAGTTTTTGGACTCTCAACAGTAGAATATTCCAAAAAATCCTTTAAAATTTCATTTTCTGTTCGTAGGTATACCAACAAATGAAAATGGTTTTTCATCAAACACCAAGCATAGGTTTCCGCAATGGGATAAATGTATTGGTGGTACAACTTCAAGAAATAGTCATAATTCCCTGAATCAAAAAAAATATCCTGCCCATTATTTCCACGATTATAGATATGGTAATAATTTCCTGCGACTAGCGGCTCTTTTTTATATTTTTCGTTTACCATCCTTGTTTTTATAGGTTACTTCAAGTCATTCTATCCTTTATCTCAAATAGCCCTTTTAGGATTTAAAACCCTCAAAAAACTAGAAATAAAGCGACTAAAGTAAATATAAACGAATTTTAATTCCTACAAAACCATATCCGTAATTCTTTTTTTCCAATTTAAACATCCTTAACCTCTTTCTTCAACCCTAGAACCTTGTCAGAGTTCAGAACTCTGACAGGGTTAATTGTACAAATCCCTAAACTGTTTCTGATGATTACTATTCCAAATTGTTGCCGATTGTAGACAATCTAAAAATAACTTAGCACTATTCCCTTGTCCAAAATCCGAATCACAGATGGTTATGGCGTGAGAATCAATAGCTTTAAGCGACTCTAAAATAGAAACTTTTTGATAATCTACATGAAGGATATCCGCATGAACAGCCCTATTTTGTTGACGA
This sequence comes from Flavobacterium succinicans LMG 10402, assembly GCF_000611675.1. Lineage (GTDB taxonomy): Bacteria > Bacteroidota > Bacteroidia > Flavobacteriales > Flavobacteriaceae > Flavobacterium > Flavobacterium succinicans. Next base: position 226,576 of record NZ_JATV01000008.1, on the reverse strand, counting down.
GTTCCTATATTGATAATAGGAATACCGTAATAAGGGGCCTCTCGAATCCCAGCACTGCTGTTACCAATGATAAATTGACTGTTTTTTAGTAAGGTCAGGAAATATTCAAAACGCAAAGAAGGTATAATGCGGAATCTAGGATTCCCTTTCAACCCTTCGTAGGCTTTCAAAATCAATCGGCTGCCTAAATCATTATTTGGATAGACCACCAAATAGTTATGATGATCAGCAAGCAAAGCGGCTACGAAGTTTTGGGCGTAGGCTTCCATCTGATCAATCTCTGTGGTTACAGGATGAAACATGGCAATGGCGTAGGTTTCGAAATCCAATTGATAATAGCTTTTAGCAACGGCTAGATCCGGAAGCTGATCGGAGAACATGATATCAATATCTGGTGAACCGATAGTAAAAATAGATTCCTTAATTTCACCCATTTGTTGCAGTCGTTGCGCCGCCTCCGTATTGGAAACAAAATGAATATGACTCAATTTACTCACACTGTGACGAATCAATTCATCGACGGTGCCCGACACTTCTCCTCCTTCTATATGTGCTACCAAAATATTACTCAAAGACCCCACAATCGCTCCCGCCAAAGTCTCTACTCTATCCCCATGAACGACAATTAAATCAGGTTGTATTTCTTTTACATATCCCGAAAAACCTTCTATGGTTTTGGCCAAAGTCAAATCCATAGTCGTTTCGTGTGTGTGATTAGAAAAAGTATGAATGTTTTTATAACCACAACGTTCAATCTCTAATAAAGTATAGCCGTATTCTTCCTGTAAATGCATACCCGTCACAAAAACAAAAACTTCAAATTCAGGATGTACTTCCAGAATTGAAATCAATGATTTTATTTTACCAAAATCGGCACGAGTACCGGTAAGAAATACTATTTTTTTCATTTTAAAAGTGTTAATCAATCCGACTTGGATAATACTTATTCCTCATTTTTAAAAAATAATTTTCAATATAAAGAGTCATAAACATCCCACTCAGCACGCTTAGAATAGAAGTTACTACAAAAGTAAACGTTTGGTTGATACAACTATTTAAAATGTAGGTATTAATCAAGGCAAACATCCAATTCACAAATCCATGAATAATATAAATGGAATAGGATGAGAATCCTATTTTACTAATCCCATCGGTCATAGGTTTTGACAAAAAAGTATCCAATTGGGTATTTATGTTTACATCAGTAAGAAAATGTGCTATTAAAATTCCAAAAGCCACATAAAGAAAAGTAAAACCAAAAGTCCTTACAAAAAAGGATTCCTCAAAATCAACAAATGGCGTAAATGAAAGCAATAATAACACTAAAATCAATAATTTAACTTTATTACTTGTAAAAAATTGCAGTAGTTTATCCTTTTTAAAATAATACCAATAGGATAGTAAGACTCCTGCTAAAAGAGAATCCATTCTAAGGTGCGTCATGGTGATGTTTCTGCTACCATTTTCAGTAAAATAAAAAGCGCTAATCAATCGCATTATTAAAGTCAATACCATAATTGAAACTAATAAAAGCTCAAATTTACTGAGCGTAAAAACTCTAAAACTATTTTTAAAAACAAAAAAGTTATTCTTAATAGCGAACCAAAATAACAATGCGAATCCAAAATAAAAATGCTCTTCGACAGCCAATGACCAACTCGGAACATAGGCGTATCCCCAACCATAAACATAATTTTGAATAAAGAAAAAATCAGAGAACAATCCTTTCCATTCAAATTGATGTTTAATAATTTTAGGTGTAATATATAGAAAATAAAACAAAAAATAGATTGGATAAATTTTGAATCCTCTTCTGATTAAAAACAATTTAGGTTTGATATTCCCAAACTTTATATACTCTTGAAACAACAAACCTGAAACTAAAAAACCACTTAAAACGAAGAAAAGATCGACACCAATCCAACCCATTTTACTGGTAAAATCAAACAACTTTTGATGTCTAAATAAAACTAAAAGAATAGCTATTCCTCTCAAAAAATCTAATTCTCTTAATCGGCTTTTTTTTGTTGCAATCATTAAAATTGTTTTATAGGCTACAAAACACAACTTACTATTATTGAATATCTTCCCAACGCAACTGTTCATCATTTGCAATAACTCGAGTTGCTTTTTTACCTAATAGCGATTCAAAATGTTCCGCTAAAATGGCACCAGTACCAGGTCGTTTCACCCAAATATTGTCTTTGGTAAATAGCTCACCTTCTTTAATATCCGCAATAGCACAAACGGTAGCGAAGGCAAAATCTATAGTTACTTTCTCTTCTTCTGCAGGTGCTTTTACACCACCTCGCATTTGCCAAATTTCATTCGAACTAACAATCAATTCTTTGGTAGTGAACTCGTCCATACTGCAAACTATATCGGGTCCAGTGCGCTGCATATGATCCGTAAAATGACGTTCCAAAATACTAGCGCCCAAAGCGACTGCTCCCAAACAAGCATTATTATTCAAAGTGTGATCGCTTAATCCGAATACTTTGTCTGGAAAAGCATCATGCATTTGAATCATAGCTCCCAATCGGACCAAATGTATCGGCGTCGGATACAAATTGGTCGTATGCAACAAAGCTACTGGCACTTGATGGCGGTCAAAAATAGCCACCGCTTTGCGAATACTTTCAATAGTATTCATTCCAGTGCTCAAAATAACTGGTTTACCAAACGAGGCAATATGCTCCAGAAGCGGATAATTATTGCACTCCCCAGATCCAATTTTATATGCGGGTATATCAAACTTTTTCAATCGTTCGGCTGCGGCACGAGAGAAAGGCGTTGAAATAAAAATCATCCCTTTACTTTCCACATACTTTTTCAATTCCAATTCATCTGCTTCATCCAACGAGCAACGCTCCATAATTTCGTAAATAGAAACATCGGCGTTGCCTGGAATTACATTCTTGGCTGCTCCTGCCATTTCATCTTCAACTATATGGGTCTGGTGTTTCACCACCTCAACTCCCGCTCGTTGAGCAGCATCTACCATTGCTTTGGCCACTTCCAATGACCCCTCGTGGTTGATACCAATTTCGGCAATCACCAAAGGAGGATAATCTGGACCTATTTTTCTACCTGCTATTTCTATGTAGGGATTCATTATTTCTGTTGTCGGTTGTCTGTTGTCGGTTTTCTTTTTCGCTTTTTTCTTCTTTCGTCTATCATCTCACATCTGCCTTCTCAAATCTATCTTCTGCCTTCTTACTTTTCACTTCTCACTATTCACTTCTCACTATTCACTTCTCACTTCTCACTTCTCACTTCTTCACTTTTCCCATCAAATACGCTGCATAATCAAAATCGGCTTGGGTATCTATATCAACTTCTGAAAAAGGATTGTCTACGATAAAGGGTAAGGAATGTGCTCCCATAATTTTGCCTTGTCGAATCAAATCCGATTGCAGCACATAGAGCAGACCGTTCTCGAAATACAAAGGTTCTAAATCCTGACTCCGTTGGCCTAATTCGTAATTAAAGGGAACGAATTGATTTTCGATAATTTTCCCTAATTTTTGGTGATTGCGACTCACTGTAAACAAGCTCTCGTACTTTCCTTCGAGGTAGCACTTCAGGGCTTCAGGCAGTAAATCATCAGGACGTAAAGGATTAGTGGGCTGCAATAAAACAACGTGTTGTACCGTATCAGAAACGTTATCCAAAACATGTTGTAGTGCCGAAATGGTGGTGGCATGATCACCCGACAAAGCCTCGGGTCTATCAATCACTTGAGCGCCATAAGTAAGGGCTACGGCTTTAATAAAGGCATCATTGGTACTGACATAAATCCCATCAATAAGATCAGGGAATTGTTGCGCATACCGAATACTATGCACTAACAAAGGCAAGCCATTAAGGACTTTGATGTTTTTATCTTTCAGTCGCTTCGAGCCACCTCGAGCGGGAATAATAGCAATCGTTTTCAAATGCGGTATTTTTGGCGGTCAAAGATAACAAAAGCAAACTTTAACTTTGTCAAAGTTCAAAACTTTGACAAAGTTAAAGTCTCAAAAACTCCGATAATCCACATACTGTAATATTTGGAGCTATTTCATAAGAAACCGGCGCAGGGATAATGACAAACGTTTGTTGGGGTTGTACTACTTCTAGCGCACGATAAAATCCTTTGGTTAACTTAGTACAGTAGAAGCCTTACATTCAATAGCAAGACGTTGCATCCCTTTTTCTAAGACCAAATCCAATTCATCGCCTGTAGCGGTACGATAAAAATAACAATCCCAATCTGGATAATTCACTAGTATATTTTCGATCACTACTCCTTCCCAAGAAGCACCAAAAACTGGATGGCCAAGCAGTGCATTAAAATCCGAAATGGCTAATAATTGATGTAACAACCCTGAATCACGAACAAAAACCTTTGGGGCTTTCACCAAGCGTTTTTTCACATTCACTTCATACGGAGGAAGCGTCCTCAAAATAAAGGTCTGCTCCAACAAATCGACATAGCGACGAATGGTCGGATGGGTCAAACCTAAAGATTCGCCTAATTTGGAATAATTAATCAATTGCCCTTGGTGATGCGCGCACATCATTAAAAAACGACGCAACTGCAAGGCTGGAATTTGAAAACCCAACTGCGGAATATCGCGGGCTACAAACGTTTTAATAAAATTATCCCGCCAAATCCCACTTAAATCATCACTGTCTGCTAAATAACTATTTGGAAAACCACCACGCAACCAAAACTTTTGGAGGTCAAAATTTCGCAAATCATCCAATTCATTGAGGGTAAAAGGCGACAGATACACCATTCCAATTCTACCTGCTAAACTCTCTGAAGTATGTTGAATCAAATCCCGAGAAGCAGTACCCAACAACACAAACTTTCCATTTTGACGATTTTGATCCACCACGCTTCGCAAAACCGAAAACAATTGTGGAACCAACTGAATTTCATCCAAACAGATAATTTTATCGGCATTGGATGCAAAGAAAAAAGTCGGCTGATCGAGTTTCCCCAAATCAGCATCATATTGCAAATCCAAAAACAACGAAGCCCCCCAATGTTGAGACAAGTTTTTGACCAGCGTAGATTTACCACATTGTCTAGGTCCTAAAACTGCAACAACTGGAAATATTTTAAGATACTATTGAATAGTAGCTTCTATCTTTCTTTGGATAAAATCACGCATATTGTAAATTACATTTTCAATTTGCACAAATTTAATTAAAAAACCATTTAAAAAACAAAAAAAACAGAAACGAAAGACAGATTAAAAGAATAAAAGCACTATTCTTTAAAAAAAACACAATTAATCACTGATTATCAAGTAATTAAATCAAATAAATCATAAAACCGCGCAAATTGAAAACGCAATTTTCAATTTGCACGGTTTTTACAAAGCTATTCTTCTTTGGGTGCCCAATAAATTCTAGCATTTTCTATTTTTTGATAGGCTGCATACTCCGAATCCGTTAGTCGGTTGCTATTTTTTATAATTTTAGGAATAGTCTTTAGTAAATCTAACAATGCCGAAACGATTGCTTGTAAAGCGCTCCAATCTCCTTTGCATACTTTCAATTTGAATTGCATCCAAAGAGAGTAGCCCATTTTTCTTGGGATGCTTTGTAAAGGATAAAACAAGAAATACAAACTCCAACCAGAACATAATGAGCGCCTTAAACGAAGACTATAATCCGCTTGGGTTTTTCTTGCTTTGATATCCACTCTGTGATGGACTAAAATTTGGGGCAAATAATGAATTTCCCATTTTTTTTTAAACAACTGATACGACGCAAAATCTTCTTCTCCGTAAAAAACAAACCATTCAGGGTAATTCGGAATAGTGCGCCAAGCTGTCATTCGCCAAACATGCCCACAACCCACAAAACTTTTCATCCGGATAGGAACTTCATTTGAAGTCTCAGTTGATGGTTGTTCTTTAGACCAAAATACTCTGAGTCCTAGCAAGCCTACCTTAGGATTATCTTCAAAATAGGCAGCAATGCTTTCTAATGGTTCAGCTGTAATAAAATGCGCATCATCATCTAGTGAAATGGCATAATCAGCCTTGGTTTCATTCAGCATTTTGTTCCTGCAATACAAATAACCTTTAGATTGTTCATTTGTATGCAAGATAATATTTGGAAAATGTTGCAGTATGTAATCCGAAGTTCCGTCTTGAGAACCATCATCACAAATCACACAAACAACGTCCTCTCTTTCGATTAAATGCCGAATGCGTTGCAACGTATACACCAAATCAGGCAAACGGTTTTTGGTTGTGATTAGGATAGAGAAGCGACAAGAAACTTTTTTCATTTGTCAAAAACATTACTCTTGTTAACTTATTTCAACTTAAACTCACTATTTTTTTTCAATACCAATTGAAAAAAAAACTTGATAATACTTTTTTTAAGATTATACTTTTTAAAGCTACTTTTAGTGTTGTGTATATCAAATTGGCAAGTGTAATGTTCAAAAGCATGCTTAGTTTGAAATGTATCTTTATTAATATTGTTTTGATAAACTTCCACCATCCATGATTCAATTGTATTACCCATATGAAATGCAAAATTATTAAATGTAGATAACCTTAACTTTCCCGATTTATCAATTGGTTCATCAATATACTTAAACTCAGAATTGTTTCCAACTAGGATAAGACTTGGATTGGATGGAACTGTGGTGAATAATATATCTCTGTCAATGGTTAAAATTTGATGACCACTTCCAATGACAGCTTCAAACCCATCGTTTTCCACAACAGGCCATTTGACATTTTCATTCGTTTCTAAATCCCAATTAATACTTTCTAAATATCGATTATAGTTATTAAAATTATCCGCAATTGGAATTTCCTTAAATTTATTTTTATTTAAAACAATACTTTTCAATACAGAGCTTGTACCATAATAAATGGCGTGTCTCACTGGAATTGGTGAAACCGAACCAACATTCTCAAATTTTTCAAAAACCTTTTCAACATTTTCTTGCCATCCTTTCACGAACAAAATATCTGTATCCGATAGGGTTATATATTTTTCTCTTGCCCCTCTTGCCGCACCAATCTGTGCATCAATTTTCCCAATATTTGCATTGTGAGTAATTAAAGTATCAATCTTTTTATCTTTTAAATATTTTTCTAAAAATTTCGACACTTTAGCATAAGATCCATTATTAACCACTGTTATTAATGCTCTTGAATTAATCGTCACGATTAAAGAATCTAAACATAACTTAAACACATCCAAAGAATTCTTATAAAATCCTTCTTCGTTGGGTATATAAACTACTAAAATAATTCTATGAAAAGATTTCATCTCAATCTTTCCTTCCTCCTTTTGAGGGTTCATCCCTATTCTCATTTATAATTATTTTTTTTTGCAAATTAATTTTATTCAATCTACAAATCTTTTAATTGACAACTATAGCTTCTACGATATCCAAATATTTATGTGCAATATTTTTCAAAGAATACTCTTGTAAATACCTATTTCTTATATTTTTTGACATTTCAAAAATCTCCACATTATTTAATTGTTTAACCAAATTAATTTGCTCAACAATATCTGACTCTGTATTATTATGCCAAAAATTATTAAATGGAATTCTCTCTTGCATCGCACCAGTTCGAGATGATATTATTAATCGAGATGCGGCCATTGCCTCTATCCCAGTTAAAGGACCTGTTTCCAATTCAAAATAAGAAATAATTACACAATCCGCAAATGAAAAATATTTGTATAAATCGGCATTAGAAACTAACCCTGTAAAAATAACATCTTCATCTACTGCTGCTATTTTTAGCAAATTATCATATTCTAAACCATCTCCAATAACAAATAACCTATCACCAGCTCTTTTAGATTTTTGAAATGCTTTTATAATGACATCAATATTTTTCTCTTTAACTAATCGCGATACAGTTAAAAATGTTTTTACATTACTTTTTAAAATTGGGATTTTCAACAAGTCTCTTTCATGATAAGCACATTGATCAATAATTTCATAACGATGCGGCTTATAATCTTCTATCCTTTTAGCATTATTTAAAGAATGATGTATGAAACAATCTACTTCAGTAATAAAAGCAAAATCAATTTCAGTAATGGCACCTGTAGTCCTAAAAATCACTTTTTTACCTTTATCTTTCGAAATCTTAATTACCTCATCTATTAATCCAGAAGTCAACTGAGCGCATATAAATATTAAATCATAATCACTTATTAATTCATCCAAAACAATTTGTGTTTTTTTCTCATAATTAAAAAAACGCTTAATAATTAAATTATTAGAATAGCTACTTATAATTCCTTTAGATTTATTTTTTAAAAAGCTTAAGTAGGCCAAAATTCGAATAATCCAATATTTATCAAACAACAATTGGTTTACAGAAAAAACGTTGAGTCCTTTATTAAAATCAAAAAATTGGGATTTTTCTGAGATAGTTCCACTACTACAAATAGCTACATCAAATTTTGAAGATAAAACAGAAGCTATAAACCCACTTTCAAGTTCTCTTCCGCCGAAATCTCCTATTGGGCCAAATATTAAAATTCTTTTTTCCAAAACTATAAATCTCTAATCTCAAACATCAATAAATATTTGTCTGAAGAATTCTTGTTTAATTCAGTGCAATTTTCAAAAATTTCGTCTATTACATTTTTATAGTTAAAAGGTTCGATTTCCAAATTTATAGGCCTCCAGTATCCTATTTCTGTGTTTTCAGAATTCGATAATTTTTCTTTAAAACTAGTTGTTAAAAGATATTTGGATCCGCTTTTTTTTATATTTTGAATAGCTACTTTTATTTGTTCATTTTTTAGATGAACAAATAAATCTCTACAAAGAATTAAATCAACTTTCGGCAATTGATCATTTAATATATCTAGTGAAATAAAATTTACTTTATCCTTAGTGAAAGTTGTTTTATTTTTTTTTATTAACCTATCAACAATATCGGCGCCAATATAATCAGAGTCTAATAAATCAATTTTATTCATCCAGTAAAAATCCCCACAAGGAATATCTAAAATACTTTTGATTTCATATTTTTTAATAATATTAGGCAATATCTTAATTATTTCTTTAGTTTGAATTAAATCAGAACCTGGGCCAGATTTTGAAATAGAATAATTATTATTTGCTTTTACATTGAATAAATCATCATTATAAATTTTCGAAAAAACATATCGATTATAAAACTTACTTTTTTCAAATAAACTAGACATCAAAATTCTTGTTCTTCTATCTAATTTTGTTTTTAATCCATATAGTAACATTCTTATATTCATTTTAAAATAGCATTTATTTTATATATACATTTTTTCATTTTTTGACATCCTATACCCTTTTAAAGTATTCTTAAGCTGTGAAATATTAAACGAGCTAAATAAAATCTTAACCCCTTCAATAACCCTCAAATAAAACTGCTGTTTTAATACCGTTTTTGAAAAATGTTTGCGATAAAAGTAAAAATAGAGTTTTTGTTTTTCTAAATCAACATCCAATGTTTTTCCTTTGTCTCTTTGTCCTCCCGAAGGAGCATGTAAGTGCTCCACCAAAATTCGCGGATCAAAATAGATGTTCGCTCCAGCTTGCAACAAGCGCATGCCGTAATCCCAATCGTCACCCCAAATCGTAAAATGCTCATCAAAGTAAAAACCCGCTTCCTTAAACATCTCTCTTTTTACAATATTGAGCCCCGAACATACTTGTAAACGAAACCGCCCTTTTGAGAAATTATGAGGCTTAGCAATGGTATCTAAAATAGTGTGATACTCAAACCCCTGTTCTTTCATCCCATCAAATTGAATCCCAGGAATCAGTACATCAATAACATTAGGCTTTACAGTGTCAACAATTTGTTCAAAGGCCTGCCAGGGTATGCGTAAATCATCGTCCAAAAAAAACAACCATTCTTCGTCTTTATAAAAAGCCAAAGCTTGATTTCGAGAATGATTCACGGAATGACTTCGGTCATTTTTAATTAAAGTGTATGAATAGTTCAATTGCAGCTTTTCAAGATTAATGGTGTAATCTTCGATACTTTGATCCACTATAACTACCTGAGATATATAAGAGGCAAAAGCGTTCAAATCTAACAACAGATTAGAAAGAAAACCAATACGATCTCGAGTAGGGATGACTAAAAAGAAATTTTTCATTTAAAACTATATTGAATCAATAGCAAAACATAAAATTGATTATCTACTTTTATTTAGAAAATAAACTTTTAAAAAGTTTAAATTAAGAGCAATCACAAATGTATTCAAAATATAAGGGAGTAACCTAATTTTAGTTTTTAATGGAAAACTTTTAAAAAAATCCAATCCTCTTCTAAACACCATTTTTCTGTAAATATAATCCTCCTCTCTATTAAAAGTTACATACTTATTAACATTTAACAGAGTTAATCTTTCTGCCACAACTCCACTTTTACTATTATCAAAATTATTTTGACCTCTTATTCCTGTTTTTAAACTCCGATAATAATACAGCGAATTCTCATACATTGCAATACTAGGATATTTCATCAACAGCCTATTAAAAAACTCCCATTCTTGTCTATCTGTTAAGGTCTCATCAAAAAGAAATTCTTTATTCCTTAAAAAATCCTTTTTAAATAAAGGACCATTTGTACCAAAAGAAATTCTACCTCTTATATGATTTAGTAACACATTCCCATTCAAATGTAATGGCCAAGGTGACAGTTCTAATATTGGTAAACTTTCATAGATAGCTCCTTTACAAACAACAAAGTCAAAATCTGAATTCAATATCAAATTAACTTTACACTCAATATGATTAGGGAACATCACATCATCACTATCAAACCAATTAACATAATCTCCATTACATAATTCAAAACCATAATTTCTAGCAGCATTCCCTCCCTTTAGTCTCTCTTTGGGTCTATGATGGTATTGAAAACGAGCATCTTTTTTTATATAGCTATTTATGACCTCCTCTGTATTGTCTGTGGAGCCATCTTCCACAACAATACATTCCCAATTAACATAAGTTTGAGCCAATATACTGTCAAGCGTTTCATTAATTAAGTGTGCCCTATTGTAAGTAGGAATAATGATAGAAACTAATGGTTCCATATGTTTAAATATTAATGTAAATCCTTCTAAAAAACTTTGTCAAATCCAATAGAGTGGTATACTTCAAATGATATCTAACAATTTCAAAAAACAAAACTTTTTGCTTTTGCTCAAAAAATTTGCTCTCTATTTTAGCTAATAATTTTATGCGTTGTTTTTTATCAAAATAAGATAAATAGTCTGCTGCAATGGACTCGTAAAAAAAATAAGATGCTTCCTTTTTTAATGCGAGATTGTCCTCTTTTCCTGAAATATTTAAACTACTCATCCGGATATAAAGTACCGTATTGCTTATTGAAAAAATCGGTTGTCCATCTGCAAATTCCAACCAAGCCATATCATCACTATGCCATGCTAAAGGATAGTCTTTGAATCCATATTTTGAATAAGTAACTCTTGAAAAAAAGTATTCACTCAAAGAACTCCTTGTGTCCCCATTAATTCTTCTCCAAAAAGCATCCGTAGCGTTTTCTAGTTTAGGATGTTCATATACTTCTGAAATTGATTTACCCTCCCCATTTATGATTTGCGTGGCAAATCTAATCACATTACAGCCATTTTGCTTAATTTCTTCCAATTTTTCATAAAACGCTTCCACTACATTACTTCCCAAAACATCATCATCGCCCAAAACCATCAACCATTCTTCATTACCCGATAATGCAATGCAACGCTCCCATTGTTGGGTCAAAGATACACCTCCTAAATTGGTTGCAAAGCGATGGTACACAAAATCGAACTTTCCTTTGTAACCTTCTAACAACATTGAAGGATCTTCTACACTAGCATCATCACCAATGTACACCTTAAAATCCTGACAGGTTTGTGCAGCCAAAGACTGCAAGGTAGCCTCGAAAAAAGTGAGTTTGTAGTATGGAATTATTATGGCTAGCATTTAGGACATTATGTTTTTTAAAAAATGAAAATGAAATCTACTTATAGGTTTTAATACAATCAATCGCATCCAAAAAACAATAGCTTTATTAAACATTCTATTCTCCCACAATCCTTGCAAAAAGCGAGCACCATTTTTAAACTCTAATGATTTTAAATCGTTCGATATAGTAACTTTCCTAGGCAAAAGTGAACGGTAATGGTTATGAATTTTTAGAGTAGATGCATACCAAGCGGCGTCTAATTTGCCTATTGAAAAATGTTCAATATAAATTAAATTGGTTACCATAATTTTGTAACCCTTTTGCAAATATTCAAAAGACAAATTCAAATCATAGTTATGAAAACCGGTAAGGCTTTCCAAAAATCTAATGCTATTGTCTTTTCTTGCCATCATAAAAACGCCATCTATAGCTACGACCTCCTCTAATGGCGCTGTCTGATGACCAATGGTCCAATCTCTGACTTCTCCATTCTTAAAATGCTGTTTTAAATGCATCCTGATATATTGAGAATCACAATCCCACCAAGCTGATGGCATTTTTGTCTTTACTTTTGCTCCTGCAATACCTAGTAAACCAATAGAAGTATCACTCTCAAAAATTGAAACGATTCTTTGCCCCCAGCTTTGAGTATGAAATAAAACATCATCATGCACAAAACATAAATACTTACCCTTACTCTTTTGGATTCCTAAATTATACGCCTCAAAAATAGAATAACGGTTTTCAGAATTATCAATAACAATCCACTCGAAATTACACCCAATGGTACTTTCGATATTTTGAACAAGAAGTTCAGACAATGCAGTGGTTCGGGAACAAATGATGAGGGAAATCATGAAAAATATTGCTTTAATTTTTTACTTACATTAAGTTTAAATATCCTAAACCCAAAAAAATTTTGAGTGAATAAATTAATTGTAAATTTTTCACTCCTAAGATTATAAACATGTGAATAATTTATAGCCATTAATGTATCATAACTAGTGACCAAAAAATCAATGTGCTTGGTTAAAATATATTCCTTTAGCCTTTTTTTATCTATTGCTAGTATTTTCTTTGCCATTGAAACCTCTTTTACTCTATAGTAAAAACCAACTTCCTCCAAACATTTTACTTCACCCCCATGTTTTAAAACAGTAATCCAAAATTCCCAATCTTCCCACCCATAAACCATATTAACATCATAACCTCCTACTCTTTCCCATTCCTTTTTTCTATAAAAAGCAGTACAAAAAATCATATTTTGCCTAGCTAATTCCAAAAGGGAAAAATCAGGTAAATTCCAGCTACCCGATTCATCTCCGAATTTTTCTGCTTTGCAATACACCAATTTTAAATCAGTATCTTCTTGAAAAGCTTTCATCGCTAATAACGTATAGTCTTTACCAATTCGATCATCTGAATCTAATGGAAGAATAAATTCTCCTTCAGCAATAGCAATACCAGCATTCCTAGCGCTACTCAATCCTCCATTTTCTTTATACAAATAAATAAATCTAGCATCTTTTTTTACCCATTCTTGGGCTACCTCCTTTGTATTATCTGGACTACCATCGTTAACAATAATACATTCCCAGTTGTCATAGGTTTGCTCTAATACGGATTGCAATGCCTCTGACAAATATGGGGCTTGGTTGTAACAGGGTACAATTATGGAAACTAATGGCGACATAATAAAAGTGCTGACTATAATGTGAATTTTTCAGGATCTTGATAGGAGTTCCAAAAACGTAATAATTCGATCGAGTTATCTGAAGCAACTTTGTAAAAAAGACTCACGTGTTTGGCAACGGGAACTTAATAAACAAATTTATAATTTGTAGTTTTAAACGCAAGATTGCCATTTGCCAACAAATCAAGTAACGCCTCCACTTTATCCATAAAATGATAAACTTCTTTCAAAGTCCATTTTTCTTCTAAGTACGATATATTTTGCCAATAATCATTTCTCGCACGATTGGTCCACAGGATTGCTATCATATTTATCTAGTGAACAAGTGAGGAAAACGCTTCTTCGTTTCTTCCTGAACAGACGCGTTTGAATGTAAATTACCGTTGGCTACATCCTCTAACGCCTCATCGATGGCTTTTTTTTGAGCTGGACTCAACAAACTTTCATCTTTGTCTCTTTTCTTCAGAGGCGTTATCACAAAAGATTCGTTTTTGGAACGATAAATAATTAACTCTTCTTCTTTAGCAATATCCAAATATTTCTTGATATTGTTTCTAAACTCTGTAACACTAACTGCTTCCATGATTTGTTTTTATTTACAAATGTACAGAAAAATGTACATATATCTTTTTGGATTTTGAATTAATCCAACCCAAACATACTATTTGTTACAGGGAATTATGATGGAGACTTTGGGTTATTCATTTTTTTTTAATTTTATAGATTCCTTTATACAAGAACCTATCTTCCTTATATATTTCCAACTTATTTTCTTCTCTGAAACTATATTTTCAAATACAATTTCAAACCCTTTTTTATATTCTCCCTTTCTTAAATACGTATACTCAGAATACTGTATCCAAGAAGAGTTCCATAGATGAACTGCCAAAGTATCACTTTTAATGTATTCTTTATATTTTTTCACATTTTCAGATTCAGAAAAAGGTAAAGGATAAAAATATTCGGGAGGAAAAATTGTTAGATTATCAAACTTCGCAAATTCATCAAAATTATCATAGTATTTAAATTCTTTTCGGAAAATATCTGTAATTATTTTAGGTATAGTATGCATGCCTAAATTCAATTCCTTTGAAAATTGAAAATTATCATAATGATTTAAACTTATTTTTACAAACCAATTAGCCCTTTCTGCTCCAATTATTCCACAACTTATAAATTCTGAATCTTCTGCACCAAAAAAACAAGTATTGATTAACAAACTATCAAACGGTTTTAAAACCATCATATCAGTATCTAGATAAATACCTCCAAAATCATACAGTGCTTTTAATCGAATATAATCAGATACGAATGCCCACTTTTTTAAATCATATGCTTCTTTTACAAATGGATGTGATAAATCTGAATTTCCCTCATTCCATTCAATTATTTCATAATCTGGCAAATGTCGTTTCCAAGATCTAATACAATCCTTAATAAGTCTTGGTTTACTTTTTCCTCCAAACCAACAAAAATGAATAACTTTTGGAATCATCAATACAGTTTTATCTTACTTAAATTTACTCCAACAGTGTCTCCAAACTCCTTAAATAAGTAGTATCCATTTTTCTCCAATAAAACTTTTAGTTTGTATTGATCTTCTTTACTAAGATTAACAGATTCATACTTAATCATTTTTGGTCTTATCGCACCAAAATCAATCATTTTTATAACTTCAAAATCAAAACCTTCAGTATCAACTTGAAAATAATCCAAAAAAGATGCATCAAAATTTGTTTCCAAAATATCCATAAGAGTACTTGCCTCAACCCTTTCTTGAACAATATCACTACTATCAATTCCAGTTTTTAAATGATGATCAACATCAATTGAAGCAACTCCTTTAACCCAATCAGGGTATTTATCTATTGCATTGGGTGCGATTTTATTAATAACAATTTCATTTTCATAAGGATGAACCGCTTTATTTATCTTGATAATTTCAGGAAACTCCTTGTAGTTATATTGTAATTCTTCGAAGTAATCAAAAACTGGTTCAATTACTACACCCCTAGATTTTCTTTTTACAACAAAAGAATACAAAAAATCAAAGCTAATTCCATCATTTGCTCCAACCTGAATAAAATTAAAACTTTCGTTTTCTGGAAAATTTCTTTCCATAATAAACTGACTTGAAAATGTTTTTTTCTTCAAAACAAGTCCTCTTCCAAACTTGTTTGAAATCTTAATGATCAAAATCAGCAAATAATTTTTAAGAAATATCATATTGTTTTTATACTAATTTTTTTATGAACTATTCGATTCCAAGCTGTATCTAATTTTCTACCTGAACCATAAATATCCTCACCAATAATTTTTACTTTTATAGCATTTTCAATACATTCATAATCAGGGCCTTGATCCCCAAAATATAGATTAATCCAATAATCACCTACTGCGTATAATGGAAAATCTTCGATGCAAATTTCCGCAATCCCCATTCCTTTCTTGACAATAACACTATTACCTAGATGTTTGTTGTTTAATCCTAAATAAGAAATCTGCTCTGAATCTTTTATAACGATTCCTATTTCACCTTCAAAAAAATCTCTTGAAGATTTAAAAAAAAGTTTCAATTTAAAGATAGAACCTGTATAAATGGTATCAGTTAGATGGTCGTTACAATACATCTCCGCCTTTAGTATACCATATTCATTCTTTTTGTCCCTGTGCATTTCAAAGTTATAAATCCCTAAAAAATCATTTTCAGAATCCTCATAATTTGACATATAATATCTTGAAACACTCTCCTCAATCCCCCCTTCAAACACCACTCTCCCCTGTTCCATCACTATGCCCCTAGTGCACAAACTCTTGACCGCCGCCATATTATGACTCACAAACAAAACCGTTCTACCTTCGCCTTTGGAGATGTCTTGCATTTTGCCAATGGCTTTCTTTTGGAATTCGGCATCACCTACGGCTAATACCTCATCGATTACCAGTATTTCAGGTTCTAAGAATGCGGCTACGGCAAAGGCCAAACGCACGGTCATTCCGCTGCTGTAGCGTTTAACTGGAGTATCTACATAACGCTCACAACCCGAGAAAGCTATGATTTCGTCCAATTTGGCGGTGATTTCTTTTTTGGTCATACCCAGAATAGCTCCGTTCAAATAGACATTCTCCCGTCCGGTGAGTTCGCCATTAAATCCGGTACCCACTTCGAGCAAGGAGGCAATTCTCCCTTTCGACTTTATGCTCCCTGTGGTAGGTGCGGTGACTTTGGATAAAATCTTCAGCAAAGTGGACTTACCAGCTCCATTCTTTCCAATAATGCCCAATACTTCGCCTCGTTGTACCTCAAAATTAATATCTTGTAAAGCCCAAACATAGTCGGATGTGCCTTTGGTGCTGCGGTCATTAGTTTCGCCTATCTTCAAATACGGATCTTCTTTTCCTCTTATCCTGTGCCACCAACGGTTCAAGTCGTGACTGAGCGTACCCGTCCCAACAGTACCTAAACGGTATTGTTTGGAGATGTTTTCGGCTTTTAGGATAGGCCCAAGCCCCTCGGCCCCAAAAAGGGGAGTCGTCTGACTGGATATTGGGGTGGGTGTAGCCGCGTTTTTTGTGGTATTTTGTTCTTGCATTATTGGGGTGTAGGTGTTGGGCTGTGAAGCATGAATCGTTTGTCAGCTAATTCTTTTATTTGAATTTGGAATTTCTTTTCTATATTCTATATTCTATGCTCTAATTTCTGCCTTCTTACAAAATCTAGTAAAGCAAACCTTCTTTTTTCAAATAATCAGTAAAATCGGAGACCGTTTTTTGAAAAAAGGGAGTCAATTGTATGGCCTCTTCATACAATTCTTGAAAGGCCACAGCCGAATATTCATGAACCGCTTGATTTCTAAAACTTTTTAACTCCATTAAGGCATCCGCGCTGTCTATCACCCCTATCTTTTCTAATAAGTTCAGTCTGTCAATAAAAAACAAATGATCCTCTCCTTTTAGCTTAAAATATCCTTTTATTATTTGTTGGAAAAAAACATCTGAATTCCTAGTTAACTTTATAATCAAAGCATCGTATGCTTCAGTTTCTTCAAACTCATAATATTCTTTGACACCAATGGCCTTACAATGCGCAAAAGACTTAGCTAACCCTTCCATTGCAATACTAAAAGATTGGAAAGATTCTCTAATAACTCATTCATAATTTAATACTTTTGCGTAGCTTAAGATATGATTTTTGAATAGGCTTTCATCCTGCTTGGTCATACTTACTACATCCATTTTTTGTGGACCAAATTTTGAAAAAAACAACTGTTTCATTTTAAATAAATCCTTGTGTGGTATTTTATTATCCGACAAAATCAATAGATCAATATCCCCACCTTTTTTTAAATCATCTACTCTAGATCCAAACAGAAATACTTGACTAGAAGGGATTCTTTCCCTCCAATATTCATAGATGAATTTTTTTTGTTCCGCCGCTATTCTCATAATTTTAAAAATTTCAACTCTAGCTTCCTCTGCAAAAGAAAACACAAATGGAGGTATCAGTACATACTGCCTCAGCATTTGATTTCTTTTCTTCTAAATTTTCTACTCGATTTTACAGCTGTAGTAATTTCCTTGGCTGTTTTTTCTGAAGCAAATGCCCTAAAAGAATTAAAAAAAGCATTTTCAGTTGCTTTTTTATCTTTTTTAAGCGATTGACTTAACCTAGTCTATCAATTCATTTTACTCAAAAAAGGTAATCCCTCCAATAATCCAGAATAGGCCTCCACTATATTGCTATCCGAATAACTCATCTTGCCGTCATTTATACAAAGTTACAATTAAATTTTAAAACCATTTAAATTCTAAATCGCACCATTCTTCCCAATAATCCTTAACACTTCGCCTCGTTGCACTTCAAAATTGATGTCTTTCATTTTTTTTGTTGTCGGTTGTGGGTTGTGAGTGTTGGGTTTATAGGTGACTCATAACTCATCTAACGGACAACTCACAACCCATAACTCATAAACTATCACTACTTCCAATTCTTTTCTACATAACTCATAAAATTAAAAATCTTACCTCCCAAACTTTCGTATTTCTGAATAAAGGGTTCAAATTCCACTTTCAAATTAGGATACAACACGGTTATTTTATAAATATGGCCAATAGTTTCTATACAACTTGCATGTGAAAAAACTAAAAAACGAATAAAATCAGCTTTGTACCTTCTCCTACCGTAACCCTCAACGATATTAGAAACCACACTATCTGAAGAACGTCTAAGTTGACTCCCTAACTCATACAATTCATATTTAGGAAGTTGTAAAGTTTTTGGATGCACTTTTAAAAATAAATCCAAACTTATGGTGTAAATATCTAAATCTTTATAACTCTTATAATCACTCATAACAATCTAAACTGTTATAAAACCAACCCAAAACTGATAACTGAAACCCTAAATATATTAATACATATCCGACAACTCATAACTCAAAAACTCATAACCCACACCCAATAACTCACAACTCATAACCCACAACTCAAACCCCATAACTCACAACTCAAACCCCATAACTCACAACGCTACACCGTATCAATAAAACTTTTCTCTGTTCGATTAAAAACCAACAACCCCATGAAGAAAATCACTACAGTAAATACAACAGTATAGCACAGTCCCGAAGGAGCAATCGACCCGACTTGCAGCAACATATAACGCGCTGTTTCGATGCAATACGCCAGTGGATTGTAATGCACTAGCCAACCGTATTTTGGCAATTTATCTTCGATAAGAGATAACGGATACATGACAGCAGAGAGATACATCAACAACTGTACGCCAAAACCTATCAGATGGGTAAAATCGCGGTATTTAGTGACCAAAGAAGAGATAAGCATTCCTAACCCTAACCCCAAAATCCCCATAATAGCAATAAGCAAAGGAAGAAAAACAACCGACCAATGTAGAGCTACGGCAGCACCTTGAAAATAAAAGAAAGCGTAAAAAGCAAAGAAAATCCCAAACTGAATCCCCAATTTGATCAAATTAGAAATCACAATTGAAAGCGGGGTAATAATTCTTGGAAAATACACTTTCCCAAAAATACTAGCATTTGCCCGAAACGTATCCGAAGTCCCCGTTAGACAGGCCGTAAAATAATTCCAAACGGTAATCCCCGCCATATTGAATAAAAAAGGTGGCACGGTACCCGTCTCGATTCCTGCAACCGAATTAAAAATAATGGTAAACGTAATAGAAGTAAACAACGGCTGAATCAAGTACCACAAAGGCCCCAACACCGTTTGTTTGTAAACCGTAACAATATCGCGCTTCACAAAAAGCAACAACAAATCACGGTAGATCCAAACCTCTTTGAGGTGCAACGAAAAAAAATTGTTTTTGGGTGTTATTTCAAACAACCAATCTTCATTGGATGGAGGTGTGGTATTCATACGTAGTACTAAGCTAGAGCCAAAAAAGAATGGCACTCTAAATTGTTGGGACAAAGATAACATTAATCTTGCATACCGAGCAACTACTTCCCCTCCAATAAAAACAGACAACTCTTAACAGAAAACAACTATATTTTTAGTTTTTAACCACCCCAACATCAAAATAATTCGTGCCTTCGTGGCCATACCCCCTCCAACAACTATTTGCGCCCTTGCGTCTTCGCGGTGAAACTCAAACCATATTTTCAAAAAGAATTCGTGCATTAGTGGCCATCTTCTCCAACAACTCCTTGCGCCCTAGCGTCCTCGCGGTGAAACCCACACTATCTATCCAAAAAAAATTCGTGCATTCGCGGCCATTCTCCCTGAAAATCTTTTCAAAATTAATACCTACAACTTATAAAATAGTCCATTTTGTCAGTTCGAGCGCAGTCGAGAACACTCGTTACATCTCGACTGCGCTCGATATGACAAAAATACAATTAGACTATACTGAAATAGTGTTTCCTATAATTCACGACTCGAGCGATAGAACAGACGAAGTAATTTGCGGTCATCCGTACTAAACAACAAAACCCTTTCAGAGTCAAAAACTCAGAAAGGGCTAAAAATCGGATCAATCAGCATCTCACAAAGCAAACCCGAAAATAGAAAATTCTATAAATTTTCGAATTTGCGGTAATCAACTACAATCTTTTCAAAAAGAATTCGTGCATTCGTGGCCATACCCCCAACAACTATTTGCGACATCGCGTCTTCGCGGTGAAACTCCCCACAATCTTTTCAAAAAGAATTCGTGCATTCGTGGCTATACCTCCCAAAAAAAACAAAACCCTTTCAGAGTCTAAAACTCAGAAAGGGTTCAAAAAAAAAATGTTACATTAGTGGCTATTCTAAACTAACACTATCTATCCAAAAACTGATAAGATGAATTCATACTCTTAAACTCAGGCACAATTGACTTCATCTTACTCACTATATCATCATTGCTAAAAAAAGGCGACATACCAATGAGCTCTTCAATGGCAACATGAAGGCTTTCAAATTCCTCTTGAATCTCCTCTGCAATCATGATCTTTTCATGATACGTTGGGATGGTCTTTGAAGTATCGTTCAATAATTCTTCGTATAATTTTTCTCCAGGACGCAATCCTACAATCTTAATCGCAATATCCTTATCCGGAATAAAACCAGCCAATTGTATCATTTTACGAGCCAAATCAATAATCTTAACCGGCTTGCCCATATCAAAAATATAAATCTCCCCACCTTTACCCATAGAACCGGCTTCTAATACTAACTGACAAGCCTCGGGTATGGTCATGAAATAGCGAATAATATCCTGATGGGTAATCGTTACTGGCCCACCTTCAGCGATTTGCTTTGAAAATAAAGGCACTACAGAACCGTTGGAGCCTAATACATTTCCGAAACGAGTAGTAATAAACTTAGTGCCTTTCCCATTATGGTTTTGCAGACTTCTCAACTGCAATGACTGAACATATTTCTCTGCAATTCGTTTGCTTGCCCCCATCACATTACTTGGATTCACTGCCTTATCGGTAGAAACCATTACGAATTTTTTGGTATGAAATTCGCAGGCCAAATCGGCCAAGTTTTTGGTACCTTCAATATTGGTTTGAATCGCCTGTGCAGGATTCTCTTCCATCAAGGGCACATGTTTATAGGCTGCTGCATGATAAACTACTTGAGGTCCATAGGTAATAAAGATCTTTTTCATTGTCTCTTTATTCCGCACATCGGCAATCTTGCAGTGCAAATGGGTATCAGTGGTTATCGCTTGTAATTCTAATGACAATTGATGCAAAGGTGTTTCGGCTTGGTCTACCAAAATAATAGCCTTTGGTTTAAAGGTAATCACTTGACGAACAATTTCACTACCAATAGATCCTGCGGCCCCGGTGATCATGATGACTTTATCTTTCAAATCCTTTGAAATGGTTTTGGTATCCAATATAATCGGATTACGCTCTAACAAATCTTCAATTTGAATATTTTTTACCTTATCGGAAATCTCTTTTTGATTTTCCCAGTTGGAAATCAAAGGTACTGTAAACACCTTATAATTAAACTCCAAACACTTATCTACAATAAAAAACTGCTGCTCTTTGGTCAAACTTTTATCTGCAATGATGATAGCATCGGCACCCACCGAGCGCATCAAAGTGGGCAATTTCTTTTTTTGAATTAAAATAGGTAAATCCAACATTCGTTTGTTGGAATTCTGATTGTTCTTATCCACAAAACCAACGATCTTAAATCGAGTAGGCGTTTCAAACTTTAAGGCATTGGCAACAGATATTGCATTGGCATCGGTTCCATATATGATGGTACGGATTAATTTATTAGTGCCTTTATCTGAAAAATACAATTCAAAAGTTTGCTTCACCACCACGCGGTACAAAAACAATCCGCAAAATGACAATACAATATTGATAAATAAAGCGGTATTCAATATGGCTTTTTCCCCAGTAACAATTTCATAAATAAAATTAGAGATCAAAAAAAAGATCAATACAGCCATTTGTGAAAAAAGTAATTTCACCGCATCTATATAGGAAGAATGACGAATAATACCCGAATAGGTACGAAACAACCAGAAGAAAAACACGTTCACTCCCATTAACAGATTGATGTAAACTAAATAATGAGGTGTTAAAACATAGTCTAAACCAGTTCCTTTAAAAATCAAAACCGTAAAGAAAAATGTAACATTCAAGACCATAGTATCCATCAACACTATAATCCAACGAGGCAAGTACCTCAAATTATGAAGATTAAATTTCAAATTAGCTCTAGAAAAAAATTGGTTGAATAACGAACTCAAGTTGTAGGGTATATGGGATTAACAGCAAGTAAAAATACTAATTATTCGGAAAGCAACGACTTAAAAAATGTTAATAAATACGGGGATTCCAACAATTTCATGATTAACAAGTGAAAAGTGAATGGTAAAAAGTGATAGTGTCCAATAGTTAACCAAAACAATTAACCAATAACTGATATCAGCTAACCAATTAAATTTTTAACAATATAAACAGTTAAACTCTTTAAACAATTAACCTATTGCCAACAATAAACAATAAACCAACTAAACCTTATACCTCAACAATCCCAACAAATAATCACCATAACCTGATTTACGTAATGGCTCCGCAATGGCTTGCAGTTCTTGATCCGTGATAAAACCTTGTCGCCACGCAATTTCTTCGATACAACCGACTTTTAAACCTTGACGTTCTTCTAACACTTGTACAAACTGACCTGCTTGCATCAAACTATTAAAAGTACCCGTATCCAACCAAGCGGTTCCACGGCTGAGAATGCCAACTTTCAATTTTCCTTGCGCTAAGTACACCTTATTTACATCAGTGATTTCATATTCTCCTCTGGCACTAGGCTGAATGTTTTTAGCAATTTCCACTACCGAATTATCATAAAAATACAAGCCAGGCACGGCATAATTCGATTTGGGCTCCAAAGGCTTTTCTTCTATTGAAAGTGCTTTTTGATTTTTATCGAATTCGACTACACCATAGCGCTCAGGATCGGAAACATGATACGCAAAAACAACTCCTCCATCAGGGTTCATATTCGATTGCAACAGTTCCTGCATGTGCGCCCCAAAGAAAATATTATCCCCTAAAACCAAGGCTACCGAATCCGAACCAATAAATTCTTCTCCAATCACAAAAGCTTGTGCTAAGCCATTAGGAATCGCTTGCTCCGCATAACTGAATTGACAACCAATTTGACTTCCATCTCCTAATAGCTTCTTGAAGTTAGGCAAATCATGCGGTGTAGAAATAATCAATATTTCATGAATTCCCGCCATCATTAAAGTGGACAACGGATAATAAATCATCGGTTTGTCATAAACCGGCATCATTTGTTTACTCATCGCAAGCGTTAACGGATGCAAGCGCGTACCGGATCCTCCGGCTAATATTATTCCTTTCATTTTTGTTTTTGTATTAAGTACTATGAATTAAGTAGTAAGATAACCGATAACTACTTCAAAAGCCGTATACAACGCTTTAGACTCTCCCGATATTCTGGAACAAGCACACCAAAAGTAGCTTTAATTTTACTTTTATCCAATAAAGAATATTTTGGTCGTGCAGCAGGGGTAGGATAAGCTGAAGAAGGAATACCGCTAACAGTACAATCAAAGCCCCCGATTTCTTGGATAGCCAGAGCAAATTCATACCAACTGATTTCACCTTCATTGGAAAAATGATAGATCCCTGCCTCCCAGTTAGAATGGGTAATAATGGTTAGTATCGCTTGAGCCAAGTCGGCGGCATAAGTTGGACTTCCGATTTGATCGTTGACTACATTCAAACTATCGCGTTCTTGCATCAAACGCGACATCGTTTTGACAAAATTGGCACCAAAACTAGAATATACCCAAGAGGTTCTGATAATAATAGCTGCTGGATTGGCGTCCATGCACGCTTTTTCTCCCGATAACTTGGTTTGACCATATACATTTATTGGTCCAGTAGGAGCAGATTCCGTTAATGGAGTAGCTGCCGTTCCGTCAAATACATAATCTGTTGAAATATGGATCAACTTACAATCGTTCACCGCACTCCATTGCGCCATAACTGCAACCGCTTGATGATTCAATACATCCGACAATTCAAATTCCGACTCTGCCTTATCAACAGCCGTATGCGCCGCACAATTGATAATATAATCTGGTTTGATGCTAGATAATCGCCCCTCTAGATGGTCTAGATCACACAAATCCAATTCTTGGTAATCGGTAAAAATCCAATCATATTGAGCATATGTTTTTGACAAAACACCTAACTCAGATCCCAACTGCCCATTGCCTCCTGTAATTAATATTTTTTTCATATATTTTTTTTAGTACTTAGTGGTTAGTCCTTAGTAATTAGTTAAAAGTAATCCTTGCATAGGGACAAATCCTCCATTCGTGGCCATACCCTCCAACAACTCTTTGCGCCCTTGCGCCTTAGCGGTTCAACCACCCACAAACTTTTCAAAACAATTTGCGACCCGAGCGATAGCGAACAGACGAAGTAATTTGCGGTAATCCACCCACCATCTTTAAAAAAACATTCGGCCTTCATCACCATCCCTTCAAACAACTCTTTGCGTCATTGCGGTTAAACTACCCTCCATCTTTTCAAAAACAATTCGTGCCTTCGTAGCCATCCTTACCCACCCTCTTTTCAAAAAAATCCGCGACCATCCGCTACATCCGTCTCCATCCGCGTCCCATTCCACAAACTTTTCAAAAACAATTCGCCCATTCGTGGCCATCACCTCAAACAACTCTTTGCGCCCTTGCGTCTTTGCGGTTCAATCACGCACAAACTTTTCAAAAAACATTCGTGCATTCGTGGCCTTTCTCAACCGCAATGATCAACACTTTTCCCTAAAACTGACTATTACAAGTAGCAAAATCAGGCAAAATCAAATCCTTATCCGACACAATAGCTTCCTTCAAATCCATGCCCCAATCAATATTGAGTGTAAGATCATCAAAACGAATCCCTCCTTCACTGGCTTTGTTATAAAACTGATCACATTTGTACAAAAAAAAAAATGTTGCCCATAAGTAGGAGAATCTCTTCTCAGATCAACAGCCACATCCATAATCTCACCATGCAAGACACGCACCAACTTGGTTTGTGCAAAAGGTGGATTTTGGTAATGCAAGCCTCTCAAGGTCCCCTTTTGAGAAAACGATTGGTTATCTTGCACAAAATCAATGGTAATACCAAGGGTATTCATTTTGTTTTTATTGTAGCCTTCAAAAAAATACCCGCGACTGTCTTCAAAAACATCGGGGGTTAGCACTACTAAATCTTTGATAAATGTTGCTTCTAAATTCATGCCGCAAATTTATATTTTTATTTAAGAAATGAAAGAGGTTAATGGTTAAATAATATAAAGTTTATGGTTATTTGTTCGTGGTTCAAAAACAATTCGTGCATTCATGGCCATCCCTCCAAACAACTCTTTGCGCCCTTGCGTCATCGCGGTTCAACTACCCACCACCTTTTCAAAAAAGCATTCTTGCATTCGTGGCCACCCCTTCGAACAACCCTTTGCGTCCTTGCGTCTTCGCGGTTCAACTACCCACCATCTTTTCAAAAAACAATTTGCGCATTTGCGGTAATTCCCTCACCATCTTTACAAAAAAAACATTCGTGCATTCGTGGCCATCTTATCAAACAACTCTTTGCGTCCTTGCGTCTTAGCGGTTCAACTACCAACCATCTTTTCAAAAAAGCATTCGTACATTCGTGGCCATCCTTTCAAACAACTCTTTGCGTCCTTGCGTCTTCGCGGTTCAACTACCCACCATCTTTTCAAAAACAATTCGTGCCTTCGTAGCCATCCTTACCCACCCTCTTTTCAAAAAAATCTGCGACCATCCGCTACATCCGTCTCCATCCGCGTCCCATTCCACAAACTTTTCAAAAACAATTCGCCCATTCGTGGCCATCACCTCAAACAACTCTTTGCGCCCTTGCGTCTTTGCGGTTCAATCACGCACAAACTTTTCAAAAAATCGCGGTTCAACTACCCACCATCTTTTCAAAAAAGCATTCGTGCATTCGTGGCCACCCCTTCAAACAACTCTTTGCGTCCTTGCGTCTTAGCGGTTCAACACCAACCATCTTTTCAAAAAAGCATTCGTGCATTCGTGGCCATCCTTTCAAACAACGCTTTGCGGCCTTGCATCTTCGCTGTTTCACTTAACCCATAGTAAAATTCATGCCCTTTTGTGTTCAAAAATGACAACAATAGAAAACCGAAAAATAATTTTCAATATCTTGCAATAAAAAAAATATGGCAAGAATAATCGCTCCTTTTCAAATTGAAGGCACCCTCCATGACACCAACTTTTATGTAGATCAGGACAACATCAATCGGGCTCGGGAGAAAGCAACATCTTCCATGACCTCCGAAAAATATTGGACACTACCAATTTATCACAACGTACGCATGCAGAGTGTCGAATTTGGACAAAGTGTCGTCATTGCCAAAACATTCCAAAGAATAGTATACCTGTTCAACAAAAACGCCAAAGATGGTAGTTTTGCAGGGCGATCCAACAAACTCCTTTTTGAAATTCTAAAAGAAGATCTTCATCGAAAACGCGGGGAACGATTGGTAACCGAAGGCATCAAATCCAAGTATGGTCAAGAACTGCTTCTAGGTTTTGAAAGCAACAAATTGCGTCCCCTCCCTAAAGTACTGGCACCTAAAAAATGGGAAATCAAAGACCATAGCTTTTGTTTTCCGGGGTGTGTGATGGAAACCGACATCGATTGGCCTTCAGACGCTACACATGTGACTTTCAATTTGGCCATCGCCAATTGGAACATCGCCACAAATCACTTTACCACACACTATGGTGAAGCGCAATTCTTCTCGAAAACCACTATCCCACAAGACATCACCATAACCGTCACTCCTCCTTCAGAGGAAGACCTCCACCTCACTTTTTTGTTTATTGGATTCTCGAAACAACAAGGTAGCAAACACCTCCCATTACACCGCAAACACAACACAGCCACCTTGGTTCACTATCACTATTTTCCAGAACATCACCAGGAATCTACCTTAGCCCCAGAAGAAACCCTAACCCTAAATTTAAAACCCCCATTTACATTTTCCTAACTCCAACAAAAAAACCTTTCAGAGTCTAAAACTCAGAAAGGGTTTAAAAAAATTCGTGCGCTCTGATCCATTCATCAGCTTAACAATGGAATAGGATTTAGCCCACTCACTATAAAATTATCGCATTTGTGGACATCCTCAACGCATTGCGTCCATCGCGTAATCCTTTGTGAACTTCGCGGTTAAACCATGAACAACAAACCATAAACAACAAACAACCTTCTCGCCTTAGCGTCCTCGCAGTTAACCCTTAAACCACAAACAACAACCACCCTTTGCGCCCCTTGCGTAACCCCTTGCGAACTTCGCGGTTAAATCTAAAACAACAAACCATAAACAACAAACAAAAAACCCTTTTAGAGTCCAAAACTCAAAAAGGGTTCTTCTGAAACGAATGCAATATACTTTTCCTAATGAAAAGCAACCAATCTTTCAATCTTTCAATCTTTCAATTTATCTTCAATCTCCCACATCTCCATGGGAAACCGCACATCATCCTCATGCGTTCGGTCCAAAGGCAAGGTCGAAAAAGAAATTAATTTAGAGCCCGGTTCTAAGGACTCAATAGCATTGGCATAGCCTTCAGGAATATGAAGCACATTGCTTTCAGTAGCTCGGAGTACCACACTTTCTACTTTTAAATCTTTTGAAGGTGATGCCCAATCATCTACCTTTACATAATGCACCCGAATCCCACCTTGTACACAATAAAAAAACTTGTTATCAATTTTGTGTCCTTGCCAAGCGCGTAAGGGGTGTTCTTCCGAATTACTAATGATGTAAAACCGAACAATATCCTCAAAGACCATTCCATTCACAAACGAAATTTGTCCTCTGTGATCGGTATGGATGCCTCCTTCGATTAGTCGAGGTATTTTCTTTGTCATTTCCATTTGTAGTTTCATTTTTTTATTTCTAACTCCTACTAATAACGAACACACCACTCAACCTTCTAACTCACTACATTTACTTATTTTGAAGTCGTTGAATCTTTGATTTCAATAGGGGAGTAGTACACAACGTCATTAAGTTAAGGATTAAATCATAAAATGATTGCTGATTTTTGATTAACGATTTCTGATTACTGATGTGTAAGATGCTTAAAATCACATAATTTTACTCACTTGCTCTAAAATCTAAAATCAAGAATCGTTAATCTTCAATCTAAGATCTCTTAACTCAATGACATTGGAGTAGTACCCTAAAATGAGTCTTTTTTTGCGTTTAGTTTAGAACTTTTTTATTGAAATTTATCCTAGCGCACTTTGCGAACCTTGCGGTTAAACTTTTGAATTTATAATTTTTTAATTGTAATTTCTTGTTATCGCATCCATTAACGGCTGAAGTAAAACCAAAAAAAATCCCCTGATCACTTTCCAACTGATCACTGAATACTCCCTTAGCGAACCTTGCGTAATCCTTTGCGAACTTCGCGGTTAAACACCAATTAAACTTTTAAACAACATTAAACCATAAACCACAAAAAACAATCACCCTTTGCGAACTTCCCGGTTCAAACTTAAACTTTAAACAATTTTAAACAATGAACAATAAACTATAAACAATAAACTATAAACACCCTTCGCTACCCTTGCGTAATCCTTTGCGAACTTCGCGGTTAAACACAGATTAAACTTTTAAACCTTAAACTTTTAAACCTTAAACTTTTAAACAACCTCAAACAATTAACCGATTAACCGACTAAACTTTTTTTAGTTGCCCAATACCTTATCCCCAAATACACCCCAGTCATCACCCCTAACACCAACACAAAAACACCCATAGTCATGAGTTGTTTTTCGATTAAAAATACGGTTAGCAAATTAATCCCTAACTGCACCAAAGCATACCCAATAGCTACTCCCACATGAGGCAATCTCTTTTCATTGGCCAGATACTGATACAAATGCGAACGGTGCGCTTCTAAAATATTCTCTTTTTTGCGTAAGCGATTCACTATGGTCAGTACCGCATCGATACCATACACAGCAAAGAAAAGCAAATAGCCTATTTGTTGCGTGGAAAGGATCAATTTGACCATATAATAGCCCAAAAACAAAGCCATCGCTACACTCCCTACGTCCCCTGCAAAAGTTTTAGCGCGTTTTCTCAAATTAAAAAAGGCAAACACCAAACAAGCTATAGCCATTAGCTCAAGCATGGGGATATCAGCAGCTAATGTTGGCAAGTAGCGAAAAGAGACCAAACTTACTAATGCATATAACACCGTAATCCCATTGATCCCATCCATAAAATTGAAAGCATTCGTCCAACCAATAACCAGTACCCCAACTACAGGCAATAGCCACCACCCGAAGGAGAGGAGCTGCAAATCATACAACACCAAACCAATCGCCAACAGATGCGCAAGCAAACGTGGTAACTGCGACAACGGACGTATATCATCCACAAAACTCACGACAGCCACTAGTAGCACAGCCAAGGCCAAAGCCCAACTCACATACCCCATCCCAAAACCAAGCAGCACCGCTATAGGAAACAAAATCCCACCCCCGCGCAAGGTAATCTGCGTATGCGATGAGCGCAAATTAGGCTTATCGATAATATTGAACCGATCCGCAATCTTAAAATAAAAAAGTTCTACTAGAAGCAGAACGGTACAGAATACTAAATATATCATTTTTTTTAAATAGATTTTAGTTTATAATTGCTACTCGTCAGTTCGAGTGTTTTCTATGCCCAGCGATAGCAAGGGTATAGAAAATGTATAGAGAACGACGCTGCTACCAAATGTTCTCGATACCTCTCTGTCAGTTCGAGTGTTTTCTATGCCCTGCGATAGCAAGGGTATTGAAAATGTATCGAGAACGACTTTGTACCCAAACGTTCTCGATACAATTTTATGAAAAAGCTAACCGCATTTTCCTAAAATCA
This sequence comes from Flavobacterium succinicans LMG 10402, assembly GCF_000611675.1. GTDB lineage: Bacteria > Bacteroidota > Bacteroidia > Flavobacteriales > Flavobacteriaceae > Flavobacterium > Flavobacterium succinicans. The sequence goes on along the minus strand of NZ_JATV01000008.1, from coordinate 195,937 downwards.
CTCGAACTGACGCTTATGCTTTTAAGATCGTCTGGCTTTCCCCTAAAGCCTGCCCCGAGTTTTTATCGAGGGGTCAGTTCGAGTAGATTGGAAATACGAGAACTTTTCAAATCATATCGAGAACTTTTTCTTGGCCAGATTTACCAAGGCTTCAAAATCACCATTAATTAATGCCTCTTTTTTGGCTCTGGACCATTTTTTTATCTGTTTTTCTTTTTCAATTGCTACAGTAATATCTGTAAACTCACAATAAAAAACAAGTTCAAGTGGTCTTCTGTTAGCAGTGTAGCAATCTGGATAATAAGCTGTGTTATGCCTAAATACCCTTTGAGTCAAATTACTGGTAACGCCAGTATAATAACTACCATCCGCGCATTTTAGAATATAAACATAAGACAGTTTCATGAGATTATTTATAAAACAGTTTCTATAAACAACTAACTCCTTCGACACCTCCTAGCGTCAGTTCGAGTAGATTGGAAATGCGATAGCTTTTCAAATCATATCGAGAACCCTTTCTGAAACCGAACATCCTCGATACCTCTCTGTCAGTTCGAGTGTTTTCTATGCCCTGCGATAGCAAGGGTATTGAAAATGTATCGAGAACCTTTTACAACCGAAACCCCATAACTGACAACTCAAAACTCAAAACTCACAACTCATAACCGACAACTACAAATACTCCTCTCCAAAAGTACGAACCATCTCACCAGCCACTCCTTTGATTTCTTGTTCGCAACTTTTAGGATAGATCAACAACACTTTTTCATCATCAACAATAATATAATCCTCCAGTCCTTTAATGACAGCGGCTTTCCCTTTAGGCAAATGAATAATGCAATTGGACGTCCCTTCTACATGCAAATGATCGATACTCTTAGTGTTGTTTAGTGCGTCTTTGGGTAACACCTCGTGCAAAGAAGCCCAAGTACCCAAATCACTCCAACCGATATCGGCAGGAATCGTAAAGACATTTGTCGCTTTTTCCAAAATAGCGTAATCGATAGAAATGTTAGGGCTTTTAGGATAATGCTCCTCAATAAACCCCACCTCATCAGGCGTATTATAAAACGGCTTCCCTTGTTCAAATAAGTTAGCTATCTCTGGCGCATGGGTTTGAAACGCTTGTTGGATACTTTGGGCGCTCCAAATAAAAATCCCAGCATTCCACAGATAGTCCCCGCTGGCCAAATACTCCTTGGCTTTTTCAAGCACTGGTTTCTCCATAAAACGATTCACTGTATGTACACTTGCTACCGCTACCTGTTCAAAATGAATGTACCCATAGCCCGTATCGGGTCTTGTGGGACTGATGCCTAAAGTAAGCAAAGCGTCATTCTTGGAAGTATAATCCAACGCTTGTTTAATTTTATCCAAAAACGCTGCCTCCTTCAAAATCAAATGATCCGAAGGTGCTACGACGATATTCGCCTCTGGATTCTCTTGTAAAATCTTATACGTAGCATAAGCGATACAAGGCGCCGTATTATTGCGGCTGGGCTCTAAGAGAATATTACGTTCTGTGATCCCATCCAATTGCTCTAGCACCAAGCCTTTATAGTCTTGATTACTTAGTATATAAATATTTTCTTTTGGGCATATTTGTAAAAAACGGGCATAGGTCATTTGTAACAACGACTGCCCCGTTCCTAAAATATCAATAAATTGTTTCGGGAAGTGATTCCGACTCTTAGGCCAAAACCGACTGCCCACGCCGCCAGCCATAATCAGGACGTAGATGTTTTTTTGTATCATTAGTTATTGTACCAATCTAAAACTTTTCTAGGTCGCCATCCCAAGGCTCTTGCTTTACTATCATCAAAAGTCAGATCAGATGTGATTTTTTTAAGTTTGAGTGAATTAATCGGTCCTTTACTACCCAGTAAATCACCTACAAATCCAATAACCTTTGCTAACAATACTGGCAAATTGAAGGGAGGGATTTTTTTAATTTTCTTAGCTATTACACTACTCAATTCAAAAAAAGAAGGGTGATAACCATCTGTTAGATTATAAGTACCTCCAATACTAGCAATAACAGGAATGAAAGCAGCAACATCTTCTACTAAAACCATACTCTTTTTGGCTTTACCTCCACCAATATTAAAATAGTATCCTTTAGAAATCCCTTTAATCATGGCTCCTAAGTTTCCGGGAGGATTTACTCCTACAAGTAGCGGCAAACGCAAAACAGTGCAAACTACACTATGTTTTTCGCACCATTCCATTACCATTACTTCGGCTTCAATTTTACTCAAACCATAAGCCTCTTTAGCTGCTAAAGAAGAATCTTCCTTTATGTTCACACCTTGGTCTTTACCATACACCGAAACCGAACTAATAAAAACAAGCTGTTTAGGAACTCCTGACACCTCCAATCCCATTAATAAATTTTGGGTTCCTACAACATTGATATCATAAAACTCTTTTTTCTCTTCTTTTGTTTTAGGAATACTATGAGCTTTACCTGCTGCATGAATAACTAAATCAAATTTTTGATTAAAAACAGGGATATCTTCTTCTAAAGCGCATTGATAATCCCTACCACTTCTAGACAAACCATATATAGTGAAACTCCCAGATAAACAATCTAGTAGTGACTTTCCTAAAAAACCTGTAACGCCTGTTAATAAAACCATGTTAAAACTTGTTCAAAACTATATTTTTGGAAAATAATTGGCTACAAATTTCGACCGATTGTTTTCCTTTGTTTTGTATTATCGACAACTTATCTAATGTTAAAGAATTTAAAAATGCAATTATGCTATCCTCATCCCATTCAAATGACCATCCACAATTAAACTTTTTAATATAGCTATCAATTTCAGAATTCATATCGCCGATAAATAATATTGGTTTTCCTGCTGCCATAATATTGTATGTCTTTGAAGGTACTCCCAAACCTTTCATCCCTTGCTTCAAAGTCACTAATCCAATATCGCAGGCATTTAAAAATTGTAGCTGTTCATTTCTTGGTTTTGAGCCTAATAACAAGATATTTGAAATTTTATCATATTCAATCATTGCTTCTATCTCACTTTTTATGGCGCCATCACCTATAATGGTCAATACTAGATTTGGATTAGTAGCTTTTTTAAAAATAGTGATAAACTCAACGATTCCCTGTACCCTACCTATATTCCCTGCAAATCCAAGGACAATTTTATTTTCTAAATTTTGCCTTAGATAATCCGATCTATCGAATTTAGGCTCTGGATAAATCATATCATCAGCCCAATTTGGTATTACATCAATAACCTGATTTTTTTGGTTAGTTTTCGAAGCCATTAATTGCTTCATATCTTCTCCTAAAACTATTAGCCTATCGGCTTGACTAAAAGCTCTATTAAAAAAGAATGACAAAAATTTATATTTCAAACCGTCGCTTTTTATCATTCCTGCTGGAACCATATTCTCAGGATACACATCATGCACTAAAAATTCTAATTTAATTTTCTTTAAATTTCGCAATAATGCAGTTGTCAAAATCAAAAAAATAGGATTAGTCACTTGTATTACGCGATCCCCGTTTTTTATGTTCTTAAACATAAAAAAACTCATTTTAAGAGTTAACAAAGTAAGTTTTAAAAAGCGTTGGAACAAGTTATTTTTATCAAAATCAGGAAGTGAAACCCTATGGATTTTAATTTCGTTGTTCAATTCTATAGTTGCAGTATGATAACTTTTTTCATAGCCAACGGGTCCAGACAACACAGAAACCTCTTCATTTTTAGCAATTCTCTCTGCAATATCTGTTATTATCTGGGCGGTAGAAACCTCATCAGGATAAAACAATTCAGAAATAATCCAGACCATCCTTTTTTCTTTAAATCTCTTCACTCCAAACCACACGTTTCACATAGTCTGTATAACTCAAAATAATACGTACCATTTTCTCTGAAACATTAGGCATCGAATAATCGGCTACTTTTCTAAAATTACGTTCTACATCAATCGTTTGGGTTTGCACTTGCACTAAACCTTGTAAGATGCGCTCGGGACTCAAACCTACCATCATTACCGATGCTTCTTCCATCGCCTCAGGACGTTCGTGGGCTTGACGGATATTCAAGGCTCTAAAATTCAAAATAGAAGATTCTTCCGAGATGGTACCACTATCAGACAACACAGCGTAAGAACGCATTTGCAAGGCATTGTAATCGTGAAACCCAAGCGGTTTTAAGAATTGTATCTCAGGTCGAACGGCCACTTTCATTTTTTCAATCATATTACGGGTACGTGGATGCGTAGAAACGATAATAGGCATTTTATAAGTGTCCGCAATAGCATTCAAAGTCGTCATCAAGCCCATAAAGTTTTTCTCAGAATTGATGTTTTCTTCTCGATGTGCCGAAACTACAAAGAATTTTCTCTCTTGTAAGCCTAATTTCTCCAACACCTTCGACGCTTCAATTTGTGGCAAATAATGATGCAATACCTCAAACATAGGTGAACCCGTTTTAATGATTCTGTCGGCTGGCAGGCCTTCGCGCAACAAATATTCTCTAGCAATATCACTATACGTTAAATTCACATCTGAAACGTGATCCACAATCTTGCGATTGGTTTCTTCTGGCACCCTTTGGTCAAAACAACGATTCCCCGCTTCCATATGGAAAATAGGAATATGGCGTTTTTTAGCAGGAATTGCACACAAACAAGAGTTGGTATCCCCCAAAACCAAAAAGGCATCCGGTTGCACTTCCGCTAACAAAGGGTCAATTTTAATCAAAATATTCCCCACAGTCTCCGTAGCCGTTGCACCCGCAGCCTCTAAAAAATAATCCGGCTTGCGCAATCCCAAATCCTCAAAAAAGATTTGATTCAACTCATAATCATAATTTTGTCCTGTATGGACAATCACATGCTCTATGGCTTCAGAAGCATCTAAGGCAGATAATACTCTTGATAATCGTATAATTTCTGGTCGGGTACCTACGACCGTCATCACTTTTAGTTTTGATTTCATTTTATATTGTATTGAACGCGGATACAACTGATGTTACAGAGTATCGCGGAGTTTTAATTATTATAAATTTTTCTTTTAAATTGTGGTTTTTTTCCAAAGTTTAGAAGTAATCCTATTTCCATTTCTGTTGCTTTCAAATAGTTTATCAATTGAATTTCATGAGCTTCAATTAACATCTCCACCGCTTTTAGTTCTAAAATAATACAGTCTTCTACAACCATATCAGCAAAATAATCACCTACAACTTGATTATCATAATATACGGCAATTGGCACTTGTTTTTTAACTTGTAACCCGCTCTTTTTTAACTCAATCAGCAATGCATTTTCATAAACCTTTTCTAAAAAACCGTAACCCAATTCATTGTATACTTTGTAAAAAGCTTTAGTAATTTTTTCTGAGAGTTCTTTATGCAGCAACATATTTATCTAATTAATTCAAAAAATCAGTGATAATCCGTTAAATCAGTAACATTCGTGTTTCTTCATACATTCTCAAAATACGTATCCCCATCCTCCGGATCATAAAACTCATTGATCCAAAAATTAGTATACAATACCTCGTCTCCTATATTCTTGATGTTGTGGGTGTACCAAATTGGCATATCGACATAAGCCGGCTCCTCACCGTCCAAGTAAAAATCCAACACCTCATCCGTACCAATACGACGCAATTGAATCAAGGCTTTACCTTTAATAACTGCAAAACGTTCGATTTTTCGAGTGTGGTAGTGATTTCCTCTCGTGATACCTGGAACAGTAGTGGAGAAAGACACCTGACCTCCGACTCCCAATCGAATAATTTCTACGAAAGCCCCTCTAGGATCGGTATGCTGTACAAATTTTACTGGAAAATGATTCGGAATATCCATATAACAACGATACGTATTGAACAGATTCAATTCAAATTTGGAGTGTAAAGTTGGGATTTCTCCTTTGTCTTGGTACAAACTTTTATAACCTTGTAATAAAGCTAAAATTTCGGAAACCTTTGCAGTGGCCGTATGAGGTACCAAAACTTCATCTTGACCTTTGCCACTTCGGATAGCAGTTAGGAGTTCCTGTACCAATTCTGCTACATAAATCAATTTTAATTCACCATCAACTTCAATTGTTGGGGTCTCATTTCTGGCTATCTTATGAGAAAAAGTAGCCACTACTGAATTATAATTGGGATGACCAAACGGACCAAATACATTTGGAATGATAAATCCTGAAAAAGTACCCCCGTTATTTTTGGCCCAATCAGCTAATCTTCTCCTTGCTTCTTTTTTAGACTTCCCATACAAGTTATCTCTTTCCTCTTGAGTAGAAGAGGAAAAAAGCACATGGGCTTTACTTTTAGTAGCTTCCAATGCAGCAACCAATTGGGTTGCCAACCCTACATTGATATCATAAATCACTTGGGGATCCGAATGGCGATTCACCGCGGCTAAATGCACGATAACATCACATTGCGCCACGAACTGTTGTAATTGGGCAGCATCTCCAAAAAACGATTTTTGAAAATCCACTCGTTCAAACTCCTCTTGGAACAATCCTAACGTATTGTATAAATGTGTCCCAACAAAACCCGCCTGACCTGTAATTCCTATTTTAATCATACTAAAATTTTATTTTTTAAAATAAGTAATGTCATAACGATATTCATCTTGAATCTCGCCTAATAAATAATCAGACATCACTAATAATTTTGAAGCTTTTTCTTGTGATTGGATGCTGGAAACGTATCCAGGAGGCACGTGTAAAACATCCATTTTTTGAGCATCTAAATGAAAGTCAAACTGTTTGAGATTAGTTGAAGGAGTATCCCAATTGTCAATAGCAATAAGTACAATTTTAAAAGCACCTTGAACAACTGAAAACCAGCGTTGCTCAATTTTATGTCCCTGCCATCCACGAACAAATTCTGTATCTGTATTCTGAATATAATAAATTCACTTGACCCCTAGTGCATTAAAATCATTGTTAAAAACAACTGTCCTCTTTGATCACTATGTACATTCCCTTTTATTAAAACAGGCGTTATCTTAGTACTCATATATAATTTAAAATAGTACAATTAATCACTACTATCCATTTCCACTATTTTTTAAAAAAATAGCGCCCATCTGCGAAAGCTGCGTGCTTCTTAAAAAAATCAACCAAACTCCACTTTATCCGCCTCATCCGCGTTCCAAAACAAAAAAATCTGCGACAATCTGCGAAATCTGCGTGCTAACTTCACAGCTGCTACTTAGACCAACAACTGATCAATCTCCTCACCAAGCACTTCTTTTCGAATAAACGGTAAATTGCGTAGCAATTGCACCATCCCTTCAACATCCAATTGTTCGGTATTGTGAGAATGATAATCCTCTATTTTAGACATATCCACTTCCCCTTCTGTGAAATACTGATTGTAATTCAAATCTCTATTGTCGGCAGGTACACGGTAAAAATCCCCCATATCCTCGGCTTTCATCATTTCCTCTCGGGTACACAAAGTTTCGTATAACTTCTCTCCATGTCGCGTTCCAATAATTTTTACAGCAACTTCTGATTGACACAAACGCTTCAACGCTTCAGCCAAATCGCGTATGGTTCCAGCAGGCGCTTTATTCACGAACAAATCGCCAGGGTTCCCGTGTTCAAAAGCAAACAATACCAACTCTACCGCCTCATCAAGCGACATCAAAAAACGAGTCATGTTGGGATCGGTAATCGTCAAAGGCTGTCCTGCTTGAATCTGCTTCACAAATAGTGGAATCACCGACCCACGCGAAGCCATCACATTCCCATAACGAGTCAAACAAACCGTGGTTTGATTCGCATTTCGTGAGGCTGCCACGGCAACTTTTTCCATTAAGGCTTTGGAAATTCCCATTGCATTAATTGGATAAGCAGCTTTGTCGGTACTCAAACAAATCACTTTTTGTACCTTATGGGCTACTGCCGCATCAATCACGTTTTGTGTTCCTAACACATTGGTTTTGGTCGCCTCCATTGGAAAAAACTCACAGGAGGGTACTTGCTTTAAAGCAGCCGCATGGAAGACATAATCTACCCCACGCATAGCACGCTCTACACTAGCATAATCGCGTACATCCCCAATATAAAATTTTAATTTCTCATTCTTGAGTTGAATGCGCATGTCCTCTTGTTTTTTCTCATCTCGAGAAAAAATTCGGATTTCACTAAAGTGATCGGTGTGTAGAAATCGATGCAATACGGCATTCCCGAAAGAACCAGTACCACCAGTGATTAATAGTGTTTTTGACTCAATTCGTAGAAAATTACTCATATGATAATATTTAATATTATTGAATATTATTATTCAATAAGTTCTTTAAAGACATTAATTTTATTTTTATAGTAGAAGGTTTCCTTAAATTTAGCTCGACAATTGACAAAGAAAAAATCCTTTCTACTCAAAATATACTCTACTGCAACTTTAATTTCAAAGACATCATTGTTGTCGTCAATAAGTAATCCTGTTATTTTATTTTGCATAAACTCATTTTCATTCTTTTTTAGTATAATTACTGGAGTTCCAAACATAAATGCTTTTGGCAAAACACCGCTTTGCATTGATCTATTATATGCATTCCAAACTAAAACACTAGTTTCGAAAAAATTATTTATTTCACAATTACTCATTGCCCCCCCCTCTTGTACAAAAATTTTACCATTAGAAACAAATTGTTTGATTTTATCTTTTTCTATTTGAGGAATAATACTACTCGTAGCTATAAGAAATTGACAACCTGGAAACCAATCATAAGTCATTGCTTTTACAGCAAAATCAACAAATTTATCAAAAGCATGGTCTGCAGCAACCGTACCTATATATGAGATATACTTTTTATTCTCTTTCTTTATAAAATCATTCCCTTCATCATCAAATAGTAGAGGAATCATTGTATAATTATTATTTACCTTCTTATACTTCTTTTTATACAAGCCTAAAGAAGTTATAGAAGGCAATATTATATCATTAGAAAAAAAAACTATTACTATACTAACCAAATTAATCAAACAGATTTTAATTATTTTTAAAATTCCAAAACCTGATTTAGAATAACTTTTTATGGAATCAAAAGGTTCATGATAAACGTAAATAACTTTAGCTTTTAAAAAAAACCTAAGTTTAATGATTGCTAAAATATTATTTAAACTCGGAAACCAAAATACAGCTACCTTTAGATCCCCTTTATTAAAACTATTGAGATCATATATCTTATCATAACTATCATCTACATCCATCTTATCAAAAGAAGGATTTACAAATAAGTATGATTTATAATTCAAACTTTCAAATAGCTTATAATTAGCAATTAAATGAGAAAAATGACCAGGATTAAATTTTAAAGAAACAATTATTGCTTTCATTTTGACTCTATTTTATATACTAGTATTAGGTGACTTAAAGTAAACAACTGCTAAAACAATTCCAAAAGGTAACATGCCATTTGTAGAGAAGAGATATGGATTAATACTAGAATTTAAAAGGTATAATGTAAAAGATAAGTAAAGCCAATAATAACTAGAAATGCTTTTTAATTTCTTTAATAAAAAATACAACATAAAAATAAAAATTGTAAAAAAAAACACCCCATAAACTCTTAAAATTTCAATATATGTTAATTCAGTTTTACTTGCTTTATTCTCCATCAAAATCATAGTACGCAAAACTGATGACCATTCATGGGCATTATATCCTTGTCCAAATAAAAAAGTAAATGGATTTGAGAATATTTCAATATAGCCTGACAACAAAGAAATCTTTACTTCATTACTACCTTCTTTTGCTGAAAAAAATTCTTTAAACAAATTGAAAATCGTATCACTTAAAAAAAAAGTCATAATAAATATTAATATAAAACCAGGTAAATAATATATCTTCTTTACTAATGAAGTCTTAAGAAGAAAATAAATTGGAATTACTAAAATTGGCATTAACATATGAGCCCTAGTGCCTGAAAGAACCAGAGCAACTGAAGTAAAAAAGAACGAAATAAAGTTAAAAAAACTAATTTTTTTTACAATTTTATTAAGGTCATATACTAAAAGAAAAATAAGTAAAGGTGAGGCTAAAAAATAAATATAGGGAAATTGAATACCTGCATAATTTCTGAAACCAATTATTGCTATGTCTCTTTCTGTAAAAAAATTTAATACATCCGAATTTTGAGTTTGTAAAAAAGCTGAAAAAAATATTACAAACACTAACAATCTAAGTATTAATATCATTGTCCTCAATGCTGATTCTGTTATATCTTTACTCCAATATAAAAGTGAATATAAAATTAACAGCCCTGAGGCTAAATAAGATGTATCGATAAATTCTTCACCACGTGTATGAAGAAAATAAATCAGACAACCATATGTAGGCATGATAAAAGACAAAACCAAAATAAATGTACCACGCCAATAAACATCAACTAAACGAATTTTGATGAAGATTGGAATAAGTGTTACATTTAGCAAAAAAAAACCCATTGCTAAATATCTCAAACCAAATAAATTTCCTATTGGATCAAAAACAGCAGCAAACCATATAAAAAAAATAACAAATTTTGTAAAAATTTTCATGTCCTGAGGAAAACAAATTATTATGTAAATGCCGATAATTACATATTCAATAAATACTCAAAATTTGACTTAAAAGCTTATTTGTAATTCTAAAATAATATTTCTACCAATAAACAATCGACTAATAACTTCTTACCTCTAGACTAATTCTTGCTTTTAACCCAAAAAAACTAAAATCAAGACTCCACATTTCTTATATGATTTAAGGAAGATGCTGTAATAATACACATCTAGCTAGAATTATTAATCATTCATATTCAAGAAGCATTTTAACAAGACTTACGGCCTAATCGAAAAACATAAATGTGGTATATTTAAAAAAATGAAAAGCTTTAAGATGTAAAATCAAATAAATAATTGGATTTTATAAACACTAATATTTTTAGTATTAGGATCTAATAAATTAATATTTCCACAAGTCTCTATTTAATCTATAACTAGATAGATAAACCATCAGACGAGACAGGTTCATAAACTTGTTTGGTCCAACAATTCTTAATACTATTCGCATTAAAAAATAAATTAAATTCAATTTACCTTTATTGGAAGACACTGCACCAAATCCTTCTCTTTTATATATTGCATTATTAGTTTCAAATAGGAAATTCTTTTTGGCAAATTTAGCAACTATTCCATCAGAATCAAATGGGTCATGATCAACAGGTAGTTCTGCTAAAATACAAGCGTATGCTCTTCTTAACGTAGGTGATATATATTGGCCATTAGACATATAGTCATAAGCATATTTTACTGTGGCCATATTTGTATTTTTGGAATCTAGTGCATTACTATACCAGGTGCCTATTTCAAGTAAATCAGGTCTTCTAATATTTGTTTCATAACAAGATCTTTTATTTAAATATTCGGGGTCATTTTTATCAAAATTACTAAAATGGAAAAAAGTCAAAGGTACATCCTCATTAACTAAATAATTCCCATCTAAGTCCTTACTTAATTTACGTTCCCAGCTATTCCAAGCGGCAAAATTATATCCTAAATTGAAAGACACATACAAATCTTTAAAAAAACAAGGCGCAATAGTTACCCATTTTTGATCAGTAGAAAGCCCGAACTGACTATCCATGTAACATAAATCCAAACATCTTTGAGACCACCAATTCAAGAAATACAAACTCTCATCTGATCTCCTTACAGCATAAAAACCAAGATTAAATGAACCGAATCTTAACATTCCCGTATCACTTTCAGACAAATCATTAGATTGAGGCGTAGTATAATGAGGTGTCAATACAATTGAATGTTTATCTAAATCATCTAAAATGGGAGCTACAGTATTGAATAAACAGGTATCGGGATCTAAAAAAATAACTTTATCATACTTCTCTAATAGACTTATTGTAATGAATGGTTTTAAACAAGTACTAAATTCAATAATGTCATACTTAAATGCAAGTTGATTGAAATTTGGAATATCTAAATCTTCAATCCAAAACACTTCGATGCCAAATTGAGAAAAATCTGTATCGGTTTTCTTGTCGAAAAGAAAAACTTTAAGACGCTGATTCTGATACTTATTTACTGATTCTGATAATACAAGTGCTTTAGGCAGATAAGCCAAATTACAAACGGTAAAAATGGCAAATTCATTATTTAAATGGTCGTTTTTATCTAAATGATTCATTTGAAAAAATTAAGTATTCTTACTAAAAATTGAAAATATAAATATATACCTAATGATCGCAAAATTGCATAAGCAAACTTAGGGTTTACTGTTATAATTGAGGTGAAAAACAATCTTAAACTTGCAGTAGCAGTTCCTTTTACACGAGATAAATTATACTTTCTCATCATCCTCTTTTTTCCAAAGATGAGATATTCTGAATCTGCTTGTTCACTAACGTGATCAAATCCAGGAGTATTTGAACATTCACCAATTTTAAGATTATGATTATTCGAATTCAAACAAAATTCATAATCTACACAGTCAACAAAATAAGTCTGATTGTGCCAATTTATGTCTCTCAATCGTCTAAGATAAAACAAACTCCCACTGCTAATGGTTAATAAAACATCTTTTAACTTAAACTTATTTTGAAATTTGTTAGAATCTATATTCTTCGCATTGAACACAATTGAACTGTAAGTATCCTCTAAAGCTTTATTTTCCCTGTAGAAATCATCAATAAAATCTAAAGTAGAAATATTAAAAACTGTATCCTGATCAAAAAACAATAGAGCATCCGAACCCTCATAATAAGCTTGAGCACAAACACTTGAAATACCAAAACCTAAACCTACATTCTTACCCGCTGTAATATATTTACAGTTAATAAAACTACTAAAGCTTATATTAAAAGTTTGATCAGATGGGGAATTATCAAATATATAGCATTTAAAACCTGCACTGCTTGCTAACTTTATTCTATCGATTAAAGTTATTTCTGCTTTATATATTACAAATCCTAAAGCTATTTTTTTTTCAATACTAAACATAAGCCACTGTTGTAATTTTCATTTTAGCAAAAACAGATAACGCAATTAAATCCACAAACACCCTTAATACCCATACTATTGCTGCTCCAACTAATCCATAAAAATGTAATGCACCATATAATAATGGTATGTAGAATATGAACTCAGATAGGTGAATTATAGAAGTAATTTTAACATCTCCTGATGCTTGTATTGCTGTATGCGGTACTTGTGCCAAACTATTGAATAATAAACCAATTGCCAAAATAGAAGCAATAACCCAGGAATGCTCTGCAAAATTTTTGCCTAACCATATTGTTAATCCAAAATATGAACCGATTGCAATTCCAAAACTTATTAAACCCATTACTGCAAAAATTATAAAAAAACTTTTCTTATAAAGCCTATTAATTTGTTCAATATCGGTTTTATACAAATACGAGAATCTTGGAAACAAAACTCCTGTTAAAGCAGCTGGTATAATGAGTAATCTAACTATAAAATCGAATGGAACTGTGTAGTAAGCTACTAAACCAGCACCTAAAATATATGAAATTATAAACCTATCTGCTGTAACCATTAATGGGCTTATAATATTAGATAATGTCATCCAAGCTCCAAATGACAATAACTTTTTAATCTTATTCTTGTCTGCAAGACTTGTTGTCATTACATCATAAATAGACAACCTTTTATTTATTACATATAAATGTGCAAGCATAACAATAAACCTTGCTAGAACAAGACTTAACACCATATATTCCAAAGAATTATTTAAAAACATAACGGCTAAAGCTGGTAATCCAAAATTACATATGCCTAAAATTATACGTAGTACACTAGCTGCTTTAAAGTCTTCATATCCTTCTAAAATACCTTTCAATCCAGATGTAACAGTTGTAAGAGGAATACCAATAGCAGCTATCACTAAACATTTAGTAGTGTCCTTTTCCAATCCTTCACTTACATTTAACCATTGAGTACCTAATTCGTGAGCAGATATAGCCAATACTACTCCGCCAAAAACTCCTGTTGCCAACATAAAAAGTAATCCAGTTTTTAAGATGCTTGGCAATTCAGATTCTAAATTAAGCGAGATACTACTTGATACCTGATGCGTTAATGCTCTTCCAATTCCAAAATCAAAAATACTAAAATAACCTATTAATGACCAAACAAGAGTTAATATCCCAAATGCTTCAACATGAACTTGTTTAATTAAATAAGGAATTGTTATTAAACCCAAAATCATTGGAGCCACAGAGCCTATAAAACTCCAATAAGTATTTATTTTTAATGACATTTAAAATAATTTATTAATTTAAAATAATAATACTAATTTAGTATTTAATTCACACATTTCTCATGCAGATTTACTCTCGTTAAACTATTGCAAAGCTCAATTACTGCTTGTACGGGTCGTTTTTACTTTGGGAGTTCCAAAGTAGGATAGGTTTGCAGACCCACAATTAAATAATAGCATGTCGGTTTGCCTCTTCTAACATTTTAATGTGACCAGCGTGTAAGAGAACGTAGACACTGAAGGTGATTCCTATTTTCATTTTGTCGGTTGTCGGTTGTCGGTTGTCGGTTGTCGGTTGTCGGTTGTCGGTTAAAGTCTCGACCACGCTCGACTTTACATTTCAACGTTCAGATGTAGCATTTAATACTTGATCGTCCAGTTTCACTTCTCACTTCTTACTCATTATCTCTTTCATAAGTCGTTTTCCAATCAAAAATAGCACCGTCAAAAACACCGCCAAAAAACCTCCTAGCACCCAACCTTTGGCTTTGCCCAACTTTTCTTTTTTCAGCGGCAGAATCGGTTTATCAATTACCTGAATTAAAGGCGTTTCTTTTCTTAACGTCACTTTTGCCAACTCTGTTTGTTTGACCAACTCGGTCAGTATCGCAGTGTTAGCTTGTACATCTACTTGTCTACGAGCGGAAGGGGTTCTTCTCACATTCAAAGCAGGATTTAGATTGAAGGTATTGTCATTAGCTACTGCTACTCCTGTAATAGCACCATTCAATTCACCACGAATAGAATCGGTTTGACGGATTAAAATATCCATATTCATTTTCGCCTTTTTGCTTTTAGTAGCTACATAAAAATCAGAAACGGTTTTCGCTAGATTTTCACAAAACTGCTTGGCAAAAAGCTCGTTTTTATCGTTCACATCGATATTGATAATGGCGATTTTCTTGTCCTTTTGCGCCACCGATAAACTTGTTTTGGATAGTTTATCATACATTGCACCTAAAATACTATCGTGCACTCGAGTAAAATAGGTTCGCTTCACATTAGGTAAAAACTGAATTTTTTCTAATTTGGGTTTACCTTCCCATTTATCTCTCCATTCGTTATTTTGGACATACAATTCCGCCAAAGTAATCGGTTTACCGTCAGCATCAGGTACTGTACTCAACAAGGTCTTTTCCACCATCGCTCGGGATTTGAAAAGCTCAGTTAAGTTAGACCCCGAAAACATACTGCCTCCACCGCCACCAAGGTCTAATCCTAGGGAACTAGCCAAACCTAAGGCACCTCCCAATCCACCACTCTTCTCATCTTCTAAAGCGAAAGACAAAGTAGCGGTATATATCGGTTTTTTTATAAAAGAGTAGGTAAGCCCAAGTATACCTCCTATGATTCCTGCCAATACAATGATTTTCCATTGCGATAGCAAGTAACCGTACCACTCTTTTCCTTTTTCGAGTAATTCTTTTAACGAGATTTCGTCGTTGTGGTTATTGATATTTTCTTCCATAATGCCGTTGTATCGGTTTTGGGATTGTTTTTGGGGTGTTGTGAGTTTTGGGTTTTGGGTTTTGGGTTTTGGGTTTTGGGTTTTGGGTTTTGGGTTTTGGGTTTTGGGTTTTGGGTTTTGGGTTTTGGGTTGGAAGTCTGGTGACTTCTGATAGATGCCTTCTAAAACCTAATTTCTAACTTTCATTGTTTAAAGCGTCTCGACTGCGCTCGACGTGACAACTTTGTACAAATTTCAACCTTAACTCTCAACGATTAAACGATTAAACCTTTAAACAATTACCCTCTTCTAACTTCTAATTTCTGACATCTAATTTCTAACATCCATTTTCGACTCCCTTTAGGATCGGGGTAAAACGAAAACTGCTATACTATTACTTCTATTTTCTAACTTCTAATTTCTAACTTCTTATTTCTGCCTTCTGAAATCTAACTTCTAATTTCTAACTTCCCTCTTCCTCCTACTCCTTCGGGGGCTAGGGGGCTTCGTTATTTAAACGCCGTTACAATCAATAAGGCCAAACTACTAATCACACTACCCATACTTACCCATTCCCCTGTCGTCATTTTCTTGGTTGCTGGTTTTTCTGGCACTACGATTTGCGATCCTGGTAGTACTTTAGGATAAGAACGCCAAAACAAGAAATGTCCAGTAACGGCGGCTTTCCCATTTGGATAAATCACATAGGCTTTTTTTCTCCAAGCCTTAGCATCGGTACCTCCAACGGCATCCAAATAATAAGAAAAACCACGACCTCTTTCATAAGGGATTTCAGAAGTCAACAACACATTTCCAGTTACTTTAACACTTTCACTTAAAAACGAAACTTCAATTTCATCGCCAGGCAACAAGGTAATATTTGACGTACTGCTTGGTTTTTTTAAAATGGATTTCCATTCTACAGGAATAGTAGCAAACTTCAACTCTTCTTTTAACTTATGCTCTAATTTATTTTGAATACTGTCTTTCTTACCCAAATTCAAATTGATATTTTCCAAATCTTCGATCTGTTTGGCTTGAATGGGACGTTTAATCTTAACACTATTAGGGTCTGCTAAAGAAGACAAACCGCCTGCGCGTTGAATGATATCGTATATCTTTTCTTTCTTGTTGACCAAAGCGTATTTACCAGTATAATTCACCGCTCCACTCACGCTAACTTGTTGTGGCTTTTCATAAACAGCAACTCTGCGGATATTAATGACATCATAAGGATGCAATTGGAAATTTTTCAATTGCTCATTTGAATAAGCACTGATTTCAAAATCAAACAATGTTACACGATTAGGATTATTTACATCTTCCATTTCTGATTTCATCATACGAGCAATTTCTACTCGCTTTGAAGCTGCCCCCGTAAGTCCACCTGCCTGAACTATTACATCATTTAAGGATAAATTTTCGAAATAATCATAAGTCCCTGGCTTTTTAATCTCCCCATCAATACTTACGGTATAGTTTTCTTGAAAATCTAAAATGGAATAAACGGTAACAATATCTTCTTTTTGCAGTTCGATATTCGAAAGTACATCGCCTAACAAAGCTTTACCCAAATCCACATTCACAATTTCGGTAGTCAAATCCGATTTTAATCGAACAATTCTAGCGCGAATTCTGTAAGCATCTTCTTTTAATCCATCGGCTTGTGTGACTAAATCCGAAATTCGCATCCCTTTGTAATAAGAGTAAGTATCAGGTCTAAATACCGCTCCTTCAATTTTGATACGATTCTCAAAACGATTCAAAATTTTTGTCACCTTAAATACATCACCTGCCAGAGGTTTATAAGAAGAGAATTCACTCGACTTCACGTCTTTCACTTTGAACTCTTTACTTGTTTTTTGTAAAACATTCACCGAAGCCGTATACGCTACATCCGTAAAACCAGAAGCAAAACGCAACACATCACTAAAAGATTCGCCTGTTTTCAATTCAAAAATACCAGGACGTTTCACTTCTCCTTCAATCGTTACTCGCTTAGTGTAGGCTGGAATACGAATCACATCGTTGTCTTTCAACCCAATATTATCCGATTGATTCCCATTGACCAAAAAACGATAAATATCTATATTTCGGTACACTTTGT
The DNA here is from genome assembly GCF_000611675.1 of Flavobacterium succinicans LMG 10402. Classification (GTDB taxonomy): domain Bacteria; phylum Bacteroidota; class Bacteroidia; order Flavobacteriales; family Flavobacteriaceae; genus Flavobacterium; species Flavobacterium succinicans. The sequence continues at coordinate 178,105 of NZ_JATV01000008.1, read as the reverse complement.
TGTTTCGAATTAATTCTATATTTCTATAACTTCCATTTTTAGAAGGGCCGCCTCCTAAATACAAGGCATTGTATACGGTAGCCAACGAAGAAACAGAATAATTTCCAGGTTGTTTACTCCCTATTATAGTCACTTTGATGGTACGAATACGACTCAAACTCACCCCCACTTGCGATTGCCCTGAAGCTACTGTACTATACACTCGTGCAATAGCAGCACGTATTTTTTGAGTAGCCGCTTCAATAGTCAAGCCCGAAACAGGAATTTGTCCTACGTATTGAATCGTCACTTTCCCTTCAACCGAAACTGGAATGCTAGCATTGTATTCTTGCACCCCATACACACTTACTTGTAGTTCATCACCCGGTCCTAACACATAATTCACGGGAGTCGCTAATTTCAAATCCGGTTCAAAATTCAAGGTCGGATTATCAAATAATTCTGAACCAAAAACTAAGGCGTTTAAGGTGTCTTTCACTTTTTTATTGCTATACGTTTCTTGCTCTCGCAACGCTACTTTTTTATCACCACTATCTTTTTTAACCGTTGTATTAGTTGGAGTAGTACTCGACAAACGCGTTTTCAATTTCGCAAATTCTCCCGCCGACATCCCTTTCGCCAAAGCCATCGGCTCCGCTTGCTCAAGCGTCACATTATTAGCTTGCAATTGTCCCTTGATTTTGGCAACCTCCGCATCAGTCAAATAATCTACTTTCAAAGTACTCAAATCCTGACTTTTCAATAAATCTTGCGCTAACACCACTGAAGACTGCAAAAAAGCCAATACAACAACAAAAGCAATTACTATTTTTTTCATATTTTAGAATGTATTTATTTTCAGCCTTTAATCGACTGCCACAAGAAATATCCTCTCTTTTTCTTAAACTTTTTCTTATTTACTTTAGGACTAAACTTCCCCTATAACTTCTAACATCTCACTTCTAACATCTCACTTCCAATATCTCATTTCTGCCATCTTATTTTCTAACATCTCACTTCCAATATCTCACTTCTGACATCTCACTTCTGACATCTCACTTCTGACATCTCACTTCTAACATCTCACTTCTAACATCTCACTTCTAACATCTCACTTCTAACATCTCACTTCTAACATCTCACTTCCAATATCTCACTTCCGACATCTCACTTCTAACATCTCACTTCTAACATCTCACTTCCAATATCTCACTTCCGACATCTCACTTCCAATATCTCACTTCTAACATCTCACTTCTAACATCTCACTTCTAACATCTCACTTCCTCCCACGGCTTCGCCCCTGTGAGTCCCATACAAGACTCCCTTTCTATATTTTTGGCGAATTTAAGACAAATAAATAAGAATTGTAGTCTTATTTAAAACTTAAATTCGTGTTTTTTTTATTGACTTAATGGTGAATAGGTTATCCGCTTTCAGTTTTCAGTTAGCAGTTTTCAGTTAGCAGTTTCCAGTTAACGTTTTGGGATAGTTTATTAACGTATTATACGTTTACCCTTCACCTAGCCTATCAACATATAAACAACTAAAAATCAAACTTTAAACAATAAACTACAAGCCATAAACTACAAGCCATAAACTACAAACTACAAACAACAAACTTTAAACTCTTAAACATTTAAACCCTTAAACCCTTTTCTCTCCACTCTCAACACACACCCCAAAGCTTCCAAGACCAATACATAACTACTTTGCTTCACTTCTTGTACTATGGCCACTTGATCTTTGAACATTCCTTGTTCAAGTACTATACGATCTCCAGGCTGCCAAGCAGTAACTTCGACATCAAAGTCATCGGGACCCGACAACCAATGTTGTAGCGATTGCATCTCCAAATCTCTAACGATGGCTGGTTTACCTAACCAAAACAAATAGCGTATCACTCCCACTACTGCAAAAACAGCATTTCGATCTTTCTCCTCCAACTGTACAAAGACGTAGGAGGAAAAAAGCGGCACTTCCACTTTCTTTTTGCGATCACTCCATTGTTGCACTTTAGTAACCGTAGGACAATACGCCTCAATACCAATCGCATTCAGCTTATCAGCTACCTTCTTCTCCCATTTGGGCTTTGTGTATAATACGTACCAGTTCATATTCAATTTTCAGTTATCGGTTATGGGGTGTCAGTTATGGGTTATGAGTTGTGGGGTGTCGGTTATAGGGTGTCAGTTATGGGGTGTCGGTTGAAGGTTATCGGTTGCCTGTTGTGGCTAGAAGTTGCATTATCGGATAGCTCATAACGGGCGACCCACATCTCAAAACTCACAACCGATAACACACAACTCACAACTGAAAACTCACAACTGAAAAAACTCACAACACACAACACACAACACACAACACTCACAACTCATAACCCACAACTCACACAACCCACAACTCATAGCAAATCCCACATCAATACAACCCAATGTATTCTTGTCATATCGAGCGCAGTCGAGATCTAACAATGGCCCTCGACTGCACTACCATTGACGTTTTTGTTTTAGAAGGGTTTCGACTGCGCTCAACCTGACAATGTAAACATCATTTTATATTGCTTTTTTTAGAATAAAAATATACCTCGAACTGACAAAATGGACTATTTTAAATAAGCTTTTAGTATCACACCCCTAATGTCTCCTCTAGCAGTTGATGCTGAGCGAAGTCGAAGTTCAGTCGAGAAGTCTTGTTTTCGACTCCCTTTAGCGTCGGGTTACAACGAAAACTTCCCTAGACAACTCATAACCCACAACTCACACACCCACAACTCACACACCCTCACAACACACACCCACAACTCACAACCCACAACTCACACAACCCACAACTCAACTCACAACCCACAACTCACACCCCTCACAACTACCTATAAATACTGCTTTTCATAATACGAAGCATACGCCCCCGAAGTCACGCTATTCAACCACTCTTGATTGCTCAAATACCAATCGATAGTTTGTTCTAAACCTTCTTCAAAAGTAACCGACGGCTTCCAACCCAATTCTTGATTAATTTTATGGGCATCGATAGCGTAACGCAAATCGTGTCCTGGGCGATCTTTAACATAAGTAATCAAGGCCTGAGACGTCCCTTCTGGGCGACCCAGTTTTTGATCCATTAATTGGCAAAGTACTTTTACCAAGTCGATATTTTTCCATTCATTAAAGCCACCGATATTGTAGGTCTCGTGATTTTTTCCCTGATGAAACACCAAATCAATAGCTACAGCGTGATCTTTCACGAACAACCAATCACGGGTATAATTCCCATCGCCATAGACAGGCAAGGGTTTATTATTAATTATATTATTAATAAAAAGTGGAATCAATTTTTCAGGAAAATGATAGGGGCCGTAGTTATTAGAACAATTGGTCAATACATACGGCAAGCCATAGGTTTCGCCATACGCACGCACAAAGTGATCCGAACTCGCTTTAGAAGCCGAATAAGGAGAATTCGGATCGTAAGGAGTCGTTTCGGTGAATAAGCCTTCTGCTCCCAGAGTACCATACACCTCATCGGTCGAAATATGATAAAAACGTTTCCCTTCAAAATTATCTTTCCACAGATTTTTAGCGGCATTCAATAAAATCATGGTACCGAAAACATTGGTTTTCACAAAAGACAACGGATCGGTAATCGAACGATCTACGTGAGATTCTGCGGCCAAATGCAAAACACCATCAAATTGATGCTTGGCAAACAAGTCGTTAATAAAAGCCTCATCCGTAATATCCCCTTTCACGAAAGTGTAATTAGGCGCTTTTTCAATATCCTTAATATTCTCTAGATTCCCAGCATACGTCAAGGCATCTAAATTAAAAATATGATACTCCGGGTATTTCGTCACAAAACGACGCACCACATGCGACCCAATAAACCCCGCTCCTCCTGTAATAACAATTTTTTCCATTTTTTATCTAGTTTTTTTTAGTGTTCTATATTTAATTTGAGTTGAATCGTTGAATTGTTGAATCGGTTATTTGCTGAACTGTTAAATCGACTATTTGCTTCATTGGACAAATGGTTAACTGATTATTCGTAGTAACGTTGAACTCTTAATCCTTGCTAATTTTGCATTAAACGCCACAACCTATAATTGACAACAACAAACCCTCACCCTCTTACGTATCCCTTGTCAACCTTTGCGGTTAAACCTCCACCAAAACCCACAACCAATAACTCACGACCCACAACTCACATCTCACATCTCACCTCTCACCTCTCACACCTCACATCTCACACCTCACACCTCACATCTCACATCTCACATCTCACTTCCGACAACCCAATACCCACCAGTCTTTGATGCGCCTCTGAATTCAATTTTATCCTCATCCCTTAATTGTTTTACCCAACGTTCTACAGTTCGTTTTGGAACTTCGAAATGATTCATTAATAATAAAACATTAACTCCCGGGTTCTTTTCAATAAAACTAAAAATCGCTTTTGAATCTACATTTACTATATCAGTCGTTTCTAAATTTACACCGCCATTTACACCGCCATCCTTAATTGCATTCGCATGAGAAAAAACAGTTACACGAAAACCATTTTGAATCACTTCAAAGGTAGGAGCTAACAAACCATAATTCAAAAAAGCATCGGTAATTCGCTTGATACCCGAACCATATTTTTCTATGATACCCGCTTCTCTAAACAAATCTGAAATTTTCCTATTCCTCGCGAATGAGGTATACCTACCTGATTGCAATTGCGCTATAGTCAACCCATTTCCTAACCCTCCAGGGTTATAAAACTCAATTTTATGATCAAATATTTTGATAATGGAATCTCCCGGATTTTGATAATCGCGATGCACAATCATATTGACTACAATTTCACGTAATGCTTCTAGAGGATATTCCCAACGTTCTTCGCGTTTAGGATCACCTGTTATGATATAATTTTATTGATGTGTTTTCTAACAAAAGTGAGTGTTTCTTCAACTTCAGTAAATAAATCAGTTTGCAAAACCAAACTGTCTTTGATACTAGTCTCTGTTGAAAAACGACCTATTGAAATCGTAGCATCAAATAGTTCATTTTTGGAAAACAGTAAATGACAAGCATTGGCAATTTGCCCATTCTCCTTTACCAATTCAAACTTCCGAAGTATCGTAAGTGGGTCATCTTGAATTTTAGTATCCCGAATTTCATTAGACGAAGCTATAAAACGATTTACTTTCTCTAAATCAATAGACCCTAAATCATAACGAGACGAGGGATAATAATCCCAACTAGTATTGAACGTCTTCAAATGCAACTCTGAAATTTCTTGCAAGCTAATTTGGTGATTGGCATTTTTTACTCTCTTATAATACCTGCCTTTAAATGCAACAGGTTTAATGGGAAATTCTTTAATCTCAAAAACCAATACTTCAACACCATTCATTTCTTCGTGGGTTACATCTGGTATAATCGAAGGAATGGTTTTGTTTTTTACTTCGTTGGTCCATTGCTGAACACTTTCTTTTCCAATTTTAAAACTAGAACCCGCAAAACCATTATCATCAACACCTACATAAACAGATCCTCCTTCAGCATTAGCAAAAGCCACCAAAGAAATAATCACCTCATCATTGAAGTTTGATTTAAATTCGATATGCTGATCCTCTTTTTTCAGTATTTTTTTTTATTATGCTACCCTCTTTATTTTACAGTAGTCCATCTTCTGTTATCCGTCAATTACAACCGACAACTGCTCTTCCTAACTATTCACTTCTCACTTCTCACCTCTTACTTCTCACTAAGGACTAAGGACTATTCACTAATTACCAATAAACAACTGTACACTTCTCACACCTCACTAAGGACTAATTACTATTCACTAATTACTTCTCACTAATTACTTCTCACTCCTCACTAAGGACTAATTACTATTCACTAATTACTTCTCACTAATTACTTCTCACTCCTCACTAAGGACTAATTACTATTCACTATTCACTATTAAATAATCACCACCCTACAACTTTCCATCAACAGGCACTTGCAACACCCCTTTCACATCATACAACACACTTTTTTCTTTTCGTAAAGTGGTATAGTCCATAGTTAAAAAAGCTTCATGAGCCACTCCTAAAACAATACCATCGAAAGCCACTTTGGGCAAATCAGTACTAGTGACCAAGTTGTACTCGTGTGCCACCTCAGCAGGATTGGCCCAAGGATCGTAAATCGTTACGGCAATACCATAATCTTGAAAGGCACGAACGACATCTACAATTTTGGTATTGCGTACATCAGGGCAATTTTCTTTGAAAGTGATGCCCAGCATTAAAACGCTAGCACCATTGATCACCACCCCTTTTTTGATCATTAACTTCACTACTTGCGAGGCCACATATTCGCCCATACTATCATTCAAGCGTCGTCCAGCCAAAATAATTTCCGGATGATACCCTTTCTCTTGGGCTTTTTGTGCTAAATAATAGGGATCTACTCCAATGCAATGACCCCCTACCAAACCGGGTTTGAAGGGTAAGAAATTCCACTTGGTACCCGCAGCTTTTAATACGGCACTGGTATCAATGTCTAATAAATTAAAGATTTTAGCCAGTTCGTTAACAAACGCAATATTGATATCTCTTTGGGAATTTTCAATCACTTTGGCCGCTTCGGCTACTTTGATAGACGGGGCCAAATGCGTACCGGCTATAATAACCGATTGGTATAAGGCATCGACTTTTTGTCCAATTTCTGGAGTGGAACCAGAGGTGATTTTTAAAATTTTCTCAACCGTATGTTCTTTATCCCCAGGATTGATACGTTCGGGCGAATAACCTGCAAAAAAATCAACATTGAATCGTAAACCCGAAACGCGCTCCAATACAGGCACACATTCCTCTTCGGTAACACCGGGGTAAACAGTAGATTCGTAAATAACAACATCTCCTTGCTTAAGGACCTGTCCAACGGTCGCACTCGATTTGTACAAAGGAGTCAAATCCGGACGGTTATTTTTATCCACAGGCGTAGGAACCGTCACAATATAATAGGTGCAATCCGCAATGTCATCCATAACATTAGAACACAGCAAACCTGTTGAAGCGGACTCAAAATCAGCAACCAAAACCGATTGCAGCACAGCATCCGACACCTCTAAAGTACAATCCGTACCCCGACGTAATTCAGCAATTCTCCCTTCATTGATATCAAATCCTACCACTTGGTACTTGGTAGCAAAAAGTCGCGCCAACGGCAATCCTACATAGCCTAACCCAATTACGGCAATTTTTATTTTTGTATCCACCATTGTATTTTTTTTAGCTGTAGCTCACCAGAAACAAGCTACTTCAATTTCTTTTTTTGGGGCGTTACCACAAGGGTCGGGCTTTCCGCTACAATCTTTTTGAGGCCGAAAAAGCCTCAAAAAGGATTTCCACTACAATCCCTAACGCAGCAGCCAGTAGTCCTCAAGACGTCTAGTTTATTAAAACCAAAACATCCCTGTTTCACACCAGCGTCTGCAAATATAAGAATTTCATAACAGCTAAAACCAGTTATTAACCAGCGCCAAAAAAGGAAAAGGTTGCACTCCATTGCCCTGGAATACAACCTTCTGTTTTTGAAACACTAACATCCTTTGATTCCTTTTTAAATAAATAAAAAATCACTAAAAGTAGTGAGACCACATCCGGCAAGGAATCACCGAATTAATACTGATTATTTTACATTTTACACCATCAGATTACTCCTTAAACAAATTAGCGATCAAACGATCAACCAATTAAATTTTATAACTAAACCACTATGGACTAAAAGGCAATAGATTTGGTTTGGCCGACTTAAAGTCTGCAAGGTTGGAATATAATTTAACCGCAGATTCGCAAATTATTATAATTATTAATCTTTTAAAATCTGCGAATCTGCGGTGTGAAAATTTTTAGAAACTAAAGCGAGATGCACTTAAAGCGTATAACTTTAAACTCTATTTGAGATCAATAAAGAATCAACTTACTTTGCCCCCCCCTTCAAAACAACATTAAATACTATTTTTTGAACAATTTCAATAGAAATAGACCTTACCTTTCATTTGAAAAAGAGCAATAAAAATGAGCTTTAGCCATTCTTAATTTTACATTTTGCAGAAAGCGAATAGAAATCAATTAGTGTGTAATGAACACATCTCACAACTCACAACTCACAACCAAAAATCCACAACCCACGTACACTCATCTCACATCTCACAACCCACAACTGAACACATCTCACAACTCACAACCAAAAACCACATCTCACAACCAAAAACCCACAACCCACATCTCACATCTCACACCCCACAACCCACAACTGAACACATCTCACAACTCACAACCAAAAACCACATCTCACAACCAAAAAACCACAACTCACATCTCACATCTCACAACCCACAACCCACAACTGACGTACATAAATCTGCAATCAAAAATCAACAAAAATAGCATCCTTTATTCCTCAACTTAATTAGATTTCAATAAGAATAGGCTTTAGCCAAAATAATAGAATAATTTCAGCTAAAGCCTCTCAACCTTTATAACTATAAAATCTCGCTTTAGCGAGATGCAATTCATTTAAGTATTTTAAATCCGTTTAATCTGTGCCATCTGCGGCCTATTAAGAGGCATCCAGACTGTGTCGTCCTAAAATAGGTTCACATTTTTTTTTTAATCCGTTTAATCCGTTCCATCTGCGGCCTATTAAGGATTACGCCATGGAACACAAAGTATTTATATGAAGGGACACCCAAAACCCACAACTGATAACAATAAACCACAAACAACAACTCACATCTCACAACCCACAACTGATAACTCAAAACACACAACTCACACGTTACAAGCGATTAAAAATCTTCTTTACTATAAAACAGCTGTCCTACCCTATCGATATGTGCCAACAAATCCGAATTAGCAATTTTTCTTTTTTGCGAAAGGTCAATTTTATAGGGTAACAACAAATCATCCAATTGTTGCTCCAAAGCCAAAAAATCAGAAAAGGACATCGTTTCTTCCACTAGTGTCAAATCAATATCCGAACCATTCTTAAAATTACCTTTCGCTCTTGAACCATAAATAAACACACTTTCAATGGCATCATAATCCGAAAAAACGCGATTAATTTTAGCAATATCTTCTGTTTTTAAGCCAAATTGTATCATATGAGCGTTTTCATTTTCTCGTTAAACGCAACAAACAAATCATAGTATACCACAAACACTTTGTCTTTAATTTCTTTAGCCGTACTTTCATTATAAGTATGAGACGATTGATTTCTGCTTTTTATCATTTCCATCCATTCAGCACCATCCTGAACCAATCCTTTTTGAAAAGCCTCTCTAGTAGCATCGCGAGAGCCTGTAATAGAAGTTGTACCTTGGTATATAAAATAATCCTTCATCACATTCCAAGCCAATTCATGTGTGAATTCAAAGGCCTGTATCAGCCCTTGCTCCTCCAATTCATTCAAATCTCCCTTTGCAATGAACTTCTGCAATTGTCCGAGTGCTTTTTGATAATTCGCCAATCGTTGTTTCCAACGGATATCATCTTCCATAAATACTCATTTAAGTATAAAATTAAATGTTTTAACACAAATAACAACATCTATTGTTTCTAAATTTTTCGACAGAGTAGCTAAAGCTCTTCTGAAACCCACAATCAGCATTAGACTTCCCAGCAAAAATGAAGTATTTAATAAAAACAGGAACTCCCTACCTATTAACGATTGTTTTAGGACTAGATTGACCAATTAAAAAGAGAAACCGAAAGGTTGGTAAGTAAGTATAACGCATGAATGACTGTCCTACCAAATGAAAGCCCTTATTTTGATTTTCTAAACGGAGCGCAAATACTATCTTTTTTCGAAATTTCAACAAGAATGAGCTTTAGCCATTCTCAATTTTACATTTTGCAGAAATTAATTAGTGTTTTGTCAATCCCCAATATCCACTTCTCATTATTCACTTCCTCAAAACCCACAACTAAACACATCTCACAACTCACAACCAAAAACCCACATCTCACATCTCAAAACCCACAACTGACATACATAAATCTGCAATCAAAAATCGTTAATCAAAAATCAACAATAATAGCATCCTTTATTCCCTAACTTAAAAACATATCAATAAGACTAGGCTTTAGCCATTCTTAATCTTACATTTTGCAGAAATTAATTAGTGTTTTGTCAATCCTCAATATCCACTTCTCATTATTCACTTCCTCAAAACTCAAATCCCACAACCCACAACTGAACACATCTCACATCTCACATCTCACAACCCACAACTCACAACCAAAAACCCACATCTCACATCTCACATCTCAAAACCCACAACTGACGTACATAAATCTGCAATCAAAAATCATTAATCAAAAATCAACAATAATAGCATCCTTTATTCCTGAACTTAATAACATTTCAATAAGAATAGGCTTTAGCCATTCTTAATCTTACATTTTGCAGAAATTAATTAGTGTTTTGTCAATCCCCAATATCCACTTCTCATTATTCACTTCCTCAAAACTCAAATCCCACAACCCACAACTGAACACATCTCACATCTCACATCTCACAACCCACAACTGCCGTACATAAATCTGCAATCAAAAATCAACAATAATAGCATCCTTTATTCCTCAACTTAATTAGATTTCAATAAGAATAGGCTTTAGCCAAAATAATAGAATAATTTCAGCTAAAGCCTCTCAACCTTTATAACTATAAAATCTCGCTTTAGCGAGATGCAATTCATTTAAGTATTTTAAATCCGTTTAATCTGTGCCATCTGTGGCCTATTAAGAGGCATCCAGACTGTGTCGTCCTAAAATAGGTTCACATTTTTTTTAAATCCGTTTAATCCTTGCCATCTGTGACCTATTAAGGATTACGCCATGGAACACAAAGTATTTACATGATAATAAATAGACTCTCGGGACAAAAAAAACGAGGCTTAAGTACCTGACATCAAATCTCCTATCTCTAAAACACACCCCCAACCCCTCTCAAGAGGGGAGCAAACCGCTTAATCAAATTAAGCATGTGGTATTCAAGAGACTTCTTTTACCAAATATCTGTCTTTAAGTGTCACTTCGAGTAGTTTATATTGAGCGAAGCGAAGTACTGTCGAAAGGCCTTGTTTTACCTACACGCCTTGTTCTCGGCTCCCTTTAGGGTCGGGGCAAAACGAAAACCCTCCCTAACACCCCACAACCAACAACTCACAACCAACACCCCACAACCAACAACTCACAACCAACAACTCACAACTCCACAACCAACAACTCACAACTCATCTCACATCTCACATCTCACAACTCACAACTCCACAAACAACAAACTATTAACAATAAACCAACCAAATTCTACGCCCCAATTCCACAATACACAAAACCAATGGCTCTCATCTGATCGGCATCTAAAATATTTCGGCCGTCGAAAACAAAAGCAGGTTTTTGCATGCTATCATATATTTTTTTCCAGTCATAGGATGTAAACTCATCCCATTCTGTTAGTATCGCTATAGCGTGTGCGTTTTCACAGGCTTCATAAGCAGAAGAAGCGGCTGCAATCTGACGACTATTTTGCTCCGAAGTTCTGGAGTCTAAGTAATCCAAATCAGCTAACATCTTTTTGAACGGCACCTTTGGATCATATACCGAAATAATAGCCTCTTCATTAATCAAATCGTCAGCCACATAAATAGCGGCAGATTCTCTAGTATCATTGGTATCTTTCTTGAAGGCCCAACCTAAAAACGCGATTTTTTTACCGGCTACAGTATTGTATAACGTCTGCACTATTTTATTAGAAAAACGTCTTTTTTGATGGTCGTTCATGATGATCACTTGCTCCCAATAATCGGCTACTTCATGCAAACCATACGATTTAGCAATATAGACCAAGTTCAAAATATCCTTCTGAAAACATGATCCTCCAAACCCTACTGAGGCTTTCAAAAATTTGGGTCCAATACGAGAATCCATTCCGATCGCTCGGGCCACCTCGTTCACATCTGCGCCTGTTTTTTCACACAATTCCGACATCGCATTAATAGAAGAAATACGTTGCGCTAAAAAGGCATTAGCTGTTAATTTCGATAACTCGGAAGACCAAACATTAGTGGTCAAAATCTTCTCGGGTGCCACCCAATTGGCATACACATCTACCAAAGCTTGAATCGCTTCTTGCCCTTCAGCCGTAGTATCGCCACCAATCAAGATGCGATCCGGATGCAAAAGATCGCTCACAGCAGTACCTTCTGCTAAAAACTCTGGATTGGACAAAATTTGAAATTGCACACCATTGCCCGTATTGTCCAGAATACTTTTTATCGCCTCAGCCGTACGCACAGGCAAGGTCGATTTTTCAACTACAATTTTATTGTCTTTGGCAATCTTAGCAATCTGGCGGGCACACAATTCAATATATTTCAAATCAGCCGCCATCCCTTTTCCTTTACCATAGGTTTTGGTCGGGGTATTCACCGAAATAAAAATCATTTGAGCTTCATCAATGGCTTTTTCCACTTCAGTTGAAAAAAACAAATTACGTCCTCTGGCTTCCTTGACGATCTCGGCTAAACCAGGCTCATAAATGGGAATAGTATTCACGTCAGCATTATTCCAAGCCGCAATACGCTCTTGGTTTAAATCGACTACGGTAACTTGAATTTGTGGGCATTTTTGTGCTATAACCGCCATTGTTGGCCCTCCAACATATCCGGCTCCTATGCAACATATTTTTGTAATTTTCATATATTCATTTTTTCATTTCATTTCTTTCATCTTTCTTACTTCTCACATTTCACTCCTCGCTAATTACTAATCACTAATTACTAATCACTAATTACTAGTTACTAATCACTAATTACCAAGATTCTCCCAATACCATTGTACGGCTTCTTTTAATCCTTCTTGTAAAGAAAACTTCGGATTATAGCCCAGCAATTGCTTGGCCTTATCAATGCTCGCGAGTGAATGGGGAATATCACCCACACGATTAGGGCCATACGCTATGGCAACATCTTGTATTCTTTCGTCTAATTCGCCTAAATACAATTTCAAATAGCCAACCAAATCATTCAGCGTATTTCGATCCCCAAAAGCGGTATTAAAAACAGTATTAATCGCTTCAGGATTGGTAGTCGTCATGGCCAATTCATTCATCTGAATCACATTGTCGATATAGGTAAAATCTCTGGAATAGTTCCCATCGCCATTAATCACAGGGCTTTCCAACTGCATGAACTGCATCACAAATTTTGGAATCACTGCAGCATAAGCTCCTTTAGGATCTTGCTTGCGTCCAAAAACATTAAAATAGCGCAAACCAATGGTTTCCATGCCGTAGGTTTTCCCAAAAATCTCGGCATACAATTCATTTACATATTTTGTAATAGCATAAGGAGAAAGTGGTTTCCCTATCACAGCTTCCACTTTAGGCAATCCTTGGGAGTCTCCATAGGTAGACGAACTAGCGGCATACACAAAACGTTTTACTTTAGCGTCTCGAGCTGCAACCAACATATTTAAAAAACCTGAAACATTCACCTCATTGGTAGTCACAGGATCCGCTATGGATCGCGGCACGGAACCCAACGCTGCTTGATGCAATACATAATCTACATTTTGTACTGCCAAAGCACAATCGCTAGGATTCCGAATATCACCTTCTATCAAGGTAAAATTACTATCGCTTTCAAAATCCGAAAGATTATGTCGATGTCCCGTGGCAAAATTATCCAAAACAACCACTTTGTATCCCTTAGACAAAAAATACTCCGTTAAATTAGAACCTATAAATCCAGCGCCTCCAGTAATTAAAATTGTTTCACTCATTACACTTTTCTTTCCTTTTTCAACCAATCCCATATTTTTTCAATCCTAGTTTTCGGAATTTCCTTTTCATGGTATCCAGCTGCGTACGAGTTATTCCCATAGCCATAACCGTAGCCATAGCCATAACTGGTACCGTATCGCGCTTTGTTTTCAAAACCATTCATTATAATGCTGGTGTTTTTTAATTCACCTCGTTTCACCCTATTGTTCAATAGCGTAATCATATCTTTTTTGGAAAAATTTTGTCGCACAATATACAACGTGACATCACAAAACTGATCCAACTCCAATGCATCCGAAACCAAGCCAACTGGAGGAGTGTCAAGGATAATATAATCATAGCGTTGTTTTAATTCCTCGATTAAATCGCCCATGCGTTCGCTGATGATTAGTTCCCCAGGATTAGGAGGAACAGGTCCCGATATAATTACATCTAAATAAGGGATTTCTGTTTTGTTTACTACTTCATCTAACCCATTTTGATTGATTAAATAATTTACTACTCCCCTAGAATTATTAAGATTAAACTCGTCAAACAACTTTGGTTTTCTCAAATCCAAACCTACTATCACTGTCTTTTTCTCGCTTAATGCAAAAACAGTAGCAATATTGATTGAACAAAACGTTTTCCCCTCGCCACTTACCGAAGAGGTTATCATAAGTGTTTTAGCGCCATCAACATTTTGTTTTTTATATAAAAATTGCAATGAGGAGCGAATGGCTCTAAAAGATTCTGACAAAGCCGATTTAGGCTTTCTAAATACTGCTAAGTCTGACTTTTCATTGTTTACGCCAATGACACCAATGATAGGGATTTTGGTGAGACTATTTATCTCATCGGTATTCTGGATAGAATTATTGATGAAGAAAATTACTAAAACAACCACCAAAGGAATCAACAATCCTAAAAAGAAAGCCAGAACATAATTTACAGAAGTCTTGGGGCCAATTAAACCACCTCCAACATCTTTGGCGGGATCAATAAAACGAACATCAGATAGATTCGCAGCTTTTACGATATCAGCTTCGGTTCGCTTTTGTAAAAAGGTACTGTAAATATTATCATTTAAGTCATATTTACGTTTTATTTTAATCAACTCTTGCTGGTCATCGGGCAATTGTTTGATCTCATTTTCAGAAATGCCAATTTTACTGTTAATGGTAGCCAAATCATATTGTAATGATTGTTTTGCGGTTACTATATTTTCGAGCAAAACATTCTTAACCGCCATCATCTGATTGTCAAAATCTTTAAAAATCTTCTCGCTCTTTACCGCATAAGCCATTTCGGAACGTTGCGTAGACAAAGCAATCAATTTAGAAACATTAACCACAATGTTAGGATCTTCAATTCCAGCTACAGAAGGTGCGGGAAGCTTTGAATAATCCACACTATTTTTCAAATAGGCTTTTAGCGAATTGTAATACGCCATTTTTCGCTCAATTTCATCTTTCTGCACATCGTAATCTAGAATTTTGTCCGAAAATTTGGCACCACCATCCTCAATATTAATAATATTTTTATCTTTTCTAAACGCTTTCAATTCATTCCCCGTTTCTTTCAATTGCGATTCCATAGACACCAAAGTACTGTCAATAAAAGCAATAGTATTGGTCGCAAATTGATTCTTACTATCCAATTGTCTCTTGATCAACATTTTTACGGTAGCATTCAAATAATTTACCAATCGAGCTTTATTGGTGCCTTGCAGACTTAAAGTCAAAATAGACCCTCCTTTGTCATCGGCCTTGATGGCAATACCGCGATAATTAGCAACAGTACTATCAAAATTATTGAAACGAACAAAATACTCATTCCCTTTATAAAATCCAGGATTCTCATTGATTTGAAGACGCCAGTTTAAAAAAGGAAGTTGTACCGCTTCTCCAACTTTGTAACGCTTTTTGAATTCACCATTGGCCACAGCGGTGTTGGACATGGTATTACTTCCATAATGAAATAAAGCAACCGAAGACCCTTCGAAAGGAATTTTAATTTCATATTCCGACTCCGACAAAAACACGATACTAATTAGGGTTCCTGCCAACTGTCCTTTGTTTTTATCTAATTCTAATCGAAAAGGAACCGCTCCATAAGCATCCACTAAATTGTATTCGCCTTGGACTAAATAGTCAATATAATATTGCAATTTTTCGACTACCAATTCGTTATGCGAACGAGACTGCAAAGTAGTGGTTACCGTTTGTACTTTGTCTGAAACTCCGCCCCAATTAAAAGTTAAGCTGGTATTAGAAGTAAATAAAGGATTGTTCTCCTCTTTTACGGAAATCAAAGTATCTAAACCGTAGATTTTTTCTTTTCTAATATTGACCTGATAAGCAACAAAAAAAGTGATCGCCAAACTGATCAAAAACCACTTCCAATAACCTGCAATTTTTATTAAAAGTCCTTTAAAATCAAATGTAGATTGATTTTCAAAAATAGAGAAGTCTTTTAGATCAAGCATTTCACAAAAATGAATTTAATTTTTTAATAATAAGAAAGTAGTAGTTACCAGAGACAATACTGTAATTATGGTACCCAAGGATTCAAGACCCGTTCTACCTGTACCCCAAGATTTTTGTTTTAATGGTTTTACATAAATATAATCATTGGGCTGCAAATAATAATAAGGAGAATAAATTACATTTCTATCTGTTAAATCTAAGTTATGCATTTCGACTCCAGTAGGTGATGTTCTCATGATGGTTACTTCTTTTCGATTTCCTACCATGGTAATATCTCCAGCATTGGCAATGGCTTCTAGTATATTGACTCTTTCTTGAAATAGCGTTTTGGTTCCTGTACTCCCAACTTCACCATTAATCGTATATCGAAAACCAGACAACTTAACATTTACGAAAAGATTCGCTTCTTTATTGAAGTATTCTTCCAACAATTGTTTTTCAATTTTTACTCGTACTTCTTCTACAGTAAAACCCAAAACATTAATTTCTCCCAAAATTGGCATACGAATGTTTCCGTGATCATCCACTCTAAACCCATTAAAATACAAACCACTTTCAGAGTTTTGATTCAAGTTCGCATCACCATTTTGTGTACTAGCATTAAAAATAGCTACCAATTTAGGATCTATTGCCTTAAGATTAATGCTCAAAACATCATTGGTTTGCAAGCGATAAGGCTTAGATTCCGAGGCAATAATTGCTTTTTCTGGCGACTCAGATTCTTTTTGCTGTAAATAGGTTAAATCTTTGATGGGAATACATGAAGTAAAAAGCAAACTACTCATTATCATCAAAAAGCCAATCGATTTGTTCATACTTTTAATTTTGTTACAAATATAGTTTTTCATGGACAATTAAAGGGTGGTCAAAAAAGTTAATTAGACCCCAAGGTTTTGAAAGAAGATTCGAAAGGAACCCTTTGTAAAATACTCCTTCCAAGCGTCACTTCGTCGGCATATTCTAACTCATCGCCAACAGCAATACCTCTTGCAATAGTAGAAAACAATATACCAGTGCTGGCAATTTGTTTGTATATATAAAAATTAGTGGTATCACCTTCCATGGTAGAGCTAAGGGCAAAAATCAATTCCTTAACTTGACCTAGTTTGACCTTTTCAACCAAAGAACTAATAGTCAATTGGCTTGGCCCAACACCATCTATAGGCGAAATTTTTCCACCCAAAACATGATACACTCCTTTGAACTGCCCTGTATTTTCGATAGCCATTACATCACGAACATCTTCAACCACACATATTAACTGATGATTTCTAGACGTATTGGCACAAATCTGACACAATTCTGTATCCGAAATATTATGACAGTTCGAACAAAACTGAATGTCGTTGCGCATACTCGTTAAGGCTTCGGATAAAAATTGCACTTGATCTTTAGGTTGTTTCAACAAATGTAACACCAATCGCAAGGCCGTTCTTTTTCCAATTCCTGGCAATTGTGCCATTTCGCCAACCGCTCGTTCTAATAATTTTGAAGAAAATTCCATGACAACAAAAATACATTATATAATCAAAAAACCCTAGTTATAAGCGCAAACAAGCCCTGTCAACTCTCAATTCATCCTTTACAAACCAACATATTCTGTTAACAATTGACCTACACAAGAATGAATCTTATTGCGGCTTGCTGCATCGAGACTAGAACTGGAAGGCAAACAAAGTCCTGTTGCAAACAAATGCTCCGCCACCTTTCCACCATAATACGGATACGCACAAAACACCGATTGCTGATGCATGGGTTTCCATAAAGGACGTGTTTCAATAGCTCTTTCTTCCAAAAATGTCCTAAAAAAAGTTGGAGTCAAACCTTTCGTAAGTTGAGCATCGATTAAAATAGCCGACAACCAATGATTCGAAAAATAATCCGCATCAGGCTCTGAAAACACAGAAATACCAGCAACTTCATCAAAGTTTTCTTTATAAAAAAAATGATTTCCCCGCCTAGCCTCAATTCGATCTTCAAGAACTTCCATTTGACCTCTACCAACAGCAGCAGCCATCGCACTCATAGTATAATTGTATCCCACTTCATGATGCTCATAATGAGGCGCCTCTTCTCTAGCTTGCGAAGCCAAAAAAACAGCTCTTTCTTTTTGCTTCTCATTAGCCACCAAAAGAGCTCCTCCACTTGACGTAGTAATAATCTTATTGCCGTTGAACGAAAAAACGCCCAAATCACCCAGCGTACCACAAGGCCTTCCTTTATATCGACTTCCCAAGGCTTCGGCACTATCCTCCAATATCGGAATCGAATATTTTGCGGCAATCGCTTGAATACTGTCCGCCTGAAAAGGCATCCCGTATGAATCCACCACAATAATTGCTTTAGGCTTCTTGCCTTTTTTCATTCTATCCTTGATGGCAGTTTCCAAGGCCTCAGGACACATATTCCAAGTCAAGGGTTCGCTATCCACAAAAACAGGTGTCGCTCCCAGATAAAAAACAGGATTCACCGACGCCGAAAAAGTAAAAGTTTGACACAACACTTCGTCTCCCGCTTGAACACCCAAAAGCAAAAGCCCCAAATGCAAAGCCGAAGTACCAGAATTGGTCGCGCAAACCAGCATTTCAGTATCCAAAAAACGCGCTACATCCTCTTCAAAACCCTGTACACCAAGACCACCCGACGTGATTCTCTTGCTCTGCAACGCTTCTTCAATGTACCGCAACTCTTTGCCACTAGGATGCGGCTCCGAGAGATAAATCCAATCCATAAAGTTGCTTAAAGTTTAACATTACAGCAGCACAACAAAAAAAAGAAAAGCATTTGAAACAGCCCAAAAAAGCGCAAATCAACCAACATCGTCCCTTAATATTGATTAGTCGCCAACAAGACCAAAGTACAAGCCACTTCAGCCTTAATACCGTTCAACTCCAACAATTGATACAACTCTGGATTTTCAGTCCCAGGATTGAAAACTACTCGTTTGGGTTGAGCCTCCACAATGTAATTATAATAATCGCGTTGTCGCGCAGGATTCAGATACAAAGTAACAGTATCAATATTTTTCAAGGGAATCATTTTGGTACGGATTTTCACTCCCGCTACTTCGCCAGCATTTTGACCAATAGCCAATACCGAGTGTCCTTTTTCTACCAACATCTGAATCGCTTTGTAAGCATACTTCTCTGGCTTAGAAGTAGCACCAAGCACCACCGTTTTTTTATTTTTTATCATTTGAATAAGAATATTTTGCAAAAGTAATCAAAAATTCAGCAGCACTCTGACGATTCATAAACATTAAAATAACAAAGGAGTAAAAGCTATCTTAGTAAAAATTGTAGCTTTGTGTAAAATTTTACAATATGGAATTATTCATTTATCTCTTTGCTGCGTTATTTTCTGTACTCAATCCCATCGGAACTGTGCCTATTTTTGTAGGACTCACACAAGAAGACTCTCCTGCAGAGCGAAACAGACTCTCCCTTTGGACCGCCATTAACGTCTGCATCATCCTAGTGGTTTCTTTCTTGATCGGACAATATGTACTTACTTTTTTTGGCATCAGCATCGACTCCCTCCGAATTGCAGGAGGCATCGTAATTGTAAGTTCTGGCTTTTCTTTACTATCCGGAAAATTCAACAAAAAAAGAGGAATTAACAAAAAAATAGAAAACGAAGCCCATAAAAGAAACGATATTGCCCTAACCCCCTTGGCTATTCCAATGCTTGCTGGACCAGGATCAATGTCACTACTCATCGCTTTTTACAACCAGCATAATTCTACAACAGAAATCATTATTGCCATCGGATCCATCGTCGCTATCTCGATTACTATTTTTGGCATTCTAAGAAGTGCTCATTTTTTAGCCAGAGCTTTAGGTGCTTCTGGTATCGTTGCGATCTCTAGAATTGTTGGTTTTATTGTTATCGCTATTGGAATAGAATACATTATTAGCGCTTTGATCAACATCTTCAAAGCTAATTTTTAAAATATAAAGACAAAAAAAAGTCAGCCATCGTGAAAATGACTGACTTTTTTGCTATAAAATATTTTGAATTACGCTTTAGGTAAGAAAATCTCTGCCATCATACATCGTGCACTACCTCCGCCACAAGCTTCAATTGTGTCTAAGCTTGAACTCAAAATAGTAACATGTTCTTCCAACTGTGCTATTTGTTTTTTCGTTAAAGCATGATGAGCTGCAGCACTCATCACCAAATACCTTCTATCATCTGCTCCTTTCACCTCAAGCATATTTCCTGCAAAATTATTCACTTGATCTTCAGTAATCAAAATGATTTCTTTATCATCATTCTTTAAACTATCAATCACCATTTTTCGCTCTTTTTTATCATCAATTGCATCAGCACAAAGCACAGCAAAGGTTTCTCCCAAACACATCATCACATTGGTATGATAAATCAGTTTACGCTCGCCATCGACAGTTTGAAAAGCTTCGAAAATTACTGGAGCATAATCAAAATCCTCACAAAACTCGATAAACAATTCTTCATCAGCTCTGGGCGAAAGGGCGCAATAGGCTTTGCCATTAGCGCGGTCTAACAATAAACTTCCCGTTCCCTCTAAGAAAATACTATCCATTTCGGCTTCTGTATAATCCATAATTTCATGAATAACAAAGCCCTCATCTTCAAGAATATCGAAAATTTCTTCTCTTCGTTCCAATCGTCTATTTTCGGCAAACAT
This sequence comes from Flavobacterium succinicans LMG 10402, assembly GCF_000611675.1. GTDB lineage: Bacteria > Bacteroidota > Bacteroidia > Flavobacteriales > Flavobacteriaceae > Flavobacterium > Flavobacterium succinicans. The sequence continues at coordinate 157,157 of NZ_JATV01000008.1, read as the reverse complement.
CGGATACAAAACAACATCGCCATTTTCATGAAAAGAAACCCAATTGTTTGGAAAAATACTATCGGGTGTGTCAGGCGAAAGTGTGTCATCAACAACAATTACATGTACACCAACCGCACGTAATTTCTTTACAAAAACATCAAACTCTTCTTGAGCTTGGGCATTTACCGTAGCAGGCAAAAGTCCATCTAAAACTTTTTGGTAATAATTATTAACGGCTGTTTGCTCGTTCATTCGAAAGGCAACAGGACGTATCATCAGAATTGAATTTGTAGTCTGTTTCATTTTATTTTGTATTGGTGTTTTGAAAAAATTAAAATTAATCAATTAATCCCTCTAAAACAATTAATCTCGCAATAACGGCAAGGTTGAACAACGCAACAAGCCTTCTTGTTTGGCAATTTCAGCATAATTTACTTCTTCAACTATAAATCCCTGCTCGCGCAACCATTGATTTAGGCGTGTAAAGTTTTTTTCAGAAACCACCACATTAGGCGCTATGGAGAAAACATTTGAATTCATATGATACATCTCCTCTCTTGTGATATGAAATAAATTTTCTTTCCCAAACAAATTCACCAAAAACAAATAATCCGATTCTTCTCTAAAACCACTTTTGTAAATGATTCCTTTATCAGGACCAACTGGCTGAAAACAACAATCCAAATGTAGGGCATTATCTCTAGCTTCAATTTTAGATTTAACCAAATCAAATTCTTTCACAATTTTATTAGGAAAAAGTTGCCTGATATATTCTACCCCTTGCCAATTGGTTCTGGCGGTTATGTAATCTTTATAATCACTTCCTTTATAGGTCCCAACAAAAATATAATTACCCCAAAGCATCACATCTCCTCCTTCAATATGTACTTCCTCAGGTGGTCTAACCACTTTTTCAGGATTCATTTGGTCAATAACATACTGAATCGCGTCTAATTCTCTTTCCCGATCAGGCAAAATATTTGATTTGATAAAAACATCATCAATTACAAACCCGATATCCCTAGCAAAAATTTGATTGTAATTTGAAATCAATTGCGGTCTAAGTACAGTAACTTCATACTTTTGAAAAACAGCATTCAATTCTTCCATTTCTTTGATCATATCAACCTCTAGTGGATAAGTACCCGCTAAGATATGCTCTAACGATTTTGGATCATAAGCTTCTGCAACACTTGGAGTTGGACCATTGCTATTGGCAACTCCCAAGATCACCATCTTTAACCTACCTGTTTCGTTTTTAATATTCAAGTTTAACATACACTTCTATTTTATTATGAACCAAAAAAGCCCCACAATTTAGTGGAGCTTTTTGCAATCAAAAATTTTTATCGTTTCTCTACACTTACAAAATCACGTAATGGATATCCGACATACACTTGTCTAGGGCGACCAATAGGCTCTTTATTCTCTCGCATTTCTTTCCATTGAGCAATCCATCCTGGTAAACGACCAATAGCAAACATAACTGTAAACATTTCTGTTGGAATACCTAATGCTCTATAAATAATACCTGAATAAAAATCAACATTAGGATACAAATTTCTTGATTTGAAATACTCATCCTCTAAAGCTGCAATTTCTAATTTCTTAGCTATTTCCAAAATTGGATCATCAACACCTAAAGTAGCCAACACTTCATCCGCCGCTTTTTTAATGATTTTTGCTCTCGGATCAAAACTTTTATACACTCTATGACCGAATCCCATCAAACGGAAAGAATCATTTTTGTCTTTTGCTTTTTGAATGTATTTATCGGCATCACCACCATCTTTATGAATTTCTTCAAGCATTTCAAGTACAGCCTGATTTGCACCGCCATGTAACGGCCCCCAAAGTGCAGAAACACCAGCAGAAATAGAAGCAAACAAACCTGCATGTGAAGAACCCACCATACGTACTGTTGAAGTAGAACAATTTTGTTCATGATCAGCATGCAAAATAAATAATTTATCCAAAGCATCAACAATGATCGGATTTGCTTTATAAGGTCCTGTAGGAATTTCAAACATTAAACGCATGAAATTTTCAACATAACCTATTTCATTATTATAATAATTTAAAGGATACCCCATGCTTTTTCTATAAGTCCAAGTAGCGATAACAAGAAATTTACCCATAGTTTTACAAACTGCATCGTACATTTCTTTTGAGTTATCTGCATTAACAGACTTTGGATTAAAAGCAGTCAACGCACTTGTTAGAGCTGACAAAACCCCCATAGGGTGCGCAGTTTTAGGAAAACCATCAATTATAATCTTCATTTCCTCATTTACTAAAGTATGATGATGAATATCCGATTCAAACTGAAACAATTGATCCTTAGTAGGTAATTCTCCGAAAACGATTAAGTAACAAACTTCTAAAAAATGTGCGCTTTTGGCTAGATCTTCAATAGCATACCCTCTGTAACGAAGAATTCCAAGCTCACCATCTAAAAAAGTAATTTCACTTTTACATGAACCAGAATTTTTATATCCTGGATCAAGAGTAATCATTCCTGATATATCTCGTAATTTACTAATATCAACAGCAGCTTCATTCTCGCTTCCAATAATAATAGGAAGTTCAAACTTATTGCCATCGAATTCTAATGTAGCTATTTTTGACATGATTTTTTTGGATAGTTTTGATTAATTATATTTCGTCAAAACTAATCAATTTAGTGTTAAATAAAAAAAAAATCAAGAGAACTTATAAAACTTAACAAAAAAAGCCGTCTGAAAAACAGACGGCTTAATTATAACGAGATAATGACCAATAAATTATTTTACATTAAATGCTTTTTGACCTGGAAAATAAGCAGTTGCCTCTAATTCCTCCTCAATTCTTAACAATTGATTGTATTTAGCCATACGATCAGAACGTGAAGCAGATCCTGTTTTAATTTGACCACAGTTTAAAGCTACAGCTAAATCAGCAATAGTATAATCTTCAGTCTCTCCAGAACGGTGTGACATTACTGAAGTATATCCAGCATTTTTAGCCATATTAACAGCAGCAATAGTTTCAGTTAATGTACCAATTTGGTTTACTTTTACTAAAATTGAGTTAGCAATTCCTTTCTCAATACCAGTAGATAAACGCTCTACATTGGTTACAAATAAATCATCACCAACTAATTGAACTTTATCACCAATTTTTTCAGTTAATAATTTCCAACCATCCCAATCATTTTCTTGCATACCATCTTCAATAGAAATAATTGGATATTTAGCTGCTAATTCAGCCAAATAAGCAACTTGTTCTGCAGAAGTTCTTACTTTACCATTTGGACCTTCAAACTTAGAGTAATCGTATTTACCATCCACATAAAATTCAGAAGCAGCACAATCTAAAGCTACCATTACTTCATCACCAAATGTATAACCAGCAGCCTCAACTGCTTTTTTGATAGTATCCAAAGCATCTTCTGTACCTCCAGCTAAATTAGGAGCAAATCCACCTTCATCACCAACAGCAGTTGACAATCCTCTATCATGTAGTACTTTTTTCAAATTATGAAAAATTTCAGTACCCATTTGCAAAGCATGTGTAAATGAAGTAGCTTTTACAGGCATAATCATGAACTCTTGAAATGCGATAGGCGCATCAGAGTGAGAACCACCATTAATGATGTTCATCATTGGCAATGGTAATGTATTAGCAGAAACACCACCTACATAACGATATAAAGGCAAACCTAATTCATTAGCAGCTGCTTTTGCAGCAGCCAAAGAAACACCTAAAATTGCATTAGCTCCTAATTTTGATTTATTTGGTGTGCCATCTAAATCAATCATCATTTGGTCAAGTTTGTTTTGTTCAAAAACAGAAGTACCAACCAATTCTTCAGCAATAAGTGTATTTACATTATTTACAGCTGTCAAAACTCCTTTTCCTAAAAAAGCTTTTCCTCCATCTCTCAACTCTACCGCTTCATGTTCACCTGTAGAAGCTCCTGATGGAACTGCTGCTCTACCTACAATACCGTTCTCAGTAATTACATCAACTTCAATGGTTGGATTCCCTCTAGAATCAAAGATTTGTCTTGCGAAAATTTTAACTATAATACTCATTATCCTTAAATTTTATGTTATTAATTTGTATTTTACTCAAAATTACAGAAATTAAATGATAATCTTAAATAAAGAAACTACTATATTCGATAATTTATTAACGATAACGTTTTAGCCTACAGCTTACTCAATATTAGCAATAAATTGATCAAACAAATAGGACGAATCATGTGGCCCTGGACTTGCTTCTGGGTGATATTGAACAGAAAAACAGTTTTTACTCTTCATTCTCATTCCAGCAACGGTTCCATCATTTAAATGCAAATGGGTAATTTCTAAATCAGGATGTAGCTCTAGCTCCTCTTTATTCACAGCAAAACCGTGATTTTGCGAAGTAATTTCACCTTTTCCTGTAACTAAATTTGTTACTGGGTGATTAATCCCTCTATGACCGTTAAACATTTTGTAAGTCGAAACACCATTTGCTAAGGCGATTACTTGATGACCTAAACAAATACCAAACAAAGGTTTGTCCTCAGCAATAATTTGTTTTGCTACTGCTATTGCACTATGCAACGGATCAGGATCTCCAGGGCCATTAGACAAGAAAAAACCATCTGGATTAAAAGAGCATAAATCCTGATAGGATGCATCAAAAGGGAAAACTTTAATGTAGCAATCTCTCTTAGCTAGATTTCGTAAAATATTTGTCTTAATTCCAAGGTCTAAAGCAGAAATCTTATACTTTGCATTTTCATTTCCATAATAATAAGGAGCCTTAGTCGAAACTTTAGAAGCCAATTCCAATCCTTTCATGTTTGGAACCTCAGAAAGCGTTTTCTTTAATTCATCAACAGGTGTGTCATCAGTACAAATAACAGCATTCATAGCACCATTTTCACGAATATAGCTCACCAAAGCTCTAGTATCAACATCTGAAATACAAATCAAATTTTGATTCTTAAAATAACTCTCAAGGCTTTCAGCAGCATCAGGTCTTGAATGATTGAAACTAAAGTTTTTACAAATCAAACCAGAAATCTTAATACCATCTGATTCCACTTCTTTTTCATTAACTCCATAATTACCAATATGCGCATTAGTAGCCACCATCAATTGTCCGAAATAAGAGGGGTCAGTAAAAATTTCTTGATAGCCAGTCATTCCTGTATTAAAACAAACTTCACCAAAAGCGACACCGCTAAGGCCAATAGATTTTCCATGAAAAATGGTACCATCACTAAGTAAAAGAAGAGCTTGTTGTCTTGTTGTATATTTCATAAGTAGTTAAAAATTTTGCAAATTTAAATTTTAAAAGAAGGCAAAACAATTTATATCTACAATAAGTAAATAAAAAATGAGATGCATAAAACCAAAAAAAAAGGATAAACTATAAATAGCTTATCCTTATTTTCTATTGAAAAATTACTTTCATAATTATTCAGCTGCCTCAGCTGTTGGTTCAGCAGCATCAGCAGGAGCTTCAGCAGCTTCTTCTGATTTCTTAGCTTTACCACCACGACGGCTTTTTGCTTTTTTAACTTCTTTTTTACCTCCGTTGTAAAGTTCGTTAAAATCAACTAATTCGATCATTGCCATATCAGCATTATCTCCTAAACGATTTCCAACTTTAATAATACGAGTATAACCACCTGGACGGTCACCAACTTTAGCAGCAACATCTCTGAACAAGTCAGTTACAGCATACTTGCTACGTAAATAAGAAAAAACGATACGACGATTGTGTGTAGTATCAGCTTTAGATTTTGTTATAAGCGGCTCAACAAATTGTTTTAACGCTTTAGCTTTAGCAACAGTAGTATTAATACGTTTGTGCTCAATAAGAGAACAAGCCATATTAGCTAACATAGATTTTCTATGTGCAGTCTGTCTGCTTAAGTGATTGAATTTTTTTCCGTGTCTCATTGCTTTATAAATTTAATCACACCTATAAGGTGGATTAGATTACTCTTTATCTAGTTTGTATTTTGCTAAATCCATGCCGAAAGTAAGATTCTTAACTGCTACTAACTCATCAAGTTCAGTTAAAGATTTCTTACCGAAATTACGGAATTTCATTAAGTCATTTTTATTAAAAGATACTAAATCACCAAGTGTATCAACTTCAGCCGCTTTCAAACAATTTAAAGCTCTAACAGATAAATCCATATCAACAAGCTTAGTTTTAAGCAATTGTCTCATGTGTAATGATTCCTCATCATACGATTCTGTTTGTGCAATTTCGTCAGCCTCAAGTGTAATTCTTTCATCAGAAAACAACATGAAATGGTGAATTAAAACTTTTGCAGCTTCAGTAAGAGCATCTTTAGGATTAATAGAACCATCAGTTTTAATTTCAAAAACTAATTTTTCGTAATCTGTTTTTTGCTCAACACGGAAGTTTTCAATAGCATATTTTACATTTTTTACCGGAGTAAAAATTGAATCTGTAAAAATAGTACCAATTGGTGCATTTTGTTTCTTGTTCTCTTCTGCAGGAACATAACCTCTTCCTTTTTCAATAGTTAAATCAAAACTTAATTTGATTTTACTGTCTAAATTACAGATTACAAGTTCTGGATTCAAAACTTGGAAACCTGAAATAAATTTTTGAAAATCACCAGCTGTTAACTGATCTTTACCTGAAACAGAAATAGTAACTGATTCATTATCAATATCCTCAATTTGACGTTTAAAACGTACTTGCTTAAGATTCAAGATAATTTCGGTAACATCTTCAACAACTCCTGAAATAGTGGAAAACTCATGATCTACACCTTCGATACGAACAGACGTTATTGCATATCCTTCTAATGCTGAAAGCAAAACTCTTCTAAGTGCATTACCAACAGTCAATCCATATCCAGGTTCTAAAGGTCTAAATTCAAATTTACCTTCAAAATCGGTTGAATCGATCATGATAACTTTATCGGGCTTCTGAAAATTAAATATTGCCATAAATTTCGACTAAGTCAATTATTATTTGTTGTACAACTCTACGATTAATTGTTCTTTAATGTTTTCAGGAATCTGAAGTCTTGCAGGTACAGAAACAAAAGTTCCTTCTTTAAGATCATTATTCCAAGTAATCCATTCATAAACATGACTTGAATTAGACAAAGAACGTTCGATAGCTTCTAATGATTTAGACTTTTCACGAACAGCAACTTTATCACCAGGCTTAAGGTGGTAAGAAGGAATATTAACCACTTCACCATTAACAGTAATGTGTCTGTGTGATACGATTTGACGAGCACCTCTTCTAGAAGGAGCAATACCCATTCTAAAAACAACATTGTCTAATCTTGCCTCACATAATTGTAATAAAACTTCACCAGTAACACCTTTAGTCGCTGATGCTTTTTCAAATAAATTTCTGAATTGTTTTTCTAAAATTCCGTAAGAATATTTAGCTTTTTGCTTTTCCATTAACTGAACAGCATACTCAGATTTTTTTCCTCTTTTTTTAGCCATCCCGTGTTGTCCAGGAGGGTAATTTCTTTTTTCGAAAGCTTTATCATCTCCGAAAATTGCTTCGCCAAATTTACGAGCGATTCTTGTGCTTGGACCAGTATATCTTGCCATTTTAATTTGATTAAGATAGAGATTATGAATTCAGGTCTTATCCTTCGATAATCTATTTTCTATCTAGGTTATACTATAAATAAATTTTGAGTATTAAACTCTACGTCTTTTAGGAGGACGACATCCATTATGAGGCATTGGCGTTACATCAATGATTTCAGTAACCTCAATTCCACCATTATGCAAAGAACGAATAGCAGACTCACGTCCATTTCCAGGTCCTTTAACATATACTTTTACTTTTTTAAGACCAGCCTCAAGAGCTACTTTACTACAATCTTCTGCTGCCATTTGAGCTGCATATGGAGTATTCTTTTTAGAACCTCTAAAGCCCATTTTACCAGCTGAAGACCAAGAAATAACTTCACCTTTTTTGTTTGTTAACGAAATAATGATGTTATTGAAGGTAGCAGAAATATGAGCCTCTCCCGTTGATTCAACGATAACTTTACGTTTTTTTGCAGTTGCTTTAGCCATATTACTTATTATTTAGTTGCTTTTTTCTTGTTCGCAACAGTTTTTCTTTTACCTTTTCTAGTTCTAGAGTTGTTTTTAGTTCTTTGCCCTCTTAATGGAAGACCAGTTCTATGACGAATACCTCTGTAACAACCAATATCCATCAAACGTTTGATGTTTAAAGATACTTCAGAACGTAATTCTCCTTCAATTTTAAAAGCTGAAACGGCTTCACGAATTGCACCGATCTCATCATCATTCCACTCTTGAACTTTTTTATCTTGGCTTACTTGAGCTTTCTCTAAAATCTCAATTGCTCTACTTTTTCCTAATCCGAAGATATAGGTAAGTGCTATAACACCTCTCTTGTTTTTTGGGATATCTACCCCTGCTATTCTTGCCATAATTATCCTTGTCTTTGTTTAAATCTAGGATTCTTTTTGTTGATTACGTATAATCTGCCTTTTCTACGCACAATAATGCACTCGGCGCTTCTTTTTTTAACTGATGCTCTTACTTTCATTTTGAATATCTTTAATATCTATAAGTAATTCTTGCTTTTGACAAATCATAAGGGCTCATTTCTAGTTTCACTTTATCACCAGGTAATAATTTGATGTAATGCATACGCATTTTTCCAGATATATGAGCAATTACAATATGTCCATTTTCTAACTCTACTCGGAACATAGCATTTGACAATGCTTCAATAATTGATCCGTCTTGTTCTATTGCTGATTGTTTTGCCATAAAATTAAGCTACTGCTTTTCTGTTTTTACCACTTTTCATCAAACCATCATAATGTTTATTTAACAAATATGAATTAATTTGTTGCATTGTGTCTATAGCTACACCAACCATAATGATTAATGAAGTACCTCCAAAAAACATTGCCCATGATTGTTGTACATCCATAAGACTTACGACAATGGCTGGGAACACAGCAATTAAAGCAAGAAATAAAGATCCTGGGAAAGTTATTAAAGACATCACTTTGTCAAGATAATCAGATGTTTCAGCCCCAGGTCTAACCCCTGGAATAAAACCACCGCTTCTTTTTAAATCATCAGACATCTTGTTAGTAGGCACTGTGATTGCAGTATAAAAGAATGTAAAGATAACAATTAAGCTAGCAAATACAAAATTATACCAAAAACCAAAGATATCACTAAAAGCACTAACAATTGATTGTGAAGTTTCTGACTTTGACAAACCAGCTACTGCAGCAGGAATAAACATAATGGCTTGCGCAAAAATAATTGGCATTACACCAGAAGCATTTAACTTCAATGGAATCCACTGTCTATTACCTCCCATCATATCTTGTTCAAAATCACCAGATGTAGTACGTCTAGCATACTGTACTGGTATCTTTCTAACTGCCATAACTAGCAATACACAAGAAATAATAACTAACAACCAAATGATTATCTCGATAACTAAAAGCATCGGTCCACCATTATTGTTTGTCACTCTCGTAGTAAACTCTTGTATAAAGGCTTGTGGAAACCTTGCCAAGATACCTACCATAATTAAAAGCGATATACCATTTCCAATCCCTTTGTCAGTGATCTTTTCACCTAACCACATTGCAAAAATTGTTCCCGTTACCAGAATAACAACTGAAGAAAATAAGAATTCAAAAGAATTAAACCCTAACAAAAAGGCATTACTTGGTAATGTTCTGTAAAGATTGTAGATATAAGTTGGGCCTTGTACTAAGGTAATAGCAATAGTCAACCAACGCGTAATCTGATTGATTTTTTTTCTGCCACTTTCCCCATCACTTTGTAGTTTTTGCAAATAAGGAATAGCAATTCCCATTAACTGTACCACAATAGATGCTGAAATATAAGGCATAATACCTAAAGCAAAAACTGATGCCTTAGAGAATGCACCACCAGTAAACATATCCAATATCGATCCGATACCTTCTTTTGTCTGACCAGCTAAACCTGTTAATTGAGTTGCATCAATACCAGGCAATGTAACGTGTGCACCAAAACGATAAACTAAAAGAAGTCCTAGTGTAATAAGAATTCTGTTTTTTAGTTCCTCAATCTTCCAAACATTACTTAATGATTCAAAAAATTTCTTCATATGAGTTGAAAAATTATAATGTTACAGCTTCACCTCCAGCAGCTTCAATAGCCGCTTTTGCAGTAGCAGTAAATTTGTGAGCAGATACCTTTAATTTCGCCTTCAATTCACCTCTTCCTAAAATCTTAACGATCTCATTCTTAGTAGCCAAACGATTTGCAACATAAACTGACATATCTACAGCATCTGTAACAATACCATTATCTACTAACAATTGAAGGGTATCTAAATTAACACCTTCGTATTCTTTACGATTGATGTTTGTGAAACCAAACTTAGGTACACGTCTTTGAAGTGGCATTTGACCTCCCTCAAAACCAATCTTTTTAGAATAACCAGAACGAGATTTAGCTCCTTTGTGACCTCTTGCAGAAGTACCACCTTTACCAGAACCTTCACCTCTACCTAATCTCTTATTTTGATTGTGTGTAGAACCCTCAGCAGGTTGTAAATTACTTAAATTCATACCAGTATTTGTTATTTAATTTCTTCTACAGAAACTAAGTGTTTAACTTTATTTATCATCCCAAGGATAGCAGGATTTGAATCATGCTCTACAACTTGTCCCATTTTACGTAAACCTAAAGCTTCCAATCCTCTCTTTTGAGTAAGTGGACAGTTGATTTTGCTACGTACTTGTTTTACTAATAATTTAGCCATAATTTCCTTGAATTAACCTTTAAAAACTTTCTCTAAAGAAACACCTCTTTGTTTTGCAACAGTGTGAGCGCTTCTCATTTGTAATAAAGCATCAAAAGTTGCTTTAACAACATTATGAGGATTTGATGATCCTTGAGATTTTGACAATACATCGTGAATTCCAACTGACTCAAGAACTGAACGAACAGCTCCACCAGCAATAACTCCAGTACCATGAGAGGCAGGAATTAAAAATACACGTGCACCACCAAATTTACCTTTTTGCTCGTGAGGAACAGATTGACCATTCAAAGGAATTCTAACCAAATTTTTCTTAGCATCTTCTACTGCTTTAGCAATAGCTTCAGAAACATCTTTTGATTTTCCTAATCCGTGACCAACTACTCCGTTTTCATCACCAACCACTACAATAGCAGAAAAACCAAAAGCTCTACCCCCTTTTGTAACTTTAGTAACACGATTTACACTTACCAAACGATCTTTTAATTCTAAACCACTTGGTTTTACTAACTCTATATTCTTGTACTTATTAGACATACTATATTAGAATTTAAGCCCAGCCGCTCTTGCGCCTTCCGCTAATGATTTAATACGACCATGATATAAATAACCTCCTCTATCGAAAGTTACCGTTTCAATACCAGCTTTCAAAGCTTTCTCTGCAACTAATTTACCAACTGCAGTAGCCACTTCAATGTTCGTACCTTTTCCTATTTCTTTTTCTCTTGAAGAGGCAGCTAATAAAGTAACTCCGTTTACATCATCAATTAATTGAGCATAAATTTCTTTGTTACTTCTAAAAACAGAAAGTCTTGGTTTAGCAGCAACACCACTAATCGTTTTTCTAATTCTGAATCTAATTCTCTGTCTTCTTTCAGGTTTTGTTAATGACATAATCTTATTTTTTAAGCTGATTTACCTGCTTTTCTTCTTAATACTTCACCTACAAATTTAACCCCTTTACCTTTGTAAGGTTCTGGTTTACGGAAACCTCTAATTTTGGCAGCAACTTGTCCTAAAAGTTGTTTATCAAAAGAAGTTAACTTAACAATTGGGTTCTTTCCTTTTTCAGAAATAGTTTCCAAAGTAACCTCTGGTGCGATTTCCAAAATAATATTATGAGAAAAACCTAAAGCTAAATCTAGTTTTTGACCTTGATTTGAAGCTCTATAACCAACTCCAACCAACTCTAAAGATTTTGTAAAACCTTCGTTTACACCAACAATCATGTTATTGATTAATGAGCGATATAAACCATGTTTTGCTCTTTGGTTTTTATGATCAGAAGATCTTTCTACTTGAACTTGATCTCCTTCAACAGTCACAGTTACGTCCGAAAACTCCTGTGTCAATTGACCGTTCTTTCCTTTTACTGTAATTACACCATCAGCAACTGTAACAGTTACTCCAGCAGGTATAGTTACTGGGCTTTTACCTATTCTTGACATCTTATCTAGACTTTAAAATTAGTATACGTAACAAATTACTTCTCCTCCAACATTCAATTGCTTAGCTTGTTTTCCAGTCATCAATCCTTTTGATGTAGAAACAATCGCAATACCTAATCCATTAAGGATTCTCGGCAATTTAGAAGCACCTGCGTATTTACGTAAACCTGGTTTACTAATTCTTTGGATATCTTTAATTACAGGCTCTTTAGTAACTTTATCGTACTTTAAAGCAATTTTGATAGAACCCTGAACAGAGTTGTCTTCAAATTTGTAACTTAAGATATAACCTTGATCAAATAAGATCTTAGTTATTTCTTTTTTTAGATTAGAAGCGGGAATTTCAACAACTTTGTGGTTTGCAGCCACAGCGTTTCTAACTCTCGTCAAATAATCTGCAATCGGATCTGTATACATATGTATTAATTTGCGGTAACGGTTTTCGAATAAACTTAAACGAACCTGAAACCAGTTTATAAATGTGAAAAAAACAGACGTGATTACTCACGTCTGAATATTATTTTTCTACCAAGATGCTTTTTTAACACCTGGTATCAATCCATTGTTAGCCATTTCACGGAATGTAACACGTGAAATACCGAATTGACGCATATACCCTCTTGGTCTACCTGTCAATTTGCAACGATTATGCAAACGAACTGGAGAAGCATTTTTCGGTAATTTCTGCAAACCTACGAAATCTCCAGCTTCTATCAAAGCTTTTCTTTTCTCAGCATACTTTGCTACCGTTTTTTCTCTTTTCACCTCACGGGCTTTCATTGATTCTTTAGCCATATCTTAATTCTTTTTAAAAGGTAAACCTAATTCAGCCAACAATGACTTTGCTTCTTTATCTGTTTTAGCAGAAGTAACAAAGGTAATATCCATACCAGATATTTTGTTTACTTTATCAATATCAATTTCAGGGAAAATGATTTGCTCTAAAACACCTAAGTTATAATTTCCTCTTCCATCAAAACCAGTAGCTTTGATTCCGCTGAAATCTCTAACACGAGGTAAAGATGAAGTAATAAGTCTATCTAAAAACTCATACATTCTTTCACCACGTAAAGTCACTTTTGCACCAATTGGCATTCCTTTTCTAAGTTTAAAAGACGCAACGTCTTTTTTAGAAATAGTAGCTATCGCTTTCTGTCCAGTAATCTTTGTTAACTCCTCAACTGCATAGTCAATTAGTTTTTTATCAGATACTGCTGCACCAACTCCTTTACTCAAAACAATTTTTTCCAATTTTGGAACTTCCATTACGTTTGAGTAACCGAACTCTTCTTTAAGAGCAGCAATTACTCTGCTCTTATATTCTTCTTTTAGTCTAGGTATATATGCCATTACTATAGTACTTGATTAGATTTTTTTGAAAATCTTACTTTCTTATCTCCTTCTACTCTAATACCAACTCTTGTAGTTTCCTTTGTTTTAGGATCTATAAGTGCTATGTTAGAAATTTGTATAGAAGCTTCCTTTTTTACAATACCACCTTGAGGGTTTTTTGCACTAGGTTTCGTATGTTTAGAAACCATGTTTACACCTTCAACAATTGCTTTGTTTTTCTCACGGTAAACACGTAATACTTTACCTTCTTCACCTTTATGGTCACCAGCAATTACTCTTACGATATCTCCTGATTTTATTTTTAGCTTTATCATCTTATAACGAATTAAAGCACTTCTGGTGCTAATGATACAATTTTCATGAATTGTTTTTCACGAAGTTCTCTTGCTACCGGACCAAAAACACGAGTTCCTCTCATCTCACCAGCTGCGTTTAACAACACACAAGCATTGTCATCGAATCTGATGTATGAACCATCGGCTCTTCTCACTTCTTTTTTGGTACGTACAACAACTGCAGTTGAAACAGCTCCTTTTTTAACGTTTCCGTTTGGAGTTGCATCTTTGATAGAAACTACAATCTTGTCACCAACAGAGGCATACCTTCTTTTGGTACCTCCTAAAACACGGATAGTTAAAACTTCTTTAGCTCCTGTGTTATCTGCTACTTTTAGTCTTGATTCTTGTTGTACCATAATTATTTAGCTCTTTCTAGGATTTCAACTAATCTCCAACATTTTGATTTACTCAAAGGACGCGTTTCGCTAATTCTTACAGTATCTCCAATGTTACAGTCGTTTGTTTCGTCGTGTGCAACAAATTTCTTTGTTTTCAACACGAACTTACCGTATAATGGGTGTTTTACTTTAGTTACTTGAGCAACAACAATAGATTTATCCATTTTGTTTGAAGTAACTACACCAATTCTTTCTTTTCTTAAATTTCTTTTTTCCATCTTTCAGCAGATTACAATGATTGTAACTCTCTTTTAGTAAGTTCTGTAGCTAATCTAGCAACCGTTCTACGTACACTTCTAATTTGAAGTGGATTTTCGATCGGAGAAATAGCGTGAGCCATTTTTAAATCGGCATAAACCTTTTTAGTTTGACTTAGTTTTTCTTGCAACTCCGCTGCAGAAAGATCTTTTATTTCTGATTGTTTCATAATAATATAGATTATGCTTCGAAATCTCTTGCAACAACGAATTTAGTTTTAACTGGAAGCTTTTGAGCTGCAAGACGTAACGCCTCTTTTGCAACTGACAAAGGTACTCCTCCAACTTCGAACATAATTCTTCCAGGTTTAACTACAGCTGCCCAATATTCTACGGCACCTTTACCTTTACCCATACGTACCTCAAGAGGTTTCTTAGTGATTGGTTTGTCTGGGAATATTTTAATCCATAATTGTCCTTCTCTTTTCATATAACGAGTTGCAGCGATACGTGCAGCTTCGATTTGACGAGAGGTTAAGAACATTCCATCTTCATGTACAGATTTAATACCAAACATTCCATTTGAAAGTTCATGTCCTCTTTGAGAATTCCCTTTCATTTTACCCTTTTGTACCTTACGATACTTTGTTCTTTTAGGCTGTAACATTTTTCTTTAGTTTAAAAATTTACTTTCTTTTACGAGCGTCTGGTTTTCCACCTTTGTTAAAAGGTTTTCTGTCTCCTCTAGATGAATCTCCTCCTTTACCACCAGCTTGTTTTTTGTCCATGCCAGCAAGCGGAGAAAGATCTCTCTTTCCATAAACTTCACCTTTCATGATCCACACTTTGATTCCCATTCTACCATAAGTAGTATGAGCTTCTGCAAGTGCATAATCAATATCAGCCCTGAAAGTTGATAGAGGTATTCTACCTTCTTTGAATCCTTCTGAACGTGCCATTTCAGCACCATTCAAACGACCAGAAATCAAAACTTTAATTCCTTCAGCATTCATACGCATAGAGGCTGCGATTGCCATTTTAATAGCACGTCTGTAAGAAATACGACTTTCGATTTGACGACAGATGCTTGTAGCAACTAGATACGCGTCAAGTTCAGGTCTTTTGATTTCAAAGATGTTGATTTGAACCTCTTTGTCAGTAATTTTCTTAAGTTCTTCTTTCAACTTGTCTACCTCTTGTCCACCTTTTCCGATAATGATACCAGGTCTAGCAGTAGTGATAGTAACGGTTACAAGTTTCAAAGTTCTCTCGATGATTACTTTTGATACACTAGCTTTTGATAAACGAGCATGAACATACTTTCTGATTTTGTGATCTTCGGCTAATTTATCACCGTAATCATTTCCACCATACCAGTTTGAGTCCCATCCTCTGATGATACCAAGTCTATTTCCAATTGGATTTGTCTTTTGTCCCATGCTGCTTAAGAATTGCTTTGTGTGTTATTGATAGCTCCTAACACGATTGTTACGTGATTAGAACGTTTTCTTATTCTGTGTGCTCTTCCTTGTGGAGCTGGACGAAGTCTTTTCAACATCATTCCACCATCTACACGGATTTCCTTAACAAATAAACCAGCTTCTTCTAAACTAGCTTCACTATTTTTTTGCTCCCAGTTATTGATTGCAGATAATAATAGTTTTTCTAATTTTCTTGAAGCTTCTTTAGAACTAAATCTTAATATGTTAAGTGCTCTTTCTACCTTCTGACCTCTTACTAGATCTGCTACTAAGCGCATTTTTCTAGGTGAAGTAGGGCAGTTATTTAACTTCGCGAAAGCAATAGACTTATTAGCCTCTTTTCTCGCATCTGCTGTTTCTCTTTTACGAACTCCCATTGCTTCTTATTTTTTACCTTTATTTTTTGCTCCAGCATGACCTCTAAAAGATCTAGTTGGTGAAAACTCTCCTAATTTATGTCCTACCATGTTTTCTGTAACGTAAACAGGTACAAATTGACGACCGTTATGAACTGCGATAGTTTGTCCAACAAAGTCAGGAGTAATCATAGAAGCTCTAGACCAAGTCTTTACTACTCCTTTGTTTCCACCAGCGATGTTTTCTTCAACTTTCTTTTCTAACTTATAATGAACGAAAGGTCCTTTTTTTAATGAACGTGCCATATCTTATTATTTCTTTCTACGTTCTACGATATACTTGTTACTCGGGTTTTTCTTAGAACGTGTTCTATAACCTTTAGCTGGTATTCCATTTCTTGAACGTGGATGTCCACCAGAAGAACGTCCTTCACCACCTCCCATTGGGTGATCTACAGGGTTCATTGCAACAGGTCTTGTTCTAGGTCTTCTTCCTAACCATCTAGTTCTACCAGCTTTTCCTGACACTACTAATTGATGATCTGAATTAGAAACTGCTCCTATTGTAGCCGAACAAGTCAACAAGATCAATCTTGTCTCTCCTGATGGCATTTTAATAGTAGCGTATTTTCCATCTCTTGCCATTAATTGAGCAAATGTTCCAGCAGAACGAGCAATTACAGCTCCTTGTCCTGGTCTCAATTCGATACAAGAAATAACAGTTCCTAGTGGAACTCTACTTAAAGGTAAAGTATTACCAATCTCTGGTTGAGATTCTGGCCCAGAAACTACTTTCTGACCCACTTTCAAACCATTTTGAGCGATAATATAAGTTTTCTCACCATCAGCATAAGCTAATAAAGCGATAAAAGCAGTACGATTTGGATCGTATTCGATTGATTTTACCGTAGCAGGAATTCCTTCTTTTGTACGCTTAAAATCGATGATACGATATCTCTGCTTGTGACCACCACCCGTATAACGCATGGTCATCTTTCCTTGACTATTTCTACCTCCAGAGTTTTTTATCGGCGCTATCAAAGAGCGTTCCGGCTTATCAGTTGTAATAGCGTCATAACCATTCACAACTCTAAATCGCTGACCTGGGGTAATAGGTTTTAATTTTCTTACTGACATTTTATCTTAGATATTGTTGTAAAAATCAATTGTTTCTCCTTCTTGTACTTGTACAATTGCTTTTTTAACAGCATTTGTCTTTCCACTGATTAAACCACTTTTAGTGTATTTAGTAGTTCTGTCTGGTCTCACATTCATCGTGTTAACGCTAACAACATTTACTCCATAAGCAGCTTCAACAGCTTTCTTAATTTCAATTTTGTTTGCTTTTCTGTTAACTTCGAATCCAAAACGATTCAAAACTTCACTTTCTTTGGTTACTTTTTCCGTTACTATAGGTTTAATTATGATGCTCATAGTCCTATTATTTACTTAAATTTTCTTCAATTACTTCCAAAGAACTCTCCAAAAGCACTAAATTATTAGCATTCAAAATCGCGTAAGTACTTAATTCTAAGCTACTTACAACATTTGAAGACGCTAAATTACGAGAGGACAAATATACGTTTTTATTCGTATTGCCTAACACAAATAGTGATTTTTTATTTTCTAACTCTAAAGCTTTCAAAACATTAATGAAATTTTTAGTGCTTGGTGTTTCAAAATTAAAGTCTTCCAAAACGATAATGTTAGACTCTTTTGCTTTGATAGAGAAAGCTGATTTTCTCGCCAAACGCTTCAAGTTTTTATTCAATTTGAATGAATAACTTCTTGGTCTTGGTCCAAAAACAGTTCCACCACCTTTAAACAATGGGTTTTTTGCACTACCCGCACGAGCAGTACCTGTACCTTTTTGTTTTTTAATCTTACGTGTACTTCCCGCAACTTCAGCTCTTTCTTTAGCTTTGTGCGTTCCTTGTCTTTGATTAGCTAAATACTGCTTAACATCAAGGTATACTGCATGATTGTTTGGCTCAATTGCGAATACTGAATCAGAAAGTTGAACTTTTCTTCCAGTATCTTTTCCGTTGAAATCTAATACTTTTACTTCCATTACTTCTGAATGATTACATAAGAGTTGTTATGCCCAGGAACACATCCTTTAATAACTAGTAAGTTCTTATCAGAAACTACTTTTAAAACTCTAAGGTTTTGAACTTTTACATTTTCTCCTCCCATTCTTCCAGCCATACGCATTCCTTTGAATACTCTAGATGGATAAGAAGAAGCTCCTACAGAACCTGGCGCTCTTAAACGGTTATGTTGACCATGAGTTGCTTGACCAACACCACCAAAACCGTGACGTTTTACAACCCCTTGAAAACCTTTACCTTTAGACACACCTTGTACATCCACAAATTCTCCTTCTTCAAAAATAGAAACATCTATAAGATCTCCTAATTTTTGTTCAGTTGCAAAATCTTGAAATTCAACGACTTTTTTCTTAGCAACAGTTCCCGCTTTTTTAAAGTGACCTAAAGCCGCTTTCGTGGAATGTTTCTCGTTTTTGTCATCGAAACCAAGTTGCAACGCTTCGTACCCGTCAACCTCTTTGGTTCTGACTTGGGTAACAACACATGGTCCAGCTTCGATTACTGTACAAGGAATATTTTTCCCGTTTTCATCGAAAATACTAGTCATGCCGATTTTTCTACCAATTAACCCAGACATAAATATTAATTATTAATTATTAAAATATAAATATAGAACGCAGCTTTTAAGCAAATCCTATTTTTTAAGTGGGTGCAAAGGTATAACTTATTTACACACAATCCAAAAAATATTTTTTTGCCTAAAAACAGCGTCCTTAATTACTTTAGAACTACTTAAACTTTGATTTCAACTTCTACTCCACTTGGTAATTCAAGTTTCATTAAAGCATCGATAGTTTTAGAAGAAGAAGAATAAATATCAATCAATCTCTTGTATGACATTACTTCGAATTGCTCTCTAGCCTTCTTGTTTACGTGCGGTGAACGCAAAACGGTAAACAATTTTTTGTGTGTTGGCAATGGAATTGGACCCGTAACCACAGCACCTGTAGTTTTTACAGTTTTTACAATCTTTTCAGCAGACTTGTCTACCAACATATGATCGTAAGATTTTAATTTTATTCTGATTTTTTGACTCATTTTCTTAAAGATTATGCGTTTCCTTTTGCTTTTTTGATAACTGCTTCTGAAATATTAGAAGGTGTTTCAGCGTAGTGTGAAAATTCCATTGTAGATGTTGCACGACCTGAAGATAACGTTCTTAAAGTTGTAACATATCCAAACATTTCTGATAACGGAACATCAGCCTTAATCGTTTTTGCACCATTTCTATCACCCATGTCATTCACTTGACCTCTACGACGGTTAATATCACCTACGATATCTCCCATGTTTTCCTCAGGCGTAATAACTTCCATTTTCATGATAGGCTCAAGAATTACAGCTCCAGCAGCTTTTGCTACTTCCCTATAACCCATTCTAGCTGCTAATTCAAAAGAAAGAGCATCAGAATCCACAGGATGGAAAGATCCATCTAATAAAGTAACTTTCAAACTATCTACTTGGTATCCTGCTAAAGGACCAGTTTTCATAGCCTCACGGAAACCTTTTTCTACAGAAGGAATATATTCTTTTGGTACGTTACCTCCTTTTACAGAATTAATAAATTGCAATCCTACAGGAACTTTACCATCTACTTCGTCAGCTGGCTCAAGAACAAATACGATATCACCAAATTTACCACGACCTCCAGATTGCTTCTTGTAAGTCTCTCTGTGTTGTGCAGTTTTCGTAAAAGCTTCTTTGTATTCAACTTGAGGCTCACCTTGGTTTACTTCAACTTTGAATTCTCGTTTCATTCTATCCACCAAGATATCTAAGTGTAACTCACCCATACCTGAGATAATAGTTTGCCCTGAAGCCTCATCTGTTCTTACAGTAAATGTTGGATCCTCTTCAGCTAATTTAGCCAAAGCCATACCCATTTTATCTACGTCAGCTTTAGTTTTAGGCTCAATTGCGATACCAATAACTGGCGCAGGGAATTTCATTGACTCCAAAATAATTGGGTGTTTTTCATCACACAATGTATCTCCAGTTTTGATATCTTTAAATCCAACAGCCGCTCCAATATCACCTGCCTCGATATATTCAATTGGGTTCTGTTTGTTAGCATGCATTTGGTAGATACGAGAAATTCTTTCTTTGTTACCAGAACGCGTATTCAATACATATGAACCAGCATCCAATCTTCCAGAGTAAGCACGGAAGAATGCTAAACGACCTACGAATGGGTCAGTAGCAATCTTAAATGCTAATGCTGCGAAAGGCTCTTTAACATCTGGCTTACGCAAGATTTGAGTCTGATCTTCTTCCAATAATTCAGCATCATCTGGATGAATACCCGTAATACCTTCTTTATCCATTGGAGATGGCAAGTACTTACATACTGCATCTAACATGAATTGAACTCCTTTGTTTTTGAAAGATGAACCAGCAATCATAGGAATGATAGCCATATCCATAGTTGCTGCTCTTAACGCATTGTTAATCTCATCTTCTGTAATAGAATCTGGATCTTCCATGTATTTATCAAGCAAGTTTTCATCATAATCAGCAACCGCTTCGATAAGGATATCTCTGTATTCTTTTACTTCATCAACCATATCCGCTGGGATATCAATAATATCAAAAGTAGCACCTTGTGTAGCATCATGCCAAACAATAGCTTGATTTTTAACCAAATCAACCACTCCTCTGAAATCATTTTCCTCACCAATTGGCAAAGTAATCGCTACCGCGTTAGATTTCAACATATCACGTACTTGCTGACAAACTGCTAAGAAATTAGACCCTTGACGGTCCATTTTGTTAACAAATCCCATACGTGGCACACGGTATTGATCCGCTAATCTCCAGTTAGTTTCTGACTGTGGCTCTACACCATCAACCGCACTAAATAAGAAAACTAATCCATCCAATACACGCAACGAACGGTTTACCTCTACTGTAAAGTCAACGTGACCAGGAGTATCGATAATGTTGAAGTGATAAGGCAATGTTTCAGGCAAAGCTTTACCTTGCTCTGTTGGAAAATTCCATTCACAAGTTGTAGCCGCAGAAGTAATAGTAATACCTCTTTCTTGCTCTTGTGCCATCCAGTCCATCGTTGCAGCACCATCGTGTACTTCACCAATTTTGTGTGATTTTCCAGTATAGAATAATATACGCTCCGTTGTTGTTGTTTTACCAGCATCAATGTGAGCAGCAATTCCAATATTTCTTGTATATTTTAGATCTCTTGCCATTTCTTTACGAATTAAAATCTAAAGTGAGAGAAAGCTTTGTTAGCCTCTGCCATTTTGTGAGTATCCATTCTTTTCTTAACAGCAGCTCCTTCTTCTTTAGCCGCAGCTAAACATTCTGAAGCCAATCTTTGCGCCATTGATTTTTCGTTTCTTCTTCTTGCATAAAGAATCAACCATTTCATAGCCATAGATATTTTTCTGTCTGGTCTAATTTGCATTGGGATTTGGAATGTAGCTCCACCAACTCTACGGCTACGTACTTCTACGTGAGGCATAACGTTTGTCAAGGCATCTTTCCAAATTTCTAATGAAGTTTTTTCGTCGTTTTGTTTCTTAGACTCTATAATGTCAATTGCATCATAAAATACTTTAAACGCTGTAGATTTTTTACCATCCCACATTAAGTTGTTCACAAAACGTGTTACCAGTTGATCATTAAACCTTGGATCTGGTAAAAGTGGTCTTTTCTTTGCCGCTCTTTTTCTCATGTCTTTTTTTTAATTTTTTGTCATTAGCACATAACATCTTTTTAGAATTATAAAATTCTAAATCAGTTATAAGCAATTAACTTTTTAAATTACTTTTTTGCTTCTTTTGGGCGTTTAGCTCCGTACTTAGATCTTCTTTGCGTTCTTCCTGCTACACCTGATGTATCAAGCGCACCACGAACGATGTGATATCTAACTCCTGGTAAATCTTTTACCCTTCCACCCCTAACTAATACTATCGAGTGCTCTTGTAAATTGTGTCCTTCTCCAGGGATGTAAGCATTCACTTCATTACCATTTGTCAAACGTACACGCGCAACTTTACGCATTGCAGAGTTTGGTTTTTTTGGTGTAGTAGTGTAAACACGCGTACAAACCCCTCTTCTTTGAGGACAAGAATCTAAAGCAACCGATTTACTCTTCTTAGTTATCTGAGTTCTTCCTGTTCTTACTAATTGTTGAATTGTTGGCATAATTAATACTAAAAATTTCTTATTATATTAAATTCCCGCTTTTTACGGGGTTGCAAATGTATAAAATATTTTTCACTATACAAACCTTAATGCATTAATTTTCAAGATCCTCATTTTAGATTATGATTTTCATAACATTCATAAGATATTTGCGTTACATTTATTTCAAACCAAAAAAAATTGAAACACGTCATTTACATCTTTTTCTGCAGCCTCATTTGCTCAACCGTTTTTGCGCAAAAATTTATTTTAAAAATAAATGGAGGGTCAGATCAAGAAACAACAACAATCGATTCCTTAAACTACACCCGCCAACACCTAAACATAAAATCTTTAAAAAACGAAATCACTGACTTATCCGAAAAACTAAAAAAAATTGGCTACCTAGATCACTATCCAAAAGATTTAATACAAAAAAACGATTCCACCTTTTCAATTGAATTCCAATTAAATGACAGGATAAACCAAACCTATGTATATATCCCTGAAAACGAACTCCTAAATCCAATACTTGATGATTTTTCAACCAACAAAAACATAGTCATCAAATACAATGAATTACCAACTTTCTTAGAAGAAATCCTTAGAAAAGTTGAACAAAACGGATACCCTCTAGCCAAACTACAGTTAACAAATATCAAGAAAATTAAAAACAACCTTTACGCTGATTTAAACATCAAACCAAACAGTCAAAGAAAAATCAATCAAATTATCCTTAAAAACAATGAAGCAAAATTCTTCCCCAATAACCACCTAACGCAAATAAACAAGAAATTCAAAAACAAATTATTCAACCAAGCTTCACTCAAAGAGATACAATTGGAATTCGACAAATATCCATTTGCCAATCAGAACAAAAAACCAGAATTACTATTAAGCAAAGATTCGACGCTAATTTATGTTTATGCCGAAAAAAGAAAAGCAAACACTTTTGACGGATATATTGGCTTAGGAAACAATGAAGCAGAAAAAACAACCATTAACGGCTATCTCGATATACATCTCCAAAATATTCTAAAGCAAGGTGAAAAATTCTTTATTTATTGGAAAAGCGACGGCAACAACCAAAGAACATTTCGAACAGGACTCACTTTAGACTACCTATTCAGAACATCACTGGGACTTAACGCCCAACTACACATTTTCAAACAAGACAGCACGTTTCAAAACTCAAAATCACTAGTTAACTTAAATTACATCATCAACTACAACACTAGACTAAATATCGGTATCGAATCTACAACTTCTAGCGATATTCAAAACAGCAACACTACCGTAAGCGACTACACCAACCATTTTTTTACAACTGGCCTTAATTACCTAAAAAAAGACCCTAACCACGATTTATTTCCTGAAAAAACAAAAATTGAATTCCGTTTTGGAACTGGAAAAAGAAATCAAACAAACATCCTGTCTTCTACACCAAACCAAAAACAACATTTCATACAATTCAATCTAGCACACAACTTATACTTTAATTCAAAGCACAGCATTAACCTAAGAAGTCAAAATTATTTCTTAAAAAGCAACACCTATCTAACCAACGAACTTTTTAGATTCGGCGGACTGTATTCCATAAGAGGTTTTGCAGAAAATAGCTTACAAGGAAATCAGGTACACATGATACTTACCGAATACAGATACCTTATTAATGCTTCATTATACATCCATTCTGTTTTAGACTACACATTATTTAACGACAAAAGCAAATCAAAAATTATTAATAATTTTAACAAAATTAGCAGTATTGGCGCTGGATTAGGATTAAATACAAAAAGCGGATTATTAAAATTATCCATATCTAATAGCATAAAAAACTATAATGATTTCAATTTTTTTAACATTATCCTCAACATATGCTACAATGTTAAATTTTAAAACGTGAGTTAAAAAAAATTAAAATATATTAGGATTGTTAACAAATTATTAAGAGTTTTGACAAACTAATTCAAAACAATTAAATAATGAAACTAAAGTTCAACGGACTATTAGCCCTTTTAATGGTGCTAATGACGCAAGTAACCTTTGCGCAAGAAAGATCTGTTTCTGGTACTGTTTCTGACAATGCAGGATTGCCAATACCCGGCGTGAGTGTGTTAGTTAAAGGAACAAAAAAAGGAACACAAACCGATTTTGATGGTAAATTTGCCATTAAAGCAAGCCCAAGCCAAGTATTGATTTTTAGCTTTGTTGGGATGAACACTCAAGAAGTTCTAGCTAGCTCTACATCAATAAGCGTAAAACTAAGAGATGCAGCTGTAGAGCTAGAAAGTGTCGCCGTAACCGCTTTGGGCATTAAAAAATCAGATAAAGCTATTGGTTATGCATCTACAAAAATCATTGGCTCTGACATAACCAAAGGAAATAATCAAAATCTTGTTAGCGCACTTAGTGGTAAAGTAGCTGGTGTACAAGTAACTGCCTCTGGAGGTGCCCCTGGTCAAGCAAGTAGACTGGTAATTAGGGGAGGTAATAAATCATTAACTAATAGTAATGAACCCCTTTACGTTATTGACGGTATACCGATGAGCAATGCCAATGATGGTAATTCAAATACCGTAACAGGAATCAACAGCCCGAACAGAGCTTCAGACATCAACCCAAATGACATTGCAAGCATTACCGTACTAAAAGGAGCTGCTGGCGCCGTTTTATACGGAAACCGTGGTTCTAATGGAGTTGTATTAATAACTACCAAAACTGGATCAAATAAAGCTGGAAAACCAGTTATTGAATACACTAGCTCAGTTGCAGCTGACAATGCATTAGTATTACCAGATTATCAAACTGAATATGCACAAGGAACAAACAGTGTAAATTATGCAGAGGGTACCTCAAGATCATTTGGACCAAAAATAACTGGTCAAACTGTAACAAGTGCAGCTGCAGGAGCTGCTCTAGGATTAGGCCCACAACAAATCCAACTAAAAGTCTATGATCCTAGAAAAGAATTCTTAAAAACTGGCATAACTTACAATAACAACATTTCACTTTCAAACGCTACTGAAGCACATGATATGTTCGCATCAATTGGGCAATCAAAACAAACCTCCATCGTTCCTGGTCAGGGTTTTGAAAAATTCAATGGCCGCTTCAACAGCAATTATAAATTCAGTTCAAAATTCACTGCAGGTGTCAACTTAAGTTACAACACTTCTAAAGGCGACCTTTCTTTTGCTGGACAAGACGGAAGCAATCCAATTTTTGCATTATTTCACGCTCCTGTAACCTGGAACTTAACAGGCTATGGATACCAAAGACCTGACGGAAGACAAATTAACTTTAGAGGGGGCTCTTTTGACAACCCATTATGGACAGTAAACAAAAACTCTGCAAAATCAGATAGTCAGAGATACATAACTGGTGTAAACTTCGCTTTTGATATATTAAAAGATTTAAATATATCTTATCGTCTTGGTAATGATTATCTATCCGATAAAAGAACGTTGTTTAAGGATATTTACACTGGTGGAAATCCTTTAGGAAATTTAACTTATGACAACATTAGCAGAAATGAAACTACATCAACATTAATTGCTACGTTAAATAAAAAAATTACTGAAAAATTTAAAGCTACATTAACTGCTGGTCAAGACTACAACAATAGAACTTTCCAACAATCTACTATTGTTGGAACTGAATTAATATTGCCAAATATTATTAATACTAACAACATTAAGACAAGCAGCCCTCCAGACATTTTTAACAGTAGAAGAACTTTATTTGGGGTGTTCGGAGACTTATCTTTGAGCTACGACAGTTATGTTTTTATAAACATTATAGGAAGAAACGAGTGGAGTTCAACTTTACCTAAAGACAATAGAAGTTTTTTCTATCCTGGAGTTAGTGCTTCCTTAATATTTACTGATGCATTTAAAATACAATCTGACGCACTAACTTATGGTAAATTACGTATTGGAGCCTCTAAAACAGGTAGAGATGCTAATCCATATCTTACACAGCCTGCATACAGAAAAGCTATATTTGGTGATGGATTTACTACAGGAATTGAGTTCCCATTCAACAACTTAGCAGGTTACACAATTCAAAACACAATAAGTAATTCTAATTTGAGCCCAGAATTCACTACAGAATATGAAGTTGGGGTTGAATTAAAATTATTTAAAGACAGAATTGGAGTTGACGCAACTTACTTCAGAAACATCAATACAGATGGTATTATACCATTAGATATTTCCCCTGCTACAGGAGCTACAGCAACAATTATTAATAGTGGAAAAACAACTTCAAAAGGTTTTGAATTGGCTTTAAGAACTACACCTATCTTAACTAAAGATTTCAGATGGGACTTAACGTTTAACTTTAGCAGAATCAGATCTCATGTAGATGAAACATACCCTGGTGTAGACAGAGTATATCTTGGAGGATTTAGTGGAAACCCTGCGGTATATGCAGTTAAAGGAGAAAGATTAGGCACCTTAATAGGATCAGGCTATGCAAGAGACAAAGACGGCAACATATTAGTAGATGATGAAGGAATACCATCTGTATTAGATGGAATAATACTTGGTCATACTGAAGCCGATTGGACAGCAGGTATAAGTTCTTCTTTTAATTACAAAAATATTTATCTAACAGCACTTGTTGACATGAGACGAGGTGGATATATGTACAATGGTACTGAAGAATTATTAGATTTTTATGGTGTTAGCAAAAATACTTTAACACGTAATGACGACTACATTTTTCCTGGAGTAAATGCTACAACTGGAGCAACTAATGATGTTGTTGTAAAACGTGATGCAACTTGGTATGGAATTGGTGCTTATCCAAATGAACAATATGTCTATGAAAACAACTGGATTAAATTACGAGAAGTGACTCTAGGCTATACCTTCAAACTAAAAAACAAACA
Source organism: Flavobacterium succinicans LMG 10402 (assembly GCF_000611675.1). Classification (GTDB taxonomy): domain Bacteria; phylum Bacteroidota; class Bacteroidia; order Flavobacteriales; family Flavobacteriaceae; genus Flavobacterium; species Flavobacterium succinicans. The sequence continues at coordinate 129,632 of NZ_JATV01000008.1, read as the reverse complement.
CATACAGTCTTTAGATTTAGGTATGTATGGTCGTAACTTATTTATCTGGTCTGACATACCTCATGTTGACCCAGAATCAAGTTCATTTGGAACAGGTAACGCTCAGGGTGTTTCAAGATTTGCATTTCCAACAACAAGAACAATTGGTTTCAATCTAAAAGCACAATTCTAATACTAAAATTAATGAAAATGAAAAAAAATCACAATAGTAGTTTTAAGCGATCTCTTTTGGTTGGCTTAATAACATTATCAGCGGTTTTCGTGTCTTGCGACCACGAACTAGATATAAATAGCGACCCTAATAATCCTACAGAAGCTCCATTAGCAACTTTACTATCAGCATCAGAGGTTAACCTTACTTATACCCTAGGTGGCGATGGTACAAGAATTCCTGCGACTATTGTCCAACATTATGCTGGACATAGAGGACAACCATTAAATTATGGACAATACAACATAACATCTGCTGACACAGATGGCTTATGGGGAAATCTTTATGATGTTTTAATGGATCTAAAAACAATTGAGGATAGAACAATCGTTAGTGGTGACAAAATATATTTAGGTATATCCCAAGTTCTTAAAGCTTACACTTTTAGTGTTGCCACAGACCTTTTTGGTGACATACCGTACAACGAAAGCTCAAAAGGTGCTCTAGGCAATATTACCCCAGCTTATGACAAACAAGAAGTGATTTATCCCGCTTTAATTACAACTCTTGATCAAGCTATAGCAAACTTAAAGAGTGGAGCTGGAGCTAAACCTTCAACTGCAGATTTAATATACAATGGAGATATTGTAAAATGGGAAGCTTTTGCTAATTCGTTAAAACTAAGATTGCTTAATCATCTTAGCAAAAAAAACCCAACACAAGCCTTAAGCTTTTTACAAACAAATCCTTCATTGATCGCTACTGTTACTAATAATGCTAAAGTAACTTTTGGTACCGTTGCAAACAATGCAAATCCAATCCACCAATTTGATGTTCTTTCAGGCAGAAAAGATAACGCTGTTTGTAAAACTCTTGTAGATAACATGAAGTCATTAAATGACCCAAGAATTAGCAAATACTTTTTACCAGTTACAAATAACAATAGTGGGCTTGCTGGACAATACTTAGGAAACCTACCTGGTAACGATACAGATGACTCTGGGGAAAATCTGTTTTCTCGTGTAGGACCAAGCTATGCATCAATAAATTCTCCAGTAATTTTACTTAGCGCTGCTGAAGTTGAATTTATTAAAGCTGAGATTTATTTTAGAGCTAATGATTTATCTAACTCTAAAATAGCTTATGAAAAAGCTATTGCTAATGACTTCGCAGCTTTAGGAGTAACAGACGCTACTTATATAACAAATCCACTAGTGGCCTTTAACAACACTTTAGCAAGAATTATGGAGCAAAAATGGATAACTATGTACCAAGCTTCTTATGAGTCATTTGTAGACTGGAGAAGAACAGGATTTCCAATACTAACTACTCCTAAAACAAATCGTACTGGAGGAGTTACCCCTAGAAGATTGCCTTATCCACAAATTGAAATTAATGTAAACCGTGCTTCACTTCAAGCTGGACCAGGCATACCTGTTCCTTACGTGACACTTCTTACTAAAGTATGGTGGGACAACTAAATAACATCATGTAACCAACAATTAAAACCACTCCAAAATTTGGAGTGGTTTTTTTTTATATCTTTGCCCCTATGGAAAAAGAACATCAAATATTTGGGATAAGAGCCATCATTGAAGCGATTCAAGCAGGGGCAACAGTAGATAAAGTTTACATACAAAAGGAAGCTAGTGGCGACCTAATGAAAGACTTAATGAAAGTCATGAAAAGAGAAAATATTAATTTCTCTTATGTTCCTGTTGAGAAACTAAACCGACTCACACCTAATAATCACCAAGGTGCGGTAGCTACTATCTCTCCTATCTCCTTTTTTGATTTAGAATCTTTAATTGAAACAGTTCTTGAAAATGGTAAAAATCCATTATTCTTAGTATTGGATGGAATATCTGATGCTAGAAATTTTGGAGCTATTATTAGAACAGCTGAATGTACTGGCGTTAATGGAATAATCGTTCAAAAATCAGGATCGGCACCTGTAAATGGAGATACAGTAAAAACATCTGCAGGGGCTGTTTTTAACATTCCGATTTGCAAAGTAGACCATATAAAAGATGCTATTTTCTTGCTGCAAGCGAGCGGCATTACCACAGTAGCAGCTACTGAAAAAACAGAAAAAAGTTTGTATGATGTAACCCTTTCTGGCCCTACTGCTATTGTAATGGGAGCCGAAGACCGAGGTATTAATCCATCGGTTTTAAAAATCATTGACGAGAAGGCAAAATTGCCTATGTTTGGAACCATTGGTTCATTAAACGTTTCAGTTGCTTGTGGTGCTTTCCTATATGAAGCGGTGAGACAGCGTAGCTAGATTGTAGAATGCAGATTATAGAATACAGTTCGTGGTAGAAAATCACGAATTACTTAATATTAAAGGAATCAGGACTCTTGTTTTGGTTCCTTTTTTTGTGTGGGTATACAATCGTAATGAATGGGTAAATTGGAGGTAAAATACGCCATTATGGGATCAACCTCCTCCTCTACCTCTGGTTTTGGCGGATTTACAAAATTGCCGTTTTCGTCAAAGCGTTGCATAAATTTATCTTCCGATGGGTCATAATCTGGGCGTTCCCATTCGTATTTATAGATTTTTTGATATTCTTCGGCTTTGAAAACAATAGACAATAAAAATCCAGTGATAAAACCCGCTAAATGACCTTCCCAAGAAATAGTATTGTCTACTTCGGGGAAGACATACCAAATCAAACCACCATAAACTAAAACTACAGTTAAAGAAAGTGCTACCAAACGATAATATTGGGTTTGAATTCCTTTGAAGAAGATAAAACTCACTAAAACATAAATGAGTCCACTAGCACCAATATGATAATTAGGGCGGCCAATAACCCAAGTAATAACACCAGACAATACTATTCCGAAGCAAAGAACAGCTAGCATTTGCTTAGGATAAAAATAAGACAGGGCAGTCAACAAAACGAGTAATGGCAGGGAATTATTATACAAATGCAATAAATCGGAATGGATGAAAGGACTAAAAAGTACACCTTGTAAACCCGAGAAAGTACGTGGATAAATCCCATTTTTGTCAAAATCGAAATGGAAACGAACTTCGAGCCAGTAGACCAACCATATCGTCAATAAAAAAAGTAGCGGTAAAAGGACTACGCGATTACGAAATTGAAAATGGTTTTCTTCCATAGGATAAATGCTATGCTATTGGTCTCTCAAAAATACATCCAAAATAGCGAAAATGCTAAATTGTCATACCTAATGTGTTGTGGTAGGTTTAGCCCAGATAGGAATGGAAAGCCCGGAGTGCCGCGCTCTACTTTTTTCTTGGCAGAAAAGAGCGACCAAAGGAAGCTCCTTTTATGCCTAGAAAAACAGAGCGCGGTGCGAGGACTTGTAATGTACAGCTGGATTGGCTCCTGAAAACTATAAAAAATGTTTATTTTTGTGGTATGGAAGCACCTTTAGCAGAACGCATTCGGCCACAAGCCTTGACGGATTATATTAGTCAAACGCATTTGGTGGGGCCTAACGGCTCGTTGACGCAACAAATTAAGAACGGAATCATCCCCTCGCTGCTATTGTGGGGACCGCCGGGTACTGGAAAAACTACGTTGGCGCAGATTATTGCACAGGAATCTAAACGACCTTTTTATGAATTGAGTGCTATCAATTCTGGGGTGAAGGACATTCGGGATGTGATTGAAAAAGCCAAACAAAGTGGCGGATTGTTTACGGCTAAAAATCCAATTTTATTTATTGATGAGATTCACCGGTTTAGTAAATCGCAACAAGATTCGCTTTTGGCGGCGGTGGAAAAAGGATGGATTACTTTGATTGGTGCTACGACTGAAAATCCGAGTTTTGAGGTGATTCCCGCGTTGTTATCGCGTTGTCAAGTGTATATTTTGAATGCTTTTACCAAAGAAGATTTAGAATCTCTGCTGGAAAGAGCGATGCAAGCGGACGCCATTTTGGCCAGCAAAAAAATTGAGTTAAAAGAAACCGAAGCTTTGCTGCGATTATCTGGAGGCGATGGTAGAAAACTGCTTAATATTTTTGAATTGGTGGTCAATGCCTCGGCCTCGGAACCGATTATTATTACCAATGAGCGGGTTTTGGAATTGGTGCAACAAAACACAGTGTTGTATGACAAGACGGGAGAACAACATTATGACATTGTTTCCGCTTTTATAAAATCGATTCGAGGGAGTGACCCCAATGGAGCGGTATATTGGTTGGCACGAATGATTGAAGGCGGCGAAGATGTTAAATTCATTGCCAGACGGATGTTGATTTTGGCAAGTGAAGACATTGGTAATGCTAATCCGACGGCATTTATTATGGCTAATAATACTTTTCAAGCGGTGGCTACGATTGGCTACCCTGAGAGTCGCATTATTTTGAGTCAGTGTGCGGTATATTTGGCAACTTCCCCAAAAAGTAACGCTTCGTATATGGCCATTGGCACCGCTCAACAAATCGTAAAACAAACGGGAGATTTGCCTGTACCCTTGCACTTAAGAAACGCTCCAACGAAATTAATGAAGGAATTGGGCTATGGTGAAGAATACAAATATTCACACGATTACGCGAACAATTTTGCCGAACAAGAATTCCTTCCTGACGCGCTAAGCAACACGCCTATTTATGTTCCTGGTAATAATTCGAGAGAAAATAGTATCCGAGAGTTTTTGAAGAATAGATGGAAGGAGAAGTATGGATACTAATGAGGTTAGAAGTTAGAGGTTAGAAGTAAATAAAATAAAACAAAAACGAGAATGCTTTGATTAATCAGCATTCTCGTTTTTTTATTTGTTCGGTTGGTATTCTAAACTAACTAAAACTTAATCGCTATTTTTTCAGACATTAGTTGTTCATTTTGATAGTATTCAAAAAACCAATTATTGTCTTTTAAAAACAAAACCCCTTGCACGTTTCCTTTTATTGCTGTAAAATAATCGCTCTTAGAGGTTTTATATAATTTCATAATCACTTTTGGTGTAGTATCAACCAATTGATATCCATTACTTGTAGGTTGAGCATAATACACCTCTGCTCCTGCAGCAGCAGCAGTTGTAGAAATCGGTACGACAGCAGGCACAACAGCACTTGTTGCAACTATAGGTGCTGGTACTGCAACGTTTGAAGTACTAGGATTCAAGTCCACCACCGCAGTACTACCCTCGTATTTATAATTACGAGCATACAAAGAAGCAAAAGCTTCCTCTAAAACCTCTTTATAAGCCAACGGATACTCTTTTTCTTTTGAATAGCCAGTTGCTGATCTAAATATTTCTTTTCCATTACAATCTTTTAGCACAAAATACATCTTAGTGGCTAAAAATGATTTTAAATTAATGACATCTACATACAATAAACTACATTTATCATAAGAATTTGGCTCTTCATTATAATACACTTCAAAACCAGCTTTAGACAAATTATGCTTAGTCATCGTTGACAATCGATACTCGTTTTTATTTTTTTGAAAATCAAATTTCAAAGGAACAATAACGGCTTTAAAATTATTAATGGATTGGGCAAAAGCAACACTAGTAAAAAGTGCAAAAAGAAATAAAAAACGTACTTTCATTATCATTATTTTTAGGGTAAAAAATGAGGAAAAAACCTCATTACTAATTTTATAAATTTACAAGAAATTTTTCAATTCTAACAATTGTTTTATTTGCAAGATTTCGGAACTAACAATCACTTGGCTGGGATTAAAAAATATAGCCGCCAAACCTGCATTGAGGGCTCCATTTACATCAGCATCGAGGCAATCACCAATCATTACACTATACTCTTTTTTAGTGTTTGCTACATCTAGAGCATGCTCAAAAATAATAGGATTCGGCTTCTTAACACCTGCCATTTCTGAATTGGTAATAGTTTTAAAGTAAATTTCTAAATTAGAATTTCTAACTTTTTTATCCTGAACATCAGCAAAGCCATTGGTAATAATATGCAAGGTGTATTTTTTATGCAAGTATTCTAAAATATCAATAGTTCCTTCGAATAAAAAATTATTTTCGGGTAACAACTCAATATAGTCAATTGCCATTTGATGAATTGCAGCGTCAGAAATGGCATAATCCATGGCATCAAATGACAATTTCAAACGGTCATAACGCAATTGATTATGCGAAATTTGATCTTTTTGATACAATTTCCAACATGCTTGATTAATTGGAATATATTTTTCTATAAATAAAGTTGTATCTATATCAGGATGATTTTTTTTAAAAATAGCATCAAAAGCCATCTCAGAATTTTTGTCAAAATCCCAAAGCGTGTGATCTAAATCAAAAAAGACATCGGTTATATTTTTTAAAAGCATACTATTATTTGAATATTCGTTTATCAAAAGGAAAATCAATCTGATCTGTAATTTGAATTTGTTTGAAATCCTGATGAAACGGATTAATTAAGAAATTAAAATCTCCTTTGACCACTGCTGAAGGTACTTTGAGTATCGCAAAATCATTTTGTTGAATAAAACGATCTCCTATTCCAGCGGTATGAAAAGAGGACGGAAACACATTCCAATCCGATTGCAAATCAACAATTTTGACTTCTTGAATTTCAACAACATCAGGAATAGAAATGGTTAGCATTACAAAATCACTTGGCAAAGTAGCTAATGACAAATGCACAACAACTTCTGCCATGGCAAGAGCTCTACTTTCTGCTGTGTAAATGATTTCAGTTCCTTTAGAATTCCATCTGGCACCGCACATTGAAGCGCCTTTTCCAGATAATTCTATGGGATATCTCTTTCGGGCTAGTCGAAAAACTTCCATTACACAAAAATACCTTGATCGATTTTTATCATTTCTTGCAAGACCAATTCTTTGCCGTAAGAATCTCGCAATAACTCAATTGGTTTTAGATTACCTAAAGCATAGGAAGGAAGGTTTAGCCAGCTATAAAACTGTTCTTCTGAATCAAAAATTGCTCTTCCAACAGTGGTTACTTCGGCTAATTCTAATATTTTTTCGGATTGTAAAGGTTTGAAAACAAAACTATCCTTGGCACGACTACGCTGTAAAGATTTTGTAGAGATCCCTAAAAAGAGTGCCCAATCTTCTTCATTAAATGGAGTTTGTTCTTGAATCAATTTAAAAAATTCATAGGGAATCCCTTCGCGAATGGCGTGAACAATTAGCATTTTATTCTTTAAGAAATCAGCATACGTCAATTTTTTATTTAAAACTTTGTAGCCACTAGTTTGTTCTAACTTTGAAACAAAAGAACGAACCATCGCATTAATAGCTGTGTTTGAATTTAATTTAATCGCTTCCATAAAAAAGACATTTGTCTGCAAATATAAGACAAATGTCCATATTAAATACGTTAATTATAAAATTCCTTCATCAGCAAAGCTAAAATAACTATGTTCAGTGATAATTATATGGTCTAAGACAGGAATATCCAACTGTAGGCCAGCATTTTTAATTCTTTTAGTTACCTGAATATCGGCTTCACTGGCTTGGAGTTTTCCTGACGGGTGATTATGTGCCAAAACAATAGCTACAGCATTTTGCTCTAATGCTATTTTAAATACTAATCGCACATCAACAATCGTCCCTGTAATTCCTCCTTTACTTAGTTGTGCTTTAAAAATAATCTTATTCGAATTATTAAGATATACAACCCAAAATTCTTCGTGAGCTAACTCACCTATGATAGGATACATTTCTTGATACATCACTTTACTCGAAGTTACCTTTACCAATTCGAGAGGATTCTCTTCTTTTCTTCGTCTTCCTAATTCTAAAGCGGCTGCAATCGTAATGGCTTTGGCTTCGCCTATCCCTTTAAATTCCATCAACTGAGCCAAAGATTGTTTTCCTAAAGAAGACAAATTATTATTGACGCTAGCTAAAATACGTTTACTCAGTCCCACTGCCGATTCATTTCTACTTCCTGAACCAATCAAAATGGCTACCAATTCGGAATCGCTTAAAGCACTTTTACCTTTGAGCATCATTTTTTCGCGAGGTTTGTCGTCTTCAGACCAATGGGTAATAGGGAAATTAGTTTCTTCCAAATGGTAAATAATTAAAATTGAACACTATACTAGTTTTGAAAAAACATCGTTTTATAATAAAAGTAAAAAAATGAAAGCAATTTATTTAATTTTCTTACTAAATTATTTTTCGACTACTACTACAAATCCAGCTTTTACATCAAATACAAAACCCTTTTCCATACAACTTTCGGAAGCTGCGCTAGCAATTATAAATCCGAATGTCAAATATGATCCGACATATTGTTCTATAAAATATCCAAATGGAGATGTTCCCAAAAACAAAGGCGTTTGTACCGATGTAGTAATAAGAGCCTATAGAAAACTCAATATTGATTTGCAAAAAGAAGTACACGTGGATATGAAGGCAAATTTTTCAAAATATCCCAATCTAAAAAAATGGGGAATGAAGAAAACCGACACCAACATTGACCACAGAAGAGTTCCAAATTTGGAAGTTTTCTTTGAAAGAAAAGGCAAAAAACTATTAGTGTCCGATAACGCTCAGGATTACAAAACTGGAGATATTGTCACTTGGATGATTAACGGAAAACTTCCTCACATAGGAATTGTAACTCATAAGAAAACAAGTGATGGTTTACGCCCTTTGATTGTTCATAATGTAGGATACGGACAAGTCCTAGAAGATTGCTTATTCAAATACAAGATAGTAGGACACTTTCAATACCAGAAATAAAAAAAGGTGCCAAAAACTGACACCTTATTAATATTTTATGTATTCGACTCTACAACATTAAATTTTTAACTTCATCAAAATTCAACCCACCATAATTTCCAGAACTCATTAGCAATAGTGCGGAATTCTCTAAATTTTGATTAAATAAAAAAGTCTTGAATTCGGCTGGATTAGTATAAATGATTAAGTCTTCTCTATTGAAAGCTTTAGCTATTTGTTCATACGTCACTTCCTCGAGTTGTTTAATCTTTACGGCATCAGGAGAATAGAATACCACGGCAATATCAGCATATTCTAGGGCTCCTTCATATTCTTTCAAGAATTCGGCATTCAAACTACTGTAAGTGTGTAATTCCAAACAAGCTACCAAAGTACGTTCAGGATATTGTTCTTTTACGGCTTTTGTAGTTGCAGCCACTTTACTTGGCGAATGCGCAAAATCTTTGTAAGCCACTTTCCCTTTACCTTCGGTAATTTTTTCCAATCGTTTTGAAGCTCCTTTAAAGCTGGCAATCGCTTCATAAAAATCAGCTTCATCAACACCCATATTTTGACAAATCCATTTGGCTCCAGCGAGATTGTTCAAATTATGCGCTCCAAAAACTTCAATTGGCATAGGACCTTCTGGCGTTTCTAAAAGTGTCACTCCATCTTTTACTTCATAATTTGGAGTGGAATACGCCATTTTGCGAATCGGATTCGTAGCTGCTTCGGCCACTCTTTTCACTTCTGAATCTTCTGCATTATACACTAAAATCCCGCCATTGGTGATTTTGTCAATAAAAATCTCGAATTGATTCACGTAATTTTCATAGGTCGGAAAAACATTGATATGGTCCCAAGCAATTCCAGAAATCAAAGCAATATTCGGTTGGTACAAATGAAATTTTGGTCTTCTATCAATTGGTGAAGACAAATACTCATCCCCTTCCAAAACCATAAAATCATTTTCTTCTGTAAGATGCACCATAGTATCAAAGCCTTCCAATTGGGCGCCTACCATATAATCAACTTCTATGTTATGATAGTGCATCACGTGCAAAATCATTGAGGTAATCGTAGTTTTTCCGTGTGAACCTCCTATTACAACACGTGTTTTATTTTTGGACTGCTCGTATAAAAACTCAGGATAAGAATAAATTTTCAATCCTAATTCTTGCGCTTTTAATAATTCTGGATTATCGGCTTTTGCGTGCATTCCTAGAATTACCGCTTCAATATCAGCAGTGATTTTTTCAGGAAACCAACCCAACTCAGCAGGCAAAATTCCCTTTTTCTCCAAGCGAGATTTTGAAGGTTCGAAAATAGCATCGTCGCTACCTGTTACTTGATATCCTTTGTTGTGAAGAGCCAAAGCCAAATTGTGCATTGCACTTCCGCCAATAGCTATAAAATGAAGCCCCCTAGCCCCCGAAGGGGAAACAGCAGCTGTATTGTTTGTATTTGAATTCATATGTAGATAATATTTGTTTTTGAAAGGAATATGCTATCGCCATTCTTCATCTTTGTTTGTGATTTGGAATCATGGCGATTTCATAATGAATGAGTATAATTATTCCTATTTTATTTATAATGTTATGAGTTCCCCCTTTGGGGGCTAGGGGGATTTCAGTTCTTGTGCTTTCTTGGGGTTGTTTAATTTTTTCAAATATAATTGATATAATTTTTGAAAAGTAACTTTTGAATTGCCAATTTCGTGCGCTTTTTTGTATTGAATTTCAGCAGCCGAATTGCGGTCGAAATACTCCTCAATATGCCCACGTGACAAATAACCGTCAACAGGAGAAATTTTTAATAACTCATTAGAATACTGTATTGCTTTCGACTGACTACCACCAACAATTCCAGGCAATTGCAAATTGAGTTCGATGAGAGCCCATCTCGCCTCAATATGTTTAGGCTCGAGAGCAATGGCTTTTTCAAAAGAGGAACGAATGTCACCAATCATTCCCAAAGCCTTGAATTTATTCACCTCTTTGGCTTTCATACCCATAACTCCACCACATTTGTAATGATAATCGGCTTCATTGGGTTTTACTTTTTTCAACTTATTGTAGTAACCTAGCGCTTTATCCCATTGTTTTTGTTTTCCTGCGATATCGCCAAGATATTCTATCGCTTTCAAATCATTTGGATTTGTTTTCAAAACTGATTCAAACAAAGATGCTGCTTGTGCATACTTTCCGGCTTCAAATAACTTTTCGCCTGTATCCAAATTGGATTGTGAAACCATAAAAAGAGGAAATAGAATAAAAAAAAGTACTGATTTTTTCATTCTTCAAAAATAAATAAATTTTAGAGTAAACAGACGCATAATTTACATTCAAGATAAACTATGACGAAATAAATAATACAAAGAAAAAATTAAAATCACATTCCCCTAACACTACTACCCTATTTTCGTAAAAACTTTATATGAAAAGTAAACGAAAAATTCCTCTAGTCGTAATTAGTGATGTGCATTTGGGCACGTATGGTTGCCAAGCCAAAGAATTACTACAATACCTCAAATCCATTCAACCGCAAATCTTAATTCTCAATGGCGATATTATCGATATGTGGAATTTTAGCAAAAGTTATTTTCCGGTGGCACACATGAATGTTTTGAGACAAATCATAAAACTATCGAATTTAGGCACAAGAGTCATCTACATTACAGGAAATCACGATGAAGCCCTTCGTAAATATTCAGATTTTGTTTTAGGGAATTTTGAGTTGGTCGACAAATTGATTTTAGAAATCGATGGTAAAAAAACGTGGTTCTTTCACGGGGATGTGTTCGATTCTTCCACCAGAGGCTATGCCAAAATCCTTGCTAAATTGGGTGGCAAAGGTTATGATTTGTTGATTCTAATCAACAGTTGTATCAATTGGTTCCGAGAATTGTTGGGTAAAGAAAAAAGAAGCTACTCCAAAACCATCAAAGACAGTGTAAAAAAAGCGGTCGCATTTATCAGTAATTTCGAAACCACTGCTGCCGAAATCGCCATAGAAAAAGGCTACAGCTTCGTGGTCTGTGGCCATATCCATAAACCTCAAATGAAGACCATCGAAAACGAACACGGACAAGTTACTTACCTCAATAGTGGTGATTGGGTCGAAAATCTAACCGCTTTGGAATACAAAAAAGGAAAATGGAGCATCTACCAATACCTTAAAGAACATTACAAAGATGCCGACACTTCCGAAGAAAAAACAAAGAACGACATCGTGGTCAAAATCTTATCCTAATCCGTAAAATGAAAATATTCTACGCCATTCAAGCCACAGGAAACGGTCACATTAGCAGAGCCATTCAACTCTACCCTTATCTGCAAAAATATGGCGAAGTTGACTTTCTCTTAAGCGGCACTTATGCTTCCTTAAATCCAAGCATTCCGATTAAATACAGAAGCAACGGATTGAGTCTTCATTACAGCCAATGCGGTGGACTAGATTATTGGAATATTGCCAAAAAAGTAAAGCCCAATCAAATCTACAAAGACGCTCGCTCGCTACCACTAGACCAATACGATGTCATCATCAATGATTTTGATTCTATCACTTCATTGGCTTGTAAATTACAAAAAAAACACTCGGTATCTTTTGGTCATCAAGCCAGTTTCACCTCAAAACTAACTCCTCGACCCGAAAGAAAAGATGTAATCGGTGAATTAATTTTCAGACATTATGCGCCCGCTCCTCAAAATATTGGATTGCATTTTGAACGCTACGATGATTTCATTTTACCTCCCATCATCAAAGACGAAATCTTACACGCCGACCCAAAAAATGGCGGACATATCACCGTTTATCTACCGTCTTTTCAAAAAGAGTGTTTAGAAAAAGCCTTCCATAAATTACCCAACGAGCACTTTCACTGGTTTTTAAGCGATGTCAAAACAAAGCATAGAGTCAAAAACATCACTTATTATCCTGTAGACCAAGCGCTGTTCAACAAAAGTGTAATCAAATGCCAAGGCATCATCACTGGTGGCGGATTTGAAACACCTTCGGAGGCATTGTACCTACGCAAAAAAATCCTTTCCATCCCCATTCGTAAACATTACGAGCAGGAATGCAACGCAGCTGCTTTAAAAAAAATGGGCATTCCCGTCATTTATGAAGTCGATCAAGATTTCGATTTGATTATAGAAAATTGGCTCACCTTGCCTATGAATTACCCCAAAATCGAGGCCAATGTCATTCCACACACTTTAGACTTCTTGTTTGACACCTATACCCAAAAACAAAACCGCCTCGAAATTAATCAAGACGGTCTTATCTATTAAAGTTTTTAGGAGCAGAAAAAATGGGCGTTCTGGTTGTCATCGTCCCTCTATCCGCTACACCCGAGCGAAGCGAACTGACGAAGTAATCTCTAGCCTCGTTTGGTCACGAGTCTAGAGGATTTTCACTGCTATCGGGGCTAAAGAGCCACAACATTCTTTCTTGCCTTCAATTTTATTTTGAACTATTTTACGATAGTCATTTCATCAATAATATTTTGAGCTCCAGCATATTTATCAATAATCCAAAGCACAAAACGAATATCTAAATTGATGGTTCTTTGTAATTTTTTATCAAAAATAACATCACCAGCCATAGCTTCAATGTTACCATCAAAAGCAACACCAATCAATTCTCCTTTTCCGTTCAATACTGGTGAACCTGAGTTTCCACCTGTAATATCATTATCTGTCAAGAAATTTACTGGCATGTATCCTGCTTTGTCAGCATACTGACCAAAATCATTGGCTTTGTTCAACTCTAACAAACGTGAAGGCAAATCAAATTCTGCATCACCTGCTTTGTATTTGTTTACCATTCCAGCCATGGTAGTATAATTGTTTACTTTCGCATCATTACGTTTATCAGCAGGCAACGCCTTAACTTTTCCGTAAGTCAAACGCAAAGTAGAATTCGCATCTGGATACTGAATCGTATTCAATTTTGATTCTCTCAAACCTTCAACCAATTTGCGGAAAGCAATAGCAAAATCATCATCAGCTTTGGCTTGTTCCGGAGATTTTGCTCTGATTTTGGTCACCAAATCGCTAGAAATAACATACAAAGGATCGTTTGTAATCGTTTCGGCTTTAGGATCTTTCAAGAATGCCACTACAGCTTCTTTTGAACTAAAAATACTAGAAGTCACTGCTTTATTTACGTCATTTGTGAAATCACCATTGTTAGTAGCTTTCATTTCAGCCACTTTTGGAGCTAATCCATATTCAGCCGCTTTAGCAGCATATAAATTCAATTGTGCAGTTAACACTTCTTTTTCTAAAGGAGCGTATAAACTTTCGTAAGCGCCATCAATAGCTGCGGTTAATCTTGGCAATATTTCAGCTCTTTTCGCTTCATTTTCTTTAGCATAAGCGATTAAACCATTTCCTAAACTAGCAGGCAAAGCGCCGTAGGCAGCAGTACGTAACAATTGTGTCAAGTAATTATCGTGACGTGCTTTTAAGTTAGTTTGAGCGTAATAGTTATTGATAGTACTAATTACATTACCGTATTTTGATTTATTCTCTGCTTTGTTAGCCCAAGCATTAAATTTAGCTTCTTCTTTAGTTTTAGTTTGAGCTGTTTTAGCTTTGGTCAAAGCATCAATCATTCCTTGACGGTTTTTCCAATAGTTAGCTGTAGAAGCATATTTAGAAGCATATTGTAAGTTTACAGTCTCGTTTTGAGTCATGTATTTCTTCATGTTGTCCATTCCTGTTTTGGCACCTTCAACCCATGCAGGATAAGCAAATTTTACGTTTTGCTCGATTCCATTAGCTGGCATCCATCTGTTGGTACGACCAGGATACCCTAAAATCATTGCATAATCGTTCTCTTGCACACCCTTTAAACTTATTGGCAAGTAATGTTTTGGTTGCAATGGCACATTCTCAGGAGAATATTCTGCTGGATTTCCATCTTTATCTGCATACACTCTAAACATAGAAAAATCGGCAGTGTGACGTGGCCATTCCCAGTTGTCTGTGTCTCCACCAAATTTTCCTAAACTCTCTGTAGGAGTTCCTACCAAACGAACATCTTTATAATCTTGGTACACAAAATAGTAGTACTCATTTCCTTGAAAAAAAGGACGAACAGAAACAGTGTATTTCCCTCCTTCATTGTTTTCTTTCTCGATCAAAGCAATTTCTTGTTGAATGGCTTTGTTGCGCTCAGTTTCGGTCATTTTATCATTTACTTTTGATAAAATACGTTTAGAAACATCATCCATACGTACAAAGAAACGAACGAACAACGACTTTGGTTTTAGCTCTTGACTTTTGTCTTTTGCCCAAAAACCATTTTTCAAATAGTTATTTTGTTCTGAAGAAAGTTCTGCAATAGCGTCGTATCCACAGTGATGATTCGTTAGAACCAAACCTTGTTTAGAAACGATTTCGGCAGTACATCCTCCGTTGAATTGTACAATAGCATCTTTCAAACTATGGTTATTGATGCTGTAAATTTCTTCGGCAGTTAGTTGTAAGCCCATTTTTTCCATATCTCTATGGTTCAATCTTTCGATAAACATCAAAAACCACATTCCCTCATCTGCTTTTACTGGAAAAGCCATCAGGCACATAGTCAAGAATAATACAATTTTTTTCATAGGTGTAAATGTTATTTTAGTGCTGCGAATATAAATCATTTTAGCATTTTATTTTAATAAATGCTCTTAAAATCCTATTTTAACTCAAAGATATTAACTTCCTTTTATGAATTATATAAAACAAAAAAAGGTATCCTTTTACAAGAACACCTATTTTTTAGATTTTAAAACGAATTATTCGTTCAACATTTTCCATAACTTGTCTTTCAATTCGGTCAAACCTTGTTGGGCAACCGATGAAATAAACATATAAGGAACATCTTTGAAAGCTACGTCTAATTCTGCTTTTAATTCTGCTTTTAATTCATCATCGAGCATATCAATTTTTGAAATGACCAATAAACGTTCTTTATCTAACATTTCTGGATTGTATTTGGTCAATTCATTAACCAAAATCTCATATTCCGCTTTGATATCTGGCGTATCTACTGGAACCAAGAACAACAGCGTAGAATTTCTTTCAATATGACGTAAGAAATAATGTCCTAACCCTTTTCCTTCAGCAGCACCTTCAATAATTCCAGGAATATCAGCAATTACAAACGACTGATAATCACGATACGCTACAATTCCTAAATTAGGTTTTAAAGTCGTAAACGGATAATCGGCAATTTTTGGTTTTGCAGAAGTCAATACCGATAGCAAAGTCGATTTTCCAGCATTTGGGAAACCTACTAAACCAACATCAGCCAAAACTTTCAGCTCTAGAATCACATCCATTTCAACGCCAGGCAAACCAGGTTGTGCATACCTTGGCGTTTGATTGGTTGAACTTCTAAAATGCCAGTTACCTAAACCACCTTTACCACCTCGAGAAAGAACTTGTTTCTCACCATCTTCAGTAATTTCAAATAGTGTTTCACCCGTTTCTTTGTCTTTTACAACAGTTCCTAATGGCACCTCGATAAATTTATCTTCACCATCTGCCCCCGTACTTCTATCTCCTCCTCCATCACCTCCGTGACCTGCTTTGATGTGTCGAGCAAACTTCAAATGAAACAATGTCCAAAGTGCCTTATTACCAACTAAATAAACGTGTCCTCCTCGACCTCCATCACCACCATCTGGGCCACCATATTGGATGAATTTTTCTCTATGCAAGTGCGTAGATCCTTTTCCTCCCTTACCGGAAGAAACAAATATTTTTACATAATCTACAAAGTTACCTTCTGTCATAATTTCTTTTACTTTTCAAAAAATCTAAAAAAAAAATACCTGACAGCCACTGGCTGTCCTCCTTTTAATTTCAAATCTTCTGTAATTTTTTCTTGTTTAAATGTTTAAAAGCTTAAAAGTTTAAATTTGTTCTGAGAACCAACAACATTAAACATTTAAGGCTTTCACCATTACTTTATCTATCTTAACCCCATCCATATCAATGACTTCTAGCTCAAACTTTTGCCAAATCAATTTTTCTCCTTGTTTTGGAATACGAGACAATTCAGTCATTATCAAACCACTCACTGTGGTCACTTCATAATCATTAATTAGTTCATCTAACTCAAAAAAGGTCAAGAAATCGTGTAATGAATAATGTCCATCGACCAACCAAGAGCCATCTTCTCTTTCTATTAGTTGAAAATCATCTTTATAAAACTCGGCAGCATCACCTACTAAAGCTTCTAAAATATCATTTAACGTAATTACCCCCTGAAAATCGCCATACTCATCGGATACAAAAGCATAATGAATACCTGTTTTTTTGAAATTCTCTAAAGCCGTGTAAGCGGTAGTTTGTTCCATAATAAAAGGCGCTTCGGTCATAATATCCGCCAAATTGAAGTTATCATTTTCAAAATTAGAGAATATGTTTTTTAAGTTAACCACACCTACTATGTCGTCAAAATTCTCGCCATAAACTGGATAAATAGAATGCAACTCTTTCAACATTAACTGCCTTACTTGTTCTTTGTTGGCATTAAATGGCAAGAAAACCACAGACTTACGGTGCGTCATTAAAGAATTGACTTTTCGGTCACCAATATGGAAAACGCGCTCTACGATATCTTGTTCAATTTCTTGTACTTCGCCTCCTTCTGTCCCTTCTTTAATAATGGCTTTGATTTCTTCCTCGGTTACTTTACCATCTGCTGTTGGTTTGATTTGCAAAAGGTCTAAAATAGCATCAGTAGAAGATGTAAGTAACCATATAAATGGAGCCGTGATTATCGAAATAAATTTCATTGGCATCGCTACAGTCTTTGCAATAGACTCTGGGTGGTTGAGACCAATTCGTTTGGGCAACAACTCCCCTAGTACTAAAGAGAAAAAGGTAAGAACGACCACCACAATTCCTACTGCAATGGAGTGGGCATAAGGTTGAAAAATTTCAAATCCTTGTATAAAAAGCTCTACATCTTTGGTGATTTTATCTCCAGAATAAATACCTGTCAAAATACCAATTAAGGTGATTCCTATTTGTACGGTTGACAAAAACTTATTAGGAGAATTGGCTAAATCTAAAGCCGTTTTTGCACTTTTATTTCCTTTTTTTGCAGCTGTTTCTAATCTATTTTTCCTTGCTGAAATCAATGCGATTTCTGACATAGAGAAAACGCCATTTAAGAGTATTAGAAAAAAGATAATCAGTATTTCCAATTTTATGTTTGTTAGTTAAACTTCTTTTTAGCCCAGATGGAAGAGAAAAGCCCGGACTCTTGTGGTTTAGTTTTTGTTAGTAGCGCTAAGCGACTAAAAGAAGCTTGGGCGATGCTTTACAAAAACAAATCACAAGAGGAGGACTTGTAACGTACAGCTGGAAATGCTCCTACAAATTATCGATAACTTGTGTCAATCTTTCGGTAATTTCTTGAATACTTCCTATACCATCTACAGCGTGAAATTT
This sequence comes from Flavobacterium succinicans LMG 10402, assembly GCF_000611675.1. GTDB lineage: Bacteria > Bacteroidota > Bacteroidia > Flavobacteriales > Flavobacteriaceae > Flavobacterium > Flavobacterium succinicans. The sequence goes on along the minus strand of NZ_JATV01000008.1, from coordinate 111,360 downwards.
GTTTTGCGCCTTGTAATAATCCATCAAAGGAGCAGTTTTCTCATTGTATTCTTGGTAACGGTTTCTGATTTTTTCTTCGTCTTGGTCGTCTACTCTGCCGCTCGTTTTTCCTCTTTCAAGCAAACGTGCCACTAGTACTTCGTCATCAGCTTCTAGTGCAACAGTAGCAGTAACTTGGCTTCCGATAGTTGGCAAAAAGGCATCTAATGCTTCGGCTTGAGAAATGGTTCTTGGGTAGCCATCGAACAAAATTCCTTTGGCATCCAAATGCTTGTTTACTTCGTCAATCAACATTTTGGTAGTTAATTCATCTGGAACCAAATCGCCCGCATCCATGTAAACGCGTGCTTGTTTTCCTAATTCCGTATCGTTTTTTAAATTAAAACGAAAGACATCTCCGGTCGAGATATGAACTAATTGGTATTTTTCTTTAAGGAATTCTGCTTGTGTTCCTTTTCCTGCACCTGGTTTCCCAAATAAAACTATGTTGATCATTTTTTTAAAAAAATTTATAAACAGTACCCTTAAAAAAAGGGACTTCTAAGGTTGTGAATTTATGTTTTTGTTTATTCGCTTAACTGATATACTTCTGGTAAATTACGTCCGATTCCGTCATAATCTAAACCATAGCCAACTATGAATTTATTAGGAATACGAATTCCAATATAATCAATTTTGACATCTTTTTTATAAGCATCTGGCTTAAAGAAAAGAGTAGCAATTTTGAGATGTTTAACATTTTGACTTTTAAATAGTTCTTTAAGCTCGACCAAAGTATTTCCGGTATCGACGATATCTTCAATAATGATCACAGAACGTCCCGTAAGATCTTGATTTAACCCAATTAATTGCTTTACGTTTTCGGTAGTAGCCACACCTTCATAAGAAGACATTTTTACGAAAGTTACTTCGCACGAACTAGTGTATTTTTTAACTAAATCAGCAACTACCATAAAAGAACCGTTCAATACTCCTACAAAAACAGGAGTTTCATCGGCAAAATCATCTTGAATTTGTTTCACTAGTTTTGTAATAGCAAAATCTATTTCGCTAGCCGAAATAAACGGAACAAATTGTTTATCGTGAAGTTGTATCATTATTTTTAGGTTTAAAATAATGCACAAAGATACAGAATTCGGATTTGACAATTCACAATTGATTTTAAATTTGTATTTTTAAATTAAAACCCTCCAAAATGAGCACTGAACTGTTGTCACATCTAGATTATGTAAGTGGTTATCGAGACAAAAGAGTGCTGGCGGCACAATTTGTTTTGAGCTATCCCGCTCATTTTGAAGCATTACTACACCTTTGCTTTGCTACAGAAGATGAAAAATCATACAAAACCTGTTGGGTTTTGGAACAAGTAGCTTATAGTCAACTAGAATGGCTGCAACCAAATTTAGATTTCTTTTGTTCGCATTTAAATCAACTCAACAATGAAAGCGCGATTCGTCCAGTCGCCAAAGTATTGCAGTTTTTGGTTGAAAATCATTTTAAAAAGAAAACAATAAAACTAAGTCCAAATCAAATAGAGCAAATAACGGAATGCTGCTTTGATTGGCTGATTTCCGATACTAAAGTAGCGGCCAAATGCTATTGTATCCGCACGCTATTTGTCCTAGGAAAATCGAATGATTGGATTTATCCTGAATTACAAATCATCATCGAAAAAGACTATCCCGCTCAATCCGCTGCCTACAAGGCCGTTTCGAGGGAGATATTGAGGAAAATAAAATAGCATTTTCGGTTTCAATCATTATAAGTATCTTTGCCGTTTACAAACACACAACCATGAATTATTTTTCTTCTGATTTTAAACTAGGCATATTAGGTGGCGGACAATTAGGCAAGATGCTGTTGTTTGACACTCGAAAATTCGACATACAAACCTATGTACTAGACCCTAGCGACGAAGCACCTTGCAAAATCGCTTGTAACCAATTCTTCAAAGGCGATTTGATGGATTTTGATACAGTGTACAACTTTGGAAAACAAGTCGATGTTCTGACTTTCGAAATCGAATTGGTAAATCTAGAAGCCTTAGAAAAATTAGAAAATGAAGGCAAAAAAGTTTATCCATCACCTAAAACCTTGCGTTTGATTCAAAACAAAGGCGTGCAAAAAGATTTTTACACACAACATAATATCCCTACCGCTCCTTACACGCGATTTGAAAATCTTGATGCTTTACAATTAGCTGTAACATCGAGCGCAGTTGAATTGCCTTTTGTCTGGAAATGTACGGAATTTGGTTACGACGGAAACGGCGTAAAAGTAGTCCGAAAAGCTTCAGATTTAGATTTGTTACCCAATGTAGAATGCATTGCCGAAACGATGATTCCATTCAAAAACGAATTGGCCGTTATCGTTTGCCGCAATCCATCAGGCGAAATCAAAACCTATCCTGTAGTCGAAATGGAGTTTCACCCTGAAGCCAATCAGGTAGAATATGTAATTTGTCCCGCCAGAATCGATGAAAAAGTAGCCGAAAAAGCTAGAGCTATTGCGCTAAATGTTTCGCAACAATTCAACCACGTAGGTCTTTTGGCAGTTGAAATGTTTCAAACAGAAGACGACGAAATCCTAGTAAATGAAGTGGCGCCTCGCCCTCACAATTCAGGTCATTACAGCATTGAAGCGAGTTATACTTCACAATTTGAAAATCATCTGCGTGCCATTTTGGATTTACCTTTAGGCAATACCGATAGTAAAGTGGCTGGAATTATGGTTAATTTGGTAGGTGCCGAAGAGCATTCAGGAGATGTAGTTTACGAAAACATCGAAACGATTTTAGGTTGGAACGGTGTTACGCCTCACATATACGGTAAAAAACAAACCCGTCCTTTTAGAAAAATGGGACACGTGACCATTGCGAATGAAAATATGGCCGAGGCAAGAAGAATTGCTGAGGAAGTAAAGAATACGATAAGAGTGATTTCTAAATAATTAAAAGATGGAATAATTTAAAGATAAATAATTGGTAAAACCATAAAGTTCTATCTTTCCAAAATCTTTAAATCATTTAATTTTTGAATCTTTAAATATAAAATAATGAGCAAAGTAGCAGTAATAATGGGCAGTATATCTGATATGCCTGTAATGCAAGACGCCATCGATATCCTAAACGGATTTGATATAGCAGTAGAAGTCGATATTGTTTCGGCACACAGAACACCAGAAAAGTTATTTGATTTTAGCCAAAACGCTCACAAACGTGGTGTTTCGGTGATTATTGCAGGAGCTGGTGGAGCCGCGCATTTGCCAGGAATGGTGGCTTCGATGTCGCCGCTTCCAGTGATTGGTGTTCCTGTAAAATCAAGCAATTCTATTGATGGTTGGGATTCGGTATTGTCGATTTTACAAATGCCAGGTGGTGTACCTGTTGCCACTGTGGCCTTAAACGGTGCTAAAAACGCTGGAATATTGGCTGCTCAAATCATCGGTAGTGCTGATAAATGCGTTTTAGATAAAATTATCCTTTACAAAGAAGGATTGAAAGACGCTGTAAACAAAGCGGCTGAAGGATTGAAAAAATAAATAACTGACTAACAAATCGGCTATTTTAAATTACTAATCAATAAAAGTACGGACAGATTCCGCAATTATAAATATTAATTATAAAAAAAGTACGGACAGGTCGCGACCTGTCCCTTCGGTAAAATATGGAAATTTTAACCTGTACCTTCAACACGAAATACAATACCGCACCCTTTTCTCAGATAAAATTGGAGGATTATAAACCTGCATTTATCGAGAATATCGCTGCGGCAAAAGCGGAAATTGATACCATCATCAACAATCCAGCAGCTCCGACCTTCGAAAATACTATTGAGGCCTTGGATTTTTCTGGAAATGCTTTGGACCGTTTATCTTCTATTTTTTTTAATTTGAATTCGGCAGAAACTTGCGATGAGATGCAAAAAATCGCCCAAGAAGTTTCGCCTTTGTTGACCGAATTCAGCAATGATATTACCTTAAACGAAGCCTTATTCCAAAGAATAAAATCGGTTTACGAGCAAAAAGACACCTTGAATTTATCGCCCGAACAAGCAACATTGTTAGACAAGAAATTCAAAAGTTTTTCTCGAAATGGCGCCTTGCTTTCGGAAGAAGACAAACTAAAATTACGTGAAATTGATACGGAATTGGCTAAACTCAAACTGACTTTCAGTGAAAATGTTTTAGCCGAAACCAACAACTACCAATTGCATTTAACTAATGAAGCCGATTTGAAAGGTTTACCAGAAGGTGCCATCGAAGCAGCTAGTGCATTGGCCAAAAGCAAAGATTTGGAGGGTTGGATTTTTACTTTGGATTTCCCAAGTTACATTCCGTTTGTGACCTATGCCGACAATCGTGAATTGCGTGCAGCAATCGCCATCGCTGCTGGTAAAAAAGCCTTTCAAAATAACGAATTCGACAATCAAGCCATTGCGTTGAAAATTGCTAAGTTACGCTTCGAAAGAGCTAATCTATTAGGATATGAAACGCATTCTCATTTTGTCTTGGAAGAAAGAATGGCGCAACATCCCGACAAAGTCAAATCTTTTTTGAATGATTTGTTCACCAAAGCCAAACCAGCTGCTGAAAAAGAGTTTGCTGAATTATCGGCTTTCGCTAAAGATTTAGACGGCATTGAACAATTAGAAAAATGGGATGGCGCTTATTATGCCGAAAAATTGAAGCAAAAATTATTCAATTTGGATGACGAAAAGCTAAAACCTTATTTTCAATTAGAAAACGTTTTGAACGGCACGTTTACTATTGCCAACAAATTATTTGGATTGACTTTTACTGAGATTTTCGACATCGATAAATACCACGAAGAAGTAACTACGTATGAAGTAAAAGATGAGTTTGGAGAACTTGTGGCTATTTTCTACGCCGATTTTTTCCCAAGAAAAGGCAAACGAAACGGTGCTTGGATGACTTCTTTCAAATCGCAATACATCAAAGACGGTGTTAACGAAAGACCACACATTTCTAATGTTTGTAATTTCACCAAACCAACCGCTACCAAACCTTCATTATTAACTTTTAATGAAGTAACGACTTTATTCCACGAATTTGGTCACGGATTACACGGTATGTTGGCCAACACTATTTATCCAAGTTTGTCAGGAACCTCAGTGTACTGGGATTTTGTAGAATTACCAAGTCAGGTAATGGAAAACTGGTGCTACGAACCAGAAGCATTAGCATTATTCGCTAAACATTATGAAACGGGCGAGATTATTCCACAAGAATATGTCGACAAAATAAAAGAAAGCGCTAGTTTCCAAGAAGGGATGGCCACGCTTCGCCAATTGAGTTTTGGTATTTTAGATATGGCCTTTCATAGTAACAATCCAAACGCAATTACTGACATTAAAGAATTTGAAAAAACAGCTTTTGAAGGCACTTCCTTATATCCAGATGTAGCCGAAAACTGTATGTCGGTTTCTTTCTCCCATATTTTTGCAGGCGGTTATTCGTCTGGATATTATAGCTACAAATGGGCAGAAGTGCTCGATGCCGATGCTTTTGCCTATTTTCAAGAAAAAGGCATTTTCAATAAAGAAGTGGCGACAAAATTCAAAGACAACGTACTTTCAAAAGGCGGTACCGAATTACCAATGGAACTTTACAAACGCTTTAGAGGGCAAGAACCAAAGGCGGATGCGCTTTTGAAAAGAGCGGGGTTATTGTAAAAGATTACAGATATTAGAATTTAGAATTCAAAGAAAATTCCGAAGTAGCAGTGCTTCGGAATTTTTTATTTCAAATAAACTAAAATTCAATTCTTTCCGTATTTTCAGGTTTGACTGGTGGAATTTTCCATTCAATATCAAAAAAATCTGCTGGATATATTTTCTCACCCTTAACTCGACCATTTCTCAACAACTTAAGTTTTAAAAAATCTTTACCCTTTTCAATAACTTGAATTGTTTGTATCGTAGTGATTTCAAAAAAACAATGTACCCACCAAGGTTTCAAAGCAAAACAATAACTTTTTTGATTTCTAATAATACTAGGATACAACAAACCATCAGTTTGTATTAAACTTTTTTTTCTGTGTGTTCCATCAGTCATAAAAATTTGAGATACTGCAACACTCAATTTATACTTATATAATTCATTGTCATCAACATCTTGATGAAATAATTTGTCTAAAAAATTTTCAATTTCATATTGACTTTCATCTAAAATATAGCCATCAAATAAATTTTGAAGATTAGGAATTTTAACTAAATAAGTTTTACCTATTGGATTGATTCTAAATTGAGGAACAGAGTCAGTATAAAAGTTACTAAAATTAGCAATGGTAATATAATCTCCCACTTCAGGCTTAACTTCAAGAACAGCAGTTATAAAATCACCTGAACAATAAAACATACTCTCCCCATCATTATTACACCTCCCTAATTTTGCAAATTCAATCGGTGGATTCCAAAATTCTTTTTCATTTATAAATTCGAACAAAGTTCCATCCACAAAATTACCTTTAACATTGTTATGCTTCCTTGCTCGATAAAAACCATTGAATGTAAAAGTTGTAAAAATATCAGTCGTATATCTCTTGTCTAACATTATTTGACTAATCTCTTCTTTCAAAGTTGATATATCTTTCTGTTTACTATCTATAATTAATTTTTCAAAGTCCATAATCTACTATTTCAAAAACTCCCTAAAATTATCTACTGTAATAATCTCAAAACTTCCTTTGTAGTTGTCCGAAAAAGTTTTGGGTAATTTCACTTTTTTGGCTTTCCATTTGAATTCATAGGCATTCACATCATCAGCAACCGTTTCGACATAATCGATTTCTTGCTGTTGTGTGGTTCGCCAGAAATATGGCTTTGCTATGCTGTTTTGATAACTCAATACTTTCATACGTTCTGAAATAAGGAAATTTTCCCAAAGAGCACCTTTATCTTGTCGGAATTCTAAAAAATTAAAATTTCCTATCAGCATATTCCGAACACCATTGTCGTAGAAATAGATTTTTCGATTAGCTTTTATTTCATTTCGAACATTACGGCTGAAACTATTTAATTTAAAAATCACAAAACTCTTTTCGAGCAAATCGATATAACTGCTTACCGTATTTTTATCAACACCAACTAACTGGGCAAGTTCATTATAACTCACTTCACTCCCAATTTGAAGCGCCAAAGCTTGAAGAATCTTCTCTAATACCTCGGATTTTCGAATGCCTGTCAAAGCCAAAATATCTTTGTACAAATAACTTGAAACCAAGTTCTTTAGAATTTCATATTCGTTTCCAAAATTATTAATTACGTCTGGATACATACCATATAACAATCGGAGTTCGAGTTGTTGTTTTGCTTTCATATAGCCCACATTATTCTCAAATTCGGCCCAAGAAACTGGAAACATTTGAAACTCAAATTTCCTACCTGTAAGCGGTTCTTGGGTCAAATTATGAATATCCAACACTGAAGAACCACTCACTATAACTTGGACATCCTTGATTTGATCTACAATGATTTTTAGTTTCAAACCAATATTCGGAATGCGTTGTACTTCATCGATAAAAACATATTTGTAGTCGCCAATTATACTTTTTAGCGTTTCGGTATTGGCATTAGCCAAAGTATCCATTATCACCGAGTCGTCTCCGTCCAAAAACAAATACGAAATACCTTTTAACAACTCATTGAGCAAGGTTGTTTTTCCCACTTGCCTAGGACCAACCAGAACAATAGCTTTGCCTTTATTTAACCTATCTCGAATTCTATCTAATAAACTCCTAGTTATCATTACATTAATTTTAATCAAATGTAATAAAATAATTAATTATTCACCAATTATTATACTTTTAGGATACTGTATTCACCAATTATTATATTATTTAGTGAACATACTCACCAAATATTATCTTTTAGAAATAAATAATTGCAACATCAACCCAAAAATCAGCAAAACAAAATAAAACTCCAGAATAATTGAAAAGCACAAGTTAAGAATCAAAACAAAGTGACAATGGAAATTTCGGTTTTTTTATTTTCTAAAATATTTCTTATTTTTTTGTAACAATTAATAAGTGTTTCCGTATAATTAGAGATTTTATACCATAACGACATTCTAAAATAACACACAGCTGTTGTAACTTCAAAAAGGGATTTCAATTTTCTTATATAATTTGAATTCAGAAACTAAAAAAAGAAATTACAGTATTTTTCTATAGTCATTATCTATAAAATTCAAACATAGTAGTAATCAAAAAAATATTTCATAATGACTGCAATTCTAGATTTTTGGTGGGTATTTTTACTAGTTTTATCCATCGTTCTTTACAAATTTGTTTTAAGAGTTTTCTTTGGAATGGTTATCGTTCCTGAGGACAAAATTGGATTAGTAACCAAAAAATTCGTGCTGTTTGGTGCGGACAAATCATTACCTGACGGAAGAATTATAGCCACTAAAGGCGAAGCAGGGTTTCAAGCCCAAACGCTCGCTCCGGGTCTATATTGGGGAATGTGGATTTGGCAATTTTCAGTAGATATGACCCCATTTACTATTATTCCTGAAGGAAAAATTGGATTAGTGTTGAGTAAAGATGGTAAAGAAATCCCAACGGGACGCATCCTTGCAAGAAAAGTAGACAGTGACAACTATCAAGACGCCACTGCTTTCTTAACTAACGGTGGACAAAAAGGAAGGCAATCCGCTTTTATAACCACTGGATCTTATCGTATAAATACCTTTTTGTTCGAAATTGTAATTGCCGAACAAATAAAGATTTTTGAAAATATGGTTGGAATTGTAACCGCCCTAGATGGTGATCCAATTCCGCAAGGACAAATTGCAGGTAAATATGTAGATGGCCACAATAACTTTCAAGATTTTGACTATTTCCTAGAGCATGGTGGAAATCGTGGCTTGCAACCTCAAGTAATGTTGGCAGGTTCTTACTATATCAATACTTGGGCAATTCAAATAGAACAAAACCCAATGACAGATGTCCCAATTGGTTATGTAGGAGTTGTGATTTCCTATATCGGCGAAGACGGAAAAGATGTTACAGGAGACACTTTCAAACACGGTAATATTGTATCAAAAGGACAACGTGGTGTTTGGATGGAACCGTTTGGTCCAGGTAAATATGCTTTGAATAAATACACAACAAAACTTGAGCCTGTTCCAACAACAAACCTAGTCTTAAACTGGGCAAATGCTAGAAGTGAATCACACGACCTTGACAAAAATCTATCAACAATTACCGTTCGTTCAAAAGATGGTTTCCCTTTTAATTTGGATGTAGCGCAAATTATTCACGTTCCCGCTAACGAAGCACCAAAAGTTATTGCTCGTTTTGGTAGTATGACCAACTTAGTGTCGCAAGTTTTGGAACCAACTATAGGTAACTATTTTAGAAACTCAGCGCAAGACAGCGATGTAATTTCATTCTTAAGTACTCGTAAAGAGCGTCAAGAATCAGCTAAAAACCATATCAAAGCAGTATTGGATGAATACAACGTAAATGCAGTTGATACTTTAATTGGTGATATCGTTCCTCCGGATTCTTTAATGAAAACGTTGACTGATAGAAAAATTGCGGAAGAGGAACAAAAAACCTATCAAACCCAAAGAATGGCGCAAGAACAACGTCAAGGTGTAGAAAAAGAAACTGCTATTGCAGATATGCAAAAAGAAATCGTAAAAGCCTCTCAAAGTGTTGAAATTGCTCAAAGAACGGCTGATGCGACTGTTAAAAAAGCAGAAGGAGATGCTACAAGTTTGAAACTTAACGTAAATGCAGAGGCAGAGGCAACTAAAATGCGTGCCAATGCAGAAGCCGAAGCTACTAAAGCAAGAGCTGGAGCACAAGCTGAAGCTACTAGATTAAATGCAAGCGCAGAAGCTGAAAAAATTTCTAAAACTGGTTTAGCTGAAGCTGAAAAAATCAAGGCTATTGGTCAATCTACAGCCGAAGCTTATCAATTACAGGTTTCAGCAATGGGCGGTGATAACTTCACTAAATACAAAATTACCGAGGAAATTGGAAAAGGAAATATCAAAGTAATTCCCGATGTCTTAATTTCAGGAACAAATGGTTCTGAAGGTGGAATCAGCGGATTACTAGGTATGAAACTAATGGAGATGATGGATGCCAAAACTGACAAACCAACTCCTAAGAAATAATTATTAATCGCTAAATTTTAGTCATAAAACTTCATTGTTTTGAAGCTCTATCTTAAAATCCGAAGCATGGCTTCGGATTTTTTATTTACCAAAAAAATAAGGCAGCTTTATTGTAACCTTAAAAAAAAAAAAAATCAATCTCTTAAATCTACAAGCAATGGTGTTTTTGCCGTATTAGGATCAGTATATAATTCATCTATAGGAACTAGTAGCACCTCTAATTGCATAAATTTTTCATTATAATGGAACAAGTGCTGTAATGCTTCTGTTGTTGTTTTTATAAAGTCGGGTTTATCCATTTCAACGACTTTTTGAACAATCAGTAATCGAATTACTTCTTGAACCTTTTCATTATAGGACAATTGCAACTGAAAGGCTTCTGCTTGTTGCGTAAAAAAGGCAATTTGATCCAAATTATAATGTTGTTCTCCAACAATAAATGATTTTGTTTCCCTAGATTTTAACTCTAAAAAAGAGTCTCCATCTATATCAATCCATCTACCTAAATCTCCGATAGCGTATCGAAAAACAGGAAATCTTTTGCGAAAAGTATTAGTGACCGCGATGGTTCCATATCCATTAACATCAGGATCTATAATCTCCACTACAATACCTTTTATAACGGAGAAAAAGGAAGGTCTTTTAGTGACATCCGACCATGCCCAAATTCCAGTCTCGGCAGAACCGTACATAGAATAAACTTGTTCGTAGCCTAATGTTTTTTTTAGAAGCTTTTGTAGGCTTGGTCTTAAAAATTCACCCGCATAAAACAAATTTTCAATTTCAAGTTGTATATTATTTTCCTCTAAAAATTTGGCAAAACACAATAGTTTAGAAGGTGTTCCCAGAATAAAATTCGGATTGAAATAGTTAGTAGCTTGTAGCATATCATCATAACTTGCATGAGCACTTAATGACAATGTTGTTGCATTACATTTTTCTAAAATGTCATCCATAATAGCTGCGGTTCGATACATATCAGAATAACCAAAAATATTTAGCGCAATTGTTTTAGAGGTAAAAAAATTTTTTTTAACTAACTCTTTTGCCATAGCAATTCGCTGATCTTGATTTTCTTGAATATCTACCGGAAAAACCAAAGGCTCCTGAGTACTTCCGCCCGACCGCACCAAATATACTCCCGTATTTTGATCGTGAAGTTTAAATTTGGTTTTTAAAATTGACATTAATTCTTCTTTACTCAACATGGGAGCATCAGGAGCTTTATAAATGTCTTTATAAAAGTCAATATATAGAGGGTTCTTTCGGGCAAATTCAAAATAATCTCGCAACACTAAATCATATTTTTTGGGAGCTAAATCAACTAAATGCATAGTTTATCGTTTTTTGTATTTCCTTTTTTTGAAATAGTAAAAGTTTTTAATTAAGACCAAGGCATGATGAATAACAAATAACCCTTTTTGCTGCCAAGTCGGCAATCGTTCCATAGCGTGTTCCAACCATCGCTGCGACAACATTCCCATGAGCTGTTGATCGTACCGATTGGAGCTCTTTTGATAGCGCTTTATCGAAACAGGAATTTCTACATCTCTCCAATTAGTATAACTAGTTCGAGACAAACTCCCTTCAACCTCTCTTACTTCAATGCATGCTTTATTTAGAAGTCCTACTCGAATGGGTTCTGTCATATTCTTCAAAACACGATACCAAAAATCAATTCCTTCATTTAACGAAACCCCTGTCTCATAACGAATCTCATTAAGATGTTTTCTACGTATAACAACGTTACTGCCAACCCCCATGATAAAATCTGGTGAACTAACAGTATGTAATATATTAGGTAGTAGATATAAATGATTCGAAAGATAATGCATTTCGCTTACAAAAGATTTAATAGCAGGCAAATAGTAGTTGGATGGATTCAATAAAATACCTAGAATAACTATATCCAAATCTCTCTCCTCCATAATACAACCTACTTCCCTTATACAAGTGGGAGTATAGCAATCGTCAGCATCTAAAAAACTTATAAGTTCCCCTGTAGCTCGTTGAATCCCTATATTCCTTGCATTTCCAGGACCAGTGTTTTCATCTAATTCAACAATTTGAATCGTAGTTTGTAAAAACTGTGGCGCAAAAAACGACAAAGCTTCTTTCAAACAAATTACACTTCGATCGTTACTACAATCATCTACAACAATAATTTGAGATGGTTTTTTTTCCTGAAAGGCTAACGAACGAATAGTATCATAGATATACTTTTCTTTGTTATAAAGAGGTATAACCACAGTATGCTTCATAATTATACTATTTCTCAAATAATGGATAAATCAATGCTCTTCCTTGATGTACATTTACAATCGATTCATCTGAACCACGAAACAAACCTGCTCCATACGTTTTATCATCTTTGCACAACAACATTCCCACCAAATGGATTCGACGATGGTTTTCGGTATCGATAAATTCTTTCTGATCTACAAAATGCTGAATTAAATAACTACTCCAATTCTCCCTTACAATAGTCTCCCAATCTTCAATAGTACAATGACTTTTGAGATATGCGCCTATGCCTCTACCGCCACTATTCAATTTTAAAATCAAATTTTGTTCACAATCAATAAAAGGATCACAACTAGTAGCATCGCTAATAATAAAACTCGGTATTAGATATTTTCGTAAAAAAGCATATTCTTCCTCATCCAAATAATCATTCATAATTTGCGCATCATACATTACTGCCAATACTCTTTTGTCATGAATTAAAATTAGGGTACGGATATCATTAAAATATGAATTTTGTTGGATTAACTTATCCAGAACATCTACCTTTATTTTTTTTAATTCTTCTCGATCCATTTCTAAAATAAAGTGCAAAATAGGTTCGCCATTTACACAAATGAAATCATTAAGAACAGTTAAATCCTGAGGTTTAACAGAAATTAATTGAATTTGAAACTTGGCTAATTCCTTTTGAAGAAGAAAAATTTCGGTTCCTTTTTCATCATCATGAACAAAAGCGACCTTCCCACTAGGAGCAAATTGATTCCGTAAATCATTAACTATGTTTTTTATACACTTAGGGGTAACCTTTTGTACTATTCCACTAGAATTAAGCCGATCATTTATCAATTTCAAATAATAGCTAATCATCCAGCCGTTTAAGGGATATCGTGCTCCAATCTCACAAATTTTTATTTGATCGTGGATATCATATAAAAAATCAGGGCGATAAAAACCCTGATCATATATTTCGCTATTACTTTTTCTTAAAATATTTTCAAGTTCTTCATCGAGCTGATAGTATTTACGAATTCTACTATCTTCAAAATAATTTAAAACAATTGCTCTACAAGTTTTGTTTAAAATGGCACACAATCGATTCATCTCTTGATAGTATTCTGAAGATAGCATCACTGAAGAATTAGCAAAAGAATGACTATTTAGTCCAGAATCATTTTGAAAATATTCAGAAAACAACTCGTTCCATTTTTTCTGTTTATCCGCTTGATTTTGCAGTAACTGAATTTTATGCATAATGAGTTGGGATTTCGTTTCTTTCTTAGTAATAGCCATAAGTACTATTAAATTAATAACTAAGTTCTTTTAGCTCCACTACATCTTCCATTACGGCAGATTTTTTATTTAAATAGTCTTTAATAATTGGCTCTAAATCATAAGATTCTATATCAATATTCATGGCCTGTGCATAATAAAAAACTGCACTAACCGCAAAAAAGAAATGATTTTTCTCTGTTGGTCCACAATGTACACTGATCCATGCCAATGTTTTTTCGCACGCTTCCTCTGAGTAATTATAATCATTAATCAACCATGATTTAAATTTTGGAAGTATGAACTCTACCTCACCATGAGTATAAATCTCATGAATCAATGTGGTCAATAAAGCAATCATTATATCTTTATTTCGCAAGGAATTTTGATCTTTCCATGCTTTGAAATCACAAGCACTTTGATTTAAATACTTGCGTGAAAGCCAATCATCATCAGTACAAATAGTTGTGGCCATGGTATAAAACATCTGAGAATGTAAAATTCGACCTACTACGGCTAAATCTTCATCTACAATTCTGTTTAAGCTTGTAATTGAAAGCAAAAGCGCTTTTTCGTCTACAATTGGTTGATTTTTATGCACCAGCATCGTCATTCGATTACTAATCCCTGCCACTGTCATCGCACTATTATTTGTTTGACTCCAACTATGAAAAAAACGTTGCAATCGTTCTTTATCCTGAACTTTAGACGTTAATTGATTGAAGCTTTTTTCAATTTTTGAAAATGATTCTTGTTGATTGGGCAAGAATTTTAATAATTGATCCTTTAAATAAGATGCTTCCATTCCTTGAAGAACCGGAAGAATGATTGAACTCAAATTTGTCATAACTATTTATGTTTAATGGTTAGCATTTTTAACTTAATCGTACTTTTTGTAAATCTTTCTTTAGTAAATAAATCAATAATTCTTTGTCGGAAAAGCGTTCATTTTTATTTATAGTAAACCTAGTTTTTAACAACCGTTCATTAATATAAAATGTCACAAATACATTAATTTTTGGCATAAAACGAAAAATCTTTGCTACGATAAATATCTAATAAAAAACAAAAGCACACCGGTTTTCGTGTGCATTTAAACTTCTTTTTCTTACAATATAACTTGAGTTTTTAATTTTGTTTTCACAAAACGTCTTTTAAGCCTATATACAAGTGCTTTTATCCAAATTTTTTTATGGTGATAGGTAAAGATTATTTTATGATTTATATCCTCTAAGTTTTTCATAGCATGTCCAAACCAACGTAAGCTTAGCATTCCAACCAATTGCAAATCAAATGGATCATCGCTTCTTTCATAACGTCTTACAGTTGGCGGAATATTTAGTTCTTTCCAATGCGTATACTTCTTTCTAGAGAGACTTCCTTGTACTTCTGTTACGCGAATATAACTTCCAGTTAATAGTCCAATACTCGTCGCTTTATTTTCAACTACTGATTTTAAAACTCTATACCAAAAATCAACACCTTCATTCAATAAAGACCCGACTTCATAACGATGTGAACCTATACATTTACGAGCGACAACAACATTACTCCCGCGTCCCATAAAAAAATAAGGGGAGCTAACCGCGAATAAAGGATGATGTAAACCAAACAACTCATTATTTATTGGAGTAAGATGTTGCTTTATTTTTTTTATTTGAGGTAACTCTGCGCCAGATGGATTCAATTTTATTCCGACTACTAAAAAGTTTATTTGTTCTTTGAACATATACTTCACAGCCGTTTCAATAAACTCTTTTTCATAGTAATCGTCTCCATCCAAAAAACTAATGAAATCTCCAGTTGCTATTTCTAATCCAATATTTCTAGCATTACCTGGCCCTGAGTTTTTTGTTAATGCAATAGTTTCAATTTTAGTAGTAGAAAAAGCTTCGTTATGCATTAAAAAACTATTTTTAGCGACCTCTAAGCTTGCGTCAGTACTAGCGTCATCTACTAGAATTATTTCATGAGGCTTTTTAGTTTGAAAAGCCAAAGAAGAAATTGTTTTTGCAATATATTTTTCTTTATTAAACAAAGGAATGACCACAGTATACCTCAACATAAACCTAAACCTTTTTTATAATTAAATGCTCAATAAATTCAAACAAGGTTCCTTTTTCAAATCAACAATAACATTGCATGAAATAGCAAATTACTTGTTTACTCTAATCCATTTTATTACCGTAAATTATGATTAAGCGATTTTGAACGATAATATTTTATTTTCCGAACAATATCAATATCTATTACATGATACTCTTCTAACCAATCGGTTTGATCGAAGTATACACAACGTGACTCTGCAATCACCACAATCGATTTGATCAATGAAATTTGATATAATTTGTTTAACAATTCACCATATTGAAAATCAAAAAGAGGATTGTAGAGATAGAAGATATTTCCATCAGAAACATCGGCTTTCAAAATATCGCCACAAATAACACTAGCATTTGCTATTTGCTCTTTTTGAATTATGGATGCGCAAACTTGATTTCGTTCAGGTAGGATTTCAATCCCTTTAAATTGTGCTTCAGGATATTTTAAAGCTCCAAACAAAATGATATTCCCATAACCCGAACCCAAATCATAAAAAACCGTTTCACTTGTTACCTGGATAGCATCAAAAATCACATCCAAAAAGCTAGAAGATCCATATCGAAAAGAATTAAGCCCATGTTGAATTGTAATTGCTGACAGGCTCAATGTATTTTCAATACTTTCAGAATAAGTATCAATTTCAGTTTGTAGTTGATTGAAAGCTCTCATTTATTTCATCATTAAAAGTTCTAATTTTTCTAACGAAACAATTGCTCTCTGTAACTTTTGGGCATATTCTTCGTTTACCTTTTGAATATCGGATTTACAAAAAGTACATATAACCTCTTCTTCATAAACATAATTATCACAACCATTACACATTTTAAGCGCCTTTGGGATTCTGGGTATTCTATCAGAATTAGACAAAACTGAGATCGGAGCGACATCGTTAGGTGATTGCACTTCTACTATTTCACCTTTTTCATTTTCTACTACAATTTCAAAAAGGCCTATGTCAAATGATAATCCAGGTGCTTCTTGTATTTTTCTTATACGTTCGTGTAGCCCCTTCTTTTTTAATTCTAACGCTCTATAATGGCAAAAAGGATTATTACCTCTTTTACCAAATAAAACGTGACTAGTCCAGGTACAGCCTGCCAAACAGGAGGATTCATAATAGCAACCTTTGCAACCTCCCCATAATTCTTCTTTATTTCGATATCGAGAAAAAACCATTTCTTCACTATATTTCCAGATATCTTCCAACTTCATATCTTTTACATTTCCACCAGTGTATTCGGTTGTAGGCAGTGATGGACAACCTTTGATCTTACCATCTGCTTCAATTCCAATTCCGGTATGTCCTGCTGAACATCCGGTATAATATTTTTCATTTCCTTGTCGCCAAATGTGTTCATACGGTCCAAAATAACCTATATTATTTCCTGCTTGAATTAAAACATTATTAGCTAAGGCTTTTCTGTAGATTACAATAAGTTTGTCATAAAAATCTATTAACTCGTAGGGCTGTACAATTAATTCTTCCGAATTATCTACGGCATTGCCCATGGCAACAGCCAATTGTATTTGCCAATTTTTCACCCCATTTTCGATTAATACATCCAAAAGTTCTTTCAATTCATTTTTGCTTCTTTTTGTAACAACTGTATTTACGCTAGAGGGTATATTGTGCTGCTTCAATAATTGCAAACAATTGATAACATGATCAAAAGAATCGCTTCTTCCTCTTATTTTATTATGTGTAGCTGGCAGTCCATCTAAGGAAACACCTATATTTCTAATTCCTGCTTTTTTTGCATCAATAATTCGTTGCTCTGTAAGATTATAGGCTCCAGATTGCATAGAACATTCCATACCGCTTTGATGAATTCTTTGAATAATATCTAACCAATCTTTTCTCAAAAAAGCTTCTCCACCTATAATAGTAATTTCTCTTGTTCCTAGACGTTTTAGACTATCAATAACATCAAAACATTGTTCTGTAGTCAATTCACCAGGTCTAACTTTACCGGCTCTTGAACCACAATGTGAGCATTTTAAATTACAAGCTAACGTTATTTCCCAAACTACATGAACGGGGGTAGCTGTTTTATAATCATCTCTTACTCTGTATCGTGTAGAAGTTTTTTCCATTTTTTTTTGCTATTTCAGTTCCGTAAATCACTAAAAAAGCGGTTTAAAAAGTAAAACTTAAAAAACCGCTCTCCAATTTTGATTACTTTTTTAGTGCGTCAATTGCATCAAGCAATTCTAACAATGCTGCACTTAAATCTTTTTGTTCTCTGACAGTTTGTTTAGCTTGTTCGGCTACTGCAATCATTTTTTCTAAATCATTTGAAACTATTGCCTCTCTGATTCCTGCTGCGTAAAGCATTACTACTCCCATGATACGTATATTTTATAGTTATTCCTACTCTTAAGGTTTTTCGGCTACACCCTTGTTTTGCTGTACAAGTCAGTAATTATTTAAAGTTTTTTTTTAAAGAATCAATTGCTTCTAATAATTCTAACAATGCAACATGCATATCTCCTTGTCCTTTTACAATTTGTTTTGTTTGTTCAGCTATGGCTTGCATTTTTTCCAAATCGTTTGAAGCAATAGCTTCTCGAATTGCGGCTCCATAAGGCATCATTATTCCCATGATTTACATTTTTAATTGTTAATGATTTTTTATTCACATTTTCTTATTCCTATCTAATACATTTTATAAAAAACAATCTAGTCTTTAGAATTTAAATTCCTGTAAAAAAAGTGCTGTTTCATTTGAGCTCAAACAAGTTAAATTACCCATGGTAAAGGTTTTGCCTTCTTTGTTCTTACCAGTAATCATAATGTTTTTCATTCCTACTCTTAATGTGCCGACACGTTTTCCTCCAACAACTTCTACTCCCATTTCATGAGGTGTTCCTGTCTTAGTAGCAATTACATTACCTGAGCCATTTTCAATCAGCATTAACTCTCCAATTGCTGGCGGTGAAAATAACTGACTCACCGTAATATCAGTTAGAGATCCCAAAGTAATGTAAGCTGGTAACATAGCAGCATCCATGTTAATTGTTTCAGAATCTTGTTGATTCATTCTAATAGTTCTACCAAACTGAGGCTGATTACTAGTATTAGTACAATACATCCACGGAGTAGTAAATGGTGCGCCATCTTCCGTCTCTCCCATTGCCACATAGCGTTGATGCATAACAAGTTGAGGGCTTTGATTTCCTGAATCTAAATCAAGATTGTAAAAAGCAGACATTATAAGTGTCCCAACAGCATAAGTCCCACTTGCTCCCTCAATAACAGGAAGAATCACCGGCCCAACACCTCCACCATTCCAATCAACATAAGGATATACACTCACGTTTTTAACTTTTACAGGTATAGCTTGCATAACAATTAGTTTTTATTCTTACTCATAAGGCTTTTCAGATTCCGCCTTCGTATATAACTGTACGAAACAGTTCGTTTATTTAACGTGGTTTTCTGCTCCACAATTTTGAATTAATTATCCTTTATAGGTTTCTCTAAATAAATTTTATAACTCACTAAAAACATGTTCGTTATTTTATAAAAAATGAATCATAAAAATTCCAAAAATAAGTAGTACGCCTCTTTAATTTCATTATTAAAATTACAAGAGAAGCAAAGTCAAGACTAAAAAAATGACATGAAACAGAATTATTCAAGCATGAAAGGTATAAAAAGCACAACAAGTTACTTGATTTGCAAAATACTGATTATCAAGTATTAACATTTTTTTGATTTACTATAGAAAGTAGCTTCTTAATAAAAATTAAAAAACACTATATGTTTTATTATAGAGGGATTTCCTTTTGAGTATACTTTTTATGAGTAACCATCTTTTTACACTAAATCTCTACCTTAATTTAATAGGAAAAATTTATGACATTGTGTTTTTTTTCAATAGATAAGCTCTACGATAGTATTCTTTTTTTAAAATTAAAGCTAGGCACATAGCTAAAATAATAATCCGCAAAAAACTGATACTCCTATTTTTTTATTAAAATACAAGAGTATCAGTTTAAGAAGTAAATTATAAGTGATATTAATTTTATAGATAATCTCGGTTTAGTAACTAAATTCAAAAAGAAGTTATCAATTTAATTCTAGTCTGAGCAATAATGATTTTCAACAATTTCAATCGAGGGGTAAGAAACCACATCGGAAATCTAGGATTTTCTAGATGCTCACTAATCATAATAAAAGTCACCAGTAACATTGCTAGATTATGCCCTTTGGGTAATAGCATAGGAAATAGCATCAATGCCCATCCAGAGCCAAAACACCAAACACCGTGGGTAAGTCCAAAAAACAATGAGTCTCTAAAAGCCTTTAACCCAAAAGCTGATAAAATTCGATGATCATGACCAAGGTTTAAAAACCACTGTTTCATTGGTGAAATTTCCCACACTATAGCCATAGCAAACAACCCCATTGCCGGAATGTAAGACATTGGTAGTAAAAGATTAAATCCCATTATTACTGCTATCATAAAAAAACCAGCAATCATCCAAATCTGTATATAACCCAACACGAATACTAAAGCACATACAAAACGATAGCGCTTAAAACTTTGTTGGTAAATAAACTGAATCGGTAGAATTAATTTAGGAAGCATCATTGCTACCACCATAAGTCCCCAACCAATAAACTGGGATGAAAAAAACTTCATGCCAAGCAACATCTGATATGATGTAGGAGAAGGACATGAAGCAAAAACATGACAGTATCTCATAGCCATAATATGTCCTGGGTTTACCAAAAGCAACATCCAAAACAAAGCACTTATTGCCAACAAACTAATCGTAATTCGTTTATTTTGAGAAAGCTTCATTTTATTCACTTATTGCCCTGAACGGTAAATTCCTATTCGCTCAACTGTAATTTCATTACCATCTAGAAGAGTATCTTTACTCTTTATTTGAATATCTATCGCATCAATATCAATTGCGTTTTCAAGGTGTAATTGATCAATAATACTTGTGATATTGAATTTATAAGTAAGTCCAGCTCCTCCGTGAGACGAGTTTTTCATCGATGCCCCAATGAGTCCAAAAAGAGAAACAGATTTCACAAATGTTTGATTTACATAAACTGAAAGAAAATTAGAGTCTCCGCCACCTTTTACACCTTCTAACTGGAGATACACCTCGTCAGGAACAGCAGAAACAGACGCTTTTAAAAGACTATTCTTTACTGATTTCCATGCTGTTTTGTCCAATTGTACAGTAGCTTTAGCTTCTGTGTTTTTTAAAATAATTGAACCATTACTTGCACCTACTAATTCATTGTTCGTTTGATTTGTCATCTTAACTGCTGTTTCTAAATTTGTTGCTCCCAATTTAGTTAATCTATCTGATAAACTGTCTTGTTGAGAACTCGGTTTAACAGTGTCATAAGAAGTTAAAGAGAGATCACTATATGTATAAGAATAATAAGATCCATTATACTTCAAATTATTGGTTGATTGAACATCTCCAGGCGTGTAATACCAAGGAGTTCCTGATGAATCCAACGGCATAGCAAATTGTGAATTACCATTCGCTGTAGGCCCCACTAGCCAATCTGCATCCGATGGATTACTATTATTTCCTGTTATATTCCAAGCATCCCACATACGATCAATATTAGAATGATGCAAGAAAAATATAGGGTCGAGTCCTGCTGTTGCGGGAACGCCCATAAGACCAATCTGTTTTGCAGCATTTTGGCCACCCACCATACCGTGAACGAAATTATGAGGATTCTGCTCAAGATCTCCTGTCTCTGAACCACTATGTGAAAATCCAGTTTCGCCTCCTCCGTAAAAATAACCATTTAAATCTCCTGGACCGGATTGTGATGGTGCTTTCTCTTCACTGTATATGGTATCCCATTGGCATTCATCATTTGCTTCATTCTCGTCGTTACCTACCTGAACACTAGAACCATATCGCTCAGGCACATACAAAGGATTTGGTGTGTTATCAGGTAAAACAGTAACTGTAAATGCTGGAGGGATATTAGACTCAACATAAACCGTTGTTTGACTTAAATAATTCCAATATGGTAATGCCCAGTCCGAAGGTCCTTTTAATTCAGCAATAATTGTACGAAGAATATTTTCGAGTGCTACCAAATACCCTCTATGCCACGGAGGAAAAAACCAAGTTCCGTGCTGACACTGATCCCAAAAAAGATTGGTTAATGACTTGGATGGAAGTGTACTCAAATTTGCTGCAGATCCTATATAACTAATATTTACCCAATTTAGATATTGGTACGGCTTTGGATATACCGATTCAGGCAGTAGTAATTCTCCATGAATTGCAGCGTAAAACCACCAGCTAGTAGGATCGCTTATTGGGCGAGATTGCATTACCTGTACAGCTTTTGCATACCAATATAGGTCTGTGTAATTTCCCGATTGATCCACAAACTGCCCACCGTTATTGGCATCCCAAGCATTTCTTCTTAAATAAACTAATTGTTTCCAAGTTGTTCCATTATCCCAATCTATCTCATCATTATTACTTGATAATGTCCCTGTTTTATTTCCTCCATCATCCGTAAAATTTACGGTAACTACTAATGGATTAGAACTACTTAAAGTGCCTTGAAAAGGACCTCGCCCGTTGCTGTAGCTTACACTAATACTCGTTTTAGATCCAGTAATTGTGATTAACACATTTTGTTGATCTACCCATTTTCCAATAAATGAATTCATATTTTAGTTATTTAGTTGGTTGTCTTAATTTATTAAAGTCATTATTTACCAAACGAAACCGTTCTTTTTTTAAGTGGTTTTCTGCTCCAGCATTTTTACTATTCTTACCTATCTCGCACTAACCAAATTTTATAAATCTTATAAAACAGATGTTGGTTATTATGAGAAATGAATTAGAAGAAGATTCAAAATAAATATTATCCCCCTTTAATTTCTTTACTAAAATTACAAGAGTAGCAAAATCAAGAATAAAAAAATGACATGAAATAGTATTATTCACGCACGAAAGGTATAATTAACACGATGAGCCCATTTTTAAAACATAAATCATTCATTATCAATGACAAATAATTTATTTTTTAAAAATAATGAATAGTTACTCGTTAGGATGTGAAAAAAAAATTGTTTTTGAAAGGTATAAATCAACTAGAGAACAATTTACGCTGTAGTGGTATAGGAGGGGTTTATCGAAAAGGTGTCAAAACTTATTTCTTGTCGTAACAACTCTATATCTAGACTACCATCATCTTCGGTTTTTATGTAATTGGGTCCTGGTAAATAGCGCAATTGAAGATGAGGATGATATACGGTTTTTCTGCCTTTACGGAAATATGCGCACATTACCGAGAAACTACTATTGGAGCAAACCAAAATATCAGCTTGAACAAAGGATTTAAAAATAGCATGAATTTGATCATAGTTTTTTTGCTCACGATCAGAACCAAGTAAAACTCTAGTGTGCTTTCTATTCGAAAATCTTTGTAAAATATCCTCAGAATTTTGTTTTTCAGTATAAATACTAAAATGAACCTTACCTACACCACAGGCCTTTTCTATATGCAAAATGATATTCTCATAATAATCCATATCAAACATATATCTTACTGCATAGGGACTTGTAAAGTGTTGTGGAAACTTCTCTCTATCATAATCCGTTCCCCTATTAATATGAACAGCAACTTCAATAGGCGATCTAAATTCGGTTACTTCTAATGAATGTATTTCATTAAAATTACTAGAGAACTCATGTTGAATTTCACTAAAAACATTCTGTTGGGTTCTTCCTTCTAAATACCATGGTATTGTTTGAAATGGATGAATTCGTAAAGCATTTTCAAAAATGACCAAAGTATCATTACTATTTTCGGGTAACACTTTCGTGAAATGTTCTAGTAACTCCTCATAGTCGTCAATTCCGCACCAAAGAGGGCCTTCAACTCTTACTATATTTTTATATTTTAATTCACGATCCGCTCGCTCAACAACAGGATATTTATATCCAAAGCCAAAATAATCCAAATATTCATA
The DNA here is from genome assembly GCF_000611675.1 of Flavobacterium succinicans LMG 10402. Classification (GTDB taxonomy): domain Bacteria; phylum Bacteroidota; class Bacteroidia; order Flavobacteriales; family Flavobacteriaceae; genus Flavobacterium; species Flavobacterium succinicans. The sequence continues at coordinate 87,598 of NZ_JATV01000008.1, read as the reverse complement.
GGGTGTATTCACATAATTGAGATCAAATAAGCGCCCAATAGTAAGCCCTCCTAATGCGTCTTTAAGTTGATGACCATGATTCCCTCCAGAGGTAAAGTCAATTGTAAAGTCCATTTTGTCTTGATTTTAGTTATTTTTTTTTAACTTATGGAATAATTTTCTCGAGAAATTTTGATGATTCAAAAATACTATCAATATAACTCTCCCCATCAAGGTACTCAGCCCCATGTTTTTTGTCCTTACTGATTTCGCTCATTCTATTTGCATATCCTTTATGTTTTTTATACAAATAATCTTTTCCAAGGTATTTATAGTGTAAAAGTTTCAATTCTATTTTTGAAGATTCAATTCTATTTCCATAGAAAACAGGCTGACACAGATGCGCACCAGGCCTATAGTTTATCTCTTTTACTTTTTTAGGATCAAAAATGATTTGTTTATCAAATCTTTCAGATCGAACACCATATTTAATTTGCTCCGTTATCAAGCTTTCGTAATTTGTTGGAAAATCATCACTCATCATGTTATAACCAATCACAGTAGGCATAATTATTTTTTGTTCTTTAGCCATCAACAACTTTTCTAACAATTGCTCGTCGTATAAAAATTCATCCATATCACAAACAATTACATAATCTGCTGTACTACCTTTCCAACAATTATTCTTTGACTCTGTCAATTTATCCTCTACAAACTCATTTCCAGTATCTAAATACCAGAATTCTATGTTTTTATAGTCACTTGCTAAACAAATCGAATTATCTGAACTTTGATTATCAATAATGATTATTTTACTACATATTTTAGAATAATAATTTAGAGTATGTAAAATCATTTTCTCCTCATTAAAACAAAGCAGATAAAGCTCAATAGCAATAGCACTATTTGTAATCATCGTTTTTTAGGTTTTATTTTTCTATCCAAATATTAAGGCTCAATCTTAACAGTTGAACTATTAAGCAAAAATCATCTGCTTTAGTTTCATTATTATAATGCCATTAAGAAGAGTAAAATATATGCGTTGAATTTTATGCTTGTGTTACAAAGAACTCTGATTATTTCTATGTCTTTTCTTATTTGGAATAGTGAATTGGATGTACTTTACCTTATAAAACTATATTAGAACTAAAGAATTAAACCTAAAAATGACATGAGAAAGAGATTCTTTGTTACAAAACAAAAAAGACAAGTAAAAGCAAATACTATTTGCAGAAAATCAACTCATCAAAAATGAAGATTACTTAATGTTGATAAAAAAGAAGTGTTATCCACCAAAAAACTGGAATAGCCTCCACCCAAAATATAGTATAATAATGTGAACGTTTTTCATGGGCAAAAGCCAAAAAAAAGGCAGTAACTAGGATAAAAAATAGAGAAAGCAAACTAAAGTTCCCAGTCCAAAAATCCAACGCTAGAAAAAAAATCAACAAACCAAAACCTAGCTTCTTAGTTCGTTCCAGTCCTATGTGTTGTGGAACGGTTTGCAATAAGGGATCATCGTTTTTCAAATCGACGATTTCAAAAATTAGGATGAGAACAAATACCAAAAGAAACCGCTGCAAACCATACAGAAGAACAAAAACATCTAATGAAAAATCCCCTTCTAAAACAGGCAAAAAAACAGTCGCCAAAGTCCAACACAAAGACACGATATAAATTTTAATACCTTTCCAATTCCTAGCATTGCTTCGATTAGGAAAAAAAGGCAAAGCATATAAAAAAGTGAGTATTACAACAAAAAAAGCTACTAGTTGTGTTCTCCATTGCAATTGAAAAAGGCAGTAAAGCATTCCCAAAAAAATCAGACCACTAAAACCAACAATTATCTTTAACTCCTTTCGAATCTGAGTTTTTCTTACTCGAACTAAAAATTCGTATTTCACAAAGTTGTAAGCCAAAATGGTCCCTAAGAAAACAAATAAAGCCAAAGCAAAGGAAGAAGGAAAAAATAACTGTTGTTGAGTAATACAAAATAAAGCCAAACACGATAAGCCCACGTGAAGACTGCCTTTGATATAAAAGTTAAACAACTGTCTGAAAATCTTCATTAAACAAAAATTAATCAATTATAATTAAATGCTGAATTTGGCTGAAAAATCTATAAAAATTACCCGTTAAAATTGGTTAGAAATTACTAATAATACTTATTTTTGCGCATCAAAAAAACAACACTTACAGTTCTTTATTCCATGGGGTTGGATTGATTTTTTCAAAAGTAATCCAAAACGTTACAAGTAAACCCTTTTTGATAAAGAAATAAAAACACTATTTAGTACAAATGAGAACAGATGCTTTTGCTTTAAGACACATTGGTCCAAGAGAGAATGACCTTCAACACATGTTGAAAACCATTGGAGTTGATTCGATAGAACGACTCGTTTATGAAACCCTTCCAGATGACATTCGTCTAAAAGCACCATTGCAATTGGATCCTGCCATGACAGAATATGAATTTGCAAAACACATTCAAGAATTAGGGAACAAAAATAAAGTTTTCCAATCCTATATTGGTTTAGGATATCATCAAGCAATTGTTCCTGCTGTTATTCAAAGAAATATTTTTGAAAACCCAGGATGGTACACGGCTTACACTCCTTACCAAGCCGAAATCGCACAAGGTCGTTTAGAAGCGATTTTGAACTTCCAAACGATGGTTATTGAATTAACTGGAATGGAAATTGCCAATGCCTCACTTCTTGACGAAGGTACAGCAGCGGCTGAAGCTATGGCTTTACTTTTTGATGTAAGAACTCGCGATCAAAAGAAAAACAATACCAACAAATTCTTCGTTTCTGAAGAAATTTTACCACAGACGTTATCGGTTTTGCAAACACGTTCTACGCCAATCGGAATCGAATTGGTAGTTGGTAACCACGAAACTTTTGAATTTTCAGAAGAGTTCTTCGGTGCGATGTTGCAATATCCAGGTAAATTCGGTCAAGTATATGACTATTCACAATTTATTTCAAAAGCTGCAGCAAACGAAATCAAAGTAGCCGTTGCAGCTGATATTTTGAGTTTAACCAAATTGACTCCTCCAGGTGAAATGGGAGCAGCTGTAGTAATTGGTACTACACAACGTTTCGGAATTCCATTAGGATATGGTGGACCTCACGCTGCGTACTTTGCTACCAAAAACGAATACAAACGCTCTATGCCAGGCCGTATTATCGGAGTAACTATTGATGCGAACGGAAATAGAGCATTGAGAATGGCTTTAGGAACTCGTGAGCAACACATCAAACGTGAAAAAGCTACCTCAAATATCTGTACAGCACAAGTATTATTGTCTGTAATGGCAGGGATGTATGCCGTTTACCACGGACCTAAAGGCTTACGCTATATCGCTAATAAAGTACACGCTGTTGCAGCAACAACTGCTAACGAATTGACTAAATTAGGCTACGAGCAAACCAATAGCGCTTTCTTCGACACTATTGTAGTGAAGGCAGATTCTCAAAAAATTAAAGTAGTAGCAGAGCAAAACCAAATCAACTTTTTCTACATCGACGAAGCAACAGTTTCTATTGCATTCAACGAAACCACTAGCATCGAAGACGTAGCCAAAATTGTTAGCATTTTCGCTGCCGCAAAAGGAACTCAAGCTCCTGAGATTGCTGAATTAACAGTTACCAATCATTTCCCAGAAGAATTGAACAGAACATCTTCGTTTTTACAACACGATGTTTTCAATAAATACCATTCTGAATCAGCTATGATGCGTTACATCAAAATGCTTGAGCGTAAAGATTTATCATTGAACCATTCGATGATTTCCTTAGGTTCTTGTACAATGAAATTAAACGCAGCTTCTGAAATGTTGCCACTTAGCAACCCACAATGGAACAACATACATCCTTTTGCTCCACTAGATCAAGCACAAGGATACCAAGAAATGTTGCGCAAATTAGAACAACAATTAAATGTAATCACTGGATTTGCTGGTACTACTTTGCAACCTAACTCAGGAGCGCAAGGAGAATATGCAGGATTAATGGTGATTCGTGCATACCACCAATCTCGTGGAGATCACCACAGAAACATCGCTTTAATTCCATCTTCAGCTCACGGAACCAACCCAGCTTCTGCTGCTATGGCAGGTATGAAAATAGTGGTAACCAAAACCTTAGACAACGGAAACATTGACGTAGAAGATTTACGTGAAAAAGCGATGCTACACAAAGACAACCTTTCGTGTTTGATGGTTACTTATCCATCTACTCACGGAGTTTATGAAAGTGCCATTATCGAAATAACAAAATTAATTCACGACAACGGTGGTCAAGTATACATGGACGGCGCGAACATGAACGCTCAAGTAGGCTTGACTAATCCAGCAACTATTGGAGCGGATGTTTGCCACTTGAACTTACACAAAACCTTCGCGATTCCTCACGGTGGTGGTGGACCAGGTGTTGGACCAATTTGTGTGGCGCCTCAATTGGTTCCATTTTTACCATCAAACCCAGTAATTCCAACTGGAGGAGAACATGCAATTACCGCTATTTCTGCTGCACCTTGGGGATCTGCTTTGGTTTGCCTAATTTCTTATGGATACATTTCTATGTTAGGTGCTGAGGGATTAAAATCAGCAACGGAACACGCTATTTTAAATGCCAACTACATCAAAGAAAAACTAAACGGTCACTATGACACGTTATATTCTGGGGAAATGGGTCGTGCAGCTCACGAAATGATTTTGGAATGTCGCCCATTCAAACAAAAAGGAATCGAAGTAACTGATATCGCTAAACGTTTAATGGATTATGGTTTCCATGCTCCAACCGTTTCTTTCCCAGTAGCAGGTACTTTAATGATCGAACCAACCGAAAGTGAAAACTTAGAAGAATTGGATCGTTTCTGTGATGCTATGATTTCCATCCGAAAAGAAATTGAAGCAGCAACTATCGAGGACAGTAATAATGTATTGAAAAATTCACCTCATACTTTAGCAATGCTAACTGCTGAAACTTGGGATTTCCCATACAGCAGAGAACAAGCTGCTTTCCCATTGGATTACATCGCTGAAAACAAATTCTGGCCAACCGTTCGCAGAGCCGATGATGCTTACGGAGATAGAAACCTAGTTTGTAGCTGTGCTCCTATTGAAGCATATATGGAAAGTTAAAAAACGAACACTATCTGATTTACATAACCCGACAGAATAAAATTTGTCGGGTTTTTTTATTCCAAAATAATACGTTCACAAAAAACAACTCAGGATAACCTTCAAAAAAATAAAAAGCTTAATAACAGCTTATTTCAATCGATTGAAATAACAAAAAAATATAAATTTCATTAAAAAATATACAATAAATCATCAAAAATACTGTTATTTGATAATTATATGCATGCATAGTATATTTTCTGCTACAAATTATTTTTTAATGCTTACTTTAGCATTTATAATGCCAATTTATATCTAATGAAAATACAAATAACAGGGATTGGAAGTTACATTCCAACCCTAAAAATCCAAAATACCGACTTCGATAAACACGTCTTTTTAAACGAGGATGGAACACCTTTCGCCTACCCTAATGATGTGGTTATCGATAAATTTAAAGGCATAACTGGAATCGAAAAACGCAGATATGCAGAGGATCATATCAACTCTTCGGACATGGCACATCTTGCCTCCGAAAAAGCAATAGAAGATGCCAAAATTGATCCCGAAACCATCGATTACATCATTTATGCCCATAATTTTGGCGATGTAAACCACGGAACCATTCAGTCAGATACTTTACCAAGTCTAGCGACAAGAGTAAAAAACAAATTGCAAATCAAGAATCCAAAATGTGTGGCTTATGACATTCTTTTCGGGTGCCCTGGTTGGATTGAAGGCGTGCTACAAGCCAATGCCTTTATTACTTCAGGAATGGCCAAGCGTTGTTTAGTCATTGGAGCCGAAACCCTATCAAGAGTTGTAGATGCGCACGATAGAGATTCTATGATTTATGCTGATGGAGCTGGAGCAGCTATTATTGAAGGCTCAGATTCTGAAACAGGTATGCTCTCTTACGAAAGCGGAACTTTTGCCATAGACGAAGCCAATTATCTATTTTTCGGAAAATCATACAATCCCGATTTAGATCCAAAAACACGTTACATTAAAATGTACGGACGTAAAATCTACGAATTTGCACTCAGTAAAGTGCCAGCAGCCATGAAAAGCTGTTTGGATAAAAGCGGCATCGACATCAGCGAAGTCAAAAAAATCCTCATCCATCAAGCGAACGAAAAAATGGACGAAGCCATCATCAACAGATTCTACAAACTCTATAAACAAACGCCTCCTGCCGATATCATGCCCATGAGCATACACGAATTAGGCAACAGCAGTGTTGCAACTGTTCCTACCTTATTCGACTTGCTCACCAAAGGACAAATCGAAAACCACGAAATTCACAAAGGAGACGTCATTATGTTTGCCTCCGTTGGTGCCGGTATGAATGTGAACGCCTTTGTATATCGCTATTAGTAGTGATTAGTAACTTAGTCCTAAGTCCTTAGCTGAAGTTTCCCTAACAAATGCTAATCACTAAGGACTATCCACATAATAAGGAGCCCATCCAGCTATCCACTACAAGTCCTCGCCCTGGAGTTTATTTTTACAAGGCGCCTCAAGAGCTTCTTTTAGTCGCTTTGATGCACCAGCAAAAATTAAACCCCAGAGCTGTGGGCTTTTCGCTTTTATCTGGGCTATACAATGCCTTCAAAACGCATATAATTTGTATATTTGCGCCTTGTTTCCAAAAGGTCAACACACATTACTATGTACGAAAAAACATTTCCCAATAAACGATTCAAGCATACTTTAGAATTTTTACAAAAACACATCACTACCCAAGAAACCATTTTTGATTTAGGAGTTCCTAACCCTTTCTCAAAAATTATGGAAGAAAATGGATATACCGTAAAAAACACCACTGGCGAAGATTTAGACAACAATCAAAACGCCTTACAAACTGAAGACTATACAGTTTTTACCGCCTTCGAAATCTTTGAACATTTATTGAATCCCTATACCGTTTTACAAAATGTAAAATGCGAAAAATTATTGATTTCAATCCCACTTCGTTTATGGTTTTCACCTGCTTATCGTAGCAAATCTGACATGTGGGACAGACACTACCACGAATTTGAAGACTGGCAATTGGACTGGTTGTTAGAAAAAACAGACTGGAAAATCATTGCCAGAGAAAAATTTACACATCCCGTAAAAAAAATAGGCTTCCGTCCGCTATTGCGTTTTTTTACACCAAGATATTACATTGTTTACGCTGAACGAGCCTAAAAACAAATCACAAAAATGAAATTCCAATTTCCAATTTTGGACTCATCCAATCTTTTGGAATTTGGAATTTTAAAATTTTGGAATTTTATTTTTTATGAAATACTACATCGTCATACCGTCTTATAACGAAGAAGCTTTAATTGGTTTGACACTGCAATCACTGATTTCGCAAACTGTATTGCCTTCAAAAATTGTAGTGGTCAATGACAATTCAACAGATAGAACCTCTGATGTTGTATTGGAATTTGCTAAAAACAATCCATACATAAGTTTAGTCAACAAATCATCAGAAAACATACATCTGCCAGGTAGCAAAGTCATTCAAGCTTTTGAAAAAGGATTCGAAACCTTGGACGACAACTATGATTTAATTGTAAAGATTGATGCCGATTTAATATTCCCTTCCAATTATTTCGAAACCATTATCAAACATTTCCAATCCGATGAGCGCATTGGCATGGTGGGTGGATTTTGTTACATCGAAAAAAATGGGGAGTGGATACTCGAAAACTTAACCGATAAAGACCATATTCGTGGTGCGCTAAAAGCTTATCGAAAAGAGACTTTCCAACAAATTGGCGGGCTAAAACCTGCAATGGGTTGGGATACCGTTGACGAGTTGCTGTGCAAGTTTTACAATTGGAAAGTAGTCACTGACGAAAGTTTGCATGTAAAACACCTCAAACCAACTGGCGCAAGCTACAACAAAGCCGCTCGATACAAACAAGGAGAAGCTTTTTACAGCTTGGGTTACGGATTTATCATCACGGCAATTTCATCATTAAAATTGGCCATGCGAAAAGGGAAACCTCTTTTATTTATAGATTACATAATGGGTTTTTGGAAAGCAAAATCATCTGGCAAACCATTATTTGTAACAGCAGAGCAAGCTAAATTTTTCAGAAACTACCGCTGGAAAAAAATGAAAGAAAAACTGTTTTAACAAACAGTTGAAAACTAATTACTATTTTTGGTACTATTTTACAACCTATGATGCTAATTCGCTACATATCACAAATCGGGAAATATTTCTTGATGCTCAAAGAAATCTTTATCAAACAAACCAAATGGTCTGTGATGAAAGATCTTATTTTTAAAGAAATCGATGACCTAATCATCAACTCCATGGGGATTGTTTGTTTTATCTCGTTTTTTGTGGGCGGAGTTGTATCTATCCAAACCGCTTTGAACTTAACCAATCCGTTAATTCCAACCTACTTAATTGGTTTTGCTACACGTCAATCGGTAATCTTAGAATTTGCCCCTACTTTTATTTCGGTAATTATGGCCGGTAAAATGGGATCATTTATAACTTCAAGTATAGGTACCATGCGTGTAACCGAGCAAATTGATGCCTTAGAAGTAATGGGAGTCAATTCACTCAATTATTTAGTTTTCCCAAAAATAGTTGCCTTGCTATTATTTCCATTCGTTATAGGAATTAGTATGTTTTTAGGCATTTTTGGTGGTTGGATGGCTGCCGTTTATGGTGGTTTTACCTCTAGTGAATCTTTTATTACAGGAGTACAATTGGATTTCATTCCTTTTCACATAACCTACGCATTTATCAAAACGCTAATATTTGCCATGCTATTGGCTACTATACCTTCCTTTCATGGGTATTACATGAAAGGTGGCGCACTCGAAGTAGGTAAAGCTAGTACCGTGTCGTTCGTATGGACCTCGGTTTGTATTATTACTTTCAATTACATATTAACGCAGTTATTATTGGGCTCATGATCGAAATTAAAAACATAGAAAAGTCTTTTGGGAGCAGCAAAGTATTAAAAGGAGTTTCTTGCCTTTTTGAAGCTGGAAAAACCAACTTGATCATTGGGCAAAGTGGTTCTGGAAAAACTGTTTTACTAAAAAGTCTTTTGGGAATTCATTCACCCGAAGTGGGCACAATTTCATTTGATGGCAGAATTTATTCCGATCTTTTACCCGAAGAAAAACGAGAATTACGTACGGAAATAGGTATGGTTTTCCAAGGAAGCGCCTTGTTTGACTCTATGACAGTGGCAGAAAATGTTGGTTTTCCTCTAAAAATGTTCACACACAATTCTCCATCGGAAACCAGAGATCGCGTAGATTTTGTTTTAAAAAGAGTCAACTTGATTGACGCACACAAAAAATTACCTTCGGAAATATCTGGCGGGATGCAAAAGAGAGTTGCTATAGCAAGAGCCATTGTCAACAATCCAAAATATTTGTTCTGTGATGAACCCAACTCAGGATTGGACCCAAATACCTCAACTATCATTGATAATTTGATTAAAGAAATCACAGAGGAATATAACATTACCACAGTGATTAATACACACGATATGAACTCTGTGATGGAAATTGGAGAAAATATCCTCTTCCTGAAAAACGGAATCAAAGAATGGCAAGGTACCAAAGAAGAAATTTTTAGAACCGACAATCAAGCGATAGTTGATTTTGTGTATTCATCGAACTTATTCAAAAAAGTGCGCGAAGCCTACTTAAAAGGATAAAAAAAGAGGCTTGATTTTGCGATCAAGCCTCTTTTTTTATTGCTTCAATTTGTTAGCAATTAACTTAATATCTTGTTCCTTACTTTTAGGATAAATCAGCAAAACATCTTCTTTATCAACTATTATAAAGTCATGCAAACCATCGATAACCACGGTCTTTTTAGTAGCGGTTCGAATGATGTTATGTGAGGCATTTTCTAAAACCACTGTAGCATTGACTACTGCATTATCTTTGTCGTCTTTGGGCAACTTATCATACAATGAACCCCAAGTTCCCAAATCATTCCAATCAAAAGTCGCTGACAAAACAAAAGTATTTTTTGCTTTTTCCATAATGGCATAATCGATAGAAATATTCTCGGCCAAAGGATAATATTCTTTGATAAAATCATTTTCTGTGGGTGTATTATAACTAGAGTAACCCTCCATAAAATGCGCTAACATTTTGGGCTGAAAGGTTTCGAAAGCCTTCAGAATGGAATGAATACTCCAAATAAAAATTCCCGCATTCCATAAAAAGTTACGACTTTGAATAAATTTTCGGGCTGTAGCATAATCTGGTTTTTCTCGGAACTGTACTACTTTTTTTATCGGTCTGCTATCTAATTTATCGTATTCGATATACCCATATCCTGTATTAGGGAACGTTGGTAAAATCCCTAACGTCATAAGTGAATCTTCTCGAGCACAGAGATCAAAAGACAATTGCAAATTGGCTATAAACTGCATTTCATCTTCAATCCAGTGATCACTCGGTGCTACTACAACAACAGCATTTGGGTTTTTCTTTTTTATTTTTAGGGAGGCAAATAAAATACAAGGAGCCGTATTTCGCATGGCAGGTTCCAAAACAATTTGTTCCTGACTCACCATTGGCAGTTGTTCTAACACTATCGCATTGTAAGCTTCATTGGTCAGAATTAAGATGTTTTCTTTAGGAATTAGCTGCGACAATCTACTGAATGTCTTTTGAATAAGTGTTTCTCCCGTTCCCAACATATCGTGAAACTGTTTTGGAAATTCTGTAGTGCTTACAGGCCAAAACCGGGATCCTACTCCTCCAGCCATCAAAATGGCGTAATAATTTTTGTTCATGGTATTTCGTTTTACTAGAATTAAGCACCGCAATCAATGCGGCAACAATTCTACTTCCGCATTCGGATTGAATAAATACATGCGTTTAGAACTCAGTTCTACACACTCGTATCGTTTGGTTCTTAAGGCTCCTTTTTGGAAAATTTTACCGTTATGGATTCTAAATACACTTCCATAAGGGATCTCAAAGATATAATTTTTATCGTTTTGTTGGTCAAACTGTTTTAGAGCTAAAGCTAAAGTAGTGTCTGTATCGCTACTTGCTGCTGGATTTTTAAAATGACGCGCCAACAAGGGCAGCAAGTGGTTGGGGAAAATTTCGGGTCTAATAAAAGGAATCATTAAGCGCTGAAAAGTATACTTCCATTCTGCACCATGGGGTTTAATGTTACGACCAAATTTTTCAAAAGCCACCAAATGCGCAATTTCATGGATTAAAGTGATCAAAAAACGGTATTGGTTTAAACTCGCATTCACCGTAATTTCGTGCTTTCCGCTCATTCCTTTACGATAATCACCATGACGTGTAACACGCTCATTGACAATTTTCAGATGCACTTGATTCGCAACAATCAGTTCAAAAACTGGCTTTACGGCATGTTCGGGCAAATATTTTAAAAGAGTTTCGCTCATAGTAATTCCCCTTTTGGGGTTAAGGGGCTACGGATTACTAGTTGTTACTTGTAATACTTTTCCGTTATAGTATTTGTTTCCGTTTAGAGCAAAATCAAAAATATAGTTTGCCATTTCTGCTGCCGAAAGTGGGGCTTGATACCCAGGAAAAGCTTCTTCAAGCATTTCAGTTTGAACGGCTCCTAACGCTAATACATTGAACGCAATACCTTGTGCTTTATATTCTTCGGCTAGCAATTCTGAAAGGGTAATTACCGCTCCTTTACTAGAACTGTAAGCCGCCAAACCAGCAAATTTTAAACTTCCTTGTACTCCACCCATCGAACTAATGGTAACCACATGACTTCCTTTTTGCAAATAAGGCAAAACAACTCGCGTCAAATTGGCCACTCCAAAAACATTAACTTTATAAATGGCTTCAAAATCCGCTTGCGTAATGGTAGCAAAAGGTTTATTCAATAAAGCGCCTGCATTATGAATGATCGCATCTACATTTTTCCAAGTACTATCCAAAAAATCGGTTACTTTATACAAATCCTCTTCCGTAGACAAATCGACAGACAAACAAGTGATGTTTTCGTTCTCGATCAACGCTTGGGGAGTTTTTCTTGAAATAGCCAAAACTTGATGACCCGCATTAGCGAATTGCAAAGCCAATTCATATCCTATACCTCTACTGGTGCCCGTAATGATAATTTTTTTCATAGAGCAAAAATAACAAAACCGAAACAATCTGAGTTTGTAAAATGCAAAAGCTTATCGTACAATGTTGATGAATTTAATAAAAACTCATTTTATAACCCTTCTATGAATCCGATTTACACATTGAAGATGAATCTAGATCGAATTTATTCTTCGGAAACCATCTGAAAGCTCTTACTTTTGATTTACCAAAAAGCCTAAGACTGAATTGTACATGAAACAGAAAACCAAAAAAAAGCCCAAAGTAATACTACTTTGAGCTAATTCTTTTTACAGTTCATTTATTTCACTAAAAAACTATGGCAATACTTTGGCTACCGCAAGCAATAAATTGGTAGAAATTCTACTTTTATAATCTGGGTTAATGTGCTCAAACTGAATCAAACCATTCGTACCAACAAAAAATACTGCAGGAACGGGTAAAAAAGTAGCATTGATTCCTTCGGAACCCTTTGTTATAATTGGTTTGTAGTTTTCTGGAGCTTGAAAAGCCAAACCCATCGCTCGAGACAATTCGCCTTTGCTGTCAGATAACAGCAAATAATTTAGTTTTTCTTTCTCGTCTGTGACTTTCATAGCCGCTGGAGCATCTGGACTTACGGCAACAATTTGGTATCCTAGACCTAACAATTCTTGTTCGCTTTGCCCTAAAGCTGCTAATTGCACATTACAATACGGGCACCATCCGCCTCGATAAAAAACCAATATCGTTTTTTGTTGTTGCAACAAATCTAGCAGTTGCACTTTTTTTCCTTCAGATGAAAGTAAACTAAGCGCTGGCACTTTTTCTCCAATTAACAAAGGAGAAATATCTTGTGCTGTCTTGGGCAGTTCCTTTTGAGCATTAGCCATTACAACTAATGATAGAAAAGTGATTAAGAGTAATTTTTTCATAATATTTATATTTTACTCCAAAACTACATCGCTTTGACAAATGCAAATGTCGGTTACTTGACAGTTTCTAAAAAATCACAAAAGCGAGATATCTTCAATGACAATTTCTTTTCGGCTGTAATGAAGTATCCCCTTTTCTCCCAGATCGTTGAGTAATTGGGTAGTCGTTTGTCTTGAGGTACAAATAATTTGAGCAATATCATTTTGGGTAAGATAATTGTCAAGAATAATACGATGTCCATGGTGTTTTCCCTCTCTTTCTGCCCACTCTTTTAAAAAAGTAAGTAATCGGGTTTTGGCATCTTTTGAAATAAGATTTGCATACTTGTTCCTTATACGTTTCATTTTTAGCCCCACAAACTTCGTGTACGACAAAGCTAAGTTTGGATATTGCAACAACAAGTTCTCAAAATCCGAAAGTAAAAAACTACAAATTATAATCTCATCTGTGAGCGCTTTAGCATATTCGTTTGAATTTTTATCGCTATCTAACTCCAACTCTCCAAATAGATCTCCTTTTTGTATGATATCCTTTATGGTTTCATTACCCTCTTCATCAACAGATACGATTTTTATGTTTCCTTTTTTGAGCAAAAACACACGAGGTAAATCAGAGGAAGACAAGTAGATAACTTCGGCTTTTCTAGCTTTTTTAAATCCCGTAATAATGCACAATTGTTTTAATTGGCTTCCGCTTAAGGTGCCAAACAATTTGTGATCTCGCAAATACCAATACTTTAATTCATCCGACATAGGACAAATATATCTATTATTAAAAATAAAAAACCATTAAAAGAAGATTATCGTTCACACAACAATAATATCTTTTAATGGCTTACCTTTAAAAAAAAAAAAAATTATAACGTGAGTCCTCTTGAGATCACTATTCTTTGAATCTCTGAAGTTCCCTCATAAATTTGAGTAATTTTTGAATCACGCATCATACGCTCAACGTGGTATTCTGCCACATATCCATTTCCACCGTGAATTTGAACGGCCTCATTCGCTACTTCCAAAGCAATTTCAGAAGCATACAATTTGGCCATTGCACCAGAATGCGCAATATCCTGTCCAGCATCTTTTTCACAAGCGGCTTTCATGATCAACAATTTCGCCGCTGTAATTTTAACATACATATCGGCTAATTTGAATGCGATAGCTTGATGATTAAAAATCTCTTTTCCAAATGCTTTTCTTTCTTTAGAATACTTCAAAGCCAACTCATAAGCCCCTGTTGCAATTCCAAGCGCTTGCGAAGCGATACCAATTCGCCCACCATTCAACACATTCATGGCAAATGCAAATCCGAAACCGTCTGCTCCAATTCTGTTTTCTTTAGGCACTTTTACATCGGTAAACATCAACGAATGTGTATCGCTACCGCGAATACCCATTTTCTTTTCTTTAGGTCCAATTTCGAATCCTGCCCATCCTTTTTCTACGATGAAAGCATTGATTCCTTTATGTCCTTTTTCAATATCGGTTTGAGCAATTACTAAATAAGTAGACGCCGTACCACCGTTGGTGATCCAGTTTTTTGTCCCATTCAATAGATAGTGGTCTCCCATATCTATAGCGGTAGTTTTTTGTGAAGTCGCATCCGAACCTGCTTCAGGCTCTGACAAACAAAACGCACCAATAACTTCGCCTTTCGCCAAAGGCACCAAGTATTTCATTTTTTGCTCTTCGCTACAATATTTTTCTAATCCTGCGCATACTAAAGAGTTGTTTACTGACATAATTACGGCAGCAGACGCATCTACTTTGGCAATTTCAGTCATCGCCAAAACATAAGAAATACTATCTAAGCCCGCTCCACCATACTTAGGATCGACCATCATCCCAAGGAAACCTAAGTTACCCATCATTTTAACTTGTTCGGTCGGAAACTTAGAGTGTTCATCTCTTTCAATAACTCCAGCTTGCAATTCTGTTTGAGCAAAATCTCTTGCTGCCTGTTGAATCATTAAATGTTCTTCAGTAAGATTAAAATCCATAGTATGTATCGTTATTTATTGTAATTATTGACATTTTGGAGCCAAAAATAGAATTAATAAATCAGAAATTCAAACGATTTCGTGAATTTAGCGTTTGTTCAAAATATTATCTATTTTTTTTGGAAAAAAAATAAAAATTAGATTTAACTATTCGAATTTAATAACGATTGCTTTTTTTACAAATTATAAATCCTCATCCAAGTTATCATCGGCAATAATTTACATACTCACTTTTTTTTATAGCTTAAACCTTTCAACCACTTTATTTTACCCCTTTTTTAATACTATATTTTTAACACTATAAGTACCGATAAAACATTCAAAATATACTATATACTACATTTACACCTTATTGATTTTGAAATTATTTCAGAATAATTGAAAAATTAACTAATTCAAAAAAACTATATTGAGAAACCTTTTTCTTGATTTAAATTTGCACACTGTTTTTTAATTCACAATAAATTATGAAAAATTCGATTACATTACTTTTAATTTTGATGTTAACCCTTTGCGCTGCAACTGGAAAAGCTCAAGAAAAATTTTCTATCAACGGCGTTTCAGTTCCAAGAACAATCGATTTTGAGAACCAAAAATTACAACTCAACGGATTTGGTTCAAGAACTACATTTTGGACAGAAGTATATGTGCAAGCTTTGTATTTGACTGTTTTATCTGAAGATGCCAAAGATATTTTGGATAGTGATACCAATATGGGGATTCGTTTGCAAGTTACCTCTGCTTTGGTAAGTTCTCAAAAACTATCAAAATCATTACACAAAGGAATGACAAAATCTATTGGAGAAGAAAACTTGGATAAATTTAAAAACCAATTAGATTTATTAGAAAAAATATTAAATAGAGAAGCAACAGTAGAGAATGACGCCTTCAATTTAATTTATTCTTCAACTGAAAAATCTATTTTAGTTTACAAAAACAACCAATTGGAAGGGAAAATTCAAGGGTTTGATTTCAAAAAAGCCTTTTTTGGTATTTGGCTTTCTGAAAATCCAGTAGACTTGGAACTCAAAGAAGCGCTTTTAGGAAAAGTAAAATAAAAGCATTTCACTCTCTTTTTGACATTAAAAAAATAGAATGCCGTTGTGATAACATTACTCACAACGGCATTTTCTGTCATATGTACTTGTCAAGCAAATACTAAATTTAGAAAACTATTTTAAATTCTTTCTCCCAAAAATAATGCTTTCCATTCACCAACAATGTTTTTTTTTTGCTGTTAAGAAGTATTTTTAGATCAATATTGACAAATAAAAGAAGCTAAAACCCTACTTTCACAAGCTGCTATTTCTTAAATTTTTCTATTCTTAATGCTTTTTGATACCGATTGGTATTAATTTGATCGATTATCTTTTAAATTAAAACATCAGCCACAATCCAATTTTTAAGGTGTTTTACCACGGCCTCAATATCAGCAGTAGAATCCTGAAGTTTACTCATCATAATCGCTCCTTCCAGCGAAGACAAAATAACAATTGCAACCAATTTTTCATTAACAATACCCTTTACTTCTTTATGAGTTTTACCGTTAATAATTATTGTCTCTATGCAATTTTTGAATGAATGTAACACTGCCAAAGCCTTGTCTTTAAGTGGGCTTTGAGTATCATCGACCTCAATTGCTAGGTTTAATAATGGGCAACCGCCCACGAAATCAGGAGCAATAACATAAGCCTGAAAAAGCTCTAAAACACAAAACAACTTATCTCTTGTGTTCTTTTCAGCTTTGATTCTTTTTTGCAAAGTCCCAAAAATCGAATGCATCATCTTTTGAAATGCCTCGATTTCTAATTGCTCTTTATTTTCAAAATGGCGATAAATGGCGCCTTTTGTCAATCCAGTGGCATTGGTAATGTCACTCAATGAAGTAGCGCGATACCCTTTTATATTAAAAAGAGTAATTGCTTCTTGCAGCACCTTGCTTTTTGTAATTTCTGACGACTTCATACGCAAAGATACCGATTGGTATCAAATATTTCAAAAAATGTGAATTTTTTTTTTTCATATACTGAAAAAAGTAAATTTGCTTAACAAAATAACACCCATTTTTAATGAAAGATTTATTAAAGAAATTTGAAAATAAACAGCCTGAAATCATCTTCAATTGGAAAGATTCTGAAACCGAGGCCGAAGGATGGACCGTAATCAATTCCTTACGTGGAGGTGCTGCTGGTGGCGGTACAAGAATGAGAAAAGGATTGGATATGAACGAAGTTTTGTCTCTAGCCAAAACGATGGAAGTAAAATTCTCTGTTTCTGGACCTGCGATTGGTGGTGCCAAATCAGGTATCAACTTTGACCCTAACGACCCAAGAAAAAAAGGCGTTTTGCAACGTTGGTACAAGGCAGTTTCTCCTTTATTAAAAAGTTATTATGGAACTGGTGGTGATTTGAATGTAGACGAAATCCACGAAGTCATCCCAATGACCGAAGAATGTGGCGTTTGGCATCCACAAGAAGGAGTTTTTAACGGACACTTCAAACCTACCGAAGCAGACAAAATCAATCGCATCGGGCAATTACGCCAAGGTGTAATCAAAGTAATAGAAAACCCAAAATTCTCTCCCGATGTAACCAAGAAATACACCGTTGCCGATATGATTACCGGTTATGGCGTGGCTCAAGCTGTTGGACACTATTACAGCATTTACGGTGGCGATATCAAAGGCAAAAAAGCGATTGTTCAAGGTTTTGGAAACGTAGGTTCGGCCGCAGCTTTTTATCTAGCCGAAATGGGCGCTAAAATCGTCGGAATCATTGATAGAGACGGAGGATTAATCAACGAAAATGGTTTTTCTTTCGAAGAAATCAGAACCTTATTTTTGAACAAAGACGGTAACAAATTGGTTTCCGAAGATATGATTCCATTTGAAGAAATCAACCAAAAAATATGGACTATTGGCGCAGAAATATTCACGCCTTGTGCTGCCTCACGTTTGGTAACCCAATCCCAAATCGACAGTTTAATTGCCAACGGATTGGAAGTTATTTCTTGTGGCGCGAACGTTCCTTTTGCCGACAAAGAAATCTTCTTTGGCCCAATTATGGAAGACGTAGACCACAAAGTAAGCTTGATTCCAGACTTTATTTCCAACTGTGGAATGGCTAGAGTTTTTGCATATTTTATGGAGAAAAAAGTACAAATGACTGACGAAGCCATCTTTCAAGACACGTCCGAAACCATCAAAAATGCTATCGTAAAAGCACACGCTTTAAGCGCTGCAAAAAACAACATTAGCGCGACGGCTTTCGAAATCGCTTTGAAACAATTGGTATAAAATCAACATACAAATTTCCCAAAGGTGCGGCTCATCAACCGCACCTTTTTTTATACTTTCCCATTTCATTTTTAGGAGCAGCAACAAAAGGCTTTCTGGGCAGCATCGTCCCGCTGTCCGTTATATCTTTGCCTTTTTAAAGAAAAAAGGCAAAGGATGCCACTGCCATCGGGGCTAGAGAGCAACAAGGTCAATTTTTGCCATCATTTTCAATACAACCCGACGCATTTCTTGACAATTTTTAGTACTTTTCAGCGTTTTTAACCCATACTTAAAATTCAAAACCATAATGCAATCCCCAGTTACCTCAGATAAGAAAAAAGCCATCGCCTTTTCCCTAGTAATCTACGGAATACTGCTGTTGATTTTATTTTTTATCCGCTTTTGGCCTCCCTACAACCCCGATTCCTTTACAGCACTTGCTGGCGGTGGCGGCGGTGGCCTGACGGTCAACTTTGGCGATAGCGAAATGGGACAGGGTGCCGATTACCAAAGCGAAGTGTTGGACGTAAAAAACCAAACCAAAGTTGCACCCACATCGGCAACTCCAGACGAGGCCATCTTATCACAAGAAACGGCTACAGAAGAAAGCGTAGTTATTCCTAAAAAGGAGAAAGTAAAAAACACCACGCCTACCTCAAAAGAAACGACAAAACCCGTTGTCGAAAAATCAAAAGTTTCCAATGCTACCAACGATGCCCTATCGAGTATCCTAAAAGGTTCCAACAAAGGAGGCGATGGCGACGATAAAGTAGCTGGCAACAAAGGAAAAGCCAACGGAAGTTTGAGCGCCAAAGATTATTATGGCTCTGGAGGTTCTGGTGGTGGCACAGGCGGAGGCAACGGAACTGGAAATGGCATTGGCACCGGAAGTGGTTATGGCGCAGGAAGCGGCGGTGGCTCTGGTGGAGGCGCAGGCTATTCTCTAGGCAACCGCAGGGCTATCTCAAAACCTGTCCCAAAATATACTTGCAACGAAGTAGGCAAAGTAGTCGTAGAAGTAGCCGTAGACCGTAACGGCAACACCATAAGTGCCATTGCAGGAAGTAAAGGAACCACCAATACCGCCAAATGTCTTCTGGACCAAGCCAAAATTGCGGCGATGAACACCAAATGGGACGCTAGCAGCAACGCACCAGAGAAACAAGTCGGCAAGATTGTTTATAATTTCAACTTGAATTAGATAGCGTAACAACAATACGTCTTGGGACTAGTTAAAATGCGTGAGGGATAGGAGCTGGCTACCGAAGTAGCGCGGATAGCCCGACCGCAGAAAAGCAAAGGGGCGAATAACACCTATGCTATTCGCCCCTTTGCTTTTATGGGGTCACGCCCAAATTATACTTATTTTGGACTGGTGGCTATGACAAACTTTAGGTTATTTTTGACACCGATTTGAAGGACGTCTACTAAATCTTGTACTTGTAAGTTGAATGGAATGCGGACGATGACCGTTTGGTCTTTTTCTCCGCCAATTTTACTCATCAAAGTGGTTTCTAGGTCTTCGAAAGCAACGGGTTGTTTATCGAGGTAGAACTTTTTGTCTTCGGTAACCGAAAGGCTAATGTATTGCTTATTCGTTTTTTCGTTGGACTTGGCTTTGGGCAAAGTCATTTTAATCACATTTGGATTGGCCAATGTGGAGATGATTAGGAAAAACAACAATAAGAAAAACATAATATCGCTGAGCGAAGAGGTCGCTACTTCGGCGTGAAATCTTCTTTTTCTTTTTATCGCCATAACTATGCTCTTTGAATAATATTAACGAATTCTAAAATCTGTTTTTGCACTTTTAGCGCAAAATTATCAATCTTTCCGTTCAGCAAATGGTAGGCACTGTAGGCGATAATTCCAACAATTAATCCGGCACCACTACTAATCATTTTCTCGTACAATCCACCAGAAATGTTTCCGATACTGATGTTTTCTGTAACCGAAATGCTGTAAAAAATTTTGATTACCCCTGAAATGGTTCCGATAAATCCAAGTGTGGGAGCAATACCTGCTATTAATCCCAAATGGCCTAAATGCTTTTCCATTTGACCAATTTCGATATCGGCAGCGCGATCCATATTCGATTCAATCTCTGCGATTGGACGACCAATCACCAAAATTCCTTCTTTTATAATTGTGCTTGAAGCATTAGTAGAACGTTCTACGATGGCTCTAGCCAATTCTATATTTCCGGATTGCAATTGCTCTCCCACATCGCGTAATAAACGATCGTCTATTTTTGAAGCTTTGTCTATGTATAAATAGCGCTCGGCAATTATATAAAAAGTATAGAATAACAAAATGGCAATCGGAATTAAGAAAAACCCACCTTTCAAAATAAATTCCAATACCGAAATTTCAGTATTTGGAGCAACATTTTCAATAACAGCAGTAGAAGTCGCAGCAGTAAGTGAGTCGGCTTGTAGAGAGAGTAAAGTAAACATATTTTATTCTTGATTTTTACGAATTAATTCTAAAAAATATTTCAATTTTGCACTAAAGATACTTTTCGTTCTAGTATTAAACTAAAAAAAATGAAAATTATTTTAAACCCTTCTTTTTTACTCAAAAAATGAATTATCAAGAAACCCTCCACTGGCTTTATAATCAGTTGCCCATGTATCAATTGCAAGGCGCATCGGCTTATAAAAAAGATTTGACCAACGTACATTTGTTAGCCGAATACTTGGGGCATCCCGAGCAAAAATTACGGTGCATACACGTGGCAGGCACCAATGGCAAAGGCTCTACCTCTCACCTCCTAGCCTCTGTTCTTAAAGAAGCAGGACTAAAAGTAGGTTTGTACACCTCGCCTCATCTCACTGATTTTAGAGAGCGTATCAAAATTATTTCGAATGCAACTCCTGAACAAGCTTGGGAAGAAATTCCAGAGGCCTTTGTTTGTGATTTTGTGAACCAACACCGTTCGTTTTTTGAAGCACAGGATATGAGTTTCTTCGAAATGACGGTAGGTTTGGCTTTTGATTATTTTGTAAAAGAACAAGTCGATATCGCTATCATAGAAGTTGGAATGGGTGGCCGATTGGATGCTACCAATATTATTACGCCTTTAGTTTCAATCATTACCAATATAGGATTGGACCACACTCAATTTCTAGGAAATACACTAGTAGCAATAGCTGGTGAAAAAGCTGGCATCATAAAACCAAGTATTCCTGTAGTGATTGGCGAATACACTCCAGAAACCTTGCCTGTTTTTATTAGCAAAGCCAAAAGTTGTTTTGCAGAAATTCATTTGGCCTCGGATTTGATTTCGAGTACTTATCCCTCGGATTTATTAGGCGATTACCAAGTGCACAACAAGAAAACCGTTATGCAGACCATAGCCGTTTTGAACGAAAACAAAACAATAGTGGTTTCGCCAAAACAACTCCAAATGGGAATGGCCAACGTAATAAAAAACACAGGACTACAAGGTCGTTGGCAACAGTTGAAAGAACAACCCAAAGTAATTGCCGACACGGCTCACAACAAAAACGGTCTTGAAATCGTAATGCGTCAAATTCAAAAAGAGAAATTTGACCAATTGCATCTCGTTTTGGGAGTAGTTAATGACAAAGATTTGAAAGAAGTATTGCCTTTGTTTCCCAAAAATGCGATTTATTATTTCTGCAAGCCCAATATTCCACGTGGCTTAGAAGCAACCATACTTCAAACCGAAGCGGAGGTTTTTGGTCTGAACGGAGAAGTATATTCTTCTGTTTCAGAAGCCTACGCGGAAGCATTGAGAAATGCGGCTCCTACTGACTTTATCTACGTAGGTGGAAGTACTTTTGTAGTTGCAGAAATTTTGTAATTTTTTTTCATTTTTGCTTGCACATCCCAAAAAGGGTTGTATATTTGCACTCGCAATCACGAAATGATAGCAACCTAGTAAAATAGGGCGATTAGCTCAGCTGGTTCAGAGCACCTCGTTTACACCGAGGGGGTCGGGGGTTCGAACCCCTCATCGCCCACCAAGAAACTCCTTAAGCAATTAAGGAGTTTTTTTTTGTTTTTAAATGAAAAGTTTATTAAAAAAAAGGATCAGGACATAAACCTGAGGAGAAGCAAAAATTAAAAGCTGGATATTGCACAACTGGCTCCAACTAAACTTTCTAATTAAAAGACTTAAAATACAAACAATAAAAAAAAGTGATCTAGATAAACTTCTACATCACTTTTTTTATGTTTTATTATTGTTGTTTTAGCTCCAACTTTTCGGCAAAATAATCGCAAAAATCAATCATGGTGGCCGCCATTTTTTCGTCATTGGTGGCTCTTTTAAAGGTGTCAGACATCGCCACTAAGGTTTGATGGAAAAAGATTTTCATCTCATCTACTGGCATATCTTTGGTCCACAAATCAATGCGCATACTTTCCTTCTGTTTGCTATCCCAAATAGAAAGCATAATCGCCTTCGCTTCTTGAAGTGCTACTCCCCCATCTTCAGCGGACCAAGATAGTTTTTCGGGTACTCGGTTTTCGTCTAATTCAACTTGAAATTTAATTTCTGATGTATGTGTGTTTGACATTATTTCTTAGGTTTATATTTCGATTTTTCAAAAATTTCTTTTGCACTCATAGCCAACATAGCCTCCAATGAACTGTCGTTATTTTTCATGTAAGAACGCACCATTTGCCATCCAATCCAAGCGCCCACTTGCCCAGGTGAATCATTATCAATCTCCAAATAAAACTTAGAAAAAGGAGCTGGGCTTATAAAACGAGGAATTAACTTGGCATCTACACTGTACAACATTTCTTTGTCTATAAAATAACGCCAAATGTAGCCTTCGTTCTCTAAACACCAATTCTGTTGAGCAGCGGTGTACCCCATTATATCTGCCTCCGAAAAATCAGGCAACAACAATTCCTTTACATACAATTCTTTGCCAAAGGCAATCATTTGAGAAAGAAAGGCTTTATCAGTTGCAGGCGGTATTTTGGATTGCAAAAAACTAGAAGCAATATCAGGTACAATCTGATTTTGCTCAAAATTTTGTTTGATGTATTCTGGAAATTGATAAAATCGATGCTGTTTTCCTAAATATAATTCTAAAGAAACCAAAACCAAACTATCAGCATATATCGTTTTGGTATTGTAATCCATTTCACCTATCAACGTTACAACTTTTGGATTTTTGATTTTTGGAAAATAAAACTTAATATGCTTAAATAAGGTAGCGATATCAGCAGCTACAGGATCAAAATTTTTATATTTTTTTTGTACTTCCTGGTAAAGCTCTCTCCATTGCGGATGTTGCATTTTTTCGATCCAAACCGCATCTTCAGTTCCTTGTGGAAAAAAAAGAGGATACTTTTGCTTCAATTGTAATAAATTCTCTGGTTTTGCTTCAAAAAAAGCTTGATCAAAACGCTCTACTTTTATCTCAACTGGAATTTCTTCTACAATTTTTTCTACTTTACTCTTTTTGTCGCAAGAGCAAAAAAACAACACCAATAGTAAAGACAAAAGACACTTTCTCATTATTTTTTGATTCATTCGAAGCTATTTTATAGGTTTACCTTTTTCGAGTTTATAGACTGGAAACATGGTCATTTCATATATATTAATTATTTTCGCTTTAAAATCATTTCAAATTTGATTTCCTTTAAAACATTGTGCAAATATACATTCCTGCTTTTTAAAACATAAACTATAATGATTAAAAAAACATCTTTAACACCAGAAAAAGTTAACTCAAAAATTGTAAAATGGTTAACGGATTACGCGAAGAATGCAAAGTCAAATGGATTTGTTATTGGGATTTCGGGAGGAGTTGACTCGGCTGTAACCTCAACACTTTGTGCCCAAACAGGTTTAGAGGTTTTATGTATAGAAATGTCCATTCATCAAGCACCTTCTCAAGTAAGTCGCGCTCAAGAACACATCAAGCAGTTAAAAGAACGATTTCCAAACGTAAAAAGTGCAATTTCAGACCTTACACCTGTTTTTGAAGCCTTTAAAACGGCTGTTCCAGAACACGAAAATACCGATAAAATGAATTTATCATTGGCCAATACAAGAGCGCGTTTACGTATGAGCACTTTGTACTACTATGCTGGAATACATGGTTTATTAGTAGCCGGGACAGGAAATAAAGTAGAAGATTTTGGAGTTGGATTTTACACCAAATATGGTGACGGCGGAGTGGATTTAAGTCCGATTGCAGATTTACTAAAATCAGATGTTTATGCTTTAGGAAGTTATTTAAAGATCCCCCATTCGATTTTGGTTGCTCCTCCAACCGATGGTTTATTTGGTGACGACCGTTCCGATGAGGATCAATTAGGTGCTAGCTATGATGAATTGGAGTGGGCCATGTTACAAGACGAAGCTGGCAAAACATCAGATGACTTTGATAATAGAGAAAAAGAGGTTTTAACCATATACAAACGCCTAAATTCAGCTAATCAACACAAAATGAACCCAATACCCGTGTGTGTTTTTACAGAAAATTAAAAAATTTTCTTAAATATTAAAAATTATTGTATTTTTTTTACTACATTTATCGAATCATTTTGATAGACAACTCTTAAAAAAAAAATACCATGATTAAAGTTTGTTTAGCAGATAATTTTCCAGTAACTCATTTTGGAGTTAAATCGTACTTCAAGGATCATGATGAGATCTCAATTGTAGCCAATGTAGGTAATTTTTCGATGGTTCGAGAAATTCTTCAAAGCAAAGAAATTGATGTTTTAGTAATTGATTTAGAACTTGAAGGATTAGCTAGTATTTTTGAAATCAAGGCAATGTTGAAAAACTACCCTAACACAAAAATCATTATCTATAGCAGCCTTTCGGAACAAATTTATGCTCCAAATGCAATTAAAGCAGGTGTGGCGGGCTATGTGCACAAAACTGAAAAACTTGAAACACTAGGTCAATCTATTGTCAAAGTTCAGCAAGGAAAAATTATCGTAAACGAGAATGTTCGTAAAAACATGGCTTTGATAGCCAAACAAAGTAAAAGCGAACGTTTATACCGTAAATTATCCAACCGAGAAATAGAAGTATTACGCTATTTAAGCGATGGGAAGAAAAACCATGAAATAGCCGATATTCTTTCTTTAAACGAAAAAACAATTAGCACCTACAAATTGCGCTTGTTGACAAAATTAAATGTAACCAATTTGGTTGATTTAGTCAACAAAGCCAAAACACTAGAAATTGTGTAGCAATTTGAGCTAGCTAAATTTAGCTGTTTACAAAAAGAGGCTGTCCGAAACGTTGGACAGCCTCTTTTTTATGGCAAAATATTCAGAATCTATCGAAAATGATTTTCATACAAACCATTCTCAGAAAAGCATCTTGGGTAACATTTTTTATAAATAAGTAGAACGTATTCTTCCAATTGTTCCGGTGATATTCACTTTGAGTTTGTTGTAATCATTAATCATTACCATCAACTCGGCCCCATCAGCTTCTGGATTTACTGAAAATTCATTCATCAAATCCATGATCAACTTATTGATTAAATATTCACGAATTGAAATTATGGTTTCTGAAGTATGCTGACTAATGGTTTCTGTTTTTTGCTTTACAAAAATATTTTGTCCTTCCCAATTGTGTAAGACAATTTGCTCCTCCTCCATTAAAATATCTGTTACTTCTTGAGCAAATTCAGGTTTCAAAGTTTTCAAATACTGCTCAATACCCTCTGCCTGCTCTTGCAAATAATAATTAATCAAATCATTAAAAATAGCTCTAAACAAGGGGTTCGCCAACTCTACTTCATCTTCTTGCAAACTCAGATAAATACGATGAAAAACTTTGTATTCTTTCTGTTCAACAACCTGAACAATTTCGCCATCGGCATTAGCTTTTAACAATACATCCTCAAAAATTGCACTTTTATTCCCATACAGCAATAGTATTTCAATGATTTTTCGTTCCAAACGGTACAAGACATCGACTTTATCAGGAGCTATAGGATTTTCGTTTTTTACAACTTCAAAAGCTTTTTGCTCTTGCTTTTGTTTTTTACCTACTTCGGCAACATCTTTTTGCACTAATTGCGCTAAAGTACTCACCAAAACTTGTTCCGAAATATCCATAATCCTAGAACATTCTTGCAAATATATTTCTCGCTGAATGCGGTCTGGAATCTTAGAAATACTCGTTACCATATCCCGAATTAAATCCGCTTTTTTGATCGGATCGTTCTTAGCTTCGTTCATTAAAAGCGAGGCTTTGAACTGGATAAAATCCTTTGCATTATGCTCTAAATAAGCTACCAAATCATCATAAGATGTTTTTTTGGCAAAACTATCTGGGTCATCGCCATCAGGAAAAGTGCAAACTTTTACGTTCATTCCTTCCTCCAAAATCAAATCGATGCCTCGAATGGAAGCGCGAAGTCCTGCAGCATCACCATCAAAAAGTACGGTAATGTTTTTGGTTAATCGGTTAATTAAACGGATTTGGTCGGGTGTTAAAGCCGTACCTGAAGAGGCTACGACATTTTCGATTCCCGCCTGATGGAATTGAATTACATCCGTATATCCTTCAACTAAATAACAATTATTGAGTTTAGCAATGGCTTGTTTGGCTTGGAAAATTCCGTACAAGACTTTGCTCTTATGATAAATTTCACTCTCTGGAGAGTTTAAATATTTGGCCGCTTTTTTATCATTGGTTAAGATTCGGCCTCCAAATCCTAAGGTTCTACCCGACATACTTTGGATAGGAAACATCACCCTTCCTTTGAATCTGTCAAAAGGGCGATCGTCTCTTGGAATGGTTAAGCCTGTACTTTCTAGATATTGTAATTGATATCCTTTTCCTAACGCTTCTTTCGTCAGCGCATCCCAAGTTTCTGGAGAATAGCCTAAACCGAATTTTTTTATGGTTTCGCTGGTAAAGCCTCTCTCTTTGAAATACGAATAGCCTATCGCCTTTCCTTCTTCGGTGTTTAATAGTGTGGAATGAAAATAATTTTTCGCGAATTCAGACACCAAAAACATACTTTCTCGAACATCGGTATTGGCTTTTTCGGCATCGGTTTGTTCTGTTTCTTCGATTTCGATATTGTATTTTTTGGCCAAATATCGAATGGCTTCTGGATAGGTAAAATGTTCGTGCTCCATTAAAAAAGCCACTGCATTTCCTCCTTTTCCAGAACTAAAATCTTTCCAAATTTGTTTTACGGGCGATACCATGAACGAAGGTGAACGCTCGTCTGAGAAAGGACTCAAGCCTTTGAAATTGCTCCCAGCGCGTTTTAATTGTACAAAATCGCCAATAACCTCCTCTACACGAGCGGTTTCGAAAACGGTATCTATGGTTGCTTTTGAAATCAATTGAATAAGGGAATAAAGTTGGAAAAGGCCAAAGATACAAAGTTAATTTTGTATAATTAAACTTAGTCTTACTGCTGTTTAAAAGACAAATTGAGTAGTTAATAAATTATCAAAAAAGCTTGGGGGAATCTACTAAATCAGCGTACGCATTATGGCACGCAGATTTCGCGGATTCAAATAGACAGGGTGGCTTCAAAAAAAATATAGTAACTATTCAGCTTGTCTTGCTTTGAGTTGGCTCCAGCTTTAGCTGGAGTTATGGGGATTGATTTCATTGGCTTTAGCCAAAATTAGCTGCTTTTATTTGGCTAAAGCCTTTAAAACTTTCAAATTGCACCCCTCCAACTAAAGTTGGAGGCAATTAATATTCAAAAAAACACCTGATTAGTTACAAAACATAATTTATCATTCACCCGATATTACCAAATTTCTTCCAAGTAAAAAAACCATGCTAGTCTTATAGCCCCGACAGAAGGGAAAAACCTCGTGAGCTGGGGTTCAGCTCGCGAGGTTTAGGAATGATGGCGGGAACGATGTGCCTGAAATGCCTGATGATTCGCTCCTAATTTTAACCCAGATTCCGCATTAGAAATCTACTACAACTAAATTCTTCTTCAAAAGCAAGAACTTACTCCCATTTTTAAATTCAAAATACAAAAGTATTCCTTCTTCAAAAATAGTCCGTGAGCTCTTGCTTTTATTGAATAATTCAGTTTCGCTACGAAGTCTAATGCGGATTCTGGGTTTAATTGAAATCGAAACGAATTCCCATAGAAATATTGTTTTGATCTACTGTATTGTTTTTAAATAATGGATTCAAATCGTATTTTACATACAAACTCGTTTCTTTGTAGCCGATGTAGGAACTCAAACCGTAAATAAAATTACTGGTATTGAAATCGGATTTGTTTTTTACGTAAAATTTATCGTCGTTTTCGCGGTATTCTAATTTTTGTTTTGATTTTAAGTTCACTCCGGCATAGCCTCCTAGACCAAAACGAAAGGCCTTGTGGGTTCGGAATTGGCGTTTATCATCTTTCATGGTGCTACCCGAAAAATCGAATTCTAGATGCATTGGCACTACCAAATAAACGTTTCTGAAACGAGATTCTTTGAGGTCTTTTGAGTATACTTCAAGATTAGTTTGGTTTCCATTTACTACAAAAGTTCGGTTATTTGTAGGACGTAAATTATTGTACATTACAGACATCCCGTACTTGAAATGCAGCAAGTTATTGTCTTTTAGGATTCTGGTGTTGTAGGTAGTTCCCCATTCGTAAAAATGAGAACCCATAAATTTGAAATCTTTGTCTTGCATCGCGCCATCAACCATAAGATTGTTTAAACCGGCAGCAAAAACAAACTGGCTTGTGGTTCTTTTTTCACCAAATTTTCTTTCTTTCTTTTTATTTTTAAAGTCAAAGTCATCGTTCCAATAGATTGTAACAGATGGTCTAACAGAGTCTTCTTTGATTTTTCCATCCACTTTTAACTGTACCAATTCGTTCAATTGTTCTTGTTCTTTGGCAACTCTGGCTTCGATATTGATGGCTCTGGCTTCGGCCAAAACTATCTTTTTTTCGTCGGCTTTTTCTTTGGTAATTGTACCGGCTTGCAATTGAAGATTGACGGCTTCGATTTCTTCCTTTAGCGCTGCTTTTTCTTCTTTGGTGATTTTTTCAATGCGTGTTGCGATTTCCTTAGCTCGTTTTTCGAAGGATTCTTGCCCTATCATTTTGCTGGCGAATAGACAGAATAAGGCGGCTAGATAAATGGTAAAATTTCTCATGATTACTAGTTTTTAAAAATTTGATTGATGATTGATTGTTTTATTCTTGATTGTTTCTGTTGGCCAAAGCCACTTTTACGGTTTGATAATTTTTATTCACTTTTGCAATTACTTTTTCTCTAAAAGAGAGCTCCAATTCTCCATCAACTTGTGATAATAAAGTAGAAGGATCGACTTGAATTTTTTGCTTTTTTGGGACTACTGTGGGTGCTACTTGTACCTTTTCGTCTATTGCAGCAATAGCCTGATGCTCTGTGCTTTTTTCGATAGTAGTACTCGTTTGATTGTTGGTGGTTGTGATTTGATTGTTGATTGAAAGCTCCTGATGCGTATTTTTTGTGTTTGTATTTTGATTATTGGCAACCTTAGAGACATTTGTTGCTAAAACAGATTTAGGCTGAACACTTACTTCGTTTGTAGGTTCAATTGAAGGCTTTAATGTAACCGAATCTTTATCTTCCGTAGAAGTCACCACGATTTCTTGAGAGGGTGTTATAACATTACTTTCTTTTGATGTGTTAAAAAAAAGCGTCCCTACCAATAATAGTCCCGTAACACTTGCTGCCACATACCACCAAGTCATTTTTTTCTTTGGCTTTTCTTGGACAGACAACATGGCGTCTAATCGGCCCCAAGCTTGAGCTGAGGGAGTAATTTCTCGATTGGAGAGCTTCTCTTTGACTTGTTGTTCAAAATTATTTAGTTCCATTTTGCTTATTTTTTAAGCAGTTAATCTGCTGTTGTAACATTTTTCTAGCGTGCGACAATTGTGATTTTGAAGTTCCTTCAGAAATACCAAGCAATTGAGCGATTTCCTGATGTTTGTATCCTTCTATCGCATATAAATTAAACACCATTTTATACCCTTCTGGAAGTGTATCGATTAAATTTTGAATTTCTTCTACCGAGAACTGATCTCCAATGGCATCAAAACTTTCCTCAACAAAAAACTCGTCTTCGGTATATTTCATTTTTTTATTAACTCTCAAAAAAGAAATACATTCATTGACCATAATTCTGCGTATCCAACCTTCGAAACTTCCTTTGTTTTCAAAATTTCTTAGATTCACAAAAACCTTCATAAATGCGGTAATCATTACATCTTCTGCTTGATGAATATCTTTGATATACTGTCTGCAAACTCCTAACATTTTTGAAGAAAATTTAGAATACAACTGTTGTTGCGCCTGCCTATTGTTTTCAATGGCAAGTTGAATCAATTTTTGTTCTTCATGATGTAATGGAATTACTTTCATATAATAAAACGTGTTGGTCAGCAGTTGTTGTTTTTGTAAAACCGACTTCTATTAGCATAGACGAGGCAAGCAACAAAAAGGTTGCATGCAGTTGTTTTATTTTTGATAAAAAAATAGAAATACCAATGATTACGGAACTTTACAGACGAAAAAAAATTATTTTTTTCTTTCGATTACATAATTGACCATTAAGGTCAAGGCCGATTTATAATCTGAAGTGGGGAAATTTTCAAGAATAGCTAATGCTTCTTGTTGAAAGTCAATCATTTTTTGTTCGGCATAAGAAAGTCCACCATTGTTAACTACAAAAGCAATAACTTCTTTTACTCGCTTTTTGTCTTTGTTATGGTTTTTGATGGAATTAATTAACCAACTTTTTTCTTTTGTAGTACAGGTATTTAGAACATGAATTAAAGGCAAAGTCATTTTTTGCTCTTTGATATCAATTCCAGTAGGTTTACCGATAGCGTCTTCGGTGTAATCGAACAAATCGTCTTTAATTTGAAAAGCCATACCTATAAGCTCTCCAAACTTGCGCATTTGTTCAACAACAACTTCATTATCACTAACAGATCTAGCACCTAAAGCACAGCAAGCCGCAATAAGTGTAGCTGTTTTTTTTCGGATAATTTCGTAATACACCTCTTCTGTAATATCGAGTCTTCTGGCTTTTTCTATTTGCAATAGTTCTCCTTCGCTCATTTCGCGAACGGCTACTGAAATGATTCGTAGCAAATCGAAATCGCCATGATCTATGGATAATAACAAACCTTTGGATAACAAATAATCACCAACTAAAACCGCAATTTTATTTTTCCATAAGGCATTAATGGAGAAAAAACCTCTACGACGATTGCTATCATCAACCACATCGTCATGTACTAATGTAGCGGTATGAATCAGCTCAATCACGCAAGCACCACGATAAGTACGCTCTTCTACTGTTCCTCCAGAAATCATCTTTGCGGTAAGAAAAACAAACATTGGACGCATTTGTTTTCCTTTTCGATTGACAATATAATACGTGATTCTGTTGAGCAACGCCACTTGAGAAGTCATTGATTCATAGAACTTTTTTTCAAAAAGTTCCATTTCATCAAAGATGGGCTGCTTTATTTGTGAGGTGATGTTCATTGAGGGTTCAAATATAGCACATAAAATAAAAAAAATCTAAAAACCGTTTTTTTTTATTTGATACAAAATACCTTTTTGTTAACATCAATCAAATCAGCCACCAACAACAACTTGCTTTTTTATTGTCACAAAAAGTGACAATAAAAAAAAACATTCAAAAAAATTTCATCAAACTGCGAAAGCTTTTACAACCTTGTCAGCTGGCTACTAATCAAAAAAGAGAGGATTGCTCCTCTCTTTTATAGTATTGGGTTTCTAAAATTTATAATTCAAAAACAAGGTGAAATTTCGTCCGGGTTCGGTTATTGGTGTCCTACCAAAACCAGCTTGATTGTTGAACGCAAAGGCTAAGTGGTTGTTATAATATTGATCCAAAAGATTGAGAACACTCGCTCCAACGCTTAAATTTTTAATGGGTTTATAGCCTACTTTCAAATCCATCACTTCATAGCCCTGAGTGGCAATCTCATCATAAGAAGAAGCAATTTTGGATTGTTTGGCCGTAAGTGTATACTGAACAGAAGCCCAAACTTTCCCTTTTTCATAGCTTAATTTTAATCGGGTTACCCAGGGAGGAGTGAGCGGCAAACTCTCGTTAAAATCCTGATTTTCGGTGTACACATAAGCCATTTCGGTTAAAAAATTAAAATAGTTAGCAAATTTTACATCCCCAAAAAATTCAAATCCGGTTTTGAAAGAACGATCAATGTTTTGAAATACTTTGGGATGAATTGGAGGCGTTGTAGGATTGTATTTTCGAACCAAATTTTTATCAACCACAGCTAAGATATAATTTTCGAAGATGGAGTAATACACAGACCCTCCAAAATTAATTTGATTGGCAAAACCGTTAAGTTTTTCTTTCCCTGTAAAGCCAATTTCAAACTGATTATTGGTTTCTGCTTTTAGATTTGGATTGCCTATGTATTCGTAAGGATCTCTTCCGATGTTAAAATAAGCAATGAAACGCTCTTCAATATTAGCAGAGCGCGTTCCTCTACCAAAAGCTACTTCTAACGTGTAATCGGGTGAAAGCAGTCGTTTATAAGAGATCGTTCCACTAAAATTTGTCTCATTTCTTTTTTCAATATTCGGATACAGTTTAATAAAACTTTCGTCTAAATCTCTGGCATCAGTACCAACAATATCGACTCTAGCACCTAAATTAACAATTGATTTTTCTGATAAATACCATTTGGCTTCGGCAAAAGTTCCAAAAGTAGCCGTGTAACTATCTTGCCAAATTTTATCATAAAAAGCAAGCGGTTTGGGTAAAACCACTCCAGCCATATTCTTTTTTACCAGACGATCTCTTCCGCCGTCTCGCGATAAATGAACCATATCGACTCCTGCAAACAATTTCCATTTGGGAGATAAATCCCATTCTGTTTCTACTTTTCCTCCAAAAGTAGTTGCATTTACTTTCGCAATTGCTGAGCTATTTGCAAATGATGGCCTGCTGTAATTGCTCATAATGTGATCCACATACGAATAATATACTTTGGCAGTTACTCCTTTATAAAAGGGAGCATTACTTTTCGAAGTATAATCTAAACTCGCAATGCTGCTGTTATCCTCATCAGTATCCATTGGTAATCCGGCATGAAGCACATCTCTTCCAAAATTTTGACGCACATTGACTTGTAACCGTTGGTTTTCAGAAAATTGATATCCCATTTTTAGCCCATATCCCTTACTATTAAAAGAAGAAGGGATTTCATTTTGATTCCCATCCTTATAATTTCCATAGTCGCGATAACTTAAGTCACCCACAATATCAAATTTCTTCCAGTTACTAGAAAGCTGTAAAATCGTGACAAAAGAGTTGCTATTACTCTCGTATCCAGAAGAAAAGGAGCCAGCAAAAGCTTTCGAACTAGCGTTTCCGTATTGAGAAACCATATTAACGACCCCTGCAAAAGTGTTTCCGTAACGAACAGAAAATGGACCTTTAATAATTTCAATTTTTGAAATTTCTTCTGGATTTACTAAGGTTGTAATAGGATCCATTCGATTGGGACAAGCATGAAAAGCTCGAGTTCCTCCGTCATATTGAACATTGAGTTGTTCGTATTGATTGGCTCTAAAGGAAGGATCTACGGCGTAATTTCCGCGTTTGATTAGTGAAAAACCATTAATGTCAGTGAACAATTCTCCAGAATTTTTGGGTTGTACGGCCTTCTCTGAGAAATCACTTTTGACAATGGTTAGGTTGGGATCGGTTTTTACGTTTCCGGTAACGATTACTTCTTTGAGTAAAATGGACTTTTCTTTTAACGTGTCTTTTGGGGTTTGGTTTGCATTCGTCTCTTTGGTTTGTGCCGTCGACGAAACAAAACACCATAGCAAAGCTATAATGAATGTGTTTTTCATTGTTGCGTTTTTAATAAATTAATTTTGATTTTACGATATTAAAAACCTAGCATTTGGCGGACGAAAAAGAAAAGGAGAAAGAGCAAAACGATAGCTATTCTTCTTAGAAATAATAGTGCTTTTTTGAGGCAAAAAAACTAAAAAATCTGTATTGGTAATCGATTGAAAGTACAAAACTATTTCTTTTAGAGAAAAATTGACAGTTTCGTTTTGTTCGGTTTTGTTTTCGTTCGCTAGTTTGGCTAACTGGCATTTCCCATTACATTTCAAGAGAGGTTTGGCTTTATTTTCGCAGTATTTCTCAGTAAATGCAACATTATCAAACGAATAATAAAGGATCGCAAAAGCCATTCTAAAACTATAGAACACCACAGCAAAGAGCAGAGAAAACAATAAAAAATGACGTAATACTACTTTCACAAAAAACTAGCCTTTTTGCGAAAATACATCCTATTTAAATATTAAAACGTGATAAATATCACCACAGAAATAAGTGTCAGAAAAAATAAAAAAATAAAATGGCATTTATGATTTTACAAAAAAGGCAACGAAATAGCTTATGCTTCTTTATTCGCCAATTGTCCGCAAGCGGCATCTATATCTTTCCCTCTACTTCTTCTTACTTTGACCACAACACCAATCGCATGAAGCGCTTTAACATAGGCATCCACAGCTTCTTCTGAGGCTTGTTGAAATTCGCCATCGTCGATAGGGTTGTATTCAATGAGATTCACTTTGCAAGGCACATATTTGCAAAATTTAACCAAAGCATCAATTGAAGCTTTATCATCATTGATACCTTTCCAAACCACATATTCATAGGAAACCTTGCACTTGGTTTTTCGGTACCAATATTCTAGAGATTCCCTCAATTCCTTCAAAGGAAAATTGGCACTAAAAGGCATAATTCTAGCTCGAGTTTCGTCTATTGCAGAATGAAGTGATACTGCCAATTTGAACTTCACCTCATCATCGGCTAATTTTTTAATCATTTTTGGAATACCCGAGGTAGACACCATGATTCTTTTGGGAGACATGCCTAATCCTTCCGGAGAAGTAATCATTTCTATAGCTTTCAATACATTATTGTAATTCATCAAAGGCTCTCCCATTCCCATAAAAACGATATTAGACAACGGATGATTATAATAAAGTCTACTCTCCCTATCTATCGCAAGCACTTGGTCGTAAATTTCGGCGGGTTCTAAATTTCGCATGCGTTTTAATCGAGCGGTAGCGCAGAAATTGCAATCCAAACTACAGCCCACTTGACTCGAAACACAAGCGGTGGTTCTAGTTTCGGTAGGAATTAAAACCGATTCGACCACCAATCCATCATGCAAACGAACGGCATTTTTTACAGTACCATCTTCACTGCGTTGCATAGTATCAACTTTGATATGATTAATTACAAAATTGGCTTCCAAAGCAGATCTTGTCGTTTTAGACAAATTGGTCATGTCCTCAAAACTATGCGCCCCTTTGGTCCACAACCATTCATAGACTTGATTGCCACGAAAAGCTTTGTCATCATTGCTTACAAAAAAGGCTCTCAATTCATCTTTAGACAATGCTCTAATATCTTTCTTTTCGATTTCCATGCTGCAAATTTATTCAAAATTTAATGTTTTGAATTCGATTTTTAGCAGGAATAGCAATTTGACGGCATAAAAAGTAAAAAACTTTTTAAAAATTGGAACTTTTATCTACTATAGAATTCATTTAAAAGTAAAAAACAAAGATTTGATTACCGAAAAAAAAACAATACTTTTCTTTCAAAATAATCAACGGAATTGTTTTTATTAAAACTATTTCTAAATAAATTAACAACTATATCGTTGTAGAAATGTTAAAATTATTAGATCTGATTTTTATCATGTTTAGTAAAATCTATTCTTTATTTATTTGCGGTATAATTAAAAAAAAAGCCGAAATAATAAATTAAAATCAAAAAATCTGGCTTTATAAAAACAAAAATGTAAAATAATCAAATTTGAAAACAATGAAATTTTCTAAAAAACAATCTATACTAGTCCTTTTTGCTTTGGTTTTTATTAACATTACAGCATCGGCACAAAAAAATTACATCTTAGATACCAAAACTAGTTTTTCGGTTTTTGGAACTTCAACATTACATGATTGGGAAATGACTTCAGCTTCCAAAAATGGTAATGCTAATCTTACTGTAACCGATTCAAAAGTTGTAGATATTAACTCCATCAACATTGATTTAGCAGTTGAAACTATTAAAAGTGGAAAAAGCGGGATGGATAAAATAGCTTACGAAACGCTTAATATAAAAAAATTCAAAACCATTAAATATGTTTTGAAATCGGCTTCAAAAGTAAACGAGACTACTTGGAACCTTACAGGAACCTACACCATTGCAGGAGTTAGCAAAGACTTAAAAACACAAATAAAAGTAGCCGTAGTAAATGGAGTAGTTAACATTCAAGGTGCCAACAAAATCACTTTTGACGAATTTGGAATGAAAGCACCTACTGCCCTATTAGGCACTATCAAAACAGGAAAAGATCTAACAATAAAATTCAACCTTAATTACAAATAAAACTAACAACATGAGAGTAATTTATTTTTTAGCAGCTGCTTTATTAAGCTTAACTGCTGTACAAGCCCAGGATCGTTTTGGACAAATTCAAAACTTAATTCCAAGAGACAAAACAGGAATCAATCAATTTGATGTAAAAAAGGATAGTGTAGAATTCAAAGGGTTAAGCCTTGACTTAGGAGCTGCTTTTGCTTTACAATTTCAAGCTGTTAATTCTTTTAACGGACACCAAGAAGGTGCATTTAAAGGGCCAACTGGGAATACTATCACAGGTTACCGCTTAAATAATTTGGCTAACAATTTCAATTTACCTACAGCCAATATGACTATTGGAGCACAATTGTTTGATGGGGTACGCGTGAATTTGGATATCTATTTAGCGGCAAGACATCACAACGAAACTTGGGTAAAAGGTGGCTATTTACAAATTGACAAATTAGATTTCATTAAAAAAGATTTCTTGAAAGACTTCATGAAATATGCTACGATCAAAATCGGTCAAATGGAGAACAACTATGGTGATGCACACTTTAGAAGATCAGATAACGGTAATGCTTTGATGAACCCTTTTATAGAAGGAAACATTATGGATGCATTCATAACTGAAATGGGGATGGAAGTTTATTACAACAGAAATGGTTGGGTAAGCATGATTGGAGTAACCAACTCTAAATTGAACCAGAACGTTGCTGAGTTCGTCCCAGGAAAACCAACGGTTGCAGCACCTGATCAAAATACAACAGTAAGTCCAACTGTTTTAGCAAAATTAGGATATGACAAACAACTTAACAAAGACTTAAGAGTGCGTCTTACAGGATCATTATACCACAATGCGAACACAAGCGGAAATTTATATTCTTCTGATAGAGCTGGTAGCCGTTACTACGGAGTAATGACTCATGCTGCTTATCAAAATGGAACCACAGCCGTTGACAATGATTTTACAAAAGACTTACAAGGGAATCAAAACACAGGACGTTTTAACCCAGGATTTGGTAACAAGCTAACTTCTGTAATGATTAACCCATTTGTAAAATACAAAGGATTAGAGTTTTTCGGAACTATTGAAACTGCTAAAGGTGGTAACAAAAAAGGAATGGACGAAAGTCGTACAGTTAACCAATTTGCAGGTGATGTTGTATACCGTTTTGGAAAAACTGAACAATTTTATGTAGGTGGACGATACAACACCTTGTCAGGTAAATTAGACAATGTACATGCAAACAAAATTTCAATTAATCGTTTTGAAGCTTCTGCAGGTTGGTTTATGACAAAAAATATCTTATCAAAATTGGCTTATGTAAATCAACAATACAAAGATTTTGGTCAATTTAATGCCAATGGAGCAGTGAACGATCTTTACCAAGGTAAATTCAACGGTTTAATGTTTGAAGCTGTAATTACTTTCTAATTCAATGAATAAAAGAATAATAATAGGTTTTTTGAGCGTAGTATTTCTCTTTTTTTTGGGAAGTGCTACGCCCAATTTTCATACAAATGATCCCTCCCTTATTATCAATAAAATTGAAATTAGCATCACTGGTCATTCTACTGTAGGCAAGTACAATTGCAGTACCACTTTCTCCAAGAACGACACCATTTTTTTGAATATTGCTACTAAAAACAGTATCAAAGCCGAAATTCCAATGGTGAAATTTGATTGTGGAAATAAAATAATGACTAAAGATCTACAATCAACCGTTAAAGTAAATCAGTTCCCTTCGAGTTTTGTAACGTTATCTAACATAAGACCCTTTGGCAGTAATTTCAAATGCGATTTAAACTTTTGCATCACTAACAAAAACAGATTCTACAAAGATTTTTTACTTAAAAGTAATAACAACAAAATTTATGGAACAATAGCTTTTAACTTTTCAGACGTTGGTCTAACGGCTCCAGTTAAAATGGCTGGTTTGATTAAAGTAGAGGATCAAATTTTGGTTAACTTCAATCTTTACAAAAATTAGCATTTACACTATACATAATTTTAAAACCACTTTTTAAGTGGTTTTTTTTATATCTGAAAAAAAATATTTAGCGTAAAAAAAGAAATTAAACGAGTAAATACTACCCTTCATCGTCAAAATTTTTAATCCCAAAATAAAGCCTTTAGATTAGCAGTAAATTCACAATTCACGCCAAATTCCTTTGATTATGAAAAGAGACTTAGCCCTCATTTTTATTTTTTTTGTGTTAATCACTAGCGCTCAAAACCCTATTCATCTTTTTGAATTTGATGCCTCTTTAGTAAACAAAGATCAAACGGCTACATTTAACGGTACGGTACAATATGTAAAGGATCGTTCGGGAATAGATAAAAAAGCGATTCGCTTAAACCAACAAAGTCTCTCCGCTAATATTGGAAATCTTCCGCAATCTTCTGCTTCAAGAACTATTTCGATTTGGATTAAATTTAACGACATCAGTAATTCCAATTATATTTGGGGCTATGGAGCTGCCGCTAACAATCAATACTGCGGTCTGATCCATCAAGGAACCACTACTAATGAATCGGCATTGAACGTTGCGTCTTGGGGGTACAAAAATGATTTTATCACCGATTTACCACTTGCTGCAGAAGTATGGTACCATTACGTTTATGTATATGATGGCACTACTGCTAGCATTTACAGAAATGGGATTTTGATCGAAAATTTTAATGCGCCCAACAGAAACACCTTGGGATCTGTATTCAAAATTGGAAATATTAATTCCTTGGTAAGTATCAATGCTGATATTGATGAATTAAAAATTTACAATGTGGCCTTATCCTATGACGAAATCAACACTCAATACAATGCTGGTGCATTACTAGTAGCAACTGCAGTCAAAACCCCTAGCACAAAAGGCAAAAAAGCAACACTTCCCAAACAAAAAACAAATGCAACTAAAGGAATCGCTTTATTCTAGTGTTGGCATTAACAAGAGCTTGGATGCAGTAATCTAACAGGGCAGTTTCAAAAAAAACAATCTGACATAGATTTCTCAGATTTGGAGACCAAAATAATTGTAAGTACTATTCGATTATAGTTATCACGGATCATAATTTTTGTTTAATAAACGAAAATAGTCTGTTTTGGTTATCAAGAATTCATGCTCATTAGTGAAATTCGTGTTGAAAATTAACTCATGCGTTTGCCCTGACTAATCTAAAGGCTTTTTTGTATCCCAATCTACAAAATGATACCTTTGTGACTAAAACCAAAAAATAACAAAGATGCATTTTCTATCTCAAGATTTAGAGGACTATATTGAACAACATTCCGAAAAAGAACCCGCACACTTGGCGGCATTGAACAAGGAGACGTATCAAAAAATTTTATTGCCCAGAATGCTCAGTGGCCATTTTCAAGGAAGAGTATTGAGCATGCTTTCGAAGTTGATTCGACCAAAAAATATTCTTGAGATTGGTACTTATACCGGCTATTCTGCTTTGTGTTTGTGTGAAGGCATGCAAAAAGACGGTCAATTGCACACGATAGATATTAAAGAAGAACTGGTTGATTTTCAACGCAAACATTTTGACAAATCGGCTTGGGGCGCTCAAATCGTGCAGCATTTAGGAGAAGGCGTAAACATTATCCCAACGATTGATTTAAAATTTGATTTGGTGTTTATTGATGCCGATAAAGAAAATTATTTGAATTATTTTGAGCTTATTGTTCCGAAAATGAATACTGGAGGCATTATTTTGTCGGACAATGTATTGTGGAGTGGCAAAGTGGTAGAGCCTTTGCAAGAAAAGGACATGAGTACCAAAGTATTATTAGAATACAACAAACGTTTGGCGGATGACCCAAGAGTTGAAACAGTGTTGCTCCCAATTAGAGATGGTTTAACAGTAAGTCGAGTTTTATAAATACCCTCGTGTGGCAAACCTCTTTTAGCCCAGATGGGAATGAAAATCCTTTGGGGTTGAAATGTATTTTTTATGGTCCAAAAAAAGCGACTAAAAGAAGCTCTTTTTGGGGCCAATAAAAAAACAATTTCAAGCCTAAAGATTGTAATGTACAGCTGGATTAAGCTACAAATAAACCACTGGAAAATACTTTTTTTGCAACACTTTGTATATTTTGTATACGATGAAGCTAAACCCTATTCCAAAAGCGTAACCCGTCAATATATCCAATGGATAATGCAACCCAAGGTAAATACGACTGTAAGCGAAGATTAGTGGCCACAGAAAAAACACTCCAAAAAAGCGATACTGTTTTCTTAAAATCAAAAACAAAAAGGCAACAATTGCAATTGAATTTGTTGCATGACCGGAGTAAAAACTAAAAGAATTTCGTACCTGTACTACTCGTATAAAGGAGTTGATATCGGTATTGTTGCAAGGACGCAAACGCTCGAAAGTATTTTTGAAAAAATTGGCGGTTTGGTCAGTGATGGTCAATAAAACGAATACAAACAAGAATAAGATTAAGGTCTGTTTGATGCCTATTTTTTTATAAATAAGATATAAAAAAAGGACAAAAAGAGGAATCCAAGTAACTTGTTTGGTGACAATTAACCATAAACCATCAAAACT
Source organism: Flavobacterium succinicans LMG 10402 (assembly GCF_000611675.1). GTDB lineage: Bacteria > Bacteroidota > Bacteroidia > Flavobacteriales > Flavobacteriaceae > Flavobacterium > Flavobacterium succinicans. Next base: position 46,228 of record NZ_JATV01000008.1, on the reverse strand, counting down.
TTCAGAACCTAAACTATTTAAAAAAACAAATAATTGAACATCTAACGCTTCTAATTTTTCTAACATTACATTTGTCTTTTTACAGGGCCTTCAGCTTGATTATTGATTGCATCAGCACTCTCTTTTGCATCAGCTACAGTACTTTTTGCTGCTTGATTGATTTCAGAAGTAATGTCGTTGGCAAGGTTTGTGATCGAATTTGTTGAATCACCCAATAGACTTTGTTTGGCTTTTTCAATTTCGGCATTAAATCCTCCAGTTAAATCCGATAATGACTTTTGGTCTAAGCCATTGGCTTCGGCTCCTTTTTGAATTTCGTTTTTAATATCGTTAGTGGCATGTTTTAGCTGTGCCATGGCTTTGCCCATAGTACGCGCCATTTCGGGAACTTTGTCAGAACCAAATAACATTAATACAATAAACAATATAAAAATGAGTTCTCCTCCTCCAATTCCAAACATAAGGTTGATTTTTGCACAAATATAATTATTTATAGCTTTTGGTTTTTATATAACGATTAAAAATTAGCTAGTGGCCACCTAGGCGTGCCTCTAGCTAATTTTTGACTATACCTAAAAGACCTCAATAAACACCTAAAAAACTCACTGCGCTCGTGATTGTTTGAGCAATTCAAAATAAGCTTTATCGATCGACTCTTGATGATCTGGATGGGCAATTTTAATCATTTGATCCGCTCTTTGCTTGAGCGTTTTTCCATATAAATCAGCAATACCATTTTCTGTAATAATGTATTGCACATGCGAACGTGTAGAAACTACGCCTGCTCCTTGTTTTAAAAAAGGGACAATACGACTCGCTCCTTTTTTGGTGACTGAAGGCAGGGCGATAATGGCCTTTCCACCCTCACTCAAAGCAGCTCCTCTCACAAAATCCATCTGCCCTCCTACTCCAGAATACATATTGGCCCCAATAGAATCGGCACAAACCTGACCTGTAATGTCTACTTCGATGGCCGAGTTGATGGCTACCATTTTTGGATTTCTCCTGATTTTGGCTGTGTCATTTACATAAGAAGATTCTCTTAATTCAATAAAAGGATTATCATTGGCAAAATCATAGAGGCGTTTTGATCCCAACATAAAAGTGGATAAAACCCTACCGCGTGTTACCCCTTTGTAATTACAATTGATAACATTGCTTTCGATCAAATCAATGACACCATCAGAAAACATTTCAGTATGCAATCCTAGATCTTTGTGATTCATTAAATTGGCCAAAGCCGCGTTTGGAATTGATCCGATACCGAGTTGAAGCGTACTTTTATCTTCGATCAAGGATGCGATATAGGCACCTATTTTGGATTCTAATGGTGTAATTTGTTCTTCTTTTTTCTCATGTATCGGACAATCGTAGGCCACCAAATAATCAATCTCTGCTACGTGCAAAATACCATCACCAAAAGTCCTAGGCATGTTTACGTTTACTTGAGCAATAACGGTTTTAGCACTTTCGATGGCAGCCACTGCGGCTTCGACCGAGACCCCTAATGAACAATAACCGTGTTGATCCGGTGGAGAAACCTGAATGAATACCACATCAAGCGGCACAACCCTTTTTCGAAACAATCTAGGCAATTCACTCAAAAAAACTGGGGTATAAGAACCGTTTCCTGCAGCCAAAGTATGCCGTACATTTTGACCTATAAAAAAGGAATTCACATGAAAACTATCGGTATATTGAGGATCGGCATAAGGAGCTGGACCTTCGGTATGCAAATGACAAATCTCGACATTTCGAAGTTCTGAAGCTCTATCCGTTAAACACTGTGTTAACCAATTTGGTGTTGCACCGGCCGCATGTACATAGACTCTGTCGTTCGATTGTACAATTTTTACAGCTTCTTGTGCGGTAACATATTTACCCATACTACTTGTTTTTTTATCCCTCTAAGATAACTTTTTTGGTTCCTAAAACAAAAAACTGAACCTACAATTTGACAGCACAACCAAATCTTAATTAAACGTTAAATAAAACAAAATTAAAAGTATTACTATTACTTTTGTTGATAATTATTTCAATACCAAAACCAGAATACTCACAATAAAACGATCACTATGAAACTATTTGTAAAAATCATTATCCTGTTAGCTGTTGGTTTACAACTGAGTTGGGGACAAACGAAGGATTCACTTCTGCAAAAAAAAGTGTATACCAGCTGGGAAAAAGCCATTAAAGAGCCTGAAAAAGTATACCGCTTGAACTTGAGTAATCAAAAAATAAATGTAGATTCTCCTGTTTGGATAAAATTTAAAAATCTTGAATATCTTAACTTAAACAACAATCAGTTAAAAACTTTACCAAAAGGAGTCCTTAGCTTAAAAAAACTCAAAGTACTGGAATTGAGTGGTAACGATTTTAAAAAAGTGCCAGAAGAAATTAGTACCATAAAAAGCTTAGAAGAGGTCTATCTTAATGAGTACGACTACTTGAATTTACCGCAATCTATTGAAGCTTTAGCCAAATTACCCAATTTAACGATGTTGCATTTAGAAAACAATAATTTGGACCAATTACCCAGTCAAATTGCTTTACTAAAAAATTTAGCGCAGTTGTATTTGAACCAAAATCGCTTCAAAGAAATTCCTAAAGAACTCAAAGGCTTACAACATTTACAAGAACTGGACCTAAAAGACAATCCAATTCGAGTGCCTATGAATCTTCAAGAAAACATGAATTTTGGATTTAGAATTAACTTTTAATTCTCTCCTTTTTTCTAAAACAGAATGAACTAAGGTTTATTGAAAGTGTTAGCTATGCATTAACCAACCCACTTTCATAAAATTATTCTCTTACTATAAATAGCCCCAAATAAAACAAAAGTACAATACTAAATACTGATAGTAAATTAAAAAAATGGACAGCATTTTAAACAATATAAAAATTCAAATCAATCATAAAGTATATGTTAAAGATCCTGAGACATCCGTTTTAGGAAAAAAAATCATTCAACATAGTATTTTATTGATACACGAAATTGGTTTTGAAGAATTTACTTTTAAAAAACTAGGGGAACTAATAGGATCGAATGAAAGCTCTATTTACCGCTATTTCGAAAACAAGCATAAATTATTGGTATATTTATCATCTTGGTATTGGAGCTGGGTGGAATACCGTTTGGTATTTGCGACCAACAACATTATCAATCCAATGGATAAACTCATCAAAGCGATACAGGTAATCACTGAAAAAGTAGAAGATGACACCTCTACAACACACATTAACGAATATATCTTGAATCAGATTATTATTCAAGAATTCACTAAATCGATTCACACTAAAGAGGTAGACGAAGAAAACAAAGAAGGCTTTTTTTTGATTTACAAACGGTTAATCAATCGAGTAATTCAGATGATTGAAGAGGTTGACCCAAAATATCCATTTGCAAAAAGTTTGGCTTCTTCGCTTTTTGAGGGTTCAAGCCATCAACATTTTTTGATGAATCATCTTAAAACAATTACCAATTGTAACGCCCAAATAAGCCCAGCTGATTTTTATATTCACTTAATTACAAGTCTTTTAAAACACAACTAATGACACCACTACAACGCTATTATAAATTATTACTGTTAGACAAAAAAGACGTTTATCAAATTTTCTTTTACTCCATTTTTGCAGGATTAGTAAGTTTATCTCTTCCATTAGGCATACAAGCTATCATCAATTTTATACAATCTGGACGTGTAACCGTGTCTTGGATCGTCTTGGTGGTGGTGGTAGTAATCGGTGTGGCATTGGTAGGTATTCTCTCTTTAATGCAACTCCGAATTACCGAAAACTTACAACAAAAAATATTTGTTCGTTCTTCTTTTGAATTTGCAGCGCGTATCCCAAGAATTAAATTTGAAGAATTAAACGATACCTACCCACCAGAATTAGCCAATCGCTTTTTTGATACCATGACCATTCAAAAAGGAACTTCAAAATTATTGATTGATTTTTCGGCTGCTTTGCTTCAAATTTTATTTGGTATCCTATTGCTTTCGTTTTATCATCCTTACTTCATTATGTTGGGGGTTTTGCTTATCATTTTATTGTATTTAATTTTTAAATATTCCTATTTTATTGGATTAGACAATAGTTTAAAAGTCTCTAAATACAAATATAAAGTAGCTGGCTGGCTACAAGAAATGGCACGTAATAATTACAGCTTTAGAAAAGAGTTGAATTATGATTTTGCGTTACAAAAAAATGACAAGTTTGCTACAGAATATCTCAACTATAGAGAATCTCTTTTTGGGGTATTAAAAAGACAATTTAGTCATTTAATTTTCTTTAAAGTTATCATTACCGCAAGTTTACTCTCTATTGGTGGTTTTTTGGTTATTTCTCAAGAAATGAATATTGGTCAATTTGTGGCTGCCGAAATCATCATTCTATTAGTAATCAATTCAGTTGAAAAAATTATATTAGGTTTAGAAACCGTATATGATGTGTTAACAGCCGTTGAGAAAATTGGATTAGTTACTGATTTAGCCATGGAAGAAGACACTAAATATGAAGCCAATAAATGCTATCATTCTATCAACTTGGCTACAGAAGGGGTTAGTGTAAAATTCCCTGGAACCGTTAGTACAATTTTAAAAGACATCGACCTAAAAATAGATCAAGGAGAACGCGTATTTGTAGATGGGAAAAACGGATCCGGAAAAACAACATTAATTAGAATTTTGTCTGGATTGTTGCAACCCTCCCAAGGTGCATTATACATCAATGATGATACTTTCAGAAAAATCAACTTAAAACAATACCGCTCTCAAATTGGGGGCATCATTCATACTGAAACTCCTTTCGAAGGAACTATATTAGAGAATATCATTTTCAATAATCCTAATTGCACTGACGAGGATATAAAATGGGCCTTAGAAGGAGTGCAACTTGCACAATACATCAAATCAATGCCAAAAGGTCTTGATACGTTGATTTTCCCAGAAGGACAGCAACTTTCTTCCTCAAATGCACAAAAAATTCTTTTAGCACGAAGTATTGTTAGCAAACCTAAAATTTTGTTTTACGAAGACCCAACAGATGATATGGACGAGGCCACAGCCAATGAGATCATTGATTTTATTACCTCAGAAAAACACCATTGGACGATCGTGGTTTCTTCAAAAAATCCGCATTGGAAAACTAAATGCAGCAGGTACATCACCATGGAAAAAGGAAAAATCATTTCAGATATAAAAAAATAAAAGAACATGTTAAATATTTCAGAAGGCAATAAAACCAGCTCCGAATTATTACAGCGCTACAAAACCGTTAGAGATTTAAGCGCAAGGCCGCATTACAAAATATTGAACCGAATTATTTGGACTTTTTCAATACTGGCTATCATTGCGTTGTTTTTACCTTGGACCCAGAACATTTCTGGATCAGGAGCCGTAACTACATTAAAACCCAACCAACGTCCACAATCTATACAAAGTGTTATTTCTGGACGTATCGAAAAATGGTACGTACAAGAAGGCGATTTTGTTGAAAAAGGAGATACTATCATGTTCATATCCGAAATCAAAGAAGATTACATGGATCCCAACTTAGTAGCCAACACCCAAAAACAAGTCAATGCTAAGAAACAAGCCTTACAATCGTACGGCTCGAAAGTAACCACTTTGGATGCTCAAATTCTAAATATTGAAAACGAAAAAAGACTAAAATTAGAACAAGCACAAAACAAAATCAAACAAGCGATTTTCAAAATAAAAAGTGATTCTATTGATTTGGAGGCCGTAAAAACGCAGTTAAAAATTGCCAATACACAATACAATCGTGCCTTACAATTAAACAAAGAAGGACTCAAAGCCCTAACCGATGTAGAGGAAAAAAGACTCAAACAACAAGAAGTTGAGGCCAAAATTATCACTCAAGAAAACAAACTCTTAACCAGCAAAAATGATTTCATCAATACCAAAGTAGAGATCGGGAGAATTACCGCAGAGTATGGCGAAAAAGTATCCAAAGCACAAAGCGACCAATTTACCGCGTTAAGCAATCAATTTGATACCGAAGCGCAAGTAAACAAACTAGAAAATCAATACGCCAATTATAGCATCCGCAACGGCATGTATTATATTCGAGCAGTACAAAGCGGCTATATTAACCGCGCGCTGCAAGCTGGTATTGGAGAAACCATCAAAGAAGGCACTCCCATTGCCACCATTATGCCTGCCAAATATGATATTGCGGTCGAAACATATGTTAGCCCTGTTGACTTGCCTTTGATCAGAAAAGGAGAAAAAATTAGAGTTTGGTTTGATGGATGGCCAACCATAGTCTTTTCTGGATGGCCTGACATGTCTTATGGAACTTTTGGAGGACAAATTGTAGCCATAGAAAATTTTATTAGCGACAACGGGAAATTCAGGGTATTGATCGCCCCTGACCCAAACGAAGCCGATTGGCCCAGCCAATTACGAGTTGGCTCTGGCGCCGAAACCATTGCGTTACTAAATACGGTTCCAGTATGGTTCGAAATTTGGAGAACCCTCAACGGATTCCCTCCAGATTATTACAAAACTAAAAAAAATGACAAACCCATTAATGCAAAAAAATAATGAAACAGTGCTTACTTGTTTTCTTACTATATGCTACTTTGCTTCAGGCTCAAAACACCGTCCCTGTGGCCAATTCCAGCAATGAATTCAGCTATAATGAATTTCTGGGTTATGTAAAAAAATACCATCCTTTAGTAAAAAATGCCGATTTAGAAATCACCCGTGCTCAAGCAAATTTGATGATGTCCAGAGGTGGATTCGACCCAAAAATAGAGGTTGATTTTGACAAAAAGCAATTCAAAGACAAGGAGTATTATTCTATTTTGAATAGTAGTTTTAAAATTCCGACTTGGTATGGTATAGAGGTTAAAGCGGGTTTTGATAACAACGAAGGGATTTACTTAAACCCTCAAAACACGGTTCCAAATCAAGGCTTGACTTCGTTTGGGATTAGTGTGCCGTTGGGTCAAGGTCTATTGATTAACCAACGAATGGCAGATGTTCGCAAGGCCAAAATGCAAGTGCAATTGAGCCAAGCCGAAAGAAAACTTGAAGCCATTGCGGTTTTGTATGACGCTTCGGTAGCGTATTTCAATTGGAAAAGAAACTATGATGAGGTTCAGTTATACAAAGTCTATCAAAAAAATGCTCAAATCCGTTTTAAAGGTATCGAAACCTTAATCCAACAAGGAGACAAACCTGCAATTGATAGTGTGGAAGCTGGAATTATTGTAAAAAACAGAACGCTAAGTCTAGAGGATTCTGAATTGAAATTAGCCAAAGCCAAATTGGAGCTTTCCAACTATTTGTGGTTGGACAATAGTATTCCGCTAGAACTTTCGGATGCATTGATTCCAGAAAATAAATTGGCCGCTACGATTCAGGAAACCTTGCGCACAAATGATTTACAAAATCAAGATTTTTCGATAACAAACCATCCAAAAATAAATGCGTTGGAACGAAAAATAGATATGCTCAATGTAGACCGTAAACTCAAAGCGAATGCCTTGTTACCGAAAATCGATTTGAGCTATTCATATCTATCTGAACCCAGTTATATCGATAATTACCAATTTAATGATTACAAGATTGGAGTGAATTTTGCCTTTCCGTTGTTTTTGAGAAAAGAGCGCGGCGGATTAAAATTGGCGCAATACAAGGTTCAAGAAATTGAGTTTGCACTTAGTTTAGAAAGAGTACAATTGACCAACAAAATTACGGCTCAAAAAACAGAAATCACTTCGCTTACCAAACAACGTAGTTTGATTGAGGGCTTGGTCAAAAATAATCAAACGATGCTGCAATCTGAAGAACGATTGTTCTCGTTTGGAGAAAGTTCGTTGTTCTTGATTAATACGCGTGAGAACAATTTGGTTTCGGCTCAACTGGCGGCCATTGCTTTAGAGAATCGATTTTTGATTTCGAATTCGGAGTTGTTTAAGATTATGGCGAATCCTGATTGATTTTTTGGGGTTTAAAAGATATAAGTCATAGAAGTTTTGGTTAAAATTGTGGGTGCCTTTTTAAACCATATAAGGAATTGAAGGGCATATAAGATTTTACTTAACCGAAAAGGACGCAAGGGGTTACGTAAGGGGCGCAAAGACTAAAGTGACTTATTTTTAAACATATAAGCCATAGAAGTTTTGGTTAAAATTGTGGGTGTCTTTTTGAACCATATAAGGAATTGAAGGGCATAAAAGATAAGATTTAGTAAAAATCCGTTCAATCTGTTTAATCCGTGGCTAAACTTAACCGCAAGCGATGCAAAGACTAAAGTAACTTATTTTTAAACATTGAAGCCATAGAAGTTTTGGAACAAAATTGCGGGTGTTTTTTAAACCATATAAGGAATTGAAGGGCATATAAGATTTTACTTAACCGAAAAGGACGCAAGGGGTTACGTAAGGGAACGCAAAGACTAAAGTAATATTTACATCAATTAAACTTTTAAACTTTTAAACGATTAAACTTTTAAACGAATCAATTATTTTAAAAGTCGTACTTTTGCCCACTGAAAATTTAGCTGCTATGATTATTGTAAAATCAAGAGAAGAAATTGAATTGATGCGCGAAAGTGCTTTGATTGTTTCCAAAACTTTAGGAATGATTGCCTCCGAAATTAAAGAAGGAGTGACTACTTTATATTTAGACAAATTGGCCGAAGCATTTATTCGCGACCACGGTGCAGTACCGAGTTTCTTGGGATTGTACGGTTTTCCGAATTCGTTGTGTATGAGCCCAAACTCTCAGGTCGTACACGGTATCCCGAACAACAAACCGCTAGAAAGTGGGGATGTGATTTCGGTAGATTGTGGGGCTTTCAAAAATGGATTTCATGGGGATCACGCCTACTCGTTTGAGATTGGCGAAGTGGCACCTGAAACGAAAAAATTATTACAAGTTACTAAGGAATCTTTGTATGTTGGAATTCGCGAGTTCAAATTAGGAAATCGCGTGGAAGACGTAGGAAATGCGATTCAGAAATATACTGAAGCCCACGGTTATGGCGTGGTTCGTGAATTGGTAGGCCATGGTGTAGGACAGAAAATGCACGAAGACCCCGAAATGCCAAACTACGGCAAAAGAGGTCGCGGTAAACTTTTTGTTGAAGGTATGGTGGTAGCCATCGAACCGATGATCAATATGGGTACCAAAAACATCAAACAACACAAAGACGGCTGGACCATCACTACTGCCGATGGAAAACCAAGTGCTCACTTTGAACACGATGTGGCCATCATTGACGGAAAACCGGAAATTTTATCGACTTTCAAATACATTTACAAAGCACTTGGCATTGAAAGCGACGAAGAAGAGGAATTTAGAAAGGTGCCTTTGGTGGTATAGATAGAAATTTCACGAAGATCCACAAAGAAATCGCAGAGATACACAAAATTTCTATCCAAATCTGGTAATAAAATGCAAGAAGAGCCATCTAAAATTTCACCTGATTTAGAATCACTTTCTTATAAAATAATAGGGCTTGCTATTGAAGTTCATAGACAATTAGGCCCCGGCCTTTTAGAGTCTGCTTACCAACAATGTTTATTTTATGAAATAAAAAAAGCAGGTTTTAAAGTTGAAAAAGAGGTAATGTTACCAATTATCTATAAAGAAATAAAAATTGATCATGGATATAGAATTGATTTATTAATCGAAGACAAATTAGTCGTGGAATTAAAAACTGTAGAAAGTTTTACATCAGTTCATTTTGCTCAGATTCTAACCTACTTAAAATTAGGACAATATCCACTGGGATTGCTAATCAATTATAATTCAAAGATTTTAAAAAATAATATAAAACGATTCATAAATACCGCTAGAGATTTTTAAAATTTTGCGAATCTCTGCGGTTTCTTTGTGAATCTCCGTGTAACAACTATGAAAAGACTTTTCAAAACCGTACTCAATACCATTCCGCGTCCGCTATTAATTCGTTTGAGTTATGTGGCGCGACCAATCATTGCTTTTACCTTAAAAGGGGACAAATTTACGGACCCAATTGATGGCAAAAGCTTTAAATCGATGTTGCCTTACGGATACGAAACGCAGCGCAACAACGTGCTTTCACCAAGTACACTTTCGCTAGAAAGACACCGCTTATTGTGGTTGTACCTCAACGAGCAAACGGATTTTTTTCAATCTGAACTTGATTCAGATTCTTTAGTTACAAACACCAAAAGAATTAAATTGAGAGATGCTGAAACAAATTCAGCATTAAAGGTCTTGCATTTTGCTCCTGAACAAGCTTTTTACAAATTGTTTCGCAAACAAAAAAACTTGGACTACACCACTACCGATTTGTTTTCGCCTTTGGCAGATGTAAAAGCAGACATTTGCAATTTGCCTTTTGAAGACAATCAATACGATGTGATTTTGTGCAACCACGTTTTGGAACATATACCAGACGACACCAAAGCGATGCAGGAATTGTATCGTGTTCTAAAACCTGGCGGAATGGCCATTTTACAGATTCCGCAGGACTTAAATCGTGAGGTGACGTTTGCCGATGACTCAATTACCGACCAAAAAGAACGCGCGAAAATATTTGGACAATACGACCACGTACGCATTTACGGCCGTGATTATTTTGACAAATTAAGAAGCATTGGTTTTACGGTAATCGAAGAAGATTATACCCGAAAAATTGCACCTGAATTGGTAGAAAAATATTGTTTGGCCAAAGGTGAAATTATCCCAGTTTGTTTTAAATAAAAAATTTGACACAGATTACACAGATTACACAGATTTAAAAAAGTTTTGACAGCATTAAAAAAACCTTTGAGTGCTTGCGTAAAACTTTGCGCCATTTGCGGTTAAATTTTTAGACACAGATTCAACAAATATTTTCTAGCTATTTAGTTGTTAATTTGTATTTACAACAAACCAAAATCAAAAACAATCTTATAAATAATTGTATTTGGAACCCGAAAAAAATTTCCAGTTTTGCTTTGATATCAGTTTCGAAGCGAGACTCAATTACTATATCCCTACTTCGTATGTAGTTGGGCATACGGATACCATTACCTATTTAGAAAAAAAAGCCAGTCCTGAAGTCCTTCAAAGTATGGGGATAACGCTTGAGAACTTAAATACTGCTACACAAAAAATTGTGTCGCTTTGTGAAGTACTCCAACCTGAAGCGCTGTTTAAGAAATACCGAACCAAAAGCAAATCGGCCAAAAATATTGAAGATTTACTTAAAGACGAGAAACTAAAATTCGGCATTGAACAGTTTATAAAAATAAGCTTAGCGCAATTTTATACTTTAGTAAACGAGAATGATTTCCCGCTCTCATTAAACTTGGGAAAGGAAAAAGATTTTCGCATCAGCCGTATCGCTACTCAAAATCCAGCCTTAGCAACCGAACTGCATTTTGACAAACACGACAACGGGATTTCGTATACCCTTTTACTAAAAGACGAGACTACCTCATTTTACCCCTCCAACACCAAGGTCACCTTGCTTTTGGATGAACCGGGATGGTTGGTTGCGTATCATAAACTGTATCAACTACAAGACATCAATTCGAAAAAAATCACCCCTTTTTTGACCAAAAAAGTAGTGAAAATTCCCTCGAAATTAGTGCCTGATTATTTTGAAAAATTCATCAAAGACATTGCTAAAAAAGTAGACATTACGGCTACAGGATTTGAAGTCATTACTCGCGAAACCATACACCAATGTACGTTACAGCTAGTGCATGATTTTTTCAAAAACAGCTATTTTATTGGGCTTTTATTTGAGTACGATGGCTTTGTATTTGATGCTACTAAACCCAAAAACACCCATTCAGAAATTGACTTAAAGGATTTGAACAACATCCAATTGATGCAATTCAAACGAACGGATGCGGAACTTACCTATAACGAGGCGTTATTGGATTTGGGATTAAGTAAAAACGAGAATAATTTGTTTTGGTTGAATCAAAATACAGCCAATCAAGACGCTTTCGGAACCATTCAATGGGCAATCGAAAATAAAGAAAAACTGGAATCCTTAGGTTTTTCATTAGAAAATTTAAAAATAGACGGAAAGAAAATCGACAGTAATACCGTAACGATTGCATTCTCCAACACCATTCAAAACGACTGGTTTGACATCAAAATGACGGTGGTTTGTGATGATTTTGAATTTAACTTCAGCGAGTTGATTCCGAATATAAAAAACAAAAATCATCTGTTTGCCTTACCCAACGGAAATTACTTTTTGATTCCATCAGAATGGATGACGCGCTACAGTGCAATGGCAAAATTGGCAAAAATCAAAAATGGAAGTATCGCTGTTCTCAAAAGCAATTTTGCGGTTTTTGAAGACATCCCACAACTGAAACAATCCTTACACGTGAAGGAATCTGTTCAATACCAACCTTCGCCTTTGGTTAAAGCCACCTTGCGACCGTATCAAATAGAGGGTGTACAATGGCTTTTGGAACATTACAACAACGGTTTAGGCGCTTGCTTGGCCGATGATATGGGATTGGGAAAAACATTGCAAACCTTATCCACGCTGGTTGCCGTACAAGAAAAACTAGAATTTGAAAAAGCCGAAAATACCCAACTCGATTTGTTCGGCAACGAAATTCCTGTAGCCAAAGAATACCTAAAAGCCTTGATTGTGCTTCCCTCCTCTTTGGTGTTCAACTGGTATAACGAAGCTAGAAAATTTACGCCTCATTTTCGAAGAATTCAGTATGTAGGACAAGACCGAAAACTATTGTCTAAAAAATTAGCAAAGTACGACTTGATTTTCACCAGTTATGCGGTGGTAGCGAGAGACCTTTCGATTTTAGAAAAATACGAATTTCGCTATTTGATTTTGGATGAAAGCCAATACATCAAAAACAAAAATTCGAAAATATTCAAAGCCATTAATCAACTGCAAACTACTCATAAAATCTCGTTGAGCGGAACGCCTATTGAAAATTCATTAGACGATTTGTGGTCGCAAATGCAATTTATCAATCCGAATATTTTGGGAAGTTATGCTTTTTTTGCCGAGCATTACAAATTTCCGATTGAGAAAAAACAAGACGAAAACAGTCTCGCCGAACTCAAAACCTTAGTCAGTCCATTTATTTTAAGACGTACCAAAGAACAAGTTTTAAAAGACTTACCCGAACTCTCTGAACAAATTTTCTATTGCGAAATGGAACCCGAACAAGAGAAATTATACGAAGAAGAAAAGTCGAAAGCGAGAAATGCACTTTTAAAAACCGATGGTTCAGGCATTGACAAAATCAATATTATCAACACATTGATGTGTTTGAGACAATTGAGCAATCACCCAAAAATGGTCGATGCCAACTCTGAAATGGATTCTGGAAAATATATAGCAGTGACGCGTTATTTGGAAACCTTGGTACAGTCCAATCAAAAAACGATAGTATTCAGTTCGTTTGTATCGAATCTGGAATTTTATAAAAAATGGAGCATCGAAAACAAGATTGATTTTTGTGAACTCACAGGTGCTACGCCTCAAAAAGAGCGCGCCTATCAAGTTCAGAAATTCCAAGAGCAAGAGCGCTCAAAATTGTTTTTCATTTCCTTAAAAGCAGGTGGCGTGGGACTCAATATTACCAAAGCGTCTTATGTTTTGTTTTTGGACCCTTGGTGGAATCCTTTTGCCGAGAAGCAAGGTATTGGTCGTGCCCATCGTATTGGGCAATTGAACAAAGTGAATGTAATTCGATTCATTACTAAAAATACGGTGGAGGAAAAAATCATTCGTTTGCAGGAAAACAAAAAACTGCTTTCGGATGCGTTGCTTGATGAACAGCACATCAACCCAGAACTTGAAGAAAATTTAGATTTTATTTTAACCTAAAAAAACCTGCTACTTCAATGAAATAGCAGGTTTTGGTTTTATGTTCTTTTTGTAATTTATGACTTACTTTCAGGCATCAACATCCCAATTACTTTGTCTTTGGTTAAATATTTTTTGGCCACTTCTTGAATATCTTTTGCAGTTATAGCATTCACTTCTGCTTCGTATTTCAAGGCATTTTCAGGATTGCTTCCGTTCAAGAAAGATCTAGTAAAATTAGTCAACCAAAAACGGTTTTCTTTACTGTCTTTTCTATAATCAGCTAATTCCCCTTCTTTGTATTTGGCTACATCTTTTTCCTCTGGACCGTTGGTAATAATCTTTTGTAACTCGTTCAATGCCGATGCTGTAAGCTTCTCTGCATTATCAGGACCACAAGGGAAATTAATAGTAAAATTATAAGATCCGTAAGGCACTTTGTTCATACTACCACGAGCTGAAACCCCATATACCCCACTTTCAGATTCACGCAATTGTTCAATCAATTTGATAGTCAACACTTCACCTAAAGCTTCCATTACTAAAGCCTCTTTTGGAGAATATTTAGCCTCACCATAAAACATAATATTCACATTACTTTTAGGATCGGTTCCTTTGTTTACCACTTTCTTCAAATCACCTTTTAGCATTCGGTAACCTAAGTCTACTGTTTTCTCTTTAGTTGCTGTTGCAGGTAAAGACGCCAAGTATTTAGTAGCAAAAGCTTCAATGGTTTTATCATCTACATTTCCAACGAAGAAAAATTCAAAATCGGCTGCATTAGCAAAACGCTCTTTGTATTTGTCGTACGCTAATTTATAATCTGTATCTGCCCATGATTTATCTGTTGGCATGATTCCGTTAAATCTTGGGTTTTCTTTATTCAAAAAGGCATAAAACTCTTGTTGGAAATAATATTGTGGTTGTGAAGCCATGTTTTTGAAAAAACTAGCTTGTTTTTGTTTAAAGCCTTCAAATGCTTCTTGATCAAAATTCAAATCCGTGAAATAAGCATGCACCATTTGGAACAAATATTCTAAATCTTTTGGGGTGGTATTCCCTCTAAGTCCTTCTGTTGTTTGACCAATGTATGGATTAACACGTGCAATTTTTCCAGTCATGAATTTGTTGATATCATTCAATTTCAATCCAGAGAATCCCGCTTCAGCAAGAGCACCGTTTGCAAATTGTACTTTTTTCATCTCTTCATTAGAATACAAATTACTTCCACCTAAACTTACTGCTTCAAAAAGCACTTCGTCGTTTTTGAAATCGGTCGTTTTGTATACTACTTTTATGCCATTAGACAAGATTAACGTTTTGGTGCCTAAAATAGCATTGGTTTCTCTTTTTACTACAGTTCCTTCTTTTACCTCTTTTCTAAGTAAACTCGTCGCCACCGCCTTATCTTCGTAAGGTTTCAAATCCGCTTCATTTACTTTTAGCGTTTCTAACACTTCTTGTTCCGTAACTTTTTTCAAGTTATCTTTTTGTGGTCCAGTAAAAACAACCACACGGTTATCTTCTTTGATATAATTTTTGATAAACCCATTTACATCTGCCAAAGCAATCGTTGGCAATATTTTTTTCATGGTTTCAAAAGTCCATTCTATTCCAGGTACTGGTTCTTTTTCAAGGAAATTCAATTGTATTTCTTCTACAAAATTCTCGGAATCTGTTTTAGTTCTGTCATTATAGCTTTTTTCAATTTGGGCTAAGAAATCCGCTTTAGCTCTATCCAATTCACCAGCAGTAAATCCAAATTTCCTGGCTCTTTCATTTTCAGTCACCAACACTTTCAAAGCGCTTAATTGCTTGTCTTCAGCCATCATGGCAACAGACTGATAGGCCTTTTTAGTTCTAGCATACGTCCCTCCATAATAGGAATATCCAAAAGTAAAGGGCGGTGTAGCAGAATTAGTCAATTCCTCAAGACGATTGTTCAATAAAGTGGTAAACAAGCCTTCTACAAGGTAACTTCTAAAATCTCCAATTGTTGTAATTTTCTTTGGTGCATCATAATCTTTGTAGACCAACTGCACCTGAGTATTCGAAGCTTCTTTATCACTTTCTACCGCAACAAAAGTTTCCTTGTGATTGGGTACTTCAAAAACGTTTCTCACTTTTTCGTTGGCTGGGTTTTTATAAGCTGAGAAATGTTCTTTAATTTTCTTTTCCATTTCGGCCACATCAATATCTCCAACCACAATAACGCTCATCAAATTTGGACGGTACCAATCTTTATAGAAACGAGTTAAGGTTTCGTATTTGAATTTTTCTAAAATCTCTTTTTGACCAATAGGCAAACGATTGGCATATTTAGAATTGTGCATCATTTTAGGAAGATAACGACTCATCATTCTTTTTTGAGCACCTAATCCTAAACGATATTCTTCTAGAACTACTCCGCGTTCTTTATCAATTTCCTCAGGTGTCAGTACGGTATTAAATGCCCAGTCCTCTAAAATTTGAAATCCTTTTTCTAATTTTTCTGGATTATCGGATGGAATTGGAAGAAAATAAACGGTTTCGTCAAAGCTAGTGTAAGCGTTAAGATGTTGACCAAATTTAACTCCAATACTTTGCAAATAATCTACTAATTGATTTTTCGGAAAACGTTTGGTTCCGTTAAAACACATGTGCTCCATAAAGTGAGCCAATCCTTGTTGGTCATCGTCTTCCAAAATAGAACCTGCGTTTACGACCAATCTAAGGTCTACCTTTTTTTCTGGTTTGGCATTCTTTTTAATGTAGTAGGTTAACCCATTATCGAGTTTACCGGTTTTGACATTCGGATCAAATGGAATAGCCTGTCCATAATCCATAGTTTGGGCTATCATTGTTACTGGAAACAATAATATCCCCAATGCGAATTGGTTGATTTTTTTCATAAATAATTTTTTGTTGATCATGTAAAACTATTGATTTAACGTCAAATCAAAATCTACATTATAAAAAAATTAACAGAAATTACTTCCAAAAAAATCATGTCGACGATTTAACTACAAAAAAACACGTTAAATAAAGCGGTTTAGTATATTTACATTACAAAACAATCAAAATGAGGAACCCCTTTTTTAAAATCATCTTTGGATTACTTGGCTTATTATTCATAGACACACTTGAAGCTCAAGCTATTAAAGAAATACTTCCACCATACAACATTAAGACCGTTTCCTTTATGGACAATGGCCAAAATGTAATTCCGGTCTTTAAATTAGGAGAATCTTTTGAGCTCAACTTTGATGATTTATTTGGGAATGAAGCTGATTATTATTACGAAATTATGCATTGCGATTATAATTGGGTACCCTCAGACATACCCAAACAAGAATACCTCAAAGGGCTTGATAATCAAAGAATCATCAACTATTCCAATTCCTTCAACTGCCTTCAACTCTATTCACATTACCAACTCAGTATACCCAATCAGTTTACCCAATTAACCTTAAGCGGGAATTATATTATTAAAATATTAAACGACGATAGAGAAGTTGTTTTTTCTAGAAAATTTATTATCTACGAAGATCTCGCCAGTGTAAGATTACAAATCAAAAGAGGCCGAAATCTAAATACCATTGAAAGCAAACAAAATCTAGATTTCACCATAACGTCCAAGAGCCTTACCTTTCAAAATCCGTTGCAAAATGTCAAAGTTTTGTTGCTACAAAACCGTCAATTCAACACGGGCATCAAAAACATTGTCCCACAATACACCATTGGCAATGA
Organism: Flavobacterium succinicans LMG 10402; assembly: GCF_000611675.1. Lineage (GTDB taxonomy): Bacteria > Bacteroidota > Bacteroidia > Flavobacteriales > Flavobacteriaceae > Flavobacterium > Flavobacterium succinicans. The sequence goes on along the minus strand of NZ_JATV01000008.1, from coordinate 28,678 downwards.
ATTGATTTACAAGTACGATACCGAAACTCAGTTTTGGGCAGGCAATGAATTCCGTTTTTTTGATAATAAAGAAATTAGAAATGCAGCCAATAATGTAGCTAAAATTAGTTCTAATGGTGGGATTTACAACAGTTTCTTATTTACAGACGATGCCCGAGCCAATTTTCCTTATAGTTTTACGCAAGATGTAAACGGAAATTTTGTAGTACGCAACCTTAATGCCACCAATCCAAAAATTGAAGCCGATTATGCTTGGGTTTATTTTAGTTTATCGGCTCCAGCTTTTCAAATTGACAAAGGCATTTACATCAATGGCATGTTTAATAATTACGCTATTGCTCCCGAAAATAAAATGGAATACAATGAAAAGAAAAAAGTATTTGAAAAAGCATTATTAATCAAACAAGGCTTTACTAATTATCAATATGTGGTGGCCGATGCCAAAGGAAAAATAGATTTAGAAAACAGCATCGACGGCAACTTTTTTCAAACCGAAAATGAATACGAAGTGATCGTTTATTATAGAGAAAACACGCAGCGATATGATCGCGTCATAGGATTTGTCGCACTAACATCTGTAGGCGCAACCAATTAAGTTAAAAAAAAGAATTCCAATACATTTTTTTGTAATTTTGTACCACTAGTAACTATTCACACCCTATGGTTTCACAAATAACACGAGGCATAAAAATTTCGGTTTTGACTAGTTTTGAAGGGACATACTTCAAAAACTATAAAATTCACTTTGCCTTTAGTTATCAGATAACTATTGAAAATCATAGTAAAGATTCCGTTCAACTGACCTCGCGTCATTGGGAAATCTATGACTCACTCAATGACAACGAAATGGTAGACGGAGAAGGTGTAATCGGGAAAAAACCCGTCTTGAAACCTGGAGAGCAACACACGTATAGTTCTGGTTGTTTACTTTCCTCTCCTTATGGCGCCATGAAAGGGTATTTCAACATGATAAATTTTACTACCACTAAAAATTTCAAAGTATTTGTGCCTAATTTTAGATTGTGCGCTCCTTTTGCCTTGAATTAATTTGACTTTTATTCTATATTCTAGAATGAAAATTTCATTTTTACTTTGTACTTTTACCTCAAATTTTGGAAAAACCCAATAATATTAATTAGTATTTACAATCATCTAAAATAAAAACCATGCTAAAAGGATTTTTTAACGTACCAAAAGCAGTTAACGAACCTGTAAAAGGTTACGCCCCAAACTCACCTGAAAAAGCAGCAGTACTTGCGGCCTACAAAGAAATGTGGAATTCAAAAATTGACGTTCCTTTATATATTGGTAGTGAAGAAATAAAAACGGGTAACACCAGAACTATGACCGCTCCACACGATCACCAACACGTAGTAGGAACGTATCATTTAGCCGAAAAAGTACATGTTGAAAAAGCCATTGCTAGTGCTCTTGAAGCCAGAACAGCATGGGCAAATATGGCATGGGAACAACGTGCTGCTATTTTCTTAAAAGCTGCCGAGTTGATTGCTGGACCATACAGAGCTAGAATTAATGCTGCAACGATGATTGCGCAATCTAAAAATATTCACCAAGCTGAAATTGATGCATCTTGTGAGTTAATTGACTTTTTACGTTTTAACGTAGAGTTTATGACTCAAATCTATGCTGATCAACCAGCCTCCACTTCTGACATGTGGAACCGATTGGAATACCGTCCGTTAGAAGGATTCGTATACGCGATCACTCCATTCAATTTTACTGCTATCGCTGCCAATCTTCCAGCAAGTGCTGCAATGATGGGTAACGTAGTGATCTGGAAACCAAGCGACAGCCAAGTATTCTCTGCAAAAATCATCATCGATGTGTTCAAAGAAGCAGGAGTTCCTGATGGTGTAATCAATGTGGTTTTTGGAGATGCTTTAATGATTACCGACACGGTTTTGGCTAGTCGTGATTTCGCTGGAATCCACTTTACAGGTTCAACACATGTATTTAAAGATATCTGGTCTAAAATCGGAACGAACATTCACCATTACAAAACCTACCCAAGAATTGTAGGAGAAACTGGTGGTAAAGATTTCGTGGTAGCGCATCCAAGTGCTAACGTAAAACAAGTAGCGACAGGAATTGTTCGTGGCGCTTTCGAATTTCAAGGACAAAAATGTTCTGCTGCATCAAGAGCTTATGTACCTCAAAGTATGTGGCCAGCCTTGAAAGAGCAATTGATTACAGATACCAAATCAATGAAAATGGGTTCTCCAGAAGATTTTGGAAACTTCATTACTGCTGTAATTCACGAAGGATCATTTGACAAATTAGCTAGCTATATTGATCAAGCGAAAAAAGATGCTGATGCAGAAATTATTGTTGGTGGAAATTATGACAAATCGGTTGGGTATTTTATCGAACCTACCATTATCGTAACCAGCAATCCAAAGTACACGACAATGGAAACCGAATTATTCGGTCCTGTAATCACAATCTATGTTTACGAAGATGCGAATTGGGCAGAAACCTTAAAATTAGTAGATACCACTTCTGAGTACGCTTTAACAGGAGCCATCTTCAGCCAAGACCGTTACGCCATCGAAGAAGCAACTGTAGCTTTACAAAATGCAGCAGGTAATTTCTATATCAATGATAAACCAACAGGTGCTGTAGTAGGCATGCAACCGTTTGGTGGCGCAAGAGCTTCAGGAACCAACGACAAAGCTGGTTCTGCCTTGAACTTATTGCGTTGGGTTTCTCCAAGAACTATCAAAGAAACGTTTGTTACTCCAACAGATTACAGATATCCATTTTTAGGAGAATAAAGATGTAAAAGATTGCAGATTTTGGATTAACGATTTGTGATTTAAGATTTAAAACCCCACAAGAATTCAAATTATTTTGAGGTCTTGTGGGGTTTGTTTTTGTCATGCTCTCCAATTTTGTAAATTGCGATAAAGGAGAAATCGTAGCGTGCGAGTTTGCCATTTTATTTTTCCAACTTAAAACTAGAAATTGTATGAAAATTATCTATTTCTGTGTTTTTTGGACCTTTAAATGTATCATAGTTTACCACCAATAATTTTCCTTTATAAATAATCGTCTCACAAGGATTATCCAATTGTCCGTCGGCACCATCATTGTTACCGTTTTCCCAAATTGTAGTGATTGTGTTAGTATTTAAATCCAGTTGATGCACACTGTTGTTATCATAATTGGCGATGAAAATAGCATTCCTTTCCTTGTCATAAAAAAAACCGTCACAGCATTTTAATTTATCTGAATCAAAAACAACTTTCTTCGATTTTACTTTTCCATTTTTAAAAAAATCAATTTTAGTAATTACACCATCTCCGAAACTTCCTGCATATAAATTGCCTTTTTTATCAAATGCGATTCCGTCAATTCCAAGTGAATGTTTCTCGGTTTCAGGCTTCAATCTAAAAGTGCTAATTAGATTTTTTTGTTTATTTGAAACATCTAAAACAATCTTATTTTTATTTAATTCTTCTAATGAAAAACTATAAATACCACTTTCCGTACTATTTTTAAAGGATGCATCTGTAATATAAATTCGGTTTTTAAACCAACGAAGTCCATCAGAAAAATTAAATCCTTCGACTAAAACTTCTGACTCAATTGGCTTTCCATCTTTCACAATAACCCTAATTAATCTTGAAATATCCGATTTCCTTGCAAAACACTGATTGTCTATCACATATAAATTTCCATCAGGACCAAACTCCATTCCCATTGGATGTACTCTTTTGGTTTCTGGATGCAACGGCAATTTATCGAACCAAGTGATCGGTTTATCGTTTTTATCGAAAGTTAGAATTTTACTTCCAAACTTTTCAAAAGTTGTTGGATTGGTAACCGACAGATATAAATTTCCTTTTTTGTCCAACGCCATTCCGTCTGGCGTTTGGCACGTTTCGTCTAAATCAGCAAATAATGTTGGCTTTATCGATTTTGAAGAAGGATTGTATTTAATTTCTTGCGAAAATGAATTTGAATAATTTAGTAAAATTAGAATTCCAAATACAGTTTTAATTAGTAATTTCATGAAGTTTTAGTTTAGTATTCATTTTTAAAATAAATTTCTTTTCAGCTCAGTTATTACAAATAACAGGAAGCACAGAATGAGTTTTATCATGCTTTATAGTTTTAGCGAATATAGAACTAGAATAAATCGCTAAAATTATGAGCATTCAAAAAGCATGTTTTTACATTCAAATAATCAAAATAAAACAAAAACTATATTCGTGTGCGAAAAGACCTTTTTTAGAAGCAAAAACGCATTATTTATCTTAGTGAATTAGTCCAACTTCAATATTTTATTATCTTGCTTCCAATTAAGATACCTTATGAATTTATTAAAAAACAAGGACCTGAAAAGAGTCATAATGCATTGTGTATATTGGATTTCTTTTTTATTATTATATGTATCTGGAAAATCTGACGATACCACTTATTACGATTTTATTTTTGTATATACATTTAAAATTCTGACACAAGCAACAGCCGGCTACGGCTTGATTTATTGGATTATTCCGCAAACACTGAATAAAAAGAAATACCTGCTTTTTGTCGTTTCTGCTTTGGGTTGGCTGTATTTCGTCTTTGCTCTATTAATGACTTTAAAATATTATTATCTTGAACCTAAATTTCCTGGCTTTTTTGATGATTGGCTAGGACATAAAATGACTATTCCGGAAAGGCTGACTTCTTTCAAATTAATTTTTAGAGAATTTTCTTTTATCACCTATCCTATTATAATTTTAGGTTTTATTAGCTTCAACAGAAAACAACAACGTCTTTTAAAACTTGAAGAAGAGAAAAAATCAATGGAATTGAAGGTTTTAAAAAACCAATTGAACCCTCATTTTCTTTTCAACACCCTAAATAATCTCTACACTTTAACGCTTAAAAAAGATGAGAAAGCACCTGAAGTAATTGCGAAATTATCTGAAATTCTGGACTTTGTTTTATACCGTTGCAACGAGGATTTTGTTGCTATTGAAAAAGAAATTGCCTTAATTGAAAATTATATTGCCTTAGAAAAATTACGCTACAACGAAAACCGATTAGATGTTTTATTTACCAAAGAGATCAAGGAAAATAATAAAATTTCGCCTTTGATTATATTGACTTTTACAGAAAACGCCTTTAAACATGGTGTAATTAACGAAACTGAAAAAGCTACAATCCGATTACATTTAGAAAGTAAAAAAGAAAAAATCATTTTTACTATTGAAAACACAAAACCTCAGAATGGCTTTGAAAGAATTTCGGATAAATCTAAAATTGGTTTAGAGAATGTTAGAAAACAACTCGATTTATTATATCCAAAAAAACATCAATTAGAGATCGACGAGACGCTGGCCAATTATACCGTTAAACTTTCTCTTACAGCTTAGAATTTCTTAAAAATCACTCCTCAAAATTATTACATGAAAAACTACTTCTTAATTAGTACTATTGTCTTCTTCAGTTTTATTTCGGCGAAAAGCCAATCTAAAGTCATTGACACTTTGGTCGATGTTGGCAATCATAAAATTCATTTTAAAATTATCAAAGGGGAAGGAATACCAATATTATTTGATGCCGGAGGAGGAAACGATGGCTCAGTTTGGAACTCGATTTTAGATCAGACTTCAAAGATTACAAATGCTACTTTAATTACGTATGATCGTGCCGGTTTTGGCAAAAGTACAATCGACACATTACAAAAGGACGATTCAAAACACGGAATTATAAGCAGTATTGAAGATTTAGAAATTGGTTTAAAAAAACTTGGTTATGATAAAGAAATCATGCTGGTTTCACATTCTTATGGAGGTTATCTTTCTGAACTTTATGCTTCAAGACATCCTAAATTAGTTAAAGGTGTTGTTTTAATTGACGTGAATCATAATTATTATGAAGACGGTTATATCGAAAAAGTAGTCGCTACACAAGACAAATTGATTCCGCAATGGAAGAAAAATAATAAAGGGACTTATTACATGGCCTCGACTATTCTTGAAACTGTGAAAATAATGAGCAAAGTATCAATTCCTCAAAATATTCCGGTTGTTGATTTTGTGAACGGAATTCCTTTCTTAAAAACAACCGAAGAAATAGAACGTTGGAAAGAATGCCATAGAAACTATGTCGCCAACAACGCGAATGTTACAGGTATTATAGCACATGGTTGTGGTCATGGCATTTGGATGGGTAATCCGCCTTTGATAATAACTACGATAGCAAAATTGTATGCAAGAACTTCTAATCAAAAAGCTGAAATTCAAGAACGTGCGTTACAATATTCGATAACGGCTTGCAATGAAGAAAAAGCTGAGGATTTGACTTTCAATAATTCTGATGATGATTTGAATACTTGGGGGTATGAATTGTTAGGCAAAAATGAAAACCAAAAAGCAGCAGAAGTTTTTAAGTTAAACATGCTGTTAAACCCAACAAATGCAAATACGTATGACAGTTATGGTGAAGCTTTATTGAAAATTGATCAAAAAGAAGAGGCCATCAAAATGTATAAAAAATCAATTGAGTTAAACCCTGAAAACAAAAACGGAAAAGAAGTTTTAGAAAAAATCACAAAAGACAATGCAAAACAACTAAATTAGATTTTTAGAAATTTAGAAACTACTTATTCCTCTATTGTATGAAATACAAATGCATTATCGTTGACGACGAACCTTTGGCTAGAGAATTAATTGAGTCACATTTAGCTCATTTCGAAAGTTTCGAAGTGGTTACTTCTTTTGAAAATACCTTGAAAGCCTATGCTTTTTTAGAATCAAATACGATAGATTTGATGTTTTTGGATGTTGAAATGCCGTTACTCAAAGGAAACGATTTTCTAAAAAAACTAAAGAATCCCCCTAAAGTAATTTTCACAACGGCTTACAGAGAATATGCGTTAGAAGGCTACGAACTCAATGTGATTGATTACCTCTTGAAACCCATCACTTTTGATCGATTTTTTGTTTCAATAGAAAAATTCAGACAGTTACAAACTCAAAAAAAAGAAAAAAAAGAAGTTCTTGAAAATCACATTTTTGTATCATCAGGGAACAGGAATATCAAAATTATTTTGGACGAAATTTTTTATATCGAAAGTCTAAAAGATTACATTACCATTCACCTCGAAAACGGAAAATCGCACCATCTTAAGCAGAATATCTCTACTTTCGAAAAAGTACTGGATTCAAATTTTGTCCGAATCCATCGTTCTTATATTATTCAAACCAAAAAACTAACGGCTTACTCAAAAAACGAAGTGGAAATAAATGCAGCAGAAATACCAATTGGAAGTAGTTATAAAGAAAATTGGCTAGCTTATTTAAAAAATCAATAATAAAACCCACAAGAATTCAAGTTGTTTGAGTTCATGTGGGTTTTATATTTTTTTACGAATAAAAGGTTAAAACTATACCAAACCCATTTTTCGAAAAAGTACGTAATTGAAGGTCTTGGTGCACAAAAAACATTTGAATACCAGAGAACGCTCCTAATTCTACCGCTATTATTTCTTCTTTTTTAATACTGTCTTTGTTTTTGATGCCTCAGACTTCTTAACATAAGGCTTGTACAAACCGTCTTTTTCTGCTCGCATTTTAGCATTCTCTGCTCTTTCTTTAGCGTCTGGATGTGAGCTGGTGATTCTGGTTAAAAAAGAAGCATCAACACCTTCACTTAATTTTGCTAAAATTGAAAATGCAGATTCTACCGCATTTACATTGTAACCGTTTCTCTTCATAAAATCATAAGAATACATATCGGCCTCTGACTCTTGCATTCTTGAATGTTTACTATCAATAATGACATTTCCCAATTTCCCTAAATCACTACTAGTTAAGGCCGCAATTTTATCGGATTGGGAAGCAATCGCATCCATAAAAGCCTCTTTCTTGTAGGCGGCTTTCACAGCATCTTGAGAATCATTATTAGCAACATGGCCAATTTCGTGACCAATCACAGCCAAAACCTCGTTATCATCCATTGCATCCATCAAACCTTGGTACACACGAACACTTCCATCTGCGCAGGCAAAAGCATTGACTTCTTTTAGCTTATAAACTTTGAAGTTTAGCTTAAGTCCATTTTCTGTGGCATGCTTTCCGAAAATTTTTCTTAAACGAATATCATATTTATCTTTAGCGTCAGCCACCGGATTTTCCTTATCCATCTGATCAACCGCAGCTTTCGCTAAAGCAACTGCTTCTTCATTACTAAAACTAAAACCTTTAACCGCTTTACCTACAGAACCTAAAATTTTGTCATTGATTTTTTGAGCATTCGAACTCATAGAAAATACAAACAAAACTACAAAAACAACAATTTTTCTCTTTGTCAACATACAAATTTTGATTTAAAATACACCTACTAAATTATTAGCAAAAGTATTCAAAAAGAAAACAAAACAAGACCAAATCTGAAATAGAATAAGAATATTCGTCATTAAAATATGTAAAAAACCAAATTACAACTTAGTTTATCCATTTCTCAAAGTTGATCGATTTACACTACAAACTTCAAGGGTAAATGCACTACTTTTTTGGTTTCGAAAAATTCATCTTCAAAAATATCAGCTAAATTGTATTCCGTGGCTTTCGGAAAATCTTTCAATTCCTCGGTCAAGTCACCTCCTTTTAAATACAAAATACCATTCTTTAATTGGTGCTTGTGTTGCTTTTTGATTTTAGTTTTTACCCAAGATACAAAATCGGGCATATTGGTCACGGCACGGCTTACAATAAAATCAAAATCTCCTTTTACATTTTCGGCACGTATTTGTTCTGCTTTTACATTTTTCAATTCCAAAGCTTCCGCCACCGCTTTGACTACTTTTATTTTTTTGGCAATCACATCAATCAAATAAAAACGAGTCTCTGGAAACAAAATAGCCAAAGGTATTCCGGGAAAACCGCCACCAGTGCCCACATCCAAAACAAAAGTTCCGGGCTCGAATTTATTTATTTTAGCAATTCCTAGCGAATGCAAAACATGTTTGGTGTACAATGCATCAATATCTTTTCTAGAAATAACGTTTATTTTTTCGTTCCAATCATGATATAAAACATCCAATTTGGCAAACTGTTCTTTTTGCAAATCAGTCAGATTAGGAAAATACTTTAGAATCTCGTCCATGGTAAAATTTTTAACAAAAGTACTTATTTTAGCGCGGAAATTTTTAAGTCTATAATGTATAATCGAAAATTTATAATACTTACATTTGCCCCTAGATAAAAATCGTTATGAACACTACTGCGCCCACTTTTTCTAAACAAGATAATTTAAAATTCTTTAGAACACTCAACTCTCGGGTTAACAACTACTTTAAGGAAAACAACCTTCAAAAAACGGGTAACTGGAAACTACATTTAAAAACAATTATTTTGTTTACTGTTTTTTTGGCTCCCTATTTCATAATTCTAACTCTTGATTTACCATTTTGGGCCTATCTATTGCTAACCATCGTTATCGGGATTGGAATGGCAGGTGTTGGAATGAATGTAATGCACGACGGAAATCATGGATCGTATTCCACCAAAAATTGGGTCAATAAATTCATGGGAGGCTCGATCTACATCCTAGCTGGAAATGTATACAACTGGCAAGTGCAACACAATGTTTTACACCACACTTACACGAATATTCCTGGACACGACGAAGACTTAGATGCAGGAAGAATTATTCGTTTTACGAAAGAAGCCAAATGGCAAAAATTCCACCGTTTTCAGCACTACTACTCTATTTTCTTGTACGGTTTATTGACGTTCAATTGGGCCATTACCACCGATTTCAAACAGATGAAAAGTTACTTGAAACGTAAATTATCCTATGGCACACCTAAAAGCCCTAAAATATTGTGGACCACTTTAATCATTACCAAAATGATATATGTATCCATTTGGATTGTATTGCCGATGGTCATTGGAATTACTTGGTGGAAAGTATTGATTGGCTTTTTTGTAATGCATTACACCGCAGGATTAATCTTGAGTGTTGTCTTTCAATTGGCTCACGTAGTAGAAGAAACTACCAATCCGCTACCAAATGAAAACGGAGAAATAGAAAATACTTGGGCTATTCACCAATTATTCACTACAACCAATTTTGCACCAAAAAACTGGCTCATCAACTGGTACACTGGAGGACTAAATCACCAAATTGAGCATCATATTTTTCCAAACATCAGTCATATTCACTATAGTAAAATTGCTAAAATAGTAAAGGAAACGGCTAAAGAATGCAACCTTCCTTATTACGAATACAAAACAATGACAAGTGCTGTAATTGCTCACTTCAAGCACTTGAAAGACCTTGGTACCAAACCAGAACTAGCCTAGGTCTCGAATACCAAAACTAAGACAAACTAATATCTATTTACTATAACAATGAACCCACTTTCAGACAGGATTAACAACCTTGCTACCTCGCAAACTCTGGCGATGGCAGCCTTAGCAAGAGAATTAAAAGCACAAGGAAAAGACATTATCAGTTTAAGTTTAGGAGAACCTGACTTTAACACTCCTGATTTTATAAAAGAAGCTGCAAAAAAGGCCATCGACGAAAACTACAGCACCTATTCTCCTGTAGATGGATATCAAGAATTAAAAGAAGCTATTTGCAGAAAATTCAAAAGAGACAATGATTTAGACTATAAACCAACTCAAATTGTAGTTTCAACGGGGGCCAAACAATCATTGTACAACATTGCCCAAGTGATGTTAAACGATGGTGACGAAGTGATTTTGCCTGCACCTTACTGGGTTTCTTATTTCGAAATTGTGAAATTATCAGGTGGTGTACCTGTAGAAGTTCCGACTTCAGTAGAAACCGATTTCAAAATCACCCCAGAACAATTAGAAGCAGCCATCACTCCTAAAACAAAAATGATGTGGTTTTCTTCACCTTGCAACCCTTCTGGATCCGTTTACAGCCGAGAAGAATTGACTGCATTGGCCAAAGTATTAGAAAAACACCCAAATATTTATGTGGTAGCAGACGAAATCTATGAGCACATTAATTTCTCAGGAACTTTTTGTAGCATCGCCTCTATCCCTGGCATGTTAGAAAAAACCATTACCGTTAATGGTGTGGCTAAAGCTTTTGCTATGACAGGCTGGAGAATTGGCTACATTGGTGCCCCAGAATTTATCGCCAAAGCATGTACTAAAATCCAAGGTCAAGTGACGTCTGGTGCTAACAGTATTGCACAGCGCGCTACCATCACGGCTCTTGATGCCGATCCATCAGTACTTAACGAAATGGTACAAGCATTCCACAGTCGTAGAGATTTAGTGGTGGGACTATTAAAAGAAATTCCTGGCATCAAAATCAATGTTCCTGAAGGCGCTTTTTATGTATTCCCTGACGTTTCTTCTTTCTTCGGAAAAACACTAAGAGGAACTGAAATAAAAGACGCTAACGACGTTTCGATGTATCTTTTGGCTGAAGCTTGCGTAGCAACCGTAACAGGTGACGCTTTTGGAAATCCAAATTGCATCCGTTTTTCTTACGCTACCAGCGAAGCTGTATTAACCGAAGCTTTAAAAAGAATAAAAGACGCTTTGGCTGGATAAACCAAAGTTATATTTTTACACTAAGCCTCAAGGATCATTCTTGAGGCTTTTTTTGTAAAATCAATGGCCAAATAAATGAAAGCCAAAACTTCGATACATTTATTCCGAAAAAAATCTATTCCTGAATTAGAAATCTTAAATTTTTTATAAGACCTTTGCACACTTTTTTTCACTAACCGATAAAAAGCTAAAGTTGTAGTAATGAAGAAGAAAATTGAAATACTCGCTCCCGCCAAAGATTTAATTCATGGTATGGCGGCCATCAATGCAGGAGCAGACGCACTGTATATTGGAGCACCAAAATTTGGAGCACGTTCTAACGCCACCAATTCCATTAATGATATTGCCGAATTAGTAAAATATGCGCATCTTTTTAACGTGCAAGTTTTTGTTGTAATCAATACTATTTTGTACGATAACGAATTGGAAGAATGCCGCCAAATGATTTGGAAACTCTACGATATTGGAGTTGATGCCTTGATTGTTCAAGACATGGCCATTATGGAAATGGACTTACCTCCTATCGTTTTACACGCCAGTACGCAAGCCAACAACCGCGACCCACACAAAATCAAATTCTTAAAAGATGCGGGAATGAAACGCGTGGTTTTGGCTCGTGAATTGAATTTACACCAAATCAAAGAAATTGCAGACACAGCCGATGTAGAACTAGAGTTTTTTGTGACTGGAGCACTTTGTGTGTCGTTCAGCGGCAACTGTTATATGAGTGTAGCCAATGGAGAACGTTCTGCCAATCGTGGTTCATGTGCCCAAAACTGTCGTTTGCCCTACAACCTCATCGATGGCAATGGCGAGACTTTAATCAAAAACAGTCATTTACTTTCGATTAAGGATTTTGACGTTTCGGACCAAATTCCAAATTTAGTGGAAGCAGGAATTTGCTCTTTCAAAATCGAAGGTCGTTTGAAAGATATTGTATATGTAAAAAATAACGTTTCGTATTTGCGTCAAAAATTAGACGCTTTCTTAGAAGGAGATGGTTATGACAAATACATCAAAGCCTCTTCTGGAACTTGTACCTACACTTTTGATTCCGCTTTGAACAAAACCTTTAATCGTGGTTATACCGATTATTTTGTCAACGAAAGACATCAGTCCATTGGTTCTTGGGAAAGCCCAAAATCGAAAGGACAATACATTGGTAAATTGATTAAAACCGTTGGAAATGCCTACGAAATCGAAAACGGCGAATTCCTAAACAACGGTGATGGCCTTTGTTTTATTAATGAAAATAAAGAAGCCGAGGGATTATACATCAACAAAGTTGAAAATGGTTTGGCGTATCCTAATGTGTTGAAAGAAATCAAAGACGGTACGTTTATTTATCGTAATAATGATGCGGCTTTTATCAAATTAGTAGCTCGTGAAGACAGTGCGATTCGTAAAATACATACGGATTTATTGTTGACCGAGAATGAAAATGGATTTGAATTAATTGCCACTGACGAAAATGGCAACGTAAGCAGTGTTAGCTTGGTTCATGCCAAAGAAACGACCAAAAACAACGAATCACTCGCTGATAATTTCAAAATCAATTTAGCCAAAACTGGTTTCACTCCTTACACAGTAGATGAGATCACTATTTTGTTCACTGAGAATTGGTTCTTGCCAATTTCCAAAATCAACGAAATGCGACGCACCGTTTTGGAACAATTATCCGAGATTCGTTTAAAAAACTACCATCGCGAAGAACATCAATTGGTAAAAACAGACCATCCTTTCCCTGAGACCAAGCTAGATTTTATGTACAATGTTTCGAACAAACTAGCCCGTAAATTCTACGAACGTCACGGCGTTACCGAAATCGAAAAAGCCTTTGAACTGCAATGGGATCCTGGAAAATCCAGAGTAATGACTACGAAATATTGTATCAAATACGAATTGGAACGTTGTCCAAAATACCATCGAGAAAATATGGACAAAAAAGTAAAAGAACCATTGGTATTAAAACAAGGTGAATTGGAATACAAACTCAAATTCAATTGCAAACCCTGCGAAATGGAGATTTGGGAAAAAGACGCCGAATTCGAAATCGAGGAAGATCACTTTCATTAAATAATGTACGGACAGCTTGCGAGCTGTCCTTTTTTATTCCTATTTTTGAAAAAATCTAACCCTATTTTTATTTCGTTTATGAAAAAAATTATAACTCTTATTCTGGTATTCGTAAGTTTTGCTGTAACAGCACAAGAAAAAAAAGAAACCCCTAAGAAACAAATTGTAGAAGCTTCTTGTGGGCAATGCCAATTTGGAATGGAAGGAAAAGAATGTGATTTATCCGTTCGTATCGACGGAAAGTCTTATTTCGTAGACGGTACACACATTGACAAACACGGCGATGCGCATGCAGCAGATGGCTTTTGTGTCAAAGTGAGAAAAGCTGAAGTAATTGGCGAAATCGTAGACAATCGCTTTAAGGTGACGTATTTCAAATTGTTACCAGAAATAAAATAAATGGCTTTAATTCTTCAAAATATTGCCAAACACGTGGCCTTAACCCCTGAGGAAGAGACCTTATTTTTGTCCAAAACAACGACTCAACAACACAAATCCAAATCGTTATTATTGCAGGCAGGTAAAGTAGCAGACAGTACTTATTTTGTCAATTCTGGGATTTTGAGAAGCTTCAATATCAACGACAATATTATCGAACACGTATTGCATTTTGCCTGCGAAGGTTGGTGGATGGGCGATATGTACAGTTATATTTCTGGAAAACCCGGCAATCTTTTTATCGAAGTCCTAGAAGATGCTGAAATAGTTACCATAACCAAAGAAAACCATCAGGAACTCTATAAAGCCATCCCAAAATTGGAACGCTTTTTCAGAATACTCGCCGAGAATTCTTTAGTAACCCACCAAGAACGCTTGATGGATAATTTGAGCTTGACCGCTGAAGAACGCTACGAAAAATTCTGCAAAAAATACCCCTCTTTAATTCACAAACTCCCTCAAAAACACATTGCATCTTACATTGGCGTAACACCTGAATTCTTTAGTAAAATGAAGAGTAGATTATTGAAGAAGTGATCGATATCTATTTCAAGCAAAAACTGACCCCCTATTTCACATTTGTATCAAAACACTACTTTCTTAATCTAGGTTAAGTGCCTTTTGCTCACAACGAGCATACCTTTGTATCATAGTAATCACTAAATTTATACGAAGATGAAAAAATCAGTTTTACATACCGCAGATTCAAGAGGACACGCTAACCACGGATGGTTGAATGCTTATCACAGTTTTAGCTTTGCTAGTTGGTACAACCCCGATAGAGTGCAGTTTGGTATGCTACGCGTTTTGAACGACGATACTGTTGCTGCAGGAATGGGTTTTGGCACGCATCCACACGACAATATGGAAATCATCACCATTCCGCTTGAAGGCGATTTGGCACACAAAGACAGTATGGGCAATGCCGCAACTATCAAAACAGGCGATGTACAAGTAATGAGTGCTGGAACGGGTATTCAGCACAGTGAATTCAATCCGAATGCGGACCAACAAACCAAGCTGTTCCAAATTTGGTTGTTCCCAAAATACCGCAATGTAGAGCCTCGCTACCAACAAATCACTTTGGACGTTACCGAGCAAAAAAACAATTTTGCTCAAATTCTATCTCCAAATCCAGACGATGCTGGCGTGTGGATTCATCAAGATGCTTGGTTTTATTTGTCTGATTTTGATGCCGATTTCTCTAAAAAATTAGCCTTACAAAAAGAAGGTAACGGTTTTTACATTATGACTATTGAGGGCGAAATAGAAGTCAACGGAGAAAAACTGAGCAAAAGAGACGCCCTTGGAATTTGGGATACTCCAGAAATTGACATCAAGGCAACAACAGCTGCTAAATTTTTGGTGATGGAAATCCCGATGGAACAATAAAAAAGTAGTCCGTCGTCAACACATAGTATTCAGTAAAAAAGTAAGTTATGAACGAAGTACAAGTAAAAATCAACGATAAAAAAGGGAGTTTTTTTATTGAAATTGAGGGCAAACAAGAAGCAGAAATGACGTTTGTTTTTGCTGGAGAAGACAAAATCATAATTGACCACACGGGTGTAAATCCCGGCAATGAAGGAAAAGGTTTGGGCAAACAAATGGTCGCTCAAGCGGTGACCTATGCGCGAGAAAACAACATAAAAATCATTCCGCTTTGTCCGTTTGCCAAAAAAGTATTCGACAAAACTCCAGAATTTAGAGACGTACTTTAAAATGGAAAACTTACTAGAAAAAGACGTTCAAGGAAGTATTGGTGCACAAAAATACTTGTGCACCATTTCTTGGCGTAACGGCGAATTACTAATGGACGAACCCGAAACTATTGGAGGGCAAGATTTGGGTCCTGACCCCTATTCTACTTTATTAGCTTCGCTGGCGGGTTGTACACTTTCTAGCTTGCGAATGTACATCGACCGCAAAGGTTGGAACATTCCCGAAATTCAGATTGCGTTGAATCTATCACAAAATAACGAGTCCGAATTGGAGACTACCATTTCGAGAACCATCACTTTTTCTGAAATCATTACCGAAGCGCAAAAAGAACGCTTACTTTTGATAGCCGAGAAATGTCCCGTTTCGAAACTATTAAAAAACAAAGTCAGTATTAACACTCAACTATAAATACTATGGACGCCAAAGATTTAACCAAAGAGTACAGCAACGGCGAAGTAACCATTGTTTGGAAAAACAGCTTATGCAAACACGCTGCCGAATGTGTAAAAAACAATCCCGACGTATTTAAACCCAAAGAAAAACCGTGGATTGTTCCCGAAAATTCGACTACCGAAGCCATTATCAGTACGGTAAAAAAATGTCCTTCGGGAGCATTGACGTATTATATGAATGAATAAAAATAAAAACATCTGTAATGAAAAAAATACTAGCCTTTGGCGCATCTTCTAGCGCGACCTCTATCAACAAACAATTGGCAACCTATGCCGCACATCAATTCGCCAACGCAACAGTTGAAGTTTTGGATTTGAACGACTACGAAATGCCCATTTTCTCAATAGACAAAGAAACCAAAACTGGAATTCCGCAACTAGCGCACGATTTTCTTGCCAAACTGGGCGGTGCCGATGTTATTGTCATTTCTTTTGCAGAACACAATGGTGCCTATTCGACTGCTTTCAAAAATATTTTGGATTGGACTTCCCGCATCAACGGTAAAACCTTTCAAGAAAAACCAACGCTTTTGTTCGCTACTTCTCCCGGACCACGAGGAGGTGCTTCGGTTTTGGAGATGGCCAAAAACAGATTTCCTTTCCAAGGAGCCGATGTTAAAGGTGCTTTTTCGTTACCAAGTTTTGCCACCAATTTTGATGCAGAAAAAGGAATCACCAACGAGGCGTTGAAAGCACAATTGCTAGAAATTATTGAAGCGATAGAATAAGGTAATAGATTGAACGTCTAAAATGATAAACTTGAAAAAATTGTTTCTTAAAAAGGAAACTTATATCTTTACAAAAAATTATGCTTAGTGAACAATGGATTATAAATTTAAAGTTGAATTTCTTGAACCAGTCATAAAATTTTTGGAAAGTCTAGAGCCGAAATCTAGAGAAAAAATACTTTATAATATCTGGAAATCAAGAAGCGTAAACGATAATGAATTATTCAAAAAACTTGATGGCGAAATTTGGGAGTTTAGAACTTTATATAACAAACAATATTTTAGATTGTTTGCCTTTTGGGATAAATCAGACAAAAAGGACACAATTGTAATTGCTACCCACGGCATAATAAAGAAAACCGATAAAACTCCCAAACTAGAAATTGAAAGAGCAGAATCACTAAGAGTAAAATATTTTAACGAAAAGAAATAAGAGTATGAAAACGTACAGTTTAGATGAAGTAACAGATAAATTCGTTGGAAAAAAAGGCACTCCAAATAGAGATAATTTTGAAAACGAATTGAAAATTGATTTGATTGGACAAACCATTAAACAAATTCGCAAAGAAAGAAACTTGACTCAAGAACAATTAGGTGCATTAGTTGGTGTAAAAAAAGCTCAAATTTCTAAAATTGAAAACAGCGTAACTGACGCAAGATTTGATACGATTATTAAAGTTTTTCGAGCTTTAAATGCAAAAGTTAATTTTAATGTAGAATTATTACATCAAGAAATAGTTGCACATTAAATCTTTCACCTACAAAACCCTCTCAATCGCTTCGATGGCTTTGTAAAAGTCAATGGGTTTTACTTCTTCAAAAAAGTCGATTTCGTGGGTATGAGGCAAGAAATCTGAAATAATACGCACAATAAAATCTTGTGGTTGTTTGAGATACATAAAGGTATAATCTTCCATATTCACCACGGTGCGTTCGTCCAAATTCGTCGTTTTGACAAATTTATCCGAAGTTAACGAAGACAAACAAAGCAAGTTGGTTTTGGATACTGTCAATATAGGTTTGCCGTTTTCGAACAATTGTCCTTCGTAACCATAAAGCGAGGCGTTGGTAATTTCTATCGGCATTCCTAATTGTAATTCGGCTGGCAAATTTTCGGGTTTTCCTACTATGGCGGCAAAGCCAATTAACACACACAAATCGTGCGCTGGCAAATGCATCATCGCTTTGGCGGTGGTTTCTCTTCCCACGCCAGAGATAACGATTTGGTAGTCATTTTGTAAAGATGGGAAGCGTTGCAAGGCATTTTGCACTTTCTCGGCTTCGATTTCCATTGGGGTAAGTAGGATAACTTTCATAGATTAATTTTATTTTCGGGATGTTGGCTAATCAAGCCCTTTCTTGCCTTCTAGCCCCGGTAGTAGCGGCATCCTTTGTGGCCGGGGTTTGGCCGCAAAGATACAGCGGATGACGGGACTTTGCCTATAAAAAAGCCGCTTCTTTCTGCTCCTAAAAAAGATTACTGCAATTTTCGAATTACCCGCGCGGGATTGCCTACGGCCAGTGAATGTGACGGGATATTCTTCGTCACCACCGAGCCGGCGCCAATCGTGCAACCGTCGCCAATGGTAACCCCAGGACAAATCACGGTATTGCCGCCAATCCAGCAATCATCGCCAATCGTGACGGGTTTAGACAGCTCGAAGGTGCGTCGCTCAACGATGTCCAAAGGATGCGAGGCGGTATAAATATGCACGCCTGGCCCAAAAAAGACGTTGTTGCCAATGGTGATTTTCATCGTATCAAGCACCACACAATTGAGGTTGAAATAGACATTCTCGCCCGTGTGGATGTTGTACCCATAATCGCAATGAAACGGCGGTTCGATGTACAAACGCTTGTGCGCATTGGGCAGTAATTGCTTGAAAAGCCCGCGTGTTTTGCCGTTTACGATATACTCGGCATTGATTTGTTGCAGCATTTTCTTGGCCCACAATCGCTCTTGCACCAACTCTTTGTCGTTGCTAAGATAGGATTCGCCAGCGAGCATTTTTTCTTTTTCAGAAGGCATACTTTTGAAATTATCGATTTGTAATTTTATTGATTTGGGCGTGCCCCTACGTAAAAACTTCGGGTCGCGCTATACGTTCCCGCTTCCCGATAAAAAAATCGGGAGAGCTCCACTGCCATCGCTCACGCAAAAAAACGTCTTCGTAAAGATAAACAATCCAACAGTTCACTAAAGACCTCGCAAAGAAATTCAACTACAAAAGAGCATTTTGCTAAAAAACACTATTTTTGTTGCCCAATTGGTTTACGATACGACCAATTTTTTTAAACATTTAAATTATAAAAAAATGAAAGCATACGTTTTTCCAGGTCAAGGCGCACAGTTCACAGGAATGGGCAAAGACTTATATGAGAACTCTCCACTTGCCAAAGAATTATTCGAAAAAGCCAACGGAATTTTAGGTTTCCGCATCACCGATATTATGTTTGAAGGCACAGCAGAACAACTAAAAGAAACCAAAGTAACACAACCTGCGGTATTTTTGCACTCGGTTATTTTGGCCAAAACTTTAGAAAATTTCGAACCAGAAATGGTAGCTGGACACTCTTTGGGTGAATTCTCTGCCTTAGTAGCCAATGGCGCTTTGTCTTTTGAAGACGGATTGAAATTAGTTTCTCAAAGAGCTTTGGCGATGCAAAAAGCGTGCGAAATTACCCCTTCGACGATGGCTGCTGTTTTGAACCTAGACGACAAAATAGTTGAAGACATTTGCGCTTCGATTAATGGTGTTGTAGTGGCGGCAAACTATAACTGTCCTGGTCAATTGGTGATTTCTGGGGAATACAAAGCTGTGGAATTGGCTTGCGAAAAAATGAAAGAAGCAGGTGCCAAAAGAGCCTTGATTTTGCCTGTTGGCGGCGCGTTTCACTCTCCAATGATGGAGCCAGCTAGAGAAGAATTAGCAGCAGCTATTGAAGCGACTACTTTTGCTACTCCGATTTGTCCAGTTTACCAAAATGTAACGGCAAGCGCGGTTTCTGACCCTAACGAAATCAAGAAAAACTTAATCATTCAGTTGACTGCTCCAGTACGATGGACACAATCAGTACAACAAATGATTGCCGACGGAGCAACATTATTTACAGAAGTAGGTCCTGGAAAAGTATTGACCGGACTGATTGGAAAAATCAATAAAGAAGTGGCTACTGCGAATGCTTAGAAATTTCACATAGCAAATTTCAGAATTTAGATAGCAATTCTTATCAACAGTATCCTCATAAACGTAAAGTTTGTGGGGATTTTTTGTTTATCTTTAGTTTTCAAAAAAATAACAACCCATAAAAACACATTGATTATGAAAAAAATAATTTTAGGATTGGCTTTTTTAGCGGCGGTAACCGTTTCTTGCAAGGAAGAAACCAAAGAAAAATTGGATGAAGCCAAAGAGGCTGTAACCTCAGAAGTAGAAGAAAAAATAGATACTGCCACCGTAAAAGTAGAAAAAGCAGTAGATACTTTACAGGCCAAAACGAGTAAAGTCCTCGAAAAAGGCGCTGAAAAACTAGACAAAGCCGCCGACAAAATGAAAGAAGCTGCTATAAAGTAACAAAAAAGCCGAATCCTTGGGATTCGGCTTTACTTTTATTTATAACTCTTTCGCTTCTTCGCAATGATTATTACTAATTCCAGTAATCAAAATAGCGGTTGCTTTCTTTTCAAAAAATATGCACCAAGTAGTTCTTTTATTCGACTTGTAAAAAATATAATAGGTCCCTAAATGACTGATGTTTTTCGGAGCTATTTTATGTATGTCCAGTTGACATCTTTCGGAAGTAGCATCATAAATCCTTGAGACATATTCCTCAGCAGATTCGATAAATCCAAAATACTCTTTTTTGTATAAAATCTGAACAAGATCATCCAAATCAGCAATTACTTTGGGGGTAAAAATAACTTTTATTTTCCCCACCACGCTCTAATTCTTCTTTTAGCTTCTTCTTTTGCTTCTTCTGGAGTCAATCCATTAGCGAACTCCGTATCGAAATCAAATGTAGCCCTATCTATTCCTTTATGCTTCACCTGCGAAGATTCATAAACCACAGCTGGTTCTTCTACTTTGGGCAATTTTGAGGATGTTTTTTTAGCACTCATTCCTTTATATTTTTACCTAACGAATTTACAAATAGTTCTTTAAAGAAAAAAACACCAAACTATCAATGGATACTTTGGTGCTTCTTAGTGATTACTTTTTACTGATCACTGAGTACTATTTACGAGCGTATTTTTTGTTCCCACTTCCAGGCGCTTGCCATTGCTTCATCGAGCGTAGACTCGGCTTTCCAACCCAAAACTGTGTTGGCTTTATGGGTATTGGCATAGGCTTCTGTGATATCACCTTCTCTTCGAGGCATGATTTTATAAGGTAATTTTTGACCACTTACGCGCTCAAAACTCTGAATCACTTCGAGTACTGAACTTCCTTTACCTGTTCCTAAGTTAAAAGTCTCTACTTTTTCTGTATTTTTCTTGTCTAACAAGCGCTCTAGAGCAATAACGTGTGCTTTGGCTAAATCAACTACGTGAATATAATCGCGAACCGCTGTACCATCAGGCGTTGGATAATCATTTCCAAAAACCGATAATTCTTGGCGCAATCCAATTCCAGTTTGCGTGATAAATGGGACCAAATTTTGTGGCACACCAATTGGCAATTCTCCAATTTCGGCACTTGGATGGGCTCCAATAGGATTGAAATAGCGCAATAAAATCGCATTGATAGACGATGCTTTTGCAGTATCTCTAATGATTTCTTCTCCTACTTTTTTGGTATTCCCGTAAGGTGACATGGGTTGTTGTACAGGAGCATCTTCGGTAATAGGCATTTTTTCGGCCTGACCGTAAACGGTACAAGAGGAACTAAATATAAAGGAAGCTGCATCTTTTTGTTGCAATTCTTGCAATAGATACACTAAGGCTGCAATATTATTTTCGTAATATAATAACGGATTCTCAACGCTTTCTCCTACAGCTTTGGAAGCTGCAAAATGAATGACTCCTGCAATATCTGAATATTCTTTGAAGAGCGCCTGCACGGCTGCTTTGTCGCGCATATCGATGTTTTTGTAATGCGGCGCAATTCCAGATATGCTTTCGATTCTTTGTAAAACGTCAATAGACGAATTGTATAAGTTATCGACGATTAGGACTTCAAATCCTTTGTTTTGCAATTCTACTACGGTGTGAGAACCGATGAAGCCTAAGCCTCCTGTAACCAATATCTTCATAATTGTGTGGTTTGGGTTAGCCCTGATGGAAGCGGCATCCTTGCTTGGTCTCGTTTTTTCTACGAGACCAAGCAAGATACAGCGTACAGCAGGAAATAGCTCCTAAAAACTATCCTAAAAATTCTAAAACACTATCGGTAATAAATTTAATTTGCTCATCATCAAGCTCAGTATGCATAGGTAAAGATAACACTTCTTGCACCAACTGATTCGTAACTGGAAAATCTTCTTCTTTATATCTTGGATCCAAATAAGCCTTTTGTGCGTGCAATGGAATTGGATAATAAATAGCACATGGAATACCTTTATCCAACAAATGCTGCATTAATCCATTGCGATCTGCATTGATGATGCGTAAGGTATATTGATGAAAAACATGGCAATCACAGATGTCACAAATACTTGGCGCAATGATATTAGCGTGATCTTGAAAAGCCAAGGTATATTTGCGAGCCGCATCTTGACGCGCTTTATTGTATTGATCTAACAATGGTAATTTGGCATTCAAAACTGCCGCTTGAATACTATCCAAACGCGAATTTACGCCCACCACATCGTGATGGTATCTTTCATACATTCCGTGGTTTACAATACCACGAAGGGTGTGTGCCAAAGCGTCATCGTTAGTAAAAATAGCACCACCATCGCCATAACATCCTAAGTTCTTAGAAGGAAAAAAGGAAGTCGCTCCTACATGACCGATAGTTCCAGCTTTCTTTTTGGTACCATCAGAGAATTTGCAATTGGCCCCAATAGCCTGTGCATTATCTTCGATTACATATAAATTATGCTCATTGGCCAAAGCCATTATCGCTTCCATGTTGGCCGCACGACCAAACAAATGTACAGGTACAATCGCTTTGGTTTTTGGAGTAATGGCTTTTTTGATAGCTTCTAGAGAAATGTTCATGTTGTGCATGTCAACATCTACCAAAACTGGGGTAAGTTGTAATAATGCAATCACTTCTACGGTTGCTGCAAACGTAAAATCGGCAGTGATTACTTCGTCTCCGGGCTGTAAACCCAATCCCATCATCGCAATTTGTAACGCATCGGTACCATTGGCACATGGAATGACGTGTTTAACTCCCAAATACGTTTCTAATTCTTTTTGAAAAGTATGCACTTCAGGTCCGTTGATGTACGCATTGGTATCTAAAACGTTTTGAATTGAGTTATTTACTACGTCTTTTATTTTATCATATTGACTTTTTAAGTCAACCATTTGGATTTTTTTCATTGGAAAATAATTTAAAGTTTGAAAATAAAGAGAAAATATCCTGATTTATTTTCGAAAAAAAGTGAGACAAAAATAGTCATTTAATGCCTTAGCACAATGAAAAACCATAAAGAAACTGTATTTTAGCCAAAATTTAATCATATGTTTTTTTTGTACAATTGCATTGTTCGTCTTGCAGGATTGCTGTTAAAAATTGTAGCGCTTTTTAGCCCAAAAATGGCGCTTTTTGTTAAGGGTCGCACTATTGTTTTTGAAACTCTAAAAGATAAAATTCAGCCCAACGACAAAACGATCTGGTTTCACGCGGCCTCTCTAGGCGAGTACGAACAAGGACTTCCAGTTATTGAACAACTAAAAGAAAAATTTCCTTCTCATAAAATTATCGTCACTTTTTTTTCGCCTTCAGGTTACGAGGTACGAAAGAATAATACTGTGGCTGATTGCACGGTTTACTTACCATTGGATACTCAAAAAAATGCCAAACAATTCATTGAGTTAGTAAATCCCGAGTTGGTTTTCTTTATCAAATACGAATATTGGCCGAATTACTTAAACGAACTCAAAAAACGAAACATCAAAACCTATTTGATTTCTGGAATTCTAAGAGAAAACCAAGCGTTTTTTAAATGGTATGGTGGCTTTTACAGAAAAGCATTAGACGCTTTTGAATTCTTTTTTGTGCAAAACGAATCTTCCAAACAACTCTTGCAAAGCCTTGGTCACCAAAATGTTTTGGTTTCTGGAGACACGCGTTTTGATCGTGTGAGTACCATTTTAGAAAAAGATAACACCCTTGATTTCATATCCGAATTCAAGAATGACAAAATCACAGTTGTTGTAGGCAGTTCGTGGCCAAAAGACGAAGAAATTATCACTCAATACATTAATG
Source organism: Flavobacterium succinicans LMG 10402 (assembly GCF_000611675.1). Lineage (GTDB taxonomy): Bacteria > Bacteroidota > Bacteroidia > Flavobacteriales > Flavobacteriaceae > Flavobacterium > Flavobacterium succinicans. Next base: position 4,316 of record NZ_JATV01000008.1, on the reverse strand, counting down.
AATACGACAATGAAAACGTAAAATTCATTATTGCTCCACATAATATAAAAGCAGAACAAATAGCAAAATTAAGAGCACAAATTACCAAACCGACAGTCTTATTTTCTGAAAAAGAAAATCAATCCCTATCTGACCAACAAGTTTTTATTATTGACACAGTTGGCATTTTAACCAAAATCTACAGCTATGCCGACATTGCTTATGTAGGTGGTGGTTTTGGAAATCCTGGCGTACATAACATTTTAGAGCCCGCTACTTTTGGAATTCCAATCGTAATTGGACCAAATTATTCGCATTTTGCAGAAGCGACAGCTTTAGTAAAAATTAAAGGCTGCATTTCCATCAAAAACAAGACTGAACTTGAGTTAATATTTAACGAATTGTTAAATAATACCACAACTAGAGAAGAAAAAGGCGAAATTTGTAGCATTTATGTGCAAAACAACAAAGGCGCAACTACAACGATTTTAAATCAAATTTTATGATTCAATTTGAGCTACTACAAAAAAAAGATATTGAGACCGTTACAGCACTCATGAAAGATTTTTACGCTATAGACCACTACCCTTTTGACGCTTTAGTAGCCAAAGAATTATTTGAAGAATTCATTACCGACAAACACCTAGGAGAATGTTGGTTGATAAAATACAATAAAGAAGTAGTCGGCTATGTGATTCTAACGTTCATTTTTAGTTTTGAATACCAAGGTAAAATTGCATTTTTAGACGAATTATACCTTCAACCCAAGGCCCAAGGCAAAGGAATAGGAAAAAAAGCCATTGCTTTTACTCAAGAATTTTGCCATAAAAACAACTTCCGATTGATGTATTTAGAAGTGGAAGAGCACAATGAAAAAGCACAACAACTGTACTTAAAAAACGGCTTTACCATTCACAAAAGAAATCTTATGAAATTTCAATTATAAATTCAAAAACTCAATTCTAATCCATAACAAATACTATGAAATTTTTAAAACTACTCTTACTCCTTTTTGTTTTTCAAACCTATGCCCAACAAGGCGGCATGTGGATTCCTTCGCTTTTAGAAGGGATGAACGAAAAAGAAATGAAAAGCCTAGGCATGAAAATGTCTGCTAAAGATATTTACGACACCAACAAATCAAGCTTAAAAGATGCTGTTCCTCATTTTAACGGAGGTTGCACCTCAGAAGTAATTTCACCAAAAGGACTTTTATTAACCAATCACCACTGTGGCTACGGACAGATTCAATCACACTCTAGTACCGAACACGATTACTTAGCCGATGGTTTTTGGGCATTCAAAATGGAAGACGAATTACCTAACAAAGATTTAGTAGTTACCTTTATTGTAAAAATTGAAGATGTTACTAAACAAGTTTTGGAAGGCGTAAATACACTATCAAATGAAGCCGAAAAGCAAAAGAAAATCCAAGAAAACATTAGCGCTTTAAGCAATTCATTTCCAAAAGAAGCTTGGCAAGAAAACAAAATTCGCACCTTTTACGACGGTAATCAATACTTGCTTTTTGTTACCGAAACCTTCAAAGACGTACGTTTAGTTGGTGCGCCACCAACATCAATTGGTAAATTTGGTTCCGATACAGACAACTGGGTTTGGCCACGTCATACCGGAGATTTTTCACTTTTCAGAATTTACGCTGATAAAAACAATCGTCCTGCAGCCTATTCAAAAGACAATGTTCCGTACACTCCAAAACATTTCTTACCAATTTCTTTAGACGGAATTGCAGAAGACGACTTCACCATGGTTTTTGGATATCCAGGAAAAACCAATGAATACTTACCTTCTGTTGCGATCAATCAAATTGCAAACGAATTGAATCCTGCCCGAATAGAAATCAGAGAACAAGCCCTAAAAGTTGCGGATGGCTTCATGAGAAAAGACAATGCGATCAAAATTCAATACGCTTCAAAATACGCTGGGACGGCTAATTATTGGAAAAAATGGCAAGGTGAAACTTTAGGGATCAAAAAATCGAATGCCGTTGCGGTAAAGAAAGAAGCAGAAAAGAAGTTTCAAGAAAACGTGATTAAAGCCAACAAACAAAAAGAATACGGCACACTATTGAGTGACTTCGAAAAATACTACAATGAAATTGCGCCTTATGCTCTAGCAAGAGACTATTTTAACGAAACCGTACTTAGAAACACCGAACTACTTTCTGTTGCGTTTAAATTCTATCAATTAGAACAAATTCTAAACACTAAAGGAGAACAAGCCTTTACCGATAGAAAAAACAATCTCTACAACGGATTAGGGGATTTCTACAAAGACTTTAGCCCAATAGTAGACGAAAAAGTATTCGAACAACTACTCGTTTTATACACCACGAAATCTCCAAAACAATTTCTACCTTCTTCTTTGAATAATATAGATGTAAATCAACTTTCCAAAAACATCTATTCTAATTCTAAACTTACTTCTTATGCAGGCGCTAAAGAATTACTAACCGGTGACACCAAAACAGTACTTAGCAAAATCAATCTAGATCCTGCTTTTGTTTTAGTAAAATCTATGGCTGATGCCTTTTTAAAAGAAGTAGCTCCTTCTTATGATGCTTTGAATTTAAAAATCACAGAGTTGCAACGCAACTATATGAAAGCACAATTAGAATTAAGTACAAAAGAATCAAGAATATTCCCAGATGCTAATAGCACACTGAGAGTCACTTATGGTAAAGTAAAAGGATATGAACCTAGAGATGGTGTTTACTACAACCCTGTAACTTACTTGGATGGTGTAATGGAAAAATACATCCCTGGCGATTATGAATTTGATGTTTCTCCTAAATTAATTGAACTCATCAAAAACAAAGACTATGGCAATTATGCTGAAAACGGAAAAATGCCTGTTTGTTTCATTGGAACCAATCATACAACAGGGGGAAATTCTGGTAGTCCAGCACTAGATGCTCAAGGAAATTTAATCGGCCTTAACTTTGATCGCGTTTGGGAAGGAACAATGAGCGACATCTATTATGACCCAAGTATTTGCAGAAATATCATGGTAGACATGAGATACGTTCTTTTTGTAATTGACAAGTATGCAGGTGCCAAAAATCTTATCGAGGAACTACAATTAGTTCATCCTAAAAAAAACAAAAAAAGTAAAAAATAATCCCTAGCCATAACTATTTTAGGGGTAAATAATAGTTTGGCACACTATTTGAAATGTACCCTAATGAGAGCACAGGATATAATTCAAAAAAAATCCAAAAAAATATTTTGCGTATTAATTTTTTTATATCTTTGCCTCGAATTAATAATTAACCTTTATAATAAAATTAAGATGAAAAAAGTATTTTTAAGTTTAGCTGCTGTTGCTGTATTAACTGTTGTATCTTGTAAAAAAGCTGACGCTGCTGCTGAAGGAACTGAAGTTGCTGTTGATTCTGCTGCTACTGTAGTTGATTCTGCTGCTGCACCTGCTGTTGATTCTGCTGCTACTGTAGTTGATTCTGCTGCTGCACCTGCTGCTACAACTGAAGCTGCTCCAGCTAAGTAATTTTTAAATTACAGAAAAAATCAAGCCATCCATGTGATGGCTTTTTTTATGCATATAAAACAAAAGCTCAAGAAATCCTTGAGCTTTTGTTTTATACTAATTTAACATAATGATTCGACCTCAACACAACACACAATACCACCTAGACAATCAACAACATTTATCCAATAAACACACCTAACAAATATTCACCCAACCCATTTACACTGCTCACAACAACCAAAAACCAGCACCACAGCAACAACACAACCCCACCCCGATTAATCTGGAAAAACAAAATCATTATCCGAGAAGTCCAAAACCTCAGAACTAACTGCAGAAGACTTAATTTCATTAATCCCCTTAATCAATCGCAATTCGGTGGTATACTTTCTACTAGTAGCCAAATGACGCTCCCCCAACAAAAGCTTAAAAAAATACATCCCTTTCACAGATTTTACCTTAACAAAAACCATCTCACCTACCGAAGCCTTAATCAACTCAATATCTTCTTCCCCTTCAAACTTCAACTCATAGCTTTGACTGGTAAAAATCACTTTCCCTTTACGAGATGTAAAAACAAATTTATAGGTGTCATTAAACCGTTTACTGATCACAAAAGCGCCCATATTTTATAATTTACATTAATGTTTTTAGAATCATTTTTTTTGCGTTCACCTAAGAGTGACAGTAGGATTTGTCATAAATAAAAAAAGCTCCAAACATAGTTTGAAGCTTTCTTGTACTCAGAGCGGGACTTGAACCCGCACGAACATTGCTGTTCACTGGATTTTAAGTCCAGCGTGTCTACCAATTTCACCATCCGAGCA
>NZ_JATV01000007.1 GCF_000611675.1 Flavobacterium succinicans LMG 10402 | reverse complement strand
ATCAATAGTAAAGACTTGATTATCCCCATCATTATTAGGTGAAAATGCATTGTGAACTAAAATATCACAAGAACTATCACTGTCATCAAAATCACACGGATCTTTCACTACAATAGTTACTGTTGCCGTAGCACAATTGTTTGGATTAATGACATCACAAATACTATACGTTAAAACATATGTCCCAACCGGTGTGCCTACTGGAATAGTGATTTTTCCTTGTGCATCTACACTTACGCCTGCTACTCCATTACTATCAACAATACTCACTACTACTTGAACTGAATTAACCGATCCGTTGTTTATTCTATCATTAACTAAAACATCTAAAACAGCTCCTTTGGATGAATTAATAGGTTGGTTGCTGTAATCGTCGTTGGTTGCTGTAATTATAGGTGCTACTACTGTGATTCTGACTGTGGCTTGATCACAAACAATAGGAGATTTTTTAGTACAAATTTCATATACGATAGTATAAGTATCGGCTGGCATTCCCTTCTTCACTTCTATTGATCCATCATTACGTAACGTAAATCCTGCTGGAACGGATATAGGAGTTAAAGTAATGGTATTATACGTTTCTGGAGTCAAAACAACACCATCAAGAGTATCATTCAACAACACACTAGCTATAGTTTTGTCAAACAAACTTTCCATCTCATATAATCCATCATCTGCAGCCTCAATTGCAGCAACTTTTATTGTAACTATAGCTTCATCACAAACTGTTGGATTGATTTTATCACAAATAGAATATGCTATAGTGTAAATACCAGCTGGTGTATTCTTTGGAACTTCTACATTACCGGTTGTTGTATTCAAAACTGGAACCAATGCTCCATTCACAACAGGCAATGCTGGACTTACAATCGAAATATTTACTAAACTAGTAGTAGCTGAAACTCCATTAATTGTATCAAACTTAGTCGAATTAGCTTCTAATACATTTCCAGCATTTGATGAACCAATTGTTCCAATTACAGTAGGTAAAATATCATCCTCAGCTTTAACTACTGGGTTTTTAACCGTAATGGTTATAGTTGCATCAGAGCAATTCGTTGGATTTAATTTCTCACAAATCGTATAGAAAATGGTATAAACTCCTGCTGGTACACTTGCTGGAATTACAATTTCTTTAGTAAGACTATCAACCTTTGGAACAGGAAAACTTTGTCCACCAGGTAACACTATATCTGTTACTGTAACAGTAATTTGATCAAAAGTAATTGACTTACCATCAAGTGTGTCAAATCCATTTCCATAATCCGAATTGAATGGCCTAAACTTAACCTCTTTTATGGTATTATCAACTGTAATTTCATCATTTTTTGCAATTATTTCTGCCACTCCAACAACAACAATACTGGTTACAATATCACAATTTAATGGATTATTCACCTCACAGATTTTATACTCAACATTGTAGTTTCCTGCTGGAGTATTAGGATCAACAGTTACTGTACCATCAGCATTCAAAGTCAATCTTGAAGGAACATTTACTGAAGTTAATGTTACTTGACCTGGATTCGTTCCAATCACTACTGGATTGCCATTTACTGTATCATTTGCTAACAAAGTCGCTGTAGTTCCTCCTGGTAAGCCGTTGATAACTACAGTCGTTTCGGTTACGGCATCGATCGTTGGTGCAGTAACAGTTAGCGTTACGGTTGCTGATTCACAATTCGTTGGATTTAATTTTTCGCAAATTTCATATACAATTGTGTAGTCTCCTGCTGGTGTGTTTGTTGGTACACTTACTTGTCCTGTCGCAACATCAATACTTGGTACTGGTGCTCCAAGTACTTTTGGAGCTGCTGGTGTAGTTACCGTTAGGTTTACTAAACCAATAACTACTGCGGTCCCATTTAAGGTATCTGGATTGGTTGGATTATTACCTAATACATTACCTGCATTTGATGTTCCTGTCGTTCCATTACCACCTGAAATAGTATCGTCTTGTGCAACTATTGTTGGAGCTTCAACTTTTACCGTTACGGTAGCTGATTCACAATTCGTTGGATTTAATTTTTCGCAAATCTCATATACAATTGTGTAGTCTCCTGCTGGTGTGTTTGTTGGTACACTTACTTGTCCTGTCGCAACATCAATACTTGGTACTGGTTCTCCAAGTACTTTTGGAGCTGCTGGTGTAGTTACCGTTAGGTTTACTAAACCAATAACTACTGCGGTCCCATTTAAGGTATCTGGATTGGTTGGATTATTACCTAATACATTACCTGCATTTGATGTTCCTGTCGTTCCATTACCACCTGAAATAGTATCGTCTTGTGCACATATAACATTTGAGATAACAATAGGATCTGATGCTAAAGAAACACAACCTTCACTTGATTTAGCTGTTACTGAATAAGTTCCAGCAGCAAGCAAATTGAATACTCCAGTAGTGTTGGTATAAGTTGATCCATCAATACTATAAGTCATACCTACACCTGTAGGAGCAGTTATGGTTATTGTTCCAGCTACTACAGCACAAGTTGGTTGCAAAGTTGCAGAGGCAGTTGGTTTAGCTGGCAACGCATTTATAGTTAAAGGCGTTGTTACTTTTGTTGAACATCCTGAAGTGGTAACCGTATATTCTACCGTTACTGTTCCAGCCGTTACTCCTGAAACTACTCCTGAGGCATTGATTGTTGCTGTTCCTGTTCCATTTGCAATAGTCCAAGTTCCGCCTGCTGTTGTATTAGTGAATGCAGCTGTTGTTGCTCCAACACATACCGTAGTAGCTCCTCCTGCAATGGCTGCAACTACTGGCAACGCATTTATAGTTAAAGGCGTTGTTACTTTTGTTGAACATCCTGAAGTGGTAACCGTATATTCTACCGTTACTGTTCCAGCCGTTACTCCTGAAACTACTCCTGAGGCATTGATTGTTGCTGTTCCTGTTCCATTTGCAATAGTCCAAGTTCCGCCTGCTGTTGTATTAGTGAATGCAGCTGTTGTTGCTCCAACACATACCGTAGTAGCTCCTCCTGCAATGGCTGCCACTACTGGCAACGCATTTACGGTTACTGTCACAAACGCTGCCGCTGCTGATTCACAATCTACTCCATTCAAAGTAGAAACGGTTATACGTCGGTATTGAGTGGTTGCAGTTAAACCTGTTGGCGCATCATAAGTTGCTAAAGTAGCTCCTGATATTGTATTCCAAGTACTAAATGGACTTACAGAGCTCTCCCAACGGTAACTGATAGTTCCGAATCCTGTACCATCTGTAGTGCTAGTAAAGGCTGCTGGGTTACCTGAATTACATATTATTTCGTCTTTTGAAATTGCTCCCGCAGTAGGAGGACAACAAATATTAACTAAAGGATTTTTACTATCTCCAAGAGCTTGAGGAGAGCCAGCTTTAGTCGGCACCCCATTAGCATTGACAACATTACCTAAATTACTTTTAATAGGCAAATTATATGTACCAGATGTTGCTCCTACATTACCTCCAGAAATAGTTGAAGTAACAAGATCCGAACCTGTAAAATTAGCTGCGCCTTCTATAGCATCTGGGCAACCATCATTATCTGTATCAAGATCTAGATAATCTGGAATACTATCACCATCTGTATCAATAGCCGTAACACAAGTTCCTTTTGAAACTATAATATTATCCGTGTATTCATCAAACGAAACACCTATAGCTGCATTGGACAACCAAGGATAATTACTAGCAGGACCAAAATTAATTCCATTAGCAGTATATGAAGTCTCTGGAACACCAGCAACAGAGTATCTATAAGACTCATTATCAGCGTAAAGGGTTAAAATCCCTGAAGCATTTGGTCTTATATAGTATGATGTTTTTTGATGAAACCATCCTGCTACTCTTGAAGGAACACTAATAGTAGACAAAGCTGAATTAGGCTCTCTAATTAACGGCGCCATTGTATTATTTGTATCTGAAGATGAGTGACCATATATAAAAACAGCATCTGGAGCACCTACATAGTCATCTGCCCAAACGAAATCTTGCCCTGAAGCACCTAATGCAGTTCCAAATTCATTATTATTATTAGAACCGTCACTTTGAAACAAAGAAAAATCGCCTTCTACAGTATATTTAGCTCCATCATAAAGATTTAAACCTTTATAGACTACAAAGGAGGACATTGCTAGATTATCACCAAAATCAGTTCTATTGGCAAGAGCAACATTGGTAAGTGCCCCATTATAACCAGCTACATTAGCAAAAATTCCCGAATAAGAAGAGCTAGCATTATCTGGATCCGAATTATATCCTTCCAAAAAACCTTCTGTACCGGTAACTCCAGAAAAAGAACCTTTTGGAATACCTACACCAACAACGGCGTTTTCAAAAGCACTTGATTTAATAACAACCGATGATGAAGGAATACAATCATTCTCTAAAGCATCCAAAATCCCATCATTATCATCATCTAAATCACAGGCATTTGAAATTCCATCACCATCTGTATCTAATCCTAAAGCAGGATTCGAAGTTACAACCACATTGGCAGATGCAGCAGAAACACAACCTCCCGAATTAGCAACCGTATAAGAATAAGTATTTCCTGCTACTAAACCCGTTATAGTTTTTGTAGTGCCAGTTCCCGTAATTCCTCCTGGATTAATGGTCCAAGTTCCAGTAGTTGGCAAACCATATAATTCTACACTTCCTGTTACCAAAGCACAAGTAGGCTGAGTAATTGTCCCTATTATTGGAGCCGCTGGATTTACACACGAAGAAACTCCCAAAGTAAACACATCACCAGAGTTGAAGGTAATGTTATTAAATACAGCTTGGCTACCAACAAAAGAACTTACTGGTACTCTAGTTACTGTACCTGTCGTAAAGTCTCCATTACCGTCGGTATCAATCAACAAAACCAAATTAGAAGCGGTAGCACCCGTTAAAGTGATCCCAGTAAGATTAAAATTCAAACTTACATTTGAGATATTACTACCATCCGTATTGCTTAACTGCGTTTTCCATTCCCTATTTAATCTAGTGGAAATTGAAGATGGCAATTCTGTTCCTTGCTGTACAGGAAGGGCAGCACTACCCGTGTTGTTGGCAATAAGCATAAATTCTTTATCGCCGTTTATGGCAGTTCGGGCAGCATCCAGATTTAAACTAGTTAAATCCGAGTTGGTAGAAACGGTTAATATTGTGTTGTTATTTATACTTTTTGAAATGCGTTGATTCAATCCATAAAGATCATCACGCCCTAATCCAAAGACATCATATTTATAAGTTGCATTTGATGTCCAAACATCAGACCCTGCTGAATTTACATAACTATAAGATACATTTCCCGCAGTAGCACCCAATGTATCGGTACCTCCAGTAATGGTTACCCCATATTTTATGGCAAGATAGGACTCTACAGTTTTTCGTTCTACCTCTGTTAGAACTCTATCATAAACTAAAACTTCAGCGATTAAACCATTCAACTTACCTTCTGACGAAAGATTACTAGGGTCTGCCGAAAAATGTTTTCCCAACCTTACCATAGAAGGCAATGGTCTACCTGATCCAGTATTTGTAATATTAACCACTGCCTCATCTGTAGAACCATTTGCATACAAGCTATAAGTAACTGAACTTTCACCAGCGACATTTCTTTTTAAAACCCCTATCGAAGGCAATGTAAGCAAATTAAAATCGCCTGGGTTATAATAATCGCCTTCAGATCCTCCACCAAAAGAAAGTCTTCCGGTAGAAGGCACTCCCAAAGACATATCCGAATTAGTAGTCGCAGAACTACCACTAGGGTCGGAAATATCACCACCATACAACAATCCCGTAGAGTATTGACTAGAACCTACACCCGCAGTTTTAAAAACAACAAAAACGGTTTGGTTATTTAATGCCGGTGTACTCATCTGTACGGCATTACCCGCGCCCACGTTATTAACAAATTGAACAACCGGATTAAAATTGATATTATTATTACCTGCATCATAACGATAGGTTGGCATCGTTGGCAGAGGAGGTTCAGCATTTTCTCCTGGATGCTTTGTGGCAGCCACTCCATTTTGAGCGGTACCTCCCGACAGATCGTACCAAGTAGTAAGAGTTGTTCCTGTTGCTGGAACACCAGCTAGAGAATTTACCCCCTTATCCCCCTTAAACCATAAAACATTGTTTGCAACTTGAGAAAATAAAAAGGTTTGATAAAGAAAAACAAGAGAAAAAAAGAAAATTCTCTTGAGCGAAAAAGTAGTTTTTGGCATAATTAAATGATATTATCCTTAGTATTAGCATTTTAACCAAAACAATGATTTAAAAGAAAGATCAACACAATGTTTAACAATGTTTATTGTGTTAAAATATTTAAAATACTTAATTGGCGGCGCAAAAATAAATATTAATATTTTAAAATTGCTTTAAATCATTAATTATTAACCAAATCGCATGCTTTTATCGATATACTACACATTTAATCGATGAAATACACTTTATCAACTTCATAAGACTAAAATATTTCATGTTAAATAACTTATTTCACATAGTATTAGACATGTTAATTACTACTAAAATTGTAGTAAACAATTGTGAATAAAAAAGAAGGGAAACAATAATTTTAATGAAGAATATTCTTTCTTTTTAATAAAATATAAATCACAATCATTATAACAATTCCAGACTTTAAAAAAGAAAAAAAATAAAGCATTCCTGCCTTAAAAAAACACAGCGGAAAAATATATTGCATTTTTAAAAACCAACTCCAACAACAAAACAATTTGAAATCTAGTCCCTATAATTTGTAACTAATCCACTAAAACTAACCTTCTAATAGACAAGGTTAAAATAACTTCCAAATAAAAAAAATGCATTGAAACGAATTTCAATGCATTTTGAAGGGAATACTATTTTTGCTTTTTTCTATACTCTTTACAGAAAAAGTAAAACTATACTATCTAGAATAATTAGGCGCCTCTTTAGTGATCGTTACGTTATGAGGATGACTTTCATTAATTCCACTTGCCGTGATGCGAACAAAACGACCTGTTTCTTGTAAAGTTGGAACGTCTTTTGCACCGCAATATCCCATACCTGCACGAAGTCCACCGATGAATTGTTGCATGCTTTCGTTCAACTCGCCTTTATATGGTACGCGTCCAACAATTCCTTCTGGAACTAGTTTCTTCGCATCGTCTTCTACGTCTTGGAAATAACGATCTTTCGATCCTTCTTGCATGGCTTCAACAGAACCCATTCCTCTGTAAGATTTGAATTTTCTTCCTTCAAAAATAATAGTCTCACCAGGCGATTCTTTGGTACCTGCTAATAATGACCCTAACATTACGCAATCCGCTCCAGCGGCAATAGCTTTAGGAATATCTCCTGTATATCGAATTCCTCCATCAGCAATTACTGGTACACCTGAACCTTTGATAGCAGCAGCAACTTCAAGCACTGCAGAAAACTGAGGGAAACCTACACCCGCTACAATACGAGTCGTACAAATCGAACCAGGGCCAATACCTACTTTTACACCATCTGCACCATTTTCTACCAAGTACTGAGCTGCTTCTGGTGTTGCAATATTGCCAACAATAACATCAATTTGTGGGAACTTGGATTTTACTTCTTTTAATACATTAACCACTCCTTGAGTATGACCGTGAGCAGTATCAATAATGATAGCGTCTACTCCAGCATGAACTAAAGCTTCTGCTCTTTGCACTGCATCTCCAGTAACACCAATGGCTGCTGCTACACGTAAACGACCATAAACATCTTTATTAGCGATAGGTTTTTGAGTCAACTTAGTAATATCTCTAAAAGTAATCAAACCCACCAATTCGTACTGATCATTTACTACAGGCAATTTCTCGATTTTATGACCTTGCAAAACCACTTCAGCTTGTTCTAAAGAAGTTCCTTCAGCAACCGTAATCAAATTATCTTTGGTCATTACCTCAACAATAGGTCTTGAACTATTTTTTTCAAAACGCAAATCTCTGTTGGTCACAATTCCTTTTAGAATTTTATTTTCATCAACGATTGGAATTCCTCCAATACCATATTCTTTCATAGCCATTTTAGCATCGGCAACCGTAGAAGTCAAAGGCAAAGTAACAGGGTCGATAATCATTCCTGACTCAGCTCTTTTCACTTTTCGTACTTTGGCTGCTTGTTGCTCAATCGTCATGTTTTTGTGCAACACTCCAATACCTCCTTCTTGAGCCATAGCAATAGCCATAGCACTTTCGGTCACTGTATCCATAGCTGCGGATACAATAGGCACATTTAAAGTTATGTTTCTTGAAAATTTGGATTGAATACTCACTTCGCGAGGAAGAACGCTGGAGTAATTTGGAACTAATAATACATCATCGTAAGTTAAACCTTCACCGATAATCTTGGAATTGTGTGCTTTCATGGTGCAATTTCTAGTTGAATTGCGTGCAAATATAGACAATCTTAAGCAAAAAAACAGACAAACCCACTATTAATTATTTAAATTGCATTGTCTAACAAACTTGGAGCTACTTTTTTCAATACTAAAAACAACACTTATTAATTATAATCATGTTCGAATCCAGTTCAACCTCTATCCAAGGGCTTTCTTCAGAAAAAGTTATTGCCTCTAGAACAAAAAACGGTGCCAATTCAACCGAACATCAACAAAAAAACAACTTTTTGCACTCGCTCTTCGAATTGATTAAGGAGCCTATGTTCATATTATTACTCACCGCTACGAGTGTGTATTTTGTAACTGCAGATTATAATAATGGAATTTTTATGCTTTTGGCTATTATTTTGGTCGTATCCATTTCCTTGTACCAAGAATCAAAAAGTAGAAATGCCATTGAAGCGCTGTCTAAATTAACACAACCCAAAAGTAAAGTCATTAGGAATGGAATTGTTGTTGAGATTCCGAGTGAAGAAATTGTTTTGGGCGACTTTATACAGACGGAAGAAGGCACTTTTGTTCCCGCCGATGGAATCATCATCCAATCCAATGACTTTTCGGTCAATGAATCCATATTAACTGGAGAATCTTTATCGGTATCAAAAAATGAACAATCCGAAAACAAACAAGTGTATCAAGGAACCATAGTCGCAAGTGGACTGGCTATTTGCCAAGTTACCGCCATTGGAAGTCAAACACAATTAGGAAAAATCGGAAAAAGTCTAGACAACATCGTCGAAGAAAAAACGCCATTACAAATTCAAATTAGCAATTTTGTCACCTATATTTCTTTGATTGGTTTGGTTGCTTTTATCATTGTCTGGGGAATCAACTATTGGAATTCAAAGCTAATTTTAGACAGTTTGCTTAAAGCATTAACGCTTGCCATGAGTATCATCCCAGAAGAAATTCCAGTAGCTTTTACCACTTTTATGGCACTTGGTGCTTGGCGACTACTTCGAATGGGAATTATTGTAAAACAAACCAAAACAGTTGAAACTTTAGGAAGCGCCACCGTAATTTGTACCGATAAGACAGGCACCATCACCGAAAACAAAATGAGTCTTGCCGAATGGTTCACTCTTGATGCCACAACTGTTACAGCAACTCATTCCAACTTAAACCCCAAAAAACAAGAACTAAATAACGCAGCTATGTGGGCGAGTGAACCCATTCCGTTTGATCCTATGGAAATAGCATTGCATGACGCCTACACCATTTCCATTGCAACTGACGAACGTCCTCAATATAAAATGATACACGAATATCCTTTGAGTGGCAAACCACCCATGATGACACATGTATTCGAAAACAAAGAAGGACATCGAATTATTGCAACAAAAGGAGCACCAGAAGCCATTATTGCCTGTTCTAAACTATCTGAAACTGAGAAAGAAAAAATCAACACGGCTTTTCTCGCTATGACCAAAAAAGGATTTCGAGTATTAGGCGTTGGGACAACCGATTTTAACGGAACCAATTTCCCTAAAACACAGCAAGAGTTTGAACTAGATTTTAAAGGTCTTGTTGCTTTTTATGACCCTCCAAAAAAGAACATCAAAGCAGTTTTAGAAACTTTTTATAAAGCCGGAATTACCGTTAAAATAATCACAGGTGATAATGCCGAAACCACCGCTACGATTGCTCAACAAATTGGCTTTAAAAACCCTGAAAAAATACTCAATGGAAACGAACTAATGCAAATGAGTCCAGCTAGATTGAAAGAGAAAGTAATGGAAACTACTATTTTTACTAGAATGTTTCCTGAGGCTAAACTCAAAATCATTCAAGCGCTAAAAGACAATAATCAAATTGTAGCTATGACTGGTGATGGAGTAAACGATGGACCCGCTTTAAAATCAGCACACATCGGAATTGCTATGGGCAAAAAAGGGACAGAAATTGCCAAACAAGCCGCGAATTTAATTTTGGTTGACGATGATTTTTCTAAAATGACCGACGCCATTGCTATGGGAAGAAAAATCTATATGAATCTCAAAAAAGCCATTCGCTACATTATCTCTATCCATATTCCTATCATTTTAATCGTGCTTATTCCATTAGCTTTGGGATGGATGTATCCCAATATATTTTCACCAGTCCACATCATTTTCTTAGAAATGATTATGGGTCCCACCTGCTCTATCATTTATGAGAATGAGCCTATGGAAGACAATTTGATGACACAAAAACCAAGACCATTGAGCACCACTTTTTTCAGTTGGAAAGAAATCACCATTAGCTTAATTCAAGGACTATGGATAACCGCAGGATTGTTGTTCATTTACCAATTTGCCATAGCCAATCAGTATAGTGAAAGTGGCACTCGAACTATGGTGTTTTTGACCTTGATTTTCTCGAATGTGTTCTTGACATTAGCCAATCGCTCTTTTTACTATTCGGTGCTAACAACTTGGAAATACAAAAATAATCTTGTAGTGCTCATCATCGGAATCACGCTTTTCATTACAACTTTACTGCTTTTTATTCCTCCATTATCTAAATTTTTCTTATTCGAAAAAATCACTTTACTTCAAATTGGATGGTGTACTCTGGTAGCTGTAATTGCAGTCTTTTGGATTGAAATTTATAAATTCTTCAAAAGAAGAAAGAGCTAAAAAACACAAATTTCAAGAATAAAAAATCCCAAATCCCAACTATAACTTTGGAATTTGGGATTTACTATTTAGGATTTGCCCTTCGACTGCGCTCAGGATGATAAATTGGATTTTGGATTTTGTTTATTCCATTCTTATTCCCCATCCTTTTTCTCAGCAAAAATCAGATTAAGTCCTAATTGAAAAGAGGCACTTTGCGCCTTGACAACATCTCTAAGTTCTAACAAATTATCTGCCATCAAATAAAAATTTACAGGACCTATTTGTGTCGACAAACCCAAACCAATATTCTTACTCGAAAAAGAATCTACGGTATACGTAGCTTTGGCTTCTAAACCCGTGAAGAGTTTCTTTCTATAAAAAGCCGTCAACGCCATCATTGGAAGTCTTGGAGTAGACATAGCAAAATACTGCAATCCAACGGAGTTATTATATTTTGCAGCACCATCACTGGATTTACAATTACAATCTTTTTCTTCGGTTTGTCCGAAAGAATATTGTGCAGAAGCATTAAATTTCACCGGTCTCCACGAGGTATAACTTCCTTTTAAGGTATCTCTAGGAAAAGCATCTTCAAATTCTTGCGACACATTATTGCCTCCTGTTCCTGTAAAAAAATCTGGAAGAATGCCTTCATAGTTATATATCCCTTTCGCACGATAGCTTTCTACTTCTTTTGAATGACGAATAAAACCAACATCAAGCACACTAGCGGTAATTTGAATGTCTTTCTTGGGATAATAGGTGATTCCAACATCAAAACCCAAACCTAGATTCCCTCCTAAAAGCGCTCTTTTTTTGATGTCTTTGGCCACATCCGAGTCGTCATCTTTATCATCATATTTTGCAATTCCAGAGGTATTCAATAACATGTCAGCCGAGATCACTTGGTCATAAATACTTGCATTGTCGACAGAAGGAATGGTGTACAAATAACCAGAGTTTTTAGTAGAACGAGCATCGAAAATACTAGAATAAATCTTTCCTCTCACTCCCCAAATCAATTTTTCGCTTTGTCTTTTATTGTACCCTACATGAAAAACGGTTAACATTTCGGCACGAGCATTCAAATCACTCAGATTAAAATATTTTCCTAAATAATTTTGATTTCCGTCTAATGCCAAAAGAGCAAAATCTTTTGGAACATAACTCAATACATCTAATTCTTCATACATTCCAAAAGAAATATATGCAGTATTGTTCCAATCACCAACTTTAAATCCTCCTTGAAAAACCTCTGCTTGTTGGTTTACACTCACTTTATCATTTCTTGAAGTTGAAAAAATGACCTTGCGTAATTTGGTATTAAAATCAACGCCATCATCTGCAAACAAATCATAGGCAGAAAAGCCCGTAGAGCCTACATTTGCTGAAAATCCTGACAATAACGGAATTCCTGCATACCATTTGTAGCTAACATCAGCTCCAGGATTTAAAGATAATGATTGAGGAATTGCCGTAAAATTATATAAAACGGCTTTGTTTTGAGCGAAAAAAAAGTTGCCTACTGAAAGAAGCACAATCAAAGTAATTTTTCTCATTTAATATCAAAATAGGCGGTTATACTAGAACGTAATTTCAAATTTCCAACACTAGTAGCGCTCAACGGAGGGCCTGGCAATAGTGTAATTACAAAGGCAATTTTTTTGGATTGCTTTAGCAAATCAAGATTCGCTCCTTGATAGACTACTGTTCGTTTGGTAACATTAGAAGTTCCAGCATAAGCCGGAATATCCATTCGAATAGAACTTACTGGTGCATTGGCATTATCCAAAAAGAAAAGTTGAAGTTCAAAGTTTCGGTTGATCGTGTTATCCACTTCAAAAAACAAATCCGTTTGGATTAGATTTTTTTTAAAAAAAGTATCATCAAAAACTCCTAATTCTGGAGTGTCAATACTCACTGTTTGTTCCAAACCATTATTTACAAACTGATTTGCTACAAGATCAAAACTCGCCAAATTTCCAATAACTACAGGGCGAAGTTCAATATCATTGGCTTGGTCAAAATCAAGATCGCTGCTACAAGAAAAAGAAAACAGTATCAAAAAAAACACGAGTAGGGTTTTGTAGGCTTTCATTGCATTCACATTTTAATTATGGTTAAAAACGTATGTCCCTTTATTTTAGTATTCTAGATTAATGAAACTCCCCAAACAATTTAGAGGCTTCGTTGTAAGCACTCTCAAAACTCATCGCGCTCAAATTGGTGTTTTCCTTTTTAGCGGTAAAAAAAGAGAGTAGTTTTTCCGTAGGCATATTTCCAGTTAAACGATCTGTAGCCATTGGACAACCACCAAAACCCTGAATCGCTCCATCAAATCGTCTGCAACCAGCATGATAAGCGGCATCAACTTTTTCAAACCATTTATCTGGAGTAGTATGCAAATGAGCCCCAAATTCTATCGCGGGATATTTAGGAATCAAATTAGAGAACAAATGCGTAATAACTTCGGGGGTGGAACTACCAACCGTATCGGACAAAGAGAGAATTTTTACCCCCATTTGCGCCAATCGTTCTGTCCATTCGCCTACAATTTCTTCATTCCAAGGATCTCCGTAAGGATTTCCAAATCCCATAGAAAGATAGGCAATCACTTCTTTTTGGTTTTGGTCGGCAATTTCGAGAATTTCTTGTAAGGTAATTAATGATTCTGTAATCGTTTTGTGCGTATTTCGCATTTGAAAATTCTCAGAGATCGAAAAAGGAAAACCCAAATATTGAATCGGTTGATGCGATGCGGCATCTTTAGCTCCTTTTACATTAGCGATAATTGCCAAAAGCTTACTATCGTTTTTGGACAAATCCAATTGTGCTAAAACCGCAGCGGTATCCTGCATTTGAGGAATCGCCTTAGGAGAAACAAAACTCCCAAAATCAATACTATCAAAGCCTACTCGCAACAAAGCCTGTAAATAGGAAACTTTCCGAGCCGTAGGAATCCATGTTTTGATTCCTTGCATCGCATCACGAGGGCATTCGATAATTTTTATTGGCTCCATATGCATCAAAGATAGCAAAAGGAATTAAAGTTCAAAATCGAAAAATAAGAAAGTAAGGGAGTGATTAGTGATTAGTAACTAGTGATTAGTAACTAGTGATTAGTAACTAGTGATTTATCGACAGCCAATAGCTAAAAGCCAATTAGTCCTTTAACTAGCTTTTATGTGCTTAGTTTTAAATAATTTTCAATGACATTCAAAACATAATATAAATGTTTTGATTTCAGAATTGATCCAAAAAGGCACTATTTCATTTTCTTCAAAATCGCTTTATTGATCGCCTTAATCAAAGCGGGACCTTCATAAATAAATCCAGTGTACAACTGAATCAAACTCGCTCCTGCGTCTAATTTTTCTAAAGCATCTTCTGCAGAATGAATCCCTCCTACTCCAATAATTGGAAAAGCATGGTTGCTTTTTTGTGATAAAAATCGAATCACTTCCGTAGATCTCTTAGTCAAAGGCTTACCGGACAAACCACCCGCTTCCATTTTGGCTTCAGAAACCAATCCTTCTCTAGAAAGAGTTGTATTGGTAGCAATTAAACCTGCAATTTTGGTTTCGGCCATGATGTCAATGATATCCAATAACTGATCATCGGTCAAGTCTGGCGCGATTTTCAATAAAATAGGTTTAGGATTAGCTCTTTCTAGATTTTTACTTTGCAACGTTTGCAACAATTGAGTCAAAGGCTCTTTATCTTGCAAAGCTCTTAAATTTGGCGTGTTTGGCGAACTTACATTGACCACAAAATAATCCACATAATCAAACAAAGCTTCAAAACAAATTTCATAGTCCGAAGTAGCGTCTTCATTGGGTGTCAACTTATTTTTTCCAATATTACCGCCTATCAGCACATTGGTATTTGATTTTAAACGCTCTACAGCCTCCAAAACCCCTCCGTTATTGAATCCCATTCGATTAATAATGGCTTCGTCAGAAATCAATCTAAAAATTCGTTTTTTAGGATTCCCATCTTGTCCTTTAGGTGTTAAGGTTCCAATCTCAATAAATCCAAAACCAAAATTTGAAAACTCTTTATACAAACGAGCTTCTTTATCAAATCCAGCTGCTAAACCTACAGGATTTTTAAATTTCAATCCAAACACTTCTCGCTCTAATCTAGGATCTTCCACACAATATATCATTCTGAAAAGAGCAGAAAAACCAGGAATTTTAGATATGAATTTGATAAAAGCAAAAGTAAAATGGTGCACTTTTTCGGGATCAAAACAAAAAAACAAAGGGCGGATGAACAATTTATACATGTGAGGTAGGATATAATTATTTTGAACTGCAAAAATAAAGAATTGATTTTAGAAAGCACTTAAGTATACCAGAAATGAAAACAAAAAAACAAGTCGAAATATGTACCTTTGCTCAAAAATTAAGTACCATGCAACATATTATCGATCGTTTTATTAGTTATGTAACTGTTGATACAGAATCTGATCCAAATTCTGAAACCACCCCAAGTAGCGCCAAACAATGGGATCTAGCCCACCAACTTGTGGCTGAATTAAAACAAATAGGATTACAAGACGTTACTATTGATGACAAAGCCTATATCATGGCGACGCTGCCAAGCAATATAGACAAAAAAGTGCCAACCATAGGATTCATTTCGCATTTTGACACGACTCCTGATTTTACAGGCGCGAATGTAAAACCACAAATCATTCCGAACTACGACGGCAAAGTCATCGTACTCAACGAAGCGCAAAACATTGTGCTTTCGCCAAAATATTTCAAAGATTTATTGCAATACAAAGGACAAACCTTAATCACCACCGACGGAACTACGCTTCTTGGTGCCGATGATAAAGCCGGAATCACCGAGATTGTTTCGGCAATGGAATTTTTGATTCAAAATCCGGATATCCAACACGGAACCATTAAAGTTGGTTTTACTCCAGATGAAGAAATTGGTCGAGGCGCACATCATTTTGATGTAGAAAAATTTGGAGCCGACTGGGCTTACACTATGGACGGCAGTCAAGTAGGCGAATTAGAATACGAAAACTTTAATGCAGCTGGAGCCAAAATCATTTTCAAAGGAAAAAGTGTTCACCCTGGTTACGCTAAAGGAAAAATGATCAATTCAATGCTTCTTGCCAATGACTTCATAAGTGACTTACCAAAAGATCAAACCCCTGAAACCACCAAGGGCTACGAAGGTTTTTTCCATGTACATCACTTAAAAGGGAGTATAGAAGAAACCGTTTTGGAATTAATCATCAGAGATCACTCTAAGACTAAGTTTGAAAAAAGGAAAGAACGCATTGAAAAAATGGTTCGAAAAATCAATAAAAAGTTTGCCAAACAATTCGGAGAACCTATCGCTATTGCCGAAATCAAAGATCAATACTATAATATGAAGGAAAAAGTACTTCCTGTAAAACACATTGTAGATATTGCCGAAGAGGCTATGAAACAAGTTGGCGTAAAACCAATCATCAAACCGATTCGCGGCGGAACGGACGGTTGTCAACTTTCTTACAAAGGATTGCCTTGCCCAAATATTTTTGCAGGTGGCCACAACTTTCACGGAAAATACGAATATGTACCTGTAGAAAGCATGCAAAAAGCAATAGAAGTTATTGTAAAAATTGCCCAACTTACTGCTACTACTGATTTTGAAAATCCTGCCCCAAAAACAAAACGCAAAAGATAGGTAACTGCCTATCTACAGTCCTCAATTTAAAGAGTCTTGAAAATTAATACCTCCAAAAAGTCATTCCACTTTTTGGAGGTATTTTTATGTTCAATTTCTAATTCAAGTTCAACAAAAAACTTAACATTGGAATTGATTAATGTTTGATATATTTGTTAACAATAAATAAACAATTACTTAACATTAACAAATAAGTCAATAAAACCATAATTAACAGCCGACACCATGATAGACAAAACAGAAAACCATAACACTCCAGAGGCTACACCTCCAACACCAGAACAACCAAAATCGGAAAAGCCGATTGCAAGAAGAACAAGAACAACAAAAACAGCAACACCTGCCGCAAAAAAGGCCACACAAGAGACTACAAAAACAAGCGTTGCTAGACCAAAAACAAGAACACGCAGTACAAAAGCAATCACTCCCTCTACTGCTCATGAAGAAAATATCAGCCCTGAAATTGAAGAAACTGTAACGGTAGAAAAAACAGAAATCACGGCACTTGATCTAATCCCTACTAAAAAACCAAAGGACAAAAAAAAGAAAAAAAACAAAGTAAAAATGAGCGAAAAGGAAAAGAAAAAAGCCAAAAAAGCTAAGGCAAAAGAGAAAGCCAAAGCAAAAGCCAAGAAAGCTAAAAAGGCCAAAAAAGAGAAAGCAAAAAAAGCAAAACTTAAAGCGAAATTAAAAGAGAGAAAGGCCAAAGCCAAAGCTAAAAAAAACAAAAAAAGCAAAAAGAACAAGAAAAAATAACCCGATTGTTCCAAACTAAAAAACCCCAAATTCCAATTAATTAGGAATTTGGGATTTTTTGTATTCGATTAGTAAAACTACTATTTCTTAGCTAAAGCTGCACTCATTTCCATTGAAATAGCAGAACGCTCCATTTTCAATTTTCCTGACATAGTTTCGATAATAACTGTCGTTTCAGCTAACTCCGCAACTTTTCCGTGTAAACCACTTTTAGTCACGATTTTATCTCCTACTTTTAAACTGCTTTCAAATTCTTTTTCGTTTTTAGCACGTTTTTGTTGTGGTCTAATCATGAAGAAATAAATCACCACAAACATCAATAAAAACGGCAAAAACTGTTGTAATTGTTCCATAATAAAAATCTTAATTTGTTATTCTTAGTTTTGTTTTAATTCTGTTTATTAATTACTAAAGACGATCGGCGACAACACCAGCACTATAGCAATCCTCTTCCTACTTTAACCAATTTCTTGCTTTCAGTCAATTCTTTGACCAAGTTATCTAAAATTCCATTGATAAAAATACTACTTTTTGGAGTAGAATACTCTTTGGCAATCTCTAAATATTCATTCAAAGTTACTTTTACTGGTATCGATGGAAACTTCAAGAACTCACAAATTGCCATTTTTAAGATGATCGTATCGATTTCTGCAATACGATCACTGTCCCAGTTAGGTGTTTTATCGTCGTAAGTTTTGGCCAATTCCTTTTCGTTCAAAAGGGTTTTTCGGAATAAATCGCGAACATATTCTTTATCTTCGGTATCCTTGTATAGTTTTGGCACTCTAAAATTATCCTCTTCAAGTGGTTTTAAAGCTTTTAATTGCTTTAAAATATGAGTATTCACCATCGGAATATCATCAATCCAAGTCAACTTATCATCTTCCAAATATTCATACAATTTCTCGTTTGGAACAATAACCTCTTCAAAAATTGCTGCAATAAAATCGCGGTCTTCCTCAAAAGTATTCACCGAATTTTTCATGTACTCTGCATACAGCTTACTTTGCTTTACCGCATTCAACAAAATGATAATATAATCATCATTTAAAGTCCAATTGTTGATTTTGCGATTTTCCATAGCAATACTCAAAGAATTATTCTCTGCCAAAATCTGAAAAACAGCATTTTTGATAAATTTTTCGTTAGGATTGCGTTCTTGGGCAGTTGCTAGGTGTTTTTTACTGGAGAGGTGTAAAAAAACTTGTTCTTTTTTACATATTTCTAACAAAGAAGAAACCATTGTTAGATATAAATCTAGAATGCTATCAATACTGTAAAAAAGAAATTTTTCTTCTTTTTCAAGCGTATCCGAACCATTTTGATGGATTGCATAAATGGATTGCATGACTTTAACTCGAATGTGTCTTCTGTTTACCACCTTGTAAGAACTTTAAAAATTAGCTGGCAAAATTAAGAATTTCATCTCTTAAATGAAAATTTGCAAGGTATTTTATTTTATAAATAAAAAAGCGCCCCAATTAATGAATGATTCGAAAAAACATTCACTAATTGAAGCGCTGTACAATCACAAAATTCTTATTTGCTGTTAGCTAACTTACGCTCTGCAATACGTTGCTGTGCGATAGTTAATGCCGCCTGATGAGTTGTCATTTTATTTGCTAATGCAAAATCAAAAATTTCTAAAGTAGTATTGTAAATATTTTCGGTTTTAGCCATGATTTCTGCTTTTCCGTAATGTGCTAATTCCGCATATACATTGATGATTCCACCTGCATTGATTAAGAAATCTGGCGCATACAAAATACCTCGTTCTTGCAAAATTGCACCGTGAACTACTTCATTAGCTAATTGATTATTGGCTGCGCCAGCAATTACTTTGGCTTGTATTTTACGTACTGTATCATCGTTAATTGTGGCTCCCATAGCACATGGCGCGTAAATATCTACTGCTTCTGAATACACATCACTACCTGTATACACCGTGGCATTGTATTTTTTTCCTACTTCATACAAACGCTCTTCATTAATATCTGTAATCGTCACCAAAGCGCCTTCTTTAGTCAAATATTCTACCAAAGCTTCTCCTACGTGACCAATTCCTTGCACCAAAACCTTCTTTCCAGTTAGCACATCCGAACCAAATTGTTGTTTTGCTGCAGCTTTCATTCCCATATACACACCAAAAGCAGTTACTGGCGATGGATTTCCAGCTCCACCTCTTTCTTCTGAGATTCCTGTAACATAAGGAGTCACATCTCTCACGATGTCCATATCGGCAGTTTCCATTCCAACATCTTCGGCTGTAATATATCTTCCACTTAATGAATGTACAAATTCACCAAATTTACGCATCAATTCTGGAGTTTTTTGCGTTTTGGCATCACCTATAATTACCGCTTTTCCTCCACCAATATTTAACCCTGTAATGGCCGATTTAAAGGTCATTCCACGTGACAAACGCAAAACATCATTTAAAGCTTCCCACTCATTGGTATAATTAAACATTCGTGTACCTCCTAAAGCAGGCCCCATTACCGAATTATGAATACCAATAATTGCTTTTAAACCTGTATCTTTGTCGTTGCAAAACACAATTTGTTCATGGTCATCAAACGAGATTTGTCCAAAAACTGGATCCATTTTTTGAATTTCCTTAGCGGTTGCTAGTGTTGCATTCATAAGAAAGTTGTTTTTTTTGATTTTATAAATATGATAAAATTTCGATTCAAAAATATAAAATAATTAAACATAACCTAATTTTATAGCTACATTTTAAATATATCATAATTATAAATCCTTCAAAACTTTCATAAACTTCTTTTTATTATCAAAAAACATTCAGACAGCACCTTATAAAAATGAAAGAATTACGTTATTTAGACAAGTACTTTTTAAAATACAAATACAGCTTTTCACTTGGAATAGTTATTACAATAGTAGCACAGATTTTTTCATTGTTTACTCCCAAACTAATCAGTAGTTCTTTAGAAGCCATTGAAAAATTTGATCAACTTTCTAGTATTGAAAAAGCCTCTACACTGGTTATTCGTGATTTCAAAGAAGAACTCATTCACAATGTGCTGCTGATCATTGCCACCACGATCATTGCGGGATTTTTGACCTTTTTAATGCGTCAAACTTTAATTGTAATGTCCCGCCATATCGAATTTGATTTAAAAAACGAGGTGTTTCGTCAATATGAAAACCTATCCCAAAACTTCTACAAACAAAACCGCACCGGCGATTTAATGAACCGTATTAGCGAAGATGTCTCCAAAGTACGAATGTATGTTGGCCCAGCGGTAATGTACTCGATCAATACTTTTATTCGTTTTGCTATCGTGATCGCTTATATGTACAACGTTTCGCCCACGCTTACGCTATACACCTTATTACCATTACCACTTTTATCTTATGCCATTTTTAAAGTAAGCTCGGAAATCAATAAAAGAAGTACTATTTTTCAGCAATATTTATCCAAAATCTCCAGCTTTACGCAAGAAATATTCTCAGGCATACGCGTCATCAAAGCCTATTCCCTAGAAAACCAACAACAAAACAACCTAGTGGATCTTGCAGAAGAAAGCAAAAGCAAAAGCTTGAATCTCGCACGTACGCAATCCTTATTTGGCCCTTTAATGCTAGCACTAATTGGCGTTAGCAACTTGGCTGTTATTTATTTTGGAGGAATGTTGTACATAGATGGCACCATAAAAAGCATCGGAACAATAGCCGAATTTATACTATATGTCAACATGCTTACTTGGCCGGTAGCCTCTTTAGGATGGGTTTCATCCATGGTACAAGAAGCCGAAGCTTCTCAAAAAAGACTCAACGAGTTCTTAAAAATCGTTCCAGACATTCAAAATAAAAACGAAAACGATAGCAAAATAGAAGGCCATATTGCTTTCGAAAATGTAAGCTACACCTATCAAGACACCAATATCGAAGCCTTACAAAACATTTCATTTACCGTAAAAAAAGGAGAAACACTTGCCATTTTAGGTAACACCGGTTCCGGAAAGTCAACAGTACTAGCCTTGATTTCTCGAATGTACGACGTAACCAATGGACAACTCAAAATAGACGGAAAAGAAATCAGTCAATTGAACTTATTCGATCTTAGAAACAGTATCGGAATTGTACCTCAAGACGCCTTCCTTTTCTCTGACAGCATCAAAAACAACATTAAATTTGGTAAAGAAAACGCATCTGACAACGAGGTATTCCAAGCCGCGAAAAACGCGGTAGTTCATGATAATATTGAAGGCTTCAACAAAGGATATGACACCGTTCTTGGAGAGCGAGGCATCACACTCTCGGGCGGACAAAAACAACGTGTATCTATTGCTAGAGCCATCATTAAAAATCCAGAAATATTATTGTTTGACGATTGCTTATCTGCCGTTGACACCGAAACGGAAGAAGCGATCCTTAATAATTTATTCGAAATTTGCAAAGACAAAACCACCATTGTGGTAAGTCACCGCATTTCGTCAGCCAAAAATGCCGACAAAATTATCATCCTTGAAAACGGCAAAATCATACAACAAGGAACTCATAATCAATTAATAAACCAAGAAGGCTATTATGCAGCCCTATATTTAAAACAACTTTCAGAAAAAGAATTACTCTAAATGTTGCTAAATAGATAATTTTTTATCATTTTTGATTACTATTAATAAAAGGATCGAAAGAATTATGAGAGAAAATGACATGCTAGAAAAAGAAGAAATTTACTCTAAAGTGCTTCGCGCTGGAAGAAGAACCTACTTTTTTGACGTAAGAGCCACCAAGGCAGACGATTACTACATTACCATTACCGAAAGCAAAAAATTCACCGAAGAAGATGGGTCTTTCCACTTCAAAAAACACAAAATTTACTTATACAAAGAAGATTTTGCTGCTTTTGAAGAAATTTTAGGCGATATGACTTCATACATTTTGAACCATAAAGGCGAAGAGGTAATTTCTGAAAGACATCAAAAAGATTTTAAACGCGAATTCAATACCGAGACAACAGAGCTTGAAACCACTCCAAAAGTATCCAGCTTTACCGATATCGATTTTGACGACATTTAAGAAAACAAACTACAAAACGAGTCCAAAAGTCATTTGATTTTTGGACTTTTTTTTTGAAGCACCTCAACCCTTTTTTACCAGACAATCCCTCCTGCTGTACACTATATCTTGCTCGGCGAACCCCGCCAAGCAAGGATGCCGTTCCCATCAGGGCTATAAAAGAAACCCTCTTTTTCATAACTTTTTAACTCCATAAAAACACAAAATTGAGTATATTTAGGTTTTAAAAAAAACAGCATGAAAAAAACACTTGTACTACTCCTATCACTATTAATTTATTCCGCCAACTGGGCCCAAAAAACCGAATACGTTCAAATCAACAATCTTCCCTATTACCCCGAATACAACACTAAACAAGATACCTACCTCAAAGAAAGATGTGTATTGGACTTGTATTACCCCAAGAACACCAAAAATTTCGCTACCCTTATTTGGTTTCATGGCGGCGGGTTAACGGGGGGAAATAAAGAAATTTTAGCAGGCTTAAAAGAAAAAGGGTTCGCAATTATTGGCGTAAACTATCGTCTTTCCCCTAAAGTAAAAGTCAAAAATTGCATTGAAGATGCCGCAGCAGCAATAGCATGGACTTTCAAAAACATTGAGAAATATGGCGGAAACAACGCACTATTATTTGTTTCAGGACATTCTGCAGGAGGCTATTTAGCCATGATGACAGGCTTAGATAAAAAATGGCTCCAAGCACACAACATAGATGCCAACAAAATCGCAGGGCTTATTCCACTTAGTGGCCAAGTCATCACCCACTTCGAAAACCGAAAAGAGAGAGGCATACCCGAAACACAACCACTTATTGATGAATTCGCTCCTCTTTATCATGTTCGAGCAGACGCACCACTTTTACTATTGATTACAGGTGATCGCGAATTAGAACTGCTAGGCCGCTACGAAGAAAACGCTTACATGATGCGCATGATGAAGATCAAAGGCCACACCGCCACCACACTATACGAACTGGATGGATACGATCACGGCATGATAGAACCTGCACTACCCTTGGTCATTAAAGAAATCAACAAAAGAAGTCAATTCCTATCTCAAACCAAATGATACCACATTTTCTAATACTCTCAGGCCTTGGCGACTCAGGACCACAACATTGGCAAAGCTATTGGCTCAAACAGCTACCAAATACCACCAAAATAAAACAGGACAATTGGGATAAACCTCAGCTCGACGAATGGCTGGATCGGCTTAACCAAACCCTTCAAACTTTGGAACATCCTACAATTCTTATTGCACACAGTTTGTCTACAATTTTAGTAGCGCATTGGACTCAAAAATACCAGCATCCCAACATCATCGGAGCATTACTAGTAGCACCGGCCGATGTTGAATCTGTAAATCATACGCCTGAAATAATTTGGAACTTCGCTCCCATTCCAAGAGAAAAAATGCCATTTCCTACAATTGTAGTTGGTAGCGAAAATGATCCTTACATGACCTTACCCCGAGCCAAACAACTTGCTAGTACTTGGGACAGTGAATTTATTAACATAGGAAAGAAAGGCCACATTAACTCAGATTCTAACTTAGGCGATTGGGAAGAAGGCAAAAACATAGCCTTCCGCTTGACTGAAATGGCCATTACAAAATTCTCAAACCATTCTCCACTTTAAAATCCAGAGCTAATAACACCACATCACCTGAGTTTCCTACAGCCCCCAAAACCAAACATTCGCTCATAAACTTACCAATTTGTTTTTTGGGAAAGTTAACCACTGCAACAACTTGTCGTCCTACCAAATCCTTTTTTTGGTAACGCATCGTAATTTGCGCCGAAGATCTCCTAATACCTAATTCAGTACCAAAATCAAGAATAAGTTGATACGCTGGTTTTTTGGCTTCAGGAAAATCAAGGACATCTATCACTGTAGCTACCCTCATTTCTACCCGTTCAAATTCCTGCCAATTGAGCGGTGTTTGATTTTCAAAATTCATAACCTCTTATTTTTATAATAATCAATACTACAAAAAAAATCTCAAAACAGTACTGCTTTGAGATTTCTAATTTATATCAGATGAACTGATTACTTATAAGAAGTAGAATAAAAACTATTATTTCACGTCCATCAATTCTACGTCAAAGATCAAAGTAGCGTGTGGTGGTATTACACCTCCTGCTCCACTTGGTCCGTAAGCCAAATCAGACGGAATTACAAAACGAGCTTTATCACCTACTTGCAACAAAGCAATACCTTCGTCCCAGCCTTCAATTACTTGTCCTTGACCTAAACGAAATTCGATTGGTTTTTTTCTTGGGTAAGATGAATCAAAAACTTTTCCATTTTCAAGAGAACCTTCATAGTGTACCGCTACCGTTTTTCCGTTTTCGGCTTTTTTTCCAGAACCTCTTTGAATGAATTGGTAACGCAATCCACTAGCTGTTTTCTCAAAACCAGCAGCTAATTGCTCCATTTTCGCTTCTGCTTCGGCTTTCAAAGCTGCTTCACGTTGCATTCTTGTTCCTTTTAAACTAATAAACGCTTCGATTGCATTCCAGTTTTTAGCCTCATCCCCAACACGAATAATCTCTAAAGTCTCTAGTTGATCACCTTGAGCTACTGCATCCACAACAGACTGACCTTCTATTACATGACCAAATACGGTATGTTTATTATCCAACCAACTTGTCGGAACGTGTGTAATAAAAAACTGAGAACCATTAGTACCTGGCCCAGCATTAGCCATAGACAAAACCCCTGGACGATCATGTTTTAATGAAGGATGAAACTCATCATCAAATTTATACCCTGGATCCCCTGTACCCGTACCTTGTGGACAACCACCTTGGATCATAAAATCAGGAATTACACGGTGAAAAGACAAACCATCATAGTATTTTACGCCTTGAGGCTTTACTTTATTTTCCATGTTTCCCTCTGCCAAGGCAACAAAGTTACCTACGGTTCCTGGAGTTAAGTCATGCGTTAATTTTACTAGAATTTCACCTTTTGAGGTATTAAATTTAGCGTATATTCCGTTTTCCATTATTCTTTTTTTTTATTGAGCAGCAAATTTACAAAATAAACTCGATATCAATTTCTACTAATTCAAATTAATAGTTACAACTTACTCCTACTGCATTTCATTAAAAATAAATTTTAAATCTTTTTGCATTGGAAAAAAAACAACCATTTCAAGATCTAAATCAATTATTCCCTCTTGCATTTGCCCTATTACCTCCAGCTGGTCGAGAAACAGGATTTGATGCCGGTCTAGCTGCGGGTCTAGTTACTGGACGACTAGAAGAACTAGCGGGTCTAGTGGTAGGCCTAGTAGAAGGAGTACTCGGTCTTGTACTTGGACTTACCGGTCTAGTAGAACCCGTATTTTGATTGGACGGTAAAGTAACGGGACGATTTGCTCCTGTATTAGGAGCAGTAGGTCTGTTCGTGCCAGTAGACGGCAACGTAGTAGGGCGATTGGTTCCTGGGCGATTCGTTCCAGTATTTGAGCCAGAAGGTCTATTTCCTGTGTTAGACGGCAACGTAGTAGGTCGATTGGCTGTAGGTCGATTAGAACCACTAGGACGAACACCCGGATAAACCGGTTTTTTATACACCTTGCCATTGTAAGTAGATCGATATAAACCATTGACACGGTTATTGACTACAATAGGTGAATATACTCTACGATTGGAATAATAGGTGCGATAGTATGGCGCCCTAAGTATAGCTGTACGACGATAATAATAATGATTATGATAACGTCTGTGATACCCCCAATAATCGTAATAATATACTGGTCTCCAAGGTCTCCAATACGAAGGATAATAACCCCATCGCCAAGGAGAATGCCATGCAATGAAAAATGGTGAAAACAAATGGATAATTACTGGCCAAGCACTCACCGTGGTACCCGAATCAGAAGAATAGTTATTCGTTGTATTGTTGATAATTGTAGTGCTATTCCCTGTATACCCAGGATTAGGGGTATCCAACCTTTGCGAGACATCGTTTGGCTCTACAATGTAATTTTTGCCATACAATTCCTCATCACCAATAATTTGAACAATAATTTCGCCTTTTTTATTTCTTTCTACTTCAATAACGGCAACATCTTGTTTTTGACTTTGATTCACAGCAATTTGCAAAACGATAAAGTGGGTGTTGTCTTTTTTTTCACTTACCACCTGAATGTAGTCAATTGTGTTATCATTATTCAAATCCAAATTATTGATTTTAGTTTCAGGATTGTTGATGGCGGTCTCAAAATCCTCTAATGTTTTCGATTTTTGAAAAACATCCAAAACCGCAACTAAATTCAAATTATCTCCCGGTAAATCCAAAGCTTCTGGCTCATCTGCATACTGAGCATAACCAGAAAAACTGATACTACTGACAAAGACAAGAGTAAGAAAAGTGAAGAAATGTTTCATTTTATAATGTTTTAAAATGTTTATGAATGTCTAAGATAAAAAAAACACTCCTAGGTTTAATGCAAATACCATGTTAAATACAAAAAAAATACTCGCATTTTTAGTAATTTTACGGAACAACAAACAAATTCAATGCCACTTTTTATATCAATTTGAAAAAAAAACTATGAAAAAATTGATTTTTGATCCGTCAAGACTCTTTCGGATTACAAAAAACGTTCTTTTTTATTTAGGCTTTACATGGGCTAGTTATGG
Organism: Flavobacterium succinicans LMG 10402; assembly: GCF_000611675.1. GTDB lineage: Bacteria > Bacteroidota > Bacteroidia > Flavobacteriales > Flavobacteriaceae > Flavobacterium > Flavobacterium succinicans. The sequence continues at coordinate 148,047 of NZ_JATV01000007.1, read as the reverse complement.
GCAAATTACCGTTTCTACAAGCTTAAATGAAGCCATCAATCAAGCATTAGAAAAAAATTACGCGCTAAAAAACAAATCTTTAGAAATTGAAAGATTACAACTTCAAGAAAAAGAAATCTGGAACAAGTATATTCCCAAAATTGAAGCAAGCGCGCTATACTCTTATTTTGACAATAAACTAACCGTTGATTTGCCTACTACACAAGTACCAATAGTCAACTATCCTCTATTTGACGGTAAAACTAGCTTTAACAACTACGGAAACCTTTTCAATGGTAGTGTAATGGCCAAAACGATACTGTTTAGTGGTTTTCAAATTCCAAATGCTGCAAAAGCCATTAAAGCAAAAACTAAAGGATCAGAGTACTTACAACAATCCGAAAAAAACAGCATTATCAAAGAGGTCATCAATACTTTTGACCAACTAGTCCTTTTAAAAACCATAGAAAATCTAATTAACGATAGCGATCGTCGACTTGAAACCGAGAACAAAAGAATCTCTAAGGCTATCGCCCAAGGTTTGGCCATTCCCTATGATAGAGATAAAATAAAACTAGCTTCGCTTGAATTAGAATCTAAAAGAATAGAATTAACAGGCAAAAGAAAACTAGTCTATAAAAAAATTGAACAATTGACCGGTTATACAGAAGCCGAAATTGATAAAGTCATATATACCTTGTCTCCGTTCCTACTTTCAGACATTAGTTTAGGCATTGAAAACAAAGAAGAAATTAAAGCTTTAGAGTCCTTTAAAACGGCTTATGAATTTTTGTTAAAGAAAGAAAAAGGCGCTTATTTACCCACACTAGGTGCATTTGGAGGTGTTACTTACTCTAGTCTGTTTGATGCAAAAGCCACTACTCCTGTTATAACCGGAATTAACGAAGCTTTGTATTTAGGTCTTAACGAACTAACCATTAGCAATAATTGGATGATTGGAGCAGCACTAAAATGGGAAATTTTTGCCGGATTTGAAAGAGAACACAAAGTACATGAAGCCAAAATCAACATTAAGCAAGTTCAGAATCAAATAGATGATTCGAAAGAAAAATTAAACTTATTACTAGAAAACAACCTAGTAAACTACTCCGTTTTGAATCAAAAAATCAATATTACTTCACAACAAGAAAAGATAGCTTCCAATAACCTAATACTATCCGTAAAACAATACAAAGAAGGCTTAATTACCATATCGGAGCGTTTAGAAGCAGAAAATGATGTATTCAAAAGCGCGGTAAGCAAAATCAACACCATCATTGAACAACGACTAGCCACTATTGAAACTATAATCACAACAGGAGACTTGTCTAAAAAGATCAAGACACAATAATTTATTATTTGAGACCTATTATTATGAAAAAAATAGCTACACTATTACTTTTGACCCTTACATTTTTTAGCTGTCAAAAAACAAAAAAAAATACAATTATTCAAGGCAAGGTAGAATACGAACAAATTGCTGTGGTCAGTAAAGTGCCGGGTAAGATTGTCCGCTTGTTTGTAAAAGAAGGAGATTGGGTCAAAAAAGGAGATACCTTAGCGCAATTGGATATTCCAGAAGTTGACGCAAAGAAAAACCAAGCCAAAGGAGCCGTTGTGAGTGCTAAAGCACAATATACAATGGCTTTAAAAGGAGCAACAGACAATCAAATGAAGCAGTTAGAAGCCAAAAGAATGGGACTAAAAGAACAATTTGAATTTGCTCAAAAATCCATTCAAAGACTAAAAAACATGCTCAAAGACTCCTTAGTTTCCCAGCAAACCTACGACGAAACTTTTGCCAAATACCAAGGCGCTTTAGCACAATATAATGCAGTACAAGCCGAAATAGACGACGCTAAAAAAGGCGCAAGAATAGAACAACAAACCATGGCCTTAGGACAACAAGAAAGAGCCTATGGCGCCTTACTAGAAGTAGAAACTGCAGAACAAGAACGCTTTGTTATTGCACCACAAGATATGTCAATCGAAACCATAACATTAAGTTTAGGCGAATTAGCTTTACCTGGCTACACCCTTTTTAATGGCAACATCAAAAACAGTGTTACTTTCCGTTTTACACTGCCTGAAAGTAAATTGAACCTATACAAAAAAGGAGAAACAGTTAGCGTAACCATTCCGTACTCTAAACAAACCATTCAAGGTGTTGTAACATCTATAAAACAATTAAGTGCTTACGGAAATATTGCAACGGCATATCCAGATTATGAATTACAAGAAAGTCTTTTTGAAATTAAAATCACCCCTACCAACCCTTCTGAAACCAAGGACTTAATTTCGAAAACCACCGCAACCATAGCTCTTAAATCATGAAAAATTTCCTTTTTTTATTCAAAAGAGAATTTGGATTGTTTTGGCAAAACAACATTCTCCGAATGCTATTTATTGGGGCTCCATTACTTTATGCTATCTTGTTAGGATATGTCTATAGCAAAGGAAAAGTAACCGACTTACCGATACTCGTAGTAGACTTGGATCAATCTGAAATGAGCGCCAAAGCCATTGAAATGTTTAACGACGACGAAGTCATAAATGTTGCTAAAGTACTTTACGACCAAAACAACCTATCCGATCATGTCATTGAACTCGAAGCCAATAGCGTTGTCATTATTCCAAAAGGATTTCAAAAAATGGTGTTCACCAAAAAATACCCCGAAATCACTACTATTGTCAACACGGCCAATATTTTAACAGCCAATTATGCCTCAACAGCCATACAAGTGTGCTTAGGAACGTTGAAAGCTGGCGTTCAAATGGAAACGTTGCGTAAACAAGGAATCCCCGAAAAAGCCATTAGCTCACAATACGAACCATTCAAAACTACCTTCATAAAAAAATTCAACCGTAGCACCAACTACATGTATTACTTGTGGCCCGGAGTATTGGCTGCAGTATTACAACAAGTCATGCTTTTGGCATTAGCCTTGTCTTTTGCTTCAGAATTTGAAAATGGAACGTTTTCTTTTTTAGTACAAAAAAGCAATTCTATAATACAAATGATGGTGATCAAAATACTCCCATATCTAATCATGAGTTTTGGCGTGTGGCTGATGTATTGGTTTTTTACTTTTTATTTCCGAATTCCCTTCTTTACTAACTTACCAGAACTGACACTAGTCGCGGGAATTTTTATACTTTCGGTTTCTTTTATTGGCATTTTGGTCTCCATATTGATCCCAAGTCAACTAAAAGCCACCGAAATTCTAATGGTCATTGCCACACCTAGTTTTATTTTGAGTGGTTTCAGCTGGCCGCTAAGTCAAATGCCCAATTGGGTTCAGGGTGTTGCGAATGTAATTCCATTAACCCACTTTTTAAAAGCTTTTAGAACCTTAATCATTGAAGAAGGATCGCTCTACCAAGTACGAAGCTCCATTATAAACATGATCATTATTGGGCTCGTCTGCTCCATATTATCTTTCATTGCCTTGTATTTCAAAAGCAAAAAGGTAACACAAGCAGAATCATAAAAAACACAAAAAAGGCAAGTGAACGAACCACTTGCCTTTTTTTATATTTTAGAAAAACTAAATTATTTCTTTTCGATTTCTCGCATACTATCCATTTTCTTATGAGCAAGAAAACCTTTGATGTCTTCAAAATGTTCTATCACTCGTTTGTTTCCAAACTCGAAAACTTTTGTGGCCAATCCGTCAAGAAAATCCCTGTCGTGCGAAACTAGAATTAAAGTTCCGTCAAAATCACGCAACGCATCTTTAATAATATCTTTAGTTTTCATATCCAAGTGATTGGAAGGCTCATCCAGAATTAGAAGATTTACGGGTTCTAATAACAATTTAATCATGGCCAAACGCGTTTTTTCTCCCCCAGAAAGCACTTTTACTTTCTTTTGAATATCATCTCCTTGAAACATAAACGCGCCAAGAATATTTTTTATTTGAGTTCGAACATCACCCACTGCAATTCTATCAATGGTTTCAAATATGGTAGCATTTTCATCTAACATTGCTGCTTGATTTTGAGCAAAATAACCAATTTGTGCATTGTGTCCAACTTCTACAGAACCTCCATTAATTTCAATTTCTTTCATAATGGCTTTAATCATCGTAGATTTACCTTCACCATTTTTACCTACGAAAGCCACTTTTTGTCCGCGCTCAATGACTAAATTGGCATCTTTAAAAATCAATTTATCACCATACGACTTTTCCAAATCTTTAACAATAACTGGATATTGACCTGAACGAGCCGATGGTGGAAATTTCAATTTTAAAGCCGAAGTATCAATTTCATCTACTTCAATTGGAACAATTTTCTCTAACATTCTGACACGAGATTGCACGGCATCGGTTTTAGAAAAAGTACCGCGAAAACGCTCAATGAATGCTTGATTATCTGCTATAAATTTTTGTTGCTCATCGTATGCCTTTTGCTGGTGAACGCGTCTGTCTTTTCGCAACTCTAAATAGTGAGAATATTTGGCTTTGTAGTCGTAAATTCTTCCCATTGTCACTTCGATCGTTCTATTTGTAATATTATCTACAAAAGCTCTATCGTGAGAAATTACCATTACCGCTTTGGCTTGATTAATCAAAAAGTCTTCCAACCATTCGATACTATCCATATCCAAGTGATTGGTGGGCTCATCGAGTAGAATCAAATCAGGTTTTGTCAAAAGAATTTTCGCCAATTCAATTCGCATTCTCCAACCACCAGAAAACTCTTTCGTTGGACGACTAAAATCTTCTCTTTCAAAACCTAAACCTTTTAATATTTTTTCAACTTCAGCTTCGTAATTAACCTCTTCAATAGAATAATATTTTTCTGAAAGTTCTGAAACTCGTTCAATCAATTTCATGTATTCATCACTTTCATAATCCGTACGAATCGTTAATTGCTCATTGATTTCGTCAATTTCTTTTTTCATATTCAAAACACCCGCAAAAGCTTTGGATGTCTCTTCCATAACAGTACAATTATCTTCCGTCAATAAATGCTGTGGCAAGTAAGCCACCACCGCATCACTTGGCGCCGAAATAATACCGCGAGTAGGCTTATTTGCACCTGCAACGATTTTTAACAAAGTAGATTTTCCTGCTCCATTTTTACCCATAAGGGCAATTTTATCAGTTTCGTTGATAGCAAATGTAACTTCGCTAAACAGCGTTGTGCCACCAAATTCAACGGCAATATCGTTTACTGTAATCATTAATTTAAAAATAAAAGGTTAGAGGTTAAAAATCAGATGATTTCGAACGCCAAAATTTTGAAGGTGCAAAGATAGTTTAAATAAAGAATTGCGCAATTGCTAACCTGATTATGTACAATAAAAAATGCCTCTCCAAAACGAAAAGGCATTTTCTATAAATAGTTGAAGCGCTAACTATTCTTTGCGATATTTTTTGGTCACTTCAAAAACATGTTCTAAAATAGCTGCTTCTTTTTCATCAAAAGCCACATTGCGACGCGACATGACCAATCGTGCAGTTTCAAAAGCTTTTTTGGTCAAATATGTCGTAAATCCAGAAGCTCCTCCCCATGAAAAACTCGGAACAAAATTTCTAGGAAACCCACTGCCAAAAATATTAGCACTCACTCCTACTACAGTCCCAGTATTGAACATCGTATTGATACCACACTTACTATGGTCGCCCATCATTAAGCCACAAAACTGAAGCCCTGTTTTTGCAAAACCCTCAGTTTCATAGCTCCACAAACGCACTTCTTCATAGTTGTTTTTAAGATTTGAATTGTTACTATCAGCACCAATATTACACCATTCGCCCAAAACCGAATCTCCTAAAAACCCTTCATGGCCTTTATTTGCGTTGGCAAAAACAACCGAGTTTTTAACCTCTCCACCAATTCGAGACCCTGGCCCTACTGTGGTAGCACCATAGACTTTTGATCCCATTTTTACTTGTGCCTTTTCACATAAAGCGAAAGGGCCACGAATCACAGAACCCTCCATAATCTCGCTATCTTTACCAATATAAATGGGTCCAGACGAAGCGTTCAACGTCACAAACTCTAATTTCGCACCTTCTTCGATAAAGACATTCTCGGGAGCAATGACATTGACACTTTTAGGTATTTGTTGCGATCTTCTATCTTGAGTCAAAAACTCAAAATCTTCTCGAATAGCAGCATCATTTTTTGAAAAAATATCCCAAGTATTTTCAATAGTAATACAATCGTCGTTGTATTCTATAATTTCATACGTATCAAAATCGACTTCTTCTTGATTTTCGGATGTATAAAAAGCAATGATTTCATCTTTCTTAAAAATAGCTTGATTGGCTTCAAGGTTACTCACTAATTCGGCCAAAATAGCATTAGGCAAAAAAGACGCATTGATCATGACATTTCCTTCTAATTCAACCATCGGATATTTGTCCGATAAATACTCTTCGGTCAAAGTTGTGGTAGTCGACCCAAGGTGCAATTCCCATTTTTGACGAATGGTCATAATACCCACCAGAATATCTGCAACGGGTCGGGTAAAGGTAAACGGTAACAAAGCATTTCGAGCGGGTCCGTCAAAAAGTATGTAGTTCATAAAAATTTAATTTGGCTATTGTTTTATTTCGATTTGGCTATCGCGCACAAAGTTAAATTATTTTATGGTATAAATTAAAGACGCCAGGTCTGTAAACCGAATTACGATCACAAAAAAAGCCTCTCTGTAAAGAAAGGCTTTGCTGAATTTAAAAACGAGTTAAAATTATTTAACGTGTTTTGCGTATTTAGTTTTGAATTTATCAATACGTCCTGCAGTATCGATAAGTTTAGATTTACCTGTGTAAAAAGGGTGAGAAGTTCTAGAAATCTCCATTTTTACTACTGGATATTCAACGCCTTCGTGAATAATTGTTTCTTTAGTTTCTGCTGTAGATTTAGTAATAAAAACATCGTCATTTGACATGTCTTTGAAAGCAACTAATCTGTAATTCTCTGGGTGAATACCTTTTTTCATCTTAAATCTTTTTTTTATTAGTTCAATTATAATTTGTTTTGCAGCTTTTCTTCTGAGTGAAAAGGTATAAACATCTTATAACTTTTTATTTACACTATTATTTTTGAGTGTGCAAATTTACACTTATTTTTAGAATTACAAACCTTTACTTTGTTTTTTTTAGCTTTTCCTAGGAAACATTTTTTAGCCTCAATAAAAGCAGAATTGCTATATTTGTGGACTAATTAAAAACCAAACCACTATGATCAACGAAATTATTAAAAAAAACGGTATTACTTTTGGCATTATCAGCGGGATTATCTCATGTTTAACTATTGCAATAATGTACGCAATAGATTTAAATTTATTTCTTAATTCTTGGCTTTTCCTTATCAACATTACCATTTCGTTGACTCTATCTATCATTTTACTTACCAAAACCAAAAAAGAATTACAAGTTGACTTTTCATTTAAAGATGCTTTTACCACCTATTTTATTTATACCGTTATCGGTCTTTTGATCGTGACACTTTTCAACATCGTACTTTGGAACTTCATAGATCCTGCGGCCAAAGAAACGCTAGAAGAAATGACCATCAAATTCACGGTAAATATGATGAAAAAATTTAACACACCTGCCACCGCAATAAACGAGGCAATCAAAGGCATGAAAGAAAATAGTCAATTCAGTATTGCTTCGCAATTTAAAGGTCTTTTTACTAATATTGCCCTAAGCTCTATTTTCGGATTACTTATGGCTGCCTTTTTCAAAACAAGAAAAACACATCAAGAATAAAACAATTAAATGAATTTAACTATCCTAATACCACTTCTTAACGAAGAGGAATCCTTACAAGAATTGTACACTTGGATCCTAAAAGTGATGCAATCCAATAATTACTCCTATGAAATCCTTTTTTTAGATGACGGAAGTACCGACAATTCTTGGACTATTATTGAAAATTTTGCCGCAACAAATTCCAACGTAAAAGGAATTCGTTTTATGAAAAACTTTGGTAAATCGCAAGCACTACATGCTGGATTTGCTCAAGCCAAAGGCGAAGTGATCATCACTATGGATGCCGATTTACAGGATAGTCCTGACGAAATTCCAGGATTATACAACATGATTACCGAGCAAAAATACGATTTGGTATCAGGATGGAAAAAGAAACGTTATGATTCGATAGTTGCTAAAAATCTTCCTTCTAAATTATTCAACTGGGCGGCCAGAAAAACTTCTGGTGTACAACTGAATGATTTCAACTGCGGATTAAAAGCGTATAAAAATGTAGTAGTCAAAAACATTGAGGTTTCTGGCGAAATGCACCGATATATTCCAGTTTTGGCTAAAAATGCTGGATTTGGAAAAATTGGAGAAAAAGTTGTACAACATCAAGCTAGAAAATACGGAGAAACTAAATTTGGAATGGACCGTTTCATTAATGGCTTCTTAGATTTGATTACCATTTGGTTTTTATCGCGTTTTGGCAAAAGACCTATGCATCTTTTTGGCGCTATTGGCTCTTTAATGTTCATTATCGGCTTTTTTGCAGCTGCTTATATTGGTGTTTCAAAACTGTATCATTTGTATAACGACATGAAGTATACTTTGATCACCAATAATCCTTGGTTTTACATTGCTTTAACTACAATGGTTCTAGGAACTCAACTATTTTTAGCAGGTTTTCTGGGTGAAATTATTTTGAGAACCAAAAACAATGAAGCGCGATACAAAATTGCAAATCAAATTAATTTATAATTGAGTTACACAAAAAAGCAATCACAAATTATTGTTTCATATAAAATCAATAAAAAATGAATATCCCACAAAACATTCTAGACGCACTAAATATCTGGCTTACCCCAACCTTTGACACCGCTACTCAAGATGCTGTAAAAGAATTAATGACTACCGCTCCAAAAGATTTAGAAGAGAGTTTTTATAAAAATCTAGAATTCGGAACCGGAGGAATGCGCGGCGTTATGGGCGTAGGTGACAATCGAATTAACAAATACACCTTAGGAAAAAGCACGCAAGGATTGTCTAATTACTTGAAAAGTGTTTTTCCTGGTGAGCAAATAAAAGCAGCCATTGCTTTTGACTGTCGTCATAATAGTAAAACACTAGCAAAAGTTGTAGCAGATGTATTTTCTGCTAACGGAATCGAAGTGTTCCTTTTTTCGGATTTACGTCCTACACCAGAATTGTCTTTTGCCTTAAAACACCTGAACTGTCATTGTGGAATCGTACTCACTGCCTCTCACAATCCCCCAGAATACAACGGATACAAAGTATATTGGCAAGATGGCGGACAAATTGTTCCTCCTCAGGATGGAGCCATCATCGATGTGATTGAAAATTTAAAATACGATGAAATTAATTTTTCGGCTAACGAAGATTTGATTCATTTTATAGATACTGAGTTAGACCAAGCCTTCATTCAATCCTCTATTGAAAACTCTAGTTTTAACACTCCCGCAGCCGCAAAAGAAAACTTAAATATCGTATTCACTTCTTTGCATGGAACATCCATAACGATCATCCCAGAAACATTAAGCAAAGCAGGCTACACTAACGTTAATATAGTTGAAGAGCAAGCCATTCCTAACGGAGATTTTCCAACGGTAAAATCTCCAAATCCAGAAGAACCAGAAGCTCTTACTATGGCTTTGGCATTGGCCGATAAAACCAACGCTGACATTGTGGTAGGAACAGATCCAGACTGTGACCGTTTGGGAGTTGCTGTTCGCAATAACGAAGGAAAAATGGTATTGCTAAACGGAAATCAAACCATGATTTTGATGACCTCCTTTTTGTTAGAAAAATGGAAACAAGCCGAAAAAATCAACGGTAAACAATTTGTAGGTTCTACCATAGTTTCCACTCCAATGATGATGGAATTAGCCACTGCTTATAACGTAGAATGCAAAGTGGGCTTGACAGGATTCAAATGGATTGCCAAAATGATCAAAGATTTCCCTGAACTACAATTCATTGGTGGTGGAGAAGAAAGTTTTGGTTTCATGGTAGGCGATGCTGTAAGAGACAAAGATGCTGTAGCTGCTACCCTATTGGTATGTGAATTGGCTGCTCAAGCCAAAGCCAAAGGAAGCTCTGTTTACAACGAATTGATTCAACTTTATGTGGATCACGGTTTTTACAAAGAACATTTGGTTTCATTGACCAAAAAAGGAATGGACGGCTTGCAAGCCATTAATCAAATGATGATTGATTTGCGCGAAAATCCTGTAAAAGAAATCGACGGACAACGTGTAATCATGGTGGAAGATTACCAATCCTCAATTGCTAAAAATTTATTATCTGGTGAAGAACTGGCTATGGATATTCCAAAATCTAATGTGCTAATTTATTATACTGAAGATGGTTCGAAAATTTGCGCAAGACCAAGTGGCACAGAACCTAAAATTAAATTCTATATCAGTGTAAATACTACACTAGAAGCTGTGGAAGATTTTGTGGAAGTAGAACACATTTTAGATCAAAAAATAAAAAATATTATTGCTGCAATGCAATTAAACTAATGGATAAAAATTTAATAAAATTACTACCTTATACAAAAAAATACCAGTCAAACATTGTTTGGAACGTGACGTATAATATTTTGTATGCCCTATTTAGTACCATTTCAATGCTGACTTTATTACCAATGCTGGAAGTATTGTTTGGCAAAAATAAAGCAATAGAAAAAGCTCCTGTTTATAAAGGAATAGGCAATATAATGAGTTTTGGAAAAGATTTATTGTATTATCAAATTTCAGAAATTACCAAAGATAGTGGCAAACAATTTGCTTTATTATTAGTGGTCTCTTTAGTAATTACTACCTTTTTATTAAAAAATATTTTTAATTACCTAGCCTCTTATCACATCATGCACCTTAAAAATGGGGTATTAAGGGATTTGAGAAAAAAAATGTTCAACAAAATAATTGAATTACCCATATCCTATTATTCTGAAAAAAGAAAAGGCGACGTGATGGCCAGAATGTTGGGAGACGTTAATGAGGTACAAAATTCTTTTTTTTCTATTTTAGAATTAGTTGTAAAAGAACCACTAACGATAGTTTTTGCATTAGTAACCATGTTTGCTATTAGTGCTAAACTAACCTTATTCGTTTTGGTTTTCATTCCGCTTTCTGGGCTAATTATATCCAAAATTGGAAAAAACCTAAAATCAAAATCATTAAGAGCTCAAAACGAAAGTGGGTTATTGATCTCAATTGTTGAAGAAAGTCTAGGGGGCTTGAAAGTAGTAAAAAGCTATAATGCCGAACCAGCTTTTAAAAAGAAATTCAATGATTCGATAACAAGATTACTTAATTTATCCAACAGCATAGGAAACAAAAACAACCTAGCCTCACCTTTAAGTGAATTCATGGGCATTACTACTATTGCTGTTTTACTTTGGTACGGAGGAAATTTAGTTTTGGTTGATGAAACGCTAGATGGTGCTTCTTTTATAGTTTATCTAACATTAGCCTACAACATACTTACACCTGCAAAAGCGATCTCTAAGGCATCATATTCTGTAAAAAATGGTTTAGCCGCCGCAGAACGAGTTTTTGAAGTATTAGAAGTAAAAAATGAAATAACTTCTAAAGAAAATTCGATACAAAAAAACACTTTTGATGATAAAATAAGCCTTCAAAATATCAACTTCCGATATGAAAACGAAAATGTACTTAAAAATTTCTCTTTAGAAGTAAAAAAAGGACAGACGGTGGCTTTGGTAGGACAATCGGGTAGCGGAAAAAGTACGATTGCCAATTTACTGACACGCTTTTACGATGTGAACGAAGGCATAATTTCTATTGACAATCACAACATCAAAGATTTTGATTTGCATTCGTTAAGAAGCCTAATCGGACTCGTTACTCAAGATAGTATATTATTTAACGATACTATTAAAGAAAACATAGCACTTGGCAAACCTGACGCAACCGATGAAGAAATCATAGAAGCTTTAAAAGTGGCGAATGCTTATGAATTTGTAGTTACCTTACCAAAAGGAATTTACACTAACATTGGTGACAGCGGAAACAAACTTTCAGGTGGACAAAAACAACGCTTATCTATCGCGAGAGCAGTCTTGAAAAATCCTCCTATAATGATTTTGGACGAAGCTACCTCAGCTTTGGACACTGAAAGCGAAAAATTTGTTCAGGTGGCACTCGAAAATATGATGCAAAACAGAACTTCGATTGTTATTGCACACCGACTTTCTACTATTCAGAAAGCTGATGTAATTGTGGTAATGAAAAAAGGAAAAATAGTAGAGCAAGGAACTCATGAAGAATTAATCGCTATGAATGGCACTTATAACAAATTAGTAACCATGCAATCCCTTGAATAGCCTGAAAATTTTGTATCTTTAAAGTAGTTTACTACTCTTTAAATTTTACAAATGTACCTTGACAATCCCAACATAAAATTACCCGAAGATCCAGAAACTATAGTATGGAAATACCTAGACTTGTCTAAATTTTTAGATTTATTATTATCTAAAAAATTATTCATGTCTAGGTCGGATAAATTTGAAGACCAATACGAAGGCACCTTTAGCGAACCAACTTTTGAGGAAATCAGAAAATTATCCAAAGACAAGCCTGACTTTTTAAATTACTACAAAACCCATCGCGAAAAAGTAGCCATTAGTAGCTGGCACATCAATGAATACGAATCGTTTGCGATGTGGCAAATTTTCACGCAAAACAGTGAAGGTTTAGCCATCCAATCCACAATAGGCAGATTACAAAAAGCATTGGAGCCAGAGCATCATTTTGATCAATACATTGGAGAGGTCAATTATATTGACTACAAAAAAGAATACATTCCGTTTGACGATTTATTTTTTCCTTTTTTATACAAACGAAAAAGTTTTCAGTACGAACGCGAAGTCCGCATTATCAGTGATGTTAGTCAAAACAACATCAAATTAAATGACGGCTTAAAAATCAATGTAGTTGTAAATGAATTGATCGAAAAAATTTACATCCACCCAAAATCAGAGAATTGGTATAAAAATTTAGTGATTGAATTGGTAGATAAATTAGGCTACCAAATCAACATTGAAAAATCGGATTTAGAAAGTGATATTTTGATTTAAACGAAAATGTTATTCGAATCGATATTGCGTTAGGGATTACTTCACTCATACTATTTTCATAGGAGTTCAGTGAACTTCGTTTGTAGTGAAAATCCTTTTTGAGGCTTTTTCGGCCTCAAAAAGATTGTAACGTAAAGCCCGACCCTTGTGGTAACGCCCAAAAAAGTCAAATGCCTTAATTTGTTGAAACTCGAAACGTTCGGAAATTAAATAGGGGAATATCGGACTACTTCCCAACTGTTTTTGGTCAAGTCGATGTAATTATAATGCACTACATCTTTGGGATCAAATTGGCCATTTTTATTGGTGTCTTCGATGGTTCTAAAATAGAGCCTGTTCATAGATTCTATCAACTCCCAGTCGATTAATTCTTCTAAATCGGCCGACATTTTAGTGAATTTCTTTCCACTAATAAAACTCAAATATAAGGTATTGATATCGTTGGTATCGAGTTTTCCGTCTTTGTTGGTATCAGCATCGACCATAGTGTAAACCATGATTTGTTTTTGAATGCGATCTGAAACGGATTTCAAATATGTAGCAGTTTCAATAACAATCGGCTCAATGGATAAGGAACGAATGGAGTCGGAATTTATTTTTTGGAATTTTAAATTTTGTAAAAAACCAGTGATTTCATTTTGTGCTACATTGCTGATGGTAAAACTCACATCGTTGACCGCTGATGAACCAAACTTGGATTTTTGGGCTCGATCAGAAATACGCAAATCTCCTACGGGATGGATCAAATAATCCGTTCCTTCCATTTGAATTGGCAAATCAGCTATGGCTACTTTGGAAGAATCTCTTCTGGGCTCCATGGCAACTTTTGGGGTGGTATCATAGATCACTTTGGGTTTTTCGGCTTCTTTTTGGCAACTTACCATCAAAAGAACACTTGAGACTAAACCAACGATTGTTTTATTTTTCATGCTAACATTATTTATTCAAAAGTAATCATTTCTATTAAATTCGTACTTGATAAGTTTTAAAATCGAGCATTCAAGGTAATATTAAACACACGAGTTGTCATATAATTTGGAATTCCATACTGCGTTTTGGTATACACATCGCGAACCCAAGTATTGGTAATGGCGTTTTGATTATTAAAAATATTAAAAACCTCTAGCCCTAGAGCCAACTCTTGAAAGCTATTGGCCCATTTTCTATATATTTTATTAGAGGTTTTATCGATTAAAACTTTAGAAAAACCAACATCGGCACGACGATAATCTCGTAATCTGTTTTGATACAAATAAGGATCAGCATAAGAAGGCGAACCTCCTGGCAAACCAGTATTATAAACCAAATTAAGATACAATTTCACACTTGGAATATTGGGCATATAATCCTGAAATAGCATGGCAAACTTTAATCGTTGATCGGTGGGACGAGCAATAAAACCTTTACTATTGGTATTTTCTTCGGTTTTCAAATACCCAAAACTAATCCATGATTCGGTACCAGGAACAAACTCACCATTCCATCTTATATCGACTCCCTGCGCATAGGCTACCGCATCATTAGTAGCGGCATACCGAATGCGGACATTATCAATGGTATAAGTATTGACAGCTGTAAGTGATTTATAGTACAACTCGGTCACTAATTTAAATGGTCGATCCCATAAAGAAAAGCTGTAATCATTACCCAAAACAACATGTACAGACTGCTGGGCTTTAACATTGGGTCGTACCACGCCATCAGCTCCTCTGAGTTCGCGATAAGAGGGCGGTTGATGATAGAGCCCACCTGATAAACGAAACAAAAGATTCGTATTACCATTGGGTTTTATACTGAATTGCGCTCTTGGGCTGACCGTTAGCTGGGAATCTCCTGCAACAGAAGCGCCCAGTACTTGCCAACTATGCATTCTAACCCCAAAATTATACCAAACAAGACTTCGACCAATAATGTCTTTGCGACTCCATTGTGCATAGCCCGAAAAACGATTAACAGTATTAAAATTAATCGCTCTTACTTCTTGATACGGCACTAACGGCCCATTGAAAACAGTATACTGCTCATCTTTGTTGGGTAAAAATTTAGGCGGATTGATGGAAAATCCAGCCGAATCAATCACTTCCCATTCGCTAATTCTGTCTCGAATAGATTCTCGAGTGTACTTGACACCCCATTCCATGAGATTATTGTTCCAATTATGAATTCCTTTTACTTCGACATTAGCAATCAGAGCATCTAAATCATTGCGTGCATGATTCAATTGCGACCCAATACCTCTTGAAAAAGAAACATCACCCAAGCTTTCGGACCCAATATTGGTATCTATTTCAGCCAAACTATATTCTGCCAAAATATCAAAATGTTCTTGCTCTAGTGTATGAAAAACAGCACCAATAAATTTGTAGGTTGAGACATCAGAAGCCTTAAATGTAGTTTTCAAAGACCCAAAAAAGGTTTGATACTGATCGCGTTCCTGCCCTTCATAAAAAACCAATAAGGCTTGAGGATTATCAATCGTTCCAAAATTTGTCTGGCGTGTTAGAGGCTCATAATTGTATTTATTTTGAGAAATATTTCCTAAAAAACTCCATTGCCACTTTGAAGAAGCTTGGAAATTAACAGCGGTTTGAACATCAACAAATGAAGGCGTAAAATTAGTCTGTGTTTCTTGACTATTGACCAATAAACTATTATTTCTGTAACGAACGCCTGTAATAGCGGTCCATTTTTTGTCTTTAGAAATAACATCCATGGCAACACTTCCTCCTAAAAAACTAGCGTTGACACTAGCTCCAAATCGTGTAGGTGTGCGATAGGTAATATCCAACACAGACGATAATTTATCACCAAATTTAGACTGAAAACCACCTGCTGAAAAATCAATATTCTGTATCAAATCGGTATTCGTAAAGCTCAATCCTTCTTGTTGCCCCGAACGAATCAGGAAAGGACGATACACTTCCACTTCGTTTACATATACTAAATTCTCATCATAATTTCCACCTCTAACAGCGTATTGCGTACTCAATTCATTATTAGAATTGACTCCTGCCAAAGATTTTAATACATTTTCGATCCCTGGATTAGCGCCTGGAATATTTTTTAACGTTTTGGGATCCATCGCCAATATGCCTTGAACACTTTTTTTATTATTGGCACTCACGATCACCTCTCCCATTTGTTCTTCTCTTTCGTTCAAAACCAAATTAAAATCGACGACTTCATTTGAAGTGACATTCAATAATAACGTTGCTTTTTTGAACGTAACATGACTAAAAATTACTTTTAAATCAACATTAGAAGACAAGTCGATCGAATAAAACCCTTTTTCGTTAGACTTCGTAGTAAAACCAGACACTGAAACATTAACATTCTCAATTGGCTTATTCTTTGTGTCAAAAATATAACCTTGCATTTTGGCCTTTTGAGCATAAAATGGAGCTAAAAAGAAAAAAAAGGCTAAACAAAAAAAGTATTGATATCGTTTCAAAAGAAGAAAATTTAAAAATTAACGTTTGTAAAAACGTGTTTCAAAGATAGAGGAATTACCCATTTGATCTACCACTATCACTTTAAGATGATTAGAACCGTCTACCAACTTCCCTTCATTTACCGCATGCGTTAATAGTTTCGTTTTATTATCGTATTCCATCAAAATCCATTGATCATTTACAAAGGCATTGTACGATTTAATTCCCGAAAGAGTATCATTAATTTTGACTTGAATAACGTCATTTTCACTAACTGTTTTACCAGCAAGAGGTTTAATCATTGTAATCACGGGAGGAACATTGTCTAAAAAAAGCCCATATTTACCTAAGGTTTTAACTTTGGTCGTCAACACATTCTCTTTACGGTACGTTGAATTGTAAACTACACGTCCTCCTTCGATTCTTCCAATAAAGATTTTTTCCAATTCCTCATTGGTATGAATGGAATCAACGGCTTGAATCGAAAAATTGCTATGAACAGGCACTGTATCATCATGAAGCGTTAGTACTTTATTGGCTACAGAAAAATTAATATCAAAATCATTATAAAACGTTTGGGCTGGAAAAGTGACCGTCCAGTTCTCTTTTTCAAAAATCGCTTCTTTTTTGGCTTTAATAAAATAATTAGATCGAATAGCTTCTTTTGGAACTAGGACTGGCTTTGTATCATAGGCAATTGGAACCGTAATTACCGTTTTGTTCTTAAAAAAATCAGCTATTTCAATATGATAAGTACCTGACAAATTGGGCACAACAGCTATCGCACCATTATTCTGATCGGTTTTGATGATGCTTAAATCAAATGGTTGGGTTCGAAACAAGCGCTGAATACGTTGTTGTGATTTTTTATATCTTGAATAATCAATCAAAACGTTGATGTAACGCATTTCATCGAACGAATACGTATCAAATTGAAACGCATAAGTTGGCGTCCCGTTGTAAAAAGATTGCACATCAAATACCCCGTTTTTGTTAAAGGAAACATCATCCGTATCGGTAGCAATTATTCCAAAACCTATTTTTCCATTCGCCAAAACTCGATCAGCAAGGTAAGATCCGTCTTTTTGCAATGTCACATTAATGGGAATGGGACGCAAAGACTGATTTACGCTAGTTTGGTTATCCAATGGAAAAACATAAACCGCTGAAACCAGTGGTCTTTTAGTATCTTTCAAAAAAGCATCAAAACCAAAAAACAAAGGATTGATGATGAATTCTGTTTTAGAATCTCTAATTTCAAAATGAAGATGTGGTCCCTCAGAAGCTCCAGTATTTCCAGAAAGAGCAATTTGCTGTCCTTTGGTTACCACAAGCTCATTCGGTTTTAAGAAAATTTCGACTTCAAAGGATTTCTCTTCATATTGTCTACTTTTTATCAATTCTTGAATAGGCCCAACGGCCTTTTGTAAATGTGCATAAACTGTTGTATAACCATTGGGATGCGTGATATAAATAGTCTTTCCATTCCCGAATGTAGAGATTTTGATTCTAGAAATATAACCGTCAGCAGCGGCATAAACTGCTAATCCTTCGCGTTGTTGTGTTTTATAATCCAAGCCCGCATGAAAATGATTGGGACGTAATTCACCAAAATTACCCGACAACTGCATCGGAATATCCAATGGTGCTCTAAAATAATCTTTAGGGTACTGAGACTGAGCCATCAAAACATGACCGAAAAACAACAAAAAATAGAATACCTTCATTTTAATCTTTTTGCTAAGGTAACCAAAACTGTTAAAAAGCAAAAAAAGATTTTATTTTTACAAGTATCTATTTATCAATTATTTAAATAATTTAGCACAAAAAAACAAATAAAATATTGTAATAATAAAAAGGAATACTAACTTTGTAAGATTAAGAAATGAATTGGCCCAAAAATGAGTGTAATTGCAGAAATAATTGATACTCTTGAAAATAAGATTGCAAAACTTTTTTCTAAAATACAATTTCTAGAGAAAAACAATCATGAATTAGGAGCAAAATTAAACCATGCAAGCCAAATCATATCGCAGCAGTCTCAAGAAATTGAAGTGTTGAAAAAACAATATGAGGCACTCAAATTAGCCAACACATTGCTAGGCAGTGAAGACAACAAAAGAGATACAAAGCTTAAAATAAATTCATTAATTCGCGAAATTGATTACTGTATAGCCCAGCTATCAGACTAAAAAATGGAAGAAAAGCTTAAAATAAAGATATCGATTGCAGATCGAATTTACCCGCTAACGGTTGATGCGAATCAAGAAGAAGGATTGCGAAGTGCATCCAAAAAAATAGATATCATGATTAAGCAGTTTGAAGAAAATTATGCTGTTAGAGACAAACAAGATGTACTGGCCATGTGTGCCCTACAATTTGCCTCACAAGTGGAACAAAAAAGTATTGATAACGCAATGAATGGTAGCGAAACTATCGATCGTTTACAAAAAATCAATACATTACTGGATCACTATCTCGATTAACGTTCATACAAAAGATTAAGATACTGCCTACATTAGTTCTTATTTGGTAAACTCAACACTAACAATTTAGAATGAGCAAATCATCGTTACTATAGCAAGCCAATTCAGTTTGGAAGCTTGAACAACGAGTTAGCTCAAAACTTGTCTTTTCGAGTTTATACAATCCCACTAATGTAGGTTTTTTTATATATAATTTAAATACAAAATGGATAGCACACTACTAATAATTGTTTCAGGTATAATAGGTATTGCGGCTGGTTTTGGAATTGCCAAAATCATAGAAAAAAGCAATATTTCTAATTTAATAAAAAACGCAAAAAAAGAAGCTTCTTCTATTTTGAAAGATGCCAATTTAGAGGCAGAAAACATTAAAAAAGATAAAATTCTTCAAGCAAAAGAAAAATTTATCGAATTGAAATCGGAGCACGAGCAGGTGATTTTGGCTAGAGATAAAAAAGTAGCCGAAGTTGAAAAAAGAGTTCGTGATAAAGAATCTCAAGTTTCGAGTGAATTGTCTAAAGCAAAAAAAATCAACGATGATTTCGAAGCAAAAAAAGCTGAATTTCAAGCCAAAATTGAAGTTCTAGACAAGAAACAAGTAGAAGTTGAAAGATTGCATAAAAGCCAATTACAACAACTTGAAGTAATTTCTGGATTATCTGCTGAAGAAGCTAAAGAACAATTAGTAGAAGGATTAAAGGCTGAAGCTAAATCAAAAGCGATGTCTCACATTCAAGACACTATTGAAGAAGCCAAATTAACTGCGCAGCAAGAAGCTAAAAAAATCATCATTAACACTATTCAACGTGTTGGAACAGAAGAAGCTGTTGAAAATTGCGTGTCTGTTTTCAATATCGAATCCGATGATGTAAAAGGTAGAATTATTGGACGTGAAGGTAGAAACATTCGTGCACTAGAAGCTGCCACAGGGGTTGAAATCATTGTAGACGATACGCCAGAAGCGATTATTCTTTCTTGTTTCGATCCTGTTAGAAGAGAAATCGCTCGTTTATCGTTACATAAATTAGTAACTGATGGACGTATTCACCCTGCAAGAATTGAAGAAGTTGTAGCCAAAACCACCAAACAAATTGATGACGAAATCATAGAAGTTGGTAAACGTACAGTTATTGATTTAGGCATTCACGGATTACATCCTGAATTGATCAAAGTAGTAGGACGTATGAAGTACCGTTCTTCTTATGGACAAAATTTATTGCAACACTCTCGTGAAGTTTCTAAGCTTTGTGGAATTATGGCAGCCGAATTAGGCTTAAATGTTAAACTAGCCAAAAGAGCTGGCTTACTTCACGATATTGGAAAAGTACCAGATGCAGAAAGCGATTTGCCTCACGCCTTATTAGGAATGCAATGGGCTGAGAAATATGGTGAAAAAGAAGAAGTATGCAACGCCATTGGTGCTCACCACGATGAAATTGAAATGAAATCGTTGCTATCACCAATCATTCAAGTTTGTGATGCTATTTCAGGAGCTAGACCAGGAGCTAGAAGACAAGTTTTAGACTCATACATACAACGTTTAAAAGATCTTGAAGAAGTAGCTTATGGCTTTAACGGTGTTAAAAACGCATACGCCATTCAAGCCGGTAGAGAATTACGTGTGATTGTAGAAAGTGAAAAAGTATCAGACGATAATGCAGCGACTTTATCTTTTGAAATCTCACAAAAAATTCAAACTGAAATGACCTACCCAGGACAAGTAAAAGTAACAGTAATTAGAGAAACTAGAGCGGTGAATATTGCAAAATAACACCAATCTATATACATAAAAAGGCTTCTATACGGAAGCCTTTTTTTATGCAATTAAAACAAGCCTCACGTTGTTTTCTTGAAATAAACTTTAAATGTAGACCCCACGTGTAAAGTACTTTCTACCTCAATCTTACCTCCCATATTTTCAATTTGATTTTTAGTAAGATACAGTCCCACTCCTCGAGCGTCATTGTTTTTATGAAACGTTTTATACAGTCCAAAAATAGAATCCTTATATTTATTCAAATCGATACCCAAGCCATTATCTTTGATGTTTAAAATAATAAAATCATCGTTTTCTTCAGAGGTGAAAATAATTTTAGGAACTTTTTTACTGTCCGAATATTTAATAGCATTGGTCACAGTATTTAGAAGAATACTTTCCAAATAAGCCGGCAAACAGTCTATAGTTACACAAGTTTGAATGTAATTCAACACCAATATATCTTTTTGCTTAATAGAATCATGCAGTACATCCAAAACTTTATTGATGTATACATTCAAATTCAATTCTTCTATCTCCTTATCTTTTACGGTGTGTATATTGACCAACTCATTCAAATTCTCAATGGTAGAAAACAATTCATCAGAAACAATTTGAATGTTACTCAAGGTATCAGCGTCCGAAAGTAAATCTTCCTTATGTAAATCCAATAAAGATTTGATATTACCACTATGCGTACGCAAATTATGAGACACAATGTGAGCAAAATTGAGTAACTTATTATTTTGAATATTCAAAATTTCAAGCATCTTTGCCAATTCCAGTTCTTTTTCTTTTTGATCAGAAATATCAGTATGAGTACCAACAATACGTAAGGGCTTACCCTCAGCATCTCGCTCAATGACTTTACCTCTATCCAAAATCCATTTATAACGACCGTTACATAAAACTCTATGACAGGTTTCGTAGAATGGAATTTTATTTTCAAAATGCAAATTTATATTTCCATAATACTCCCCTCGGTCGTCAGGATGCACTCGTTCGTCCCACTCTTCTGGACTAGCCACCAAATCCGATTCGGTGAGCTCTAAAATTTTCATAGACTCTGAGGAATAATACACTTTTCCTGTAACCATGTCCCAGTCCCAAACCCCA
Source organism: Flavobacterium succinicans LMG 10402 (assembly GCF_000611675.1). Classification (GTDB taxonomy): domain Bacteria; phylum Bacteroidota; class Bacteroidia; order Flavobacteriales; family Flavobacteriaceae; genus Flavobacterium; species Flavobacterium succinicans. Next base: position 126,214 of record NZ_JATV01000007.1, on the reverse strand, counting down.
CGATCAGAAGCCTGAACGGCAAAATGATATCGTTCATCAGCTACTTTCATTCTTATTTCTTGTTCTTTAACATCAGTAACATCCGAGATTAATCCATAAAAGACGATCTCGTCAAGTTCATTTTTCTTCGGAGTGGCTTCAATTCGGATCCATTTATAACTACTATCAGGCAATAATAATCTAAATTCAACATCCCAAACTTCAATGTTAGCCACTGAACGCTCATAGGATTCTAAAAAACCTTTAAAATCAGGTTCGTAAATCGTGTAATTGGACAAATTATTAGCATCTTCCAGAAATTCATTAAAGGAAAACTCATTAAAAAAATCAATAGGTTTACTCAGAAAATCAATCGCAATTTTACGATCAGCATTAATACGGATTTGAAAAATAATATTAGGCAGTTGCTTGATTAAGCTTTCGTATAATTTATTTAAATCTTCGGGATTTCTGTTTTTTGTAAATATCATCTTTGCACAGCTTACATTTTGATAAAAATAGTAAATGTTTTCCTGAATCCAGCATCAAAAAACTATTAGTGTAAAAACAGTAACAGACTACTTATCGCCTAGGATGATAGGTTTGCATTACCTTCTTTAAAAAGGTACGATCCAAGTGTACATAAATTTCAGTAGTAGTGATCGATTCATGTCCTAACATTAATTGAATCGAGCGCAGATCTGCTCCATTTTCAAGTAAATGTGTGGCAAAAGAATGCCTAAAAGTATGAGGGCTAATTTTTTTATTCAACTCTATTAAAGCAGCTAAGTTTTTAATTATGGTAAAAATCATAGCTCTAGTGAGTTGTCTACCTCTACGATTTAAAAACAAAGTGTCCTCATGACCTTTCTGAATAGGTAAATGTACCCGAACGGTTTCTTTATAGATTAAAATATACTGCTGAGTGTGTTCTCCAACAGGAACGAAACGTTGTTTATCTCCTTTACCACTGACTTTGATAAAACCTTCTTCAAAAAAAAGATCTGAAATTTTTAAACTAATTAATTCGGTTACCCGAAGACCGCAGCCATATAAGGTTTCAAGCATAGCTCGATTGCGTTCACCTTCGTTCGAACTCAAATCAATAGCCGAAATTAGATCATCAATTTCTGAAACCGACAAAACATCCGGCAATTTCCTGCCCAATCTAGGCGATTCAATCAACTCCATAGGGTTATCGGTACGGATGTCCTCAAAAATTAAATACGAAAAAAAGCTTTTTAACCCCGATATGATTCGAGCCTGAGAACGCGCATTTACTTCTTTAGAAATGGCATAAATAAAAAACTGCACTGTTTCCTCAGAAATTGTCAGAGGTGTTTCCTCAATTCTTTGCTCGGTCAAAAACAAGCACAAGCGTTCCGTATCAAAAGTATAATTGGCTACAGTGTTGACTGACAGCCCTCTCTCAATCCTAAGATAGGACTGGTACTGCTTGATATAATTACTCCAACTCATACCACAAAGAAACATAATTTTAAGGCATAAAAAAACCTCCTTTTTAGGGGAGGTCTAATAATTATAAAAATTGATCCTTAAAATTTATACCCAACAGAAAACATAAAGTTACTGTTCTTTATTTTTGAATCATCTCCATCTACAGTTTCTGCAATATTAGCTAATCCTAAGTTATATCTAACATTAGCAAATAAATGGTTTGTAAAATCATAACCCGCTCCAAAATTCAAACCAAAATCAGTTGATTTAAAAAAGTCTTTCGCGTCTTGTTTTACCTCTTGATTAAAACCGCTTAGCTTAGTTACTGTCTTTGCACCGGTCAAAATTCCTAACTGAGGACCAAGTTCAAAATAGAAAGATTTATCTACATAAACCTTAAACATAACAGGAATATTAATATAAGATAGTCTAAAGTTAATATCTGCCGTATATTCAGTAAAATCAAGATATGTTGAAAAACCATCAATATTAGTACCTTGCTCTGAATACAAAAGTTCTGGTTGGATGCTGAGCTTATCAGAAATTTTAATTTCTGCAAAACCTCCTACATGGAAACTTACTTTTGAAGAATTATCTTCTACATCTCCGCTAAAATTGGCAATATTCATACCGCCTTTAAGACCAAATTTTGTTTCTTGCGCATTAGCAAATGCAAAACCAAATACCGCAATAGCAGTTAAAATATTTTTTTTCATATTTTTTTATATTAAAAAAACCTCCTTTTTACGGGAGGTTCATATGGTAAAATAAAAGAATTACAATTTAAAAGCAACTCCAAGGTTTAATGAAGAAAATGTTCCTCCATCAACTGAAATTCCTTTATAACCTAAAAACAAATCTGCTTTACCAAAAGAGTATCCTACTTTAGGTTGATACAAAAACCCTCCACTATTACCATCAGAGTCCAATAAAAATGCATACCCTAAATCAGCCCCTAAGAAAAAGTTATCGCCAATTGTATACTGAGCAGTTGCTGCTAAAGGAATATAAGCAGAATCATCAGCTTTAATTTCAATACCTCCTCCAAAATTTACTTTTTTTCCTAAAAAAACAGAATAACCAGTTGTAACACCTAAATCAAATTTAGCATCAACTTTCCATGTATAAGCGGCATCCAAACCCAAATTTACTGATGTAAAATCTTTTATATCTCCTGTAGGCAAACCAACATGAGCACCTAATTTAAGACCACCATCTTGTGCATTAGCAAATGCAAATCCAAATACTGCCACAGCAGTTAACATAATTTTTTTCATTTTTTGTTTTGTTTATTAAGATTACACAGCTAATATATACACATTGAATGAATTAACAAAAAAGTATACATGAAGAATTTGCAAACAAATACCTCTAAAACCAAGAAAAAAAGAAGATTCACAAACACAACTCTCTATACAACAAGTTGTTAAAAACTACTCCATCACTAAATTCAGGTATTTTTCACACAGAACAAAAAAAAATACATTTAACCTGTTTTTTCTGAAAAATAAAATTGTAAAAAAGCATTAAAAGTGCTTACTTCGCACCAAAATTTAACAGAAGACAATCGCCCTTTTTGAACTATACTATTGCAACAAAAACAGCGTTATTTGTCTTAAAATCTATACATCATGAAAAAAATTATTATTGTTGCAGCTTTTGCCTTGCTAGGCACATTGGACTCACAAGCACAATTATTACGTTTAGGAGCAAAAGCGGGTATTAATTACGCCAACCTTACCGGATCAGACATTACTGTTAACAAACAAAACTACAAATCAGATGCTATTACAAGTTATCATATTGGTTTATTAGCAGAGGTGAAGTTAACCGAAAAACTTGGCATACAACCTGAGTTATTGTATTCAACACAAGGAGCTTCTTATAAAAATGCCATTAAGGAATTCACTAATGAATTGGGATATTTATCTATTCCTGTCATGGCCAAAATTTATTTAAACAATACTTTTAGCTTAGAATTAGGACCTCAAGCTTCTTTCCTTTTGAGTGAAAAGAAAAATGTAGATTTTGAAGATTCCAAAACATTTGACTTTGCCATTGCAGGTGGTCTAGGAGTAAAAATTACCAAAAGTATCTTTGTTCAAGGGCGTTACGGCTTAGGTTTAACTGAAGTTTCAACGAATGCAAAAGCAAAAAATTCGGTAGTTCAAGTATCTGCGGGATTTATGTTTTAAGAAAAATAAAAAATCAACCTTAAAACCGTACTAGTATTTAGTACGGTTTTTTTATTTTTACCAAAAACAAAAATCATGAAAATTGCAATTATCAACGGACCCAATCTTAATTTACTCGGAAAACGCGAACCCGAAGTGTACGGAACCGCTACCTTCGAAGACTACTTTGAGACCCTAAAATCAACGTTCCCAAAAGTTGAATTCATTTATTTCCAAAGTAATATTGAGGGCGAATTAATTGACAAAATTCAAGAATTTGGCTTTTCTTATACCGGAATCATTCTCAATGCTGGCGCTTACACCCATACCTCGATTGGTATTGGCGATGCCGTAAAAGCCATCACTACACCAGTTATCGAAGTACATATTTCTAACACATTTTCGCGAGAAAGTTTTAGACATCAATCTTATATTTCCGGCAATGCCAAAGGAGTCATTCTTGGCTTTGGCTTAAAAAGCTACGAATTGGCTATTCAGTCCTTTTTATAGTTTTTTAACCAACACCAAATAAATTAACAAAATTTTAAGGTGTAAGTTTTTTCACATATGTATTTTTACAGAAAAAACATATGAAACATTTGTACTTGATTGCCTTTGTATTAATTAGCACTTCCTATACCGCTCAAATTAAAGGAATCGTTAGTGACGAAAAAGGAAACCCATTACCTTTTGTTTCTGTTATCATTCAAAATTCCTATTCAGGAACTACTACCAACGACAAAGGAAAATACGAACTGAACCTCAAAAAAGAAGGTGATTACACCCTATTATTCCAGTTCCTTGGTTACAAAACCGTAAAGAAACCGATTCATTACGAGAAAACACCAATTACAATTGACATTCAATTATCAGAAGAAAATTACAACCTCAACGAAGTAGTCATCAATCCAAAAAATAATCCTGCCAACGCCATTATCAAAAGTGCGATTGCAGCACGAAAAGAAAACGCTGAAAAAACAGCTCGATTCACTGCCGATTTTTATTCTCGTGGCTTATTCAAAATCAAAAATCTACCTAAAAAGATTTTAGGAATGAAATTAGATATGCCAGATGAAATGACCACTGGCTTAGATTCAACTGGAAGCGGTATTTTGTACTTATCTGAAACCGTATCAAAACTCACCTTCGAAAAACCAAACAATTATAAAGAAAGAATTATTGCCTCTAAAATTTCCGGGAACGACAAAGGCTTTAGTTACAATACTGCTCGTTCTTCATTTTACGATTTTTATGACAATACAGTCGATTTTGATGTAAAAATGATTTCACCCATAGCTAACAATGCCTTTCAATATTACAAATACAAACTCGAAAGCACTTTTTTTGATGAAAGCAATCATCAAATCAACAAAATTAAAGTCATTCCAAGACGAGACAAAGAACCCGTTTTTGAAGGTTACATTTATATTGTAGAAGACAGCTGGGCGATTTATGCCGTTGATTTCGACATCAAAGGCTATCGTATGCGCAATGAATTCACCGAAGTGATGACCTTAAAACAAAACTTCAATTACAATTCCAAAACTAAAATTTGGAGCAAAAATGCCCAAAGTTTAGCTTTTACCGCGGGTGCTTTCGGTATCGGATTCTCAGGTACTTTCAATTATGTGTACAGCAATTATGAATTCTTTGATGCTTTTGATAAAAAGACCTTTGGCAATGAAATTGTAAGCTTTGAAAACAACGCCAACAAAAAAGAAGATACTTTCTGGGAAAGCACAAGACCTATTCCACTCACCGAAGAAGAGAGTAAAGATTATATCAAAAAAGACAGCATTCAAACCATACGCTCGTCCAAAACGTATTTGGATTCTATCGACCAAAAACGAAATGAATTCAAACTATTAGACCCAATAACTGGCTATAATTATAGAAACACCTTCAAAAAATGGTCGTTCGATTATGCTGGATTAATGGACATAAGCTCACTAACTTTCAATACGGTTCAAGGTTTCAATCTAGACTCTGGCTTTACTTATCGTAAATGGGATGATGAATCTGGAAAAAGCACAGCCATTGCAACTACTTTCAATTATGGTTTTTCAGACGAACGTCTTCGAGTGGTCGGAAACTTTAGCCACCGATTTAACAATCAAAATTACGCTACAATTTGGGTTTCAGGAGGAACAGCGGTTAAACAATTCAACGAAAACAATCCAATTTCCCCTTTTATCAATTCGATAAGCACGCTCTTTTTCAAAAACAATTTTATAAAATTGTACAACAAAGAGTTTTTCAATGTGGCTTATTCACAGAATATAGCCAATGGCATCAACTTTACCGGAAAACTAGAATACAGCCAACGCAAACCTTTATTTAATACTACTAACTATACCTTTATCAAAAATGACGACCTTTATTCTTCAAACAATCCTTTGGATTCTAATGATTATTCAACTGCTAGTTTCTCAACTCATCAGTTACTAAAAGCTAATTTGAACTGGCGCATTAACTTTGGCAACCAATACATTTCGCGCCCTGACGGAAAATTCAACCTCCGAAACAACAAGTATCCAACCGTACTTTTAGGCTACGAAAAAGCCTTTGCTGCTAGCCAAAAAAACTACGAGTATGACTTAATAAGTGCACGTATTCTGTATGACCTTCCGTTGGCCAACAAAGGTGATTTGGGTGTAAATCTAAGAGCAGGCAAATTCTTCAATGCCGAAAATATTGCCTTTATGGATTACAAACATTTCAATGGCAATCAAACACGAATTGGCCAAACCGAACGCTATTTAAACGTTTTCAACCTATTGCCTTATTACAGTAATAGCACAAACGATGCGTATTTTGAATTCCATTCAGAGTACAGCGACAATGGTTTTATAATGAACAAAATACCAGGACTCAACCTTTTAAAAAGCAGTTTAATGCTCGGTTTTCACAACTTAGCTATTCCAAATCGCAAACCTTATCAGGAAATCAGCATAGGGCTAGATAACTTAGGAATCGGGAAATTCAAACAGTTCAGAGTAGATTATGTCCGCTCTTACCAAAATGGTTTTCAAGGTGACGGGGTAATTTTTGGACTAAAACTATTGAATATTTTAGAATAAAAAAACAACCCTTTCAAAGTCTGGCTTAGACTCTAAAAGGGTTATGTTAAATTTTTATACCCAATAATTAATTCGGTTCTACATGAATCAAAACATGTCCCAAAGAAGGGATTTCCGCTCGAAGGGTGTCTTTTAAATCATGCGCAATATCATGTCCTTCTCTAACTGTAATGATACCTTCTACCCTTGCATGCAAATCAACATGATACTGCATTCCTGCTTTTCTTATAAAACATTTCTCAGTATCTATAATTCCTGGAACCGTTAAGGAAACAACTCTAATTTCCTCAACCAATTCATCATATAGATGCTCATCCATTATCTCGCTCAAAGCGGGTCTAAATATTTTATAGCTATTGAATAAAATAAAACCAGAGGCAAAAAGAGCCGCCCAATCATCGGCAGATTCATAACCTTTACCGAAATAAAGTGCAATAGAAATCCCTAAAAAAGCCGCTACCGAAGTAATGGCGTCGCTCCTATGATGCCAAGCATCGGCTTTCAAAGAAGAGCTATTGGTTTCTTTACTTCTTTTCATCACCAACTGAAACGAATACTCTTTCCAAATAATAATGGCTCCCAAAATATAAAGCGTCCAAGATTTGGGCAAATCATGAGGTGTCCCAATGTTTTGAATACTCTCATAAGCAATAATCGTAGCCGAAGTAATCAAAAAACCAACTACCAAAAACGTAATCAAAGGTTCTGCACGACCATGACCGTAAGGATGATTATCATCGGCAGGTTTATTAGAATATTTGATTCCAAAAAGCACCAAAAAAGACGCAAAAATATCAGTAGTAGATTCAATCGCGTCGGCAATTAGCGCATAAGAATTACCGAAAAAACCAGCCAATCCTTTTACAATAGCCAAAGAAGTATTACCAACAATACTGAAGTAGGTGGCTTTTATCGCCGTTTGTTCTTTAGTCATAAATTAGTCCTTAGTACTTAGTGATTAGTCCTTAGCAGATAGTCCTTAGCAATTAGTCAATTTGGCTAATTACTAAGGACTAAAACTAATTATTAATTTTAAGCGAATTGTTGATTTAGTAAAAACTAATATTTTATTTGATTAAGATTTAGCAACTAGTATATTGAGCTATTCACTATGGACTAATTACTAAGTACTCAAAAAAAACTAAGCTCTTACAATATTGGCTCCAATAGCTCTTAAACGCTCATCAATGCGCTCGTAGCCTCTATCAATTTGTTCAATATTTTGAATAGTGCTTGTTCCTTTCGCAGAAAGTGCAGCAATCAATAACGAAATACCCGCACGAATATCTGGTGAAGACATCGTAGTAGCTTTCAATTGGGATTTAAAATCGTGACCAATAACTACCGCTCTATGAGGGTCACACAAAATGATTTTTGCTCCCATATCGATTAGTTTATCCACGAAAAACAAACGGCTTTCGAACATTTTTTGGTGTATCAATACATCACCTTTTGCTTGAGTCGCTACTACCAAAATAATACTCAATAAATCTGGAGTAAAACCAGGCCAAGGAGCATCAGCAATGGTTAAAATAGAACCATCAATATCAGTTTTAACTTCGTAACCATTCACGTGAGCAGGAATGAAGATATCATCTCCTTTTCTCTCTAGTGTAATCCCTAGTTTACGGAATACATTTGGAATAACTCCAAGATTTTCCCAACTTACATTTTTTATAGTAATCTCAGATTTAGTCATTGCTGCTAATCCTATCCAAGAACCAATCTCAATCATATCCGGAAGAATACGGTGTTCACATCCACCTAATGCTTCTACTCCTTCAATAGTCAACAAATTAGATCCAACACCAGAAATTTTAGCTCCCATGGCGTTCAGCATTTTGCATAATTGTTGCAAATAAGGCTCACAAGCAGCGTTGTAAACTGTAGTTGTACCTTTAGCCAAAACGGCAGCCATTACGATATTTGCCGTACCTGTAACAGAGGCTTCATCCAATAACATATCTGTACCTGTAAGTCCATCTGGAGCTTCTACTCCATAGAAATGATCTTCTCTATTGTATCTAAACTTAGCACCTAAATTGATAAATCCTTCAAAATGGGTATCCAATCTTCTTCTTCCAATTTTATCTCCACCTGGTTTCGGAATATAACCTTTACCAAAACGAGCTAATAATGGACCAACAATCATAATCGAACCACGCAAAGAACCGCCTTCTTTCTTAAAGGCTTCAGTCTCTAAATAGCCCATATTTACTTCATCAGATTGAAAAGTAATGGAACTATTCCCGTTTTTTTGAATTTTAACTCCAAGATTACCCAACAAAGTGATTAACTTGTTGATGTCAATAATATCTGGAATATTATTGATTGTTACTTTTTCTGGAGTAAGCAATACAGCACATAAAATTTGTAATGCCTCGTTTTTTGCTCCTTGTGGGGTGATTTCTCCTTTTAACTGGATGCCACCCTCGATTTTGAAAATTCCCATTTTACTATATTTATATTGTCCAATAATTATCGTTAGATCAATTACTGCTGTTTTCTATTTTGATTTTTATGCATGGGTGTTTTACCCGTTTTTATTTTGTTATTCTGATTTTTCTGTTGATTGGAAGGAGTGATTTTATTCGACATTCTTTTATTGGTTCGAAGCAAATCTGTAGTTCCCAAAAGCTCTTCATTGCTTTGCAACAAATTCAATTTTCCGCCAGAGAGTTCATACAAGTGCTCAAAAATAACATCGTCTTTTACGGTGTCTTTATTCCAACTCAAGTAGGATTTTTTCATATGATTGGCGATTACCTTTACCAAAGCACTTTTCATTTCGCCTTCTTCCCATTTATTGGCCACATCTATCATGTACTTAATATTATTTCCATAATATCTGTACTTAGGATAGTTCTGAGGATATTGCAAAATCTCAGGTTTCAATTGCAAAACTTCACGAGAAGGGATAGGATATGGAGAGTCTACCGCCAAACGAAAATCGGACATAATAAACAACTGATCCCATAACTTGTGCTGAAAATCAGGCACATCACGCAAATGAGGATTTAAACTTCCCATTACTTGAATGATGTATCTAGCAGCTTTGTTACGCTCTTCATCATTCTCTATAATGGTTGCTTGTTCAATCAATTTTTGCAAATGACGACCGTACTCAGGAATGATTAAATGTTTTCTTTCAGAATTATATTCTAAATGATACACTACATCATTGGCGATTTCTTTTTTATACTTTTCGATCATATTTATAGGGAAACAATACCTTCAATTGTAGATAATTCTTGGTATTTTTCAATAATTTCTTGTGAGTTTTTCATGGTAACATCAACAGAAACACTTGTAAACTTGCCCGTTTTCGATTGTGTCGTTTTAATCACGGCGCCCATACAATCAAATGCATCTTGCACCTTTTTCACATTACCTTCTACCGATGGAACAATAAATTTAAACAAATATTCTGCTGGCCAACTGTTGCTTTTATCCAACTCAACTTGCAATCTTTCGTAAAAAGCGGCAATCTCTTTTTCTTTGTCTTTATCCATTACTAAATTAAAATAAACGCAAATATACATTTTTGAATGCAGATTATAGAATTTAGTTCTTGGATTTGATGTTTTTTTGCCCGATTACTACTCAAATAAAGTGTATTCTGAACAAAAAAAGCAAACATAAAAAATCTCTTAAAAATGATTACCACTAACGATAACGATAAAGCAGCAAATGTCATTTAAAGAGAATCACTCCATTGACAAACAAAATCAACTTCAAAAAGACCTGAGCAAAAAAAATGTTTTACAAACCAATAAGTTTCGGTAAATTTGCATTTTTATTTTCAAATCGTGCAAAAAGAAATCATCGTAATAATAGGCGGCCCAGGAACAGGAAAATCAACCCTTATCAACCAACTAACATCATTAGGACATTGCTGTTACCCAGAAATATCCCGACAAGTTACCGCCGAAGCTCAAAAATCAGGAATAGACCAATTGTTTTTAACTGACCCCCTTTTGTTTAGCCAAAAACTTTTAGAAGGAAGAATTCAACAATTTAACAATGCAAAAAATGAAAATCATGCTATGGTTTTCATTGATCGTGGGATACCTGATGTTGTGGCTTATTTAAATTATATCGGAGACCAATATCCATCTCATTTTGAAGAGGCTTGTTTGGAACATACCTACACACAAATATTCATGCTTCCTCCTTGGGAAGAAATTTACATCAGCGACAATGAACGCTATGAAGATTACGAACAAGCACAACAAATTCACGTACATTTGAAAGAGACTTACCAAAAATACGGTTATGCTATTACTGAAGTCCCAAAAGATACGGTAGATAACAGAATTAAGTTTATCTTAGATAGAATTAGCACTCCATAAACCCTAAACCATCGCTGCTTTTATTGAACAACAAAATATTTATCCATGGAAGAGGCCTTAGCTATTTTAAGTAAGTATTGGAAACATGATCGTTTCCGCTCTCTCCAAAAGGAAATTATTGAGTCAGTAGTTGACGGAAAAGACACGCTAGCCATACTTCCAACAGGTGGAGGAAAATCAATTTGCTTTCAAATTCCAGCTTTAATGAAAGAAGGAATTTGCCTTGTAGTGTCGCCATTGGTAGCCTTAATGAAGGACCAAGTCAGCAATTTACAACAACGCAATATAAAAGCAATCGCACTTACTGGAGCTATCGGTACGGAGGAAATGATTGATTTATTGGACAATTGTCAATATGGCAACTATAAATTTTTATACCTTTCGCCTGAACGTTTACAATCTGAATGGATTTTAGATCGTATAAAAAGTTTACCGATCAACCTAATCGCAATTGACGAAGCACATTGTGTTTCGCAATGGGGGCATGATTTTAGACCGGCTTATTTAAAAATAAAACAACTAAAAACGCATTTTCCAAACACCCCTTTTTTAGCGTTAACCGCCACTGCAACTCCAAAAGTTAAAGACGACATCATTAAAGATCTCGATTTAAATGCACCTACAATATACCAAAAATCATTTGCCAGAGAAAATTTGGCCTACATGACTTTTGAAACCGAAGACAAGTTGTATCGCGTACAGCAAATTCTCAAAAAAAATCCTGCTCCTTCTATTATATATGTAAGAAATAGAAAATCGTGTTTAGATATTGCAGCACAACTTAATGCTTTGGGTTTTAATGCAACCTATTACCATGGCGGTTTACCTCATAAAGAAAAAGAAAAAAACATGCAGCGCTGGATGCAAGAGCAAGTGCAGGTAATGGTCGCAACCAATGCTTTTGGGATGGGAATCGACAAAGCAAATGTAAAAACAGTTATTCATATTCAATTTCCTGAAAATCTTGAAAACTATTATCAAGAAGCAGGAAGAGCAGGAAGAGACGGCAATAAAGCTTTTGCAATTTTACTCTACAGCCCGTCCGATACTGCACAAGCCATCACACAATTCACCAATAATCTCCCAGATCGATCTTTTGTAAAAACAATTTTCATTAAACTCTGTAACTATTTTCAAATTGCTTATGGAGAAGGAATCAATGAGAAGTTTACCTTTAACTTAAACCATTTTTGTACAAAATATACTTTTCCTATTTTAAAAACCTACCATGCCTTACAATTCCTAGACCAACAAGGCATCCTTAACTTATCACAAGAGTTTTCAGAAAAAGTAACATTGCAATTCCTTATCTCATCTAAAGAAGTCATGCGTTTTATTAGCCTCAATCCAAATGACGAGGAAATTATCTTGACTATCCTTAGAAACTACCCAGGAATATATGAACTTCCCACAGCGTTCAATCATTCATTGATTGCAAAAAAAGCAAACGTTAAAGAGGAAACTGTTCATGCTGTTTTAAAAAAAATGGCCGAAAAAGAAATCATATCCTACCAAGCAAAAAATAATGATGCCACCATCATCTTCAATGAAGTAAGAGAAGACGATCGTACCATAAACCGTGTAATCAAACACTTAGAACAACAAAACCAACTAAAAGAAAAACAATTACAGTGTGTTATTGAATACATTAACAACAAAGAGCAATGCAAAAGCCAATTACTACTAGCCTATTTTGGAGAAAAATCAAGTCAAAAATGCGGAGTTTGCTCCTACTGTATTGTAAGATCCCAAAAAAAAGCCACACCTGAACATCTAGCCAGTACAATACTTTCGCTCTTACAAGACCAAGATTTAAACTCTCGAGAACTCGAAAAAGTGACTAAAAATAAGAGTGAGGCAATTATCTTTGCACTACAACAATTATTAGAGCAAAACAAAATTAGCCTTCAACCCAATAATAAATACACTATACTATAAATGGAAAAATTACGCATCGTTTTTATGGGAACTCCAGAATTTGCAGTAGGCATTCTAGATACAATACTCAAAAATAATTATGAAGTAGTTGGCGTAATCACAGCTGCAGACAAACCAGCCGGAAGAGGTCAAAAAATCAAACATTCCGCTGTAAAAGAATTTGCCTTAGAAAAAGGACTCACTATATTACAACCCACCAATTTAAAAGACGAGGGATTTCTTCAGGAATTAAAAGACCTACAGGCCAATCTTCACATTGTAGTAGCTTTTAGAATGCTACCAAAAGTAGTTTGGGACATGCCAAAACTAGGCACCTTTAATTTACACGCATCACTATTACCAAACTATAGAGGCGCAGCGCCAATTAACTGGGCGATCATTAACGGCGAAACTAAAACCGGTGTAACTACTTTTTTTATCGACGATAAAATTGATACTGGCGCCATGATTCTGAGTAAAGAAACAAACATTGAACCAACAGAAAACGCGGGTCAATTACATGACAGGCTCATGCATCTTGGTAGTAAAACCGTCATTGACACACTACAATTCATCGCAGCTAATGAAGTGAAGACAACCACACAAGAAGACAATGAGAAAATAAAAACAGCTTATAAACTCAATAAAGAAAATTGCAAAATAGATTGGCAGGCCTCAGCCACCACCATTCACAACCTGATTCGAGGACTAAGTCCCTATCCTGCTGCATGGTGCCATTTTAAAGACGATAAGGAATATAATATCAAAATTTTCGAATCTAAAATAATCGAAGAACCGCACACAAAACCTATTGGAAGTATTATATGTAGCAAAAAAGAAATTAAAATAGCTGTTAGAGACGGATACATTCAAATTTTAACCTTGCAATTCCCAGGAAAAAAACAAATGAAAGCAGCAGATCTCTTAAATGGAATTGTTTTTTCAGAAAAAGCAATAGCCCTATAAAGTCAATAAAAACAGGCTTTCCCACCAATACACATCGATTTCGAAAGACTTTTATGAACAAAAAAAGTAAGTTATTAACAAATTTCACTAAAAACCCCAAAATTACTTGTAAAGAATGTAAATCCTACTAAATTTGCTTTGATAACATTTTTAACCAACAATTAATAACTATTTATTATGAACAAATCAGAATTAATCGACGCTATTGCTGCTGATGCAGGTATTACTAAAGCAGCTGCAAAATTAGCATTAGAATCATTTTTAGGAAATGTAGGTGAAACTTTGAAAAAAGGAGGAAAAGTATCTTTAGTAGGTTTTGGATCTTGGTCAGTTTCTGCTAGAGCAGCAAGAGATGGTAGAAACCCACAAACTGGTAAGACAATTCAAATTGCAGCTAAAAATGTTGTAAAATTTAAAGCTGGAGCAGAACTAGAAGGAGCAGTAAACTAATCTTTTCTAACAATAATACAATCAAAACCTTTCTCATGAAAGGTTTTTTTTGCTTTTTAACGATTGTTTTTGGGAAACCATTTGTTTTTTTGTTAAATTTATTTAAAAAAACAGGGGTTATGATTACAGAAAAATTAAAAAAAGGACATTTGCTCATTGCAGAACCTTCATTAATAGGCGACTTATCTTTTAATAGATCTGTAATACTTTTGGCAGATCACAACCAAGAGGGCTCGATCGGGTTTATCATCAACAAACCTCTAAAATACACCATTAACGACTTAATCCCAGAGATTGAAGCTCGTTTTAAGATTTACAATGGTGGACCAGTAGAGCAAGACAACCTGTACTTCATTCATAATATCCCGCAATTAATCCCCAATAGTGTAGAAATTTCTAACGGCATATATTGGGGTGGTGATTTTGAATCAGCAAAAGAACTCATCAACTCAGGATTAATAAGCAAAAACAACATTCGTTTTTTCTTGGGCTATACTGGCTGGGACGAAAAACAATTAGAAAACGAAATGGAAAGCCACTCCTGGATTATTGCCAAAAACCCGTATGAAAACAAAATTATAGGCAAGTCGTCGTCTCGTTTTTGGAAAGAACAACTTATGGAACTAGGAGGCGATTATCTAATTTGGTCCAATGCACCAGAAAATCCGTATTTAAACTAAATTCCAGCATTTTTATTAAGTGCAGCGGTAAGCACTATTGCTGTCTGAACGGAATAGATTTTTTTCCTGTATTTGGTTATGGGCTGTAGGCCTTTTATTACATTAGTCACAAACAACTCATCCGCTTTTTGTAAATCAAAAGGTGAAATTATAGCTTCAACTACTTCTAAATCCGTCTCTTTTTTTGCTAATGCTAAAATTTGTTTTCTCATAATTCCATTTAAACAACCTTCAGAAATTGGGGGTGTTATCAATTTATTTCCCATTCGCATAAACAAATTTCCTTGCAAAGCCTCAACCACATTCTTACTATCATTTAACAATAAACAGTTTTGCAAATCATTTTCTTTTGCAAAAACACTTCCTGTAATATGAATCATTTTATTGGTCGTTTTTAACGAGGAAAGCAACTGCTTGGTGATATAAAAATCCTTAAACAAATCTACTTCATACTCGCCCTCGCTAACACTATATGCCGCATTGCCCAATACAGATGTTTGTATTATAAATGAAACCGAATTATCTGTTGGCAAATAAAATCCACCATCGTTTCTGTAAACCGTTATTCTCACTCTAGCTACCGAATCTAGATTGTTGTTTTTAACCAATAACAATATTTGTTCTTCCAGATATTCTAAGGTGAAATCCATAGGGATTTCCATGCGAACAATACGCATAGTGGCCATTAACCGAAAATAATGATCTTCAAAAAATAAAATTTTTCCATTTACCACTTTTAGTGTTTCAAAAACACCATCCCCGTAAAGAAAACCCCTATTTTGCACTAACAAATTTGCATCAGTTTCCTGTAATGAACCATTAAAATTAATCATAAAAAAAGCCCTAAAATTTATTAGGGCAAATATAGAATATAAAAAAGACTTTCCTAGACAGAACCTATGAGATGTTTTAAATCAGAAATTTGATTTTCCCATAATTGCGAAGCTTCTTTTACCTCATCTTGTTCAGCAAAATCAACAATTAACAAAGAAACATCCTTAGTTAATTCATCTTCTAAAATATGCAGTTCAAAGAAGTAGTCTGTATCTTTATTTTTGTCATCAATCCATCTAAATTTAACCTTCTCACCAGATTTTTTTGAAGCTAAACGAGCTTTCTCTTGTGTATCATTCCAAATAAAGGTAAAAAACTCACCTCGTGAATTAACATCATCAGCAAACCATTCTGCTAATCCAGAAGGCGTAGAAATATATTGATACAATAACTGAGGGGATGAATTTATAGGGAATTCAATCTCATATCTAACTTTTTGAACCATAAGAGCTTTTTTTTTTGGAAATATAAGGATTAAATACTAATCGAAAAGTGTTTTTCAAAAAAAATATTTTTTTTTGAAAAACACTTGCTAGCTCTAAATTTATTTCTATATTTGCACCCGCATTCAGGAAGCAATATAGATCCTGATAATGGCGAGATAGCTCAGTTGGTTAGAGCGCAGGATTCATAACCCTGAGGTCCCGAGTTCAAATCTCGGTCTCGCTACCAAAAGCCTCAAATTTTGTATTTGAGGCTTTTTTTTTGCATCATGATAAAGATCTCCCTGTCAGTTTAAACAAATACAAAAATTTCAAAGAAAGATAAAACTATAACGCTACAGTATGCGAATCATTTAATTCTTATATTTGGGCGTAAAAATAGTCTTTAACTCTATTAATCACTTTACAATGAAAAAATTAGCCACTATTCTAGCCGTTTCATTCTTTGCTTTATCTATTCAAGCACAAGAAGCTCCAGCTAAAGAAAAAACAAAAAAGGAAGCTGCAGCAACTAAAAAAGAAGCTACAAAAACAAAGTCTTCTTGTAAAACAGAAGGTAAAAAATGTTGTTCTTCTAAAAAATCAGAATAAAAAAATGCCTCGATTGAGGCATTTTTTTTGCATTCTCCAAAGCTGAAGAATTATTTCACTCGAACACTCCACTCAAAATCCATTTCAGAAACCTGAACTCCTTTTTCATCGCTTCCAATGGATTTCATCCAAAACGTTTGCCCCTCGCCTGTCGCAATAGTTTGTTTTATTGCTTCTTCTATCAAATGTCCATTATTACAGATAAATGTAATTCTGCCTGTGGCTTTCTTGGTAAAATTCCCTTTGTTGTTAGCTACCAACATGGATATTTTTCTACCACTCTTTTGAATTTGATACATAACTAATGCTCCTGTAGACAATTCAGCCGCCATAGCTTGAACCGCAAAGTACATTGAATTAAACGGGTTTTGATTGATCCAACGGTGTTTTACACTTACCACACATTGCTTTTCATCAATAGCCTTTACTCTTACTCCACAAAAAAAAGCAGATGGCAATTTGAATAATAAGAATTTATTCAATTTTGATACATTTATTTCCATTATTGGTTGGTTTTTGGGTAAAAATACAAAAAAATACTATGCGTACATATAAAAAATAGGCTAGACCTTTATCAACCCTTTTAAATCCAAAAGATTCAATTCCCTTTTTTACTTTTCTACTACAATAACAGCACATATTTACTAATTTCCATTCACCAAGGACAAAAAAGTAGCCCCTATTTCGCTTTGTTTTTGTTAATTTTTTGTTAACATTTACTACTATGCGATACAAGATACTTTCTTTTAGACATATATTTGCATAAGAAATTACTATATACTTTAAATCATGGAAACAGTATCAGAAAAAAACATCGCAACCTTTACTCATTTGAGTACATTGAGCCAGTATATAATTCCGTTTGGAAATTATATCTTCCCTATTTTGATTTGGACTTCAAAAAAGGATCAATCAGAATTTGTAGACCATCACGGAAAACAAGCTATTAACTTTCAATTGAGTATCCTTATTTACTCACTGGTTATGGCGGCAATTGCTTTACCCATTTTAATTTTTACTGTTTTTAACAATATGACCTTTGATGAATTCTACCACAATCAAGGATTAGTGATAAGAAATTTTAATTTTGAAGACCATATTGGACTTATTACAGTTGGAATCATCGCTGCGCTTGCCTTTGTTGGATTTAAAATAGCAGAATTCTTCTTAATAATTATTGCAGCTGTGAAAACATCAAATGGAGAAAAATACCAATATCCATTCACTATTCCCTTTATAAAGTAATCAATTATAAAGTAGTATATAGTAGTCTAATCAACGCTATAAATCATCTCAACTATCACCAGTAATGGAAAGTAATCAAAAAACGAACAGTTCTAATCAAACAAAAAATCAAAACGAAAATTATGAACATTGAAAACACAAAAGCCCAGATGCGTAAAGGTGTTCTCGAGTTTTGCATCTTATCAGTTTTAAAAGAAAAAGATGCCTACACTTCTGAAATATTAGACACTTTAAAAGACGCAAAATTGTTAGTAGTTGAGGGAACCATTTATCCTTTACTAACACGATTAAAAAATGACGGATTACTCAACTATCGCTGGGAAGAATCCAACTCAGGACCACCAAGAAAGTATTATGGTCTTACCGAAATAGGTCAAACCTTTTTAACTGAATTAAGCGGCACTTGGAATGAATTATCCGACGCTGTAAATCTAATAACCAACCAAAAACAATAGTCATGAACAAAACTGTAAATATAAACCTAGGAGGAATGTTCTTCCATATTGATGAAGATGCATACCAAAAATTAACCCGTTATTTTGAAGCTATCAAACGCTCTTTGTCTCAATCTTCTGGACAAGAAGAAATCATAAAAGATATCGAAATGCGTGTTTCAGAATTATTGAATGAAAAACAAAAAAGTGAAAAACACGTTGTAGGGCTGAAAGATGTTGACGAAGTTATCGCAGTAATGGGACAACCTGAAGATTATATCATTGAAGAAGAAACTACACAGTCTCAAAATTTCAATAATTACAACGCCAGAAGCACAAAAAAACTATATCGTGATAAAGAAAAAGGAATGATTGGTGGTGTAGCTACAGGTCTTGGACATTACTTTGGTATCGATGCGGTTTGGTTAAAAATCATGTTCCTAATCTTTGTTTTTGCTGGATTTGGTTCAGGTATATTGGCTTATATCATTCTTTGGATTGTAACTCCAGAAGCCATCACCACTTCAGAAAAACTAGAAATGACGGGGGAGCCCGTAACGATCTCCAATATTGAAAAAAAAGTTCGTGAGGAATTTGAAAATGTATCTGGCAAATTCAAAAATGCCGATTACGATAAAATGGGAAACCAAGTAAAATCTGGAGCCGAAAAGTTGGGAAACTCTTTAGGTGATTTTATCATGACCCTTTTTAAAGTGTTTTCTAAAGTCTTGGGTGTTATTTTAATCTTAATAGGACTTTTTACTTTAGTTAGCTTATTCATTGGGTTGTTTACCTTAGGATCTTCTGCTTTTATTGATTTTCCATGGCAAAACTTTATTGAAGCAGGGAATTTTGCTGACTATCCAGTTTGGAGTTTCGCGCTATTGATGCTTTTCGCTGTTGGCATTCCATTCTTTTTCTTAACAATCTTAGGATTTAAATTATTATCCCCAACAATTGGATCAATTGGAAACATTGCTAAATATAGTTTGTTGGCTTTGTGGTTAATATCTGTTGCCATCTTAATCTCTATAGGAGTAAAAACAGCCACTCAAGTAGCGTATGACGGAAAAACTGTAGCCAAACAAAATATTCCTTTGAATACAAATGATACTTTATTCGTGAAATTCAGATATAATGATTATTATACTAAAGATATCGACGATCATACTGAATTTGAATTTGTACAAGATTCTGCGAACAACAAATTGATCTATTCTAATAATGTAAGCTTAAGAATTTTGTATACTGATGAAAAAACACCTTACATCCAAATTGAAAGAACGGCTAAAGGAAAATCCTTTCAAGATGCTAAATTCAGAGCTGAAAAAATTCAATATGGTATAAAAGTAGAAGGAAATCATTTGTACTTAGACAATTATTTATTGACCGATGTAAAAAACAAATTCCGTGATCAAGAAGTAGAATTGTATTTGTATTTACCAGAAGGTACTTTATTAAAACCAGATGCATCAGTACAAAACTACGATCGTTCAGATAATGATTTCTTCAATTTACACTATAGCTCTGACAATTACGTATACAAAGTAACAAATTCACAGATAAAATGTTTAAATTGCCCTGAGGATGAAAACGAATGGGATGATGTAGAAAACAACAACGATTCGGCCAATGTAACAATTAACGAAGAGGGCATCACGATTAAGAAAGACACTGTCATTAAGTCGGATAAAGATTTCAAAGAATTGAAAATTAACAAAGACGGTATTATTATTAAAACCAAATAGTCATGGTAAAAATCATCACCATAGTAGCAAAATTTATCATTGTTACCTTAGTTGCTTTACTTTTTGCTTCTTGCAATTTAGTAACCAACATGAATTCGATTACCGGCAGTGGTTCTGTAACTACAGAAAAAAGAATCGTTAATGGCGATTTTAAAAGTATTGAAGTAGGAAACGCTATCGATTTGGTACTAGAACAAGCCGATAAAATTGAGATCATAGTAGAAGCCGATGATAATTTGCAAAAAGAAATCACTACCAAAGTAGAAAACGGTAAGCTTATTATTGGATGTAAATACAGTTCTTTCTTGAATATCACTTCGAAAAAAGTAATTGTTCGAGCTCCTATTATAGAAGGTATTGAAGCCAATAGTGCTTCGACTGTAAATAGTAAATCTACCTTTAAAGCTACAGAATTTAAGATTGATGCATCGAGTGCGGCCTCACTAGATTTGAACATAGAATCTGAAAAAATAATTTGTGATTCTGGAAGCGGAAGTAGTATTGAATTGAAAGGTAAAGCCATTAGTTTACAAACCAATTCTTCGAGCGGAAGTTCTATTAATGCTGGCGAGTTGTTGGCAAACGATATCAAATCACAGGCTTCATCAGGAAGTATTCAATCGCTACATCCGTTGGTGAGTCTTGATGCCGAAGCGTCTAGTGGAGGAAATATCTCCTATAAAAACAATCCTAAAAGACTAAAGAAAAGTGAAAGTTCTGGCGGTTCGATAAGCCAAGAATAGTTTTTAGTTGAAACAAAAAAAAAGTCCTTCGCTGTGAAGGACTTTTTTTTGTAATACAAATTTCAGTATGTAACTAAATAAGAGACCATTGCTATTCTTTAGCCTTGATCGCAGTGAAAATCCTTTGTTGCCGGGGTTCGGCAACAAAGATTGTAACGGAGAGCGGGACTTTGAACACAAAAAAGCGCTTTGAATACTGCTCCGAAAAAAATTACTCTTTGGCTGCCAAATAACGCTCGGCATCCAATGCTGCCATACAACCTGTACCTGCAGCGGTAATGGCTTGGCGGTACACGTGATCGGCGGCGTCTCCTGCTACGAAAACTCCTGCCACATTCGTTTTTGAACTTCCTGGAACGTTAACGATATAACCCGTTTCGTCTAAGGTCAAGTAATCTTTGAAGATGTCGGTGTTGGGTTTATGACCAATGGCTACGAAAAATCCAGTTGCTGGAATGTCATACACTTCATCGGTGGTTTTGTTTTTTACTTTGATAGCCGAAACCACTTGCTCATCTCCTAAAACTTCAACGGTATCGTGGTTTAAAAGGATTTCGATGTTTTCGGTTTTGCGTACTCTTTCTTCCATAATTTTGGAAGCTCTGAATTTTTCGCTTCTAACCAACATCGTAACTTTTTTGCACAACTTAGATAAGTAGTGTGCTTCTTCGCAAGCTGAATCTCCTGCTCCAACTATTACTACTTCTTGATTTCTATAGAAAAATCCATCACAAACGGCACAAGCTGAAACTCCACCACCCATTTTTAAATAATGTTGTTCTGATGGTAAACCTAAATATTTTGCAGAAGCTCCTGTAGAAATAATTACAGTTTCGCAGTGTAATTCGATAGTGTCATTAATCCAAACTTTGTGAATATCGCCAGAGAAATCAACTTTTGTAGCCCAACCGTCACGCACATCAGCGCCAAAACGTTGTGCTTGTTGTTGCAACTGAATCATCATTTCTGGTCCAGTTACACCGTCTACATAACCTGGAAAATTTTCAACTTCATTGGTCGTTGTCAATTGTCCACCAGGTTGCATTCCTTGGTACAAAACTGGATTCATATTGGCTCTAGCAGCATAAATAGCCGCGGTATAACCCGCAGGACCTGAACCTATAATTAGGCATTTTATTTTTTCGATAGTATTTGACATTGTGTTTTGAGTTTTTTAAAATACACGCAAAAATAGGATTTTAAAAAATAATAACTCGATTTGAAGTATTTGTTTTGATTATGGGGTAATAAAAAAAAACCTTTTTGAATTTCAAAAAGGTTTTTTGTCGGGGTGGCAGCGTTTATTCCGTTTAACGGAAATTCGATGTTTATCAGCCGATTTTGAAAATAATATGTAAACTGTAAATTCCATATATACAAAAAATCCCTTCTGAAAATCAGAAAGGATTTAGTCGGGGTGGCAGGATTCGAACCTGCGACCTCCTGCTCCCAAAGCAGGCGCGATAACCGGGCTACGCTACACCCCGTAACGCGGGTGCAAATATAGAATACTTTTTTGGCTATCACAAGTAATTTCAAAAATAAAATCACTTTACAATTTAATAAATTCATTAAAAAAATGTATTTAAATCAATAACAAGCACTTATACAGACTTTGAACAACCTACTTAAAAATCATTTATTGCGAGTAGAATTGGGATTATTATTTCATTTTCATTAACTTTAATCTTCTAACCAACTAAAAACAATTATTTCAGATGAAAAAAAATATTTCAACCAGCTTAGTCTTATCCTTAACCCTTTTATCAATTAGTTGTCAAAAGAAATCGGAAACAGTAACATCTAGTGAATCGAATCAAACAAAAGATACTACCACTACCTCCATTTCAAAACCGGAAGAACAAAAGGCAGATTATACAAAAACGGTCACCTATAAAGATATAAGCTTCGCTATTGCAGTAACAGGAAACACTTTGACCATTCAACCAAAAGGTTTTTTGGAAGACAATTCTATTATCACAAAAACAATTGATGGCTCAATTAATAATATAGAAGTTGACGATATTAATGCAGATGGTTCACCAGAATTATTAATTTATGTTACCAGTGCTGGAAGTGGAAGCTACGGAACTGCAATTGGTTTTTCAGGAAATAATAATAAATCAATGAGTGAAATCACAATTCCAAGCATAGTCGAAAATCCAAAAACGAACAAAGGATATATGGGGCATGATGAATTTGCACTTGTTGAGGGTACATTAATACAACGATTTCCAGTCTATAAAGAAGGAGATAATAATAGCAAACCCACTGGAGGCACTCGACAAATTCAATACAAACTTAAAAATGGTGAAGCCTCAAGAGTATTTGTAATTGATAAAATAATTAAATACTAACATTCAATATATCTAACTGTTTTTTATGTATCAATAAACAAGTTTTATGAATTAAGTTGATCCAATTTTAATAAAAAAAATTTAAAAATCTATTTACCTCATTTAATTAAATACTTCTAAAAAAAGTGGAGTCTATCAAATAGCTCCTCTTTTTTTTTACAATTAAAATTTAACAAATAGCTCCAAAAGAAACAGTAAAAAAAATAATTCTGTAATTAGAAGCGCTTTCGCTTGTAAAAAATATAGTCTTGAAAAAAGATTCAGAAAACAATCACAAATGTTCTAAAAATAGATTTTCAATAACCATAAAAAATTGTATTTTTACCGCTCAAAATTAAAAAAACAAATGGGCAAAATCATTGCTATTGCTAATCAAAAAGGAGGAGTTGGAAAAACCACAACATCCGTAAATCTTGCAGCTTCCTTAGGAGTTTTAGAAAAAAAAGTATTATTAATTGATGCTGATCCTCAAGCTAATGCCACATCTGGCTTAGGAATTGATGTGGAATCTGTGGAAATTGGTACCTACCAAATCTTAGAACACAGCCACACACCAAAAGCAGCGGTTTTAAAATGTACCGCACCTAATGTAGATGTGATTCCTGCTCACATTGACCTTGTGGCTATCGAAATTGAATTGGTAGACAAGGAAAATCGTGAATACATGCTTAAAAAAGCATTAGAAAGCGTCAAAGATGAATATGACTACATATTGATCGACTGCGCGCCTTCATTGGGTTTATTAACTTTGAATGCACTTACAGCAGCAGACTCTGTTATTATTCCTATTCAATGTGAATATTTTGCACTCGAAGGATTAGGCAAGTTATTGAATACCGTAAAAAGTATTCAAAAAATACATAATCCAGATTTGGATATTGAAGGACTATTGCTAACTATGTACGACTCTAGATTGCGTTTGTCTAATCAAGTATTAGAAGAGGTTCAAAAACACTTCAACGATATGGTTTTTGAAACTGTAATTCAACGTAATGTAAAATTGAGTGAAGCGCCAAGTTTTGGAGAGAGCATAATTAATTACGATGCAACTAGTAAAGGTGCAGTAAACTATATTCATTTAGCGCAAGAAATAATAAAGAAAAACAGCAAATAGGTTTTATGACAAAAGCAATAAAAAAACAAGCACTTGGAAGGGGTTTATCCGCATTATTAAAAGATCCTGAAAACGACATAAAATCGGTTGAGGATAAGAATGCTGACAAAGTTGTTGGTAATATTATTGAGCTTGAAATTGATGCTATTGAAATAAATCCATTTCAACCCAGAACAAATTTCAATGAAGAATCATTGCGTGAATTGGCCACTTCTATCAAAGAATTAGGCGTAATTCAACCCATTACGGTTCGTAAATTAGATTTTAACAAATACCAATTAATTTCTGGGGAACGTCGTTTGCGTGCTTCAAAATTAGTAGGACTTACTAGCGTACCTGCTTACATTCGTATTGCAAATGATAACGAATCTTTGGTTATGGCTTTGGTGGAAAACATCCAACGTCATGACTTAGACCCTATTGAGATTGCACTTTCGTACCAACGATTAATGGACGAAATACAATTAACTCAAGAACAAATGAGCGAAAGAGTGGGTAAAAAACGTTCTACGATTGCCAATTACTTGCGTCTTTTAAAACTAGATCCGATAATTCAAACAGGTATCAGAGACGGTTTCATCAGTATGGGACATGGTCGCGCCATCATCAATGTTGAAGATTTGGATGTACAAGCCCAAATGTATCAAAAAATTGTGAGTCAGAATTTATCGGTACGTGAAACGGAAACTTTAGTAAAAAACTACCACGAAAGTTTGTTGCCAAAATCTAGCGCTCCCGCAAAATCAGCTGCATTTGAGATCGATGACGAACAACAATACAGTTTTAATTCTTATTTTGGCACCAAAGTAGATTTAAAAGTAGATCCAAAAGGAAAAGGAAAAATAACCATCCCTTTTCATTCAGAAGAAGACTTAAACAGAATTTTAAAATTAATCAAAGGGTAGTGAATTTATTGCGTACCATATGCATCATTACACTTTTGTTGCTACACCACACTGCTTTTTCACAAGAAAAAAAAGCAGTAGCCCTAGTTGCAAAAGATACCGTTGCGCCTCTTGATATCGATCCTCTAACCCCAGCAAAAGCTGCATTTTATTCAGCCATTTTGCCGGGATTGGGTCAAGCCTACAACAAAAAGTATTGGAAAATCCCTTTAGTATATGCTGGTATTGGAACCAGTTTGTATTTTTATATTGACAACAATAGAAAATACAATCAGTACCGAGATGCTTATAAAAGAAGATTAGAAGGGTACACGGATGACAAATTTTCTTTTTTAGACAACAGTAGATTGGTTGCCGCACAAAGAGTATTCCAACGCAACAGAGATTTATCGGCATTAGTTACCGTTGGTTTTTATGTATTGAATATTATTGATGCCAATGTAGACGCGGCTATTATTCAATTTAATGTCAACGAAAATCTCTCATTAAAACCAGAAATTTACCCCAACGATGTAACGTTTCGCCCCAATGTGGGTCTAACCTTCAATTATACTTTTTAAAAAGTACTTATTTTAAATCAAAAAAAATGAAAATTGCGCTTTTAGGATACGGAAAAATGGGCCAAGTAATAGAGCGAATTGCTTTAGAAAGAGGTCATGAAATTGTTTTGAAAAAAGATGAATTCAACACTTATGATGGCCTAGAAAATGCTAATGTTGCCATCGATTTTAGTGTGCCAGCAGCTGCTATAGCCAATATATCTGCGAGTTTCCACGCCAATGTGCCCGTGGTTTCAGGCACCACAGGATGGCTAGCACATTATGACGAGATGATTGCGCTTTGTAAAGAGAAGAATGGAGGATTTATTTCAAGTTCCAATTTTAGCTTAGGAGTGAATCTTTTTTTTGAATTAAATTCATACTTAGCAAAAATCATGGCTCCTTACCATTCATACAAAGTTGCTATGGAAGAAATTCACCATATCCATAAGTTAGATGCCCCAAGCGGAACGGCTATTACCTTAGCAGAAGGCGTACTAGAACATAGTAACTGTTCCAATTGGACCATGGACGCTAGCCCAAAGGACAACGAAATCCAAATTGAAGCTGTTAGAACAGGCGAAGTTCCTGGAACACATACCGTAACCTACAATTCACCCATAGACGCAATAGAGATAAAACACACCGCACACAACAGAGAAGGTTTTGCTTTAGGCGCTGTTATTGCAGCAGAGTGGTTGGCAGGAAAACATGGTGTTTTCACCATGAAAGATGTTTTAAATTTCAATTAATCATAGCTTAATTTAGCTTTTAACATACAGTTTTTATGACACTATATTCTTGGTTTGTTTTCTTTTTAGTTATTCAAATTATTCATTTTTTAGGTACATGGAAAATGTACGAAAGTGCAGGAAGAAAACGTTGGATCGCAGCTGTACCAATCTACAATGCAATTGTATTAATGAAAATTATTGGTAGACCGACATGGTGGACAGTATTACTTTTCATTCCAGTAATCAATTTGATAATGTTTCCTGTTGTTTGGGTCGAAACCTTACGCAGTTTTGGAAAACGCTCTACTCTAGATACTATCCTAGTAATAGCCTCTTTTGGGTTGTACTTGTACTACGTTAATTACACACAACCACTCAATCATGTCACCGACAGAAACTTAAGCCCAGATCACAAAGCTGCCGACACCGTAAGTTCATTACTTTTTGCCGTTATCGTAGCTACGATTGTGCATACCTATTTCATTCAACCGTTTACCATTCCAACTTCTTCATTAGAGAAATCATTATTAATTGGTGATTTTTTATTCGTAAGCAAAGTAAATTATGGCGCAAGGGTTCCAATGACAACCGTTGCTATGCCGATGGTTCACGATACGATTCCGCTAACTAAGAAAAAATCTTATTTAAATTGGCCACAATTGCCTTACATGAGATTTCCTTCTATCGAAGACATCAAACGAAATGATATCGTGGTATTCAACTGGCCCGTTGACACCGTGTATAAATTCAGAGACAAATCTGGCTTGCGTGTAGAAAAACCTATCGACAAAAAATCAAACTATGTAAAACGTTGTGTAGGTTTACCTGGAGATCATTTATCTATAAAAGACGGTTTAATTTACATTGACGGAAAAGAACTTATCTTACCCGAAAGGGCAAGACCTCAATATTCGTACAAATTGGCTTTGGATGGAAAAACACCTATCGATTTTGAATCTTTATTCAAAGAATTAGACATTACCGATCCTGCTGGATTCATGGACAATGAAAGACGCGACACCTTATATATTAGTGCCTTAACAAAAGATGCAGCCGAACGCTTCAAACAAGTACCAGGCATTACAGCAGTTACTAGAATAGTATCGAAAGAGACTGAAAATGGCGTTTTCCCGCATACCAAAAACTGGAACCAAGACAATTATGGACCAATTTACATTCCTCAAAAAGGAAAAACTGTAGATTTAAACCTAAAAACGTTACCCTTTTACAAAACCATTATTGACGATTACGAAAACAGAACCTTAGAAATCAACGGTACAGAAATCCGAATTGACGGAAAAGTAGCCACAACCTATACTTTTGGTCAAAATTACTACTGGATGATGGGAGACAATCGTCATAACTCGGAAGACAGCCGTTATTGGGGATTTGTTCCAGAAAACCACATTGTAGGAAAACCTGTTTTTATATGGATGAGTTGGGATACTAACGGAAAAGGTATCAACAAAATCCGTTGGGACCGCGTGTTTACAACAGTAAACGGTGAAGGTCAACCACAATCTTATTTCAAATATTTCTTGATCGCTTTGATTGCCTTTTTTATCGGAGAATATTTCTGGAAAAAAAGAAAAGCAAAAAACGAAATTTAAAACTAAATTTTAAGTATATTCAAAAGTCATATTTTCCAAACGGATGGTATGACTTTTGACATGTAATGACGCTACTATGAACACTCTTTTACACCCATCCTATTTCCCATCGATTAGCCAAATGGCCGCCATGATCCAAGCCGATAGTATTACTTTTGAAATGGACGACAACTTTCAAAAGCAAACCAATCGCAACCGAACCTATATTTATAGTCCAAACGGCATCCAAATGCTCAACATACCGGTGAAACATACCAGCATGGTACACCAAAAAACGAAAGACGTGCAAATTGAAAATGATTTTGATTGGCAGAAACAACACTTCAAATCATTGGAAGCCGGTTACAGAAGCTCGCCTTTCTTTGAGTTTTTTGAGGACGATATTTACCCATTTTTTGAAAAGAAACATACTTTTTTGATGGATCTAAATTTCGAAACGCTGGCTTTGATCGAAAAATGCCTCCGCTACCCACTGACTTATTCAAAAACCAATGAATATTTTCATGAAGTTGATCCCGGAGTCCTGGACTACAGAACCTTGGTTAATGGAAAAAAAGACCCAAACCTATTTGTTACTTACCCACAGGTTTTTGATGACAAACATGGCTTTATCAACAACTTGAGTGTATTGGATTTAATTTTTAACGAAGGAAAATTTGCTTTAGAGTACTTGCAAAATCAAAAGTTAGTACTATAATCTAAAAAACACTTCTTTTCTTTCTCAAATTTTTAGGATAACACACGGGTGAAGCTACACAGCTACATCCCAATGTCATGAAGTTAAGGAATAATCAATAATTTGATTGCTGATTTTTAAATAACGATTCTTGATTGCTGATGTGTAAACCATTGAAAAAACTAGTTTTTTTTATTTATTGGCACAAAATCTAAAATGCTTTACCAGTTCGCTACCGCTCGGGTCAAGAATCGTTAATCTACAACCAAAAATATCTTAACTTAACAACATTGAGTTACATACAGCACACAAAGGCTTTTATGTAATGTATCCATTTGGGCGTTACCACAAGGATCTGGCTTTACGCTACAATCTTTTTGAGGCAAAAAAAACCTCAAAAAGGATTTTCACTGCAAACATAGTTCATTGAACACCTATGAAAATAATATAAGTGAAATAATCCCTAACGCATAATACCGTAAAGAATAGAAGCAACAGTTATTATCACTACAATTAATAGTTCTTATCGATTGTTAGTACAAAAAAAAAGTGCCAAAAGCCATACTCATTAAAAGACTCATGGCTTTTCATTTGTTTAAAAACTCAACTTAGCCATAATAGGATAATGGTCTGAGTTTTGAAACTTTGGAAAACTCTCAAATTCTTTGACTTCTAGCAGAGGATCTGCAAAAATATAATCTATACGGGCAGGGTAATATCTAAAAGTGTACGTTTGTCCAAAACCTTTTCCAGCTTCTTCAAACGCGTCTTTCAAAGTGCCTTTTACATTGCGATACACGTACGAAAACGCACTATTGTTTAAGTCACCACAAATAATGACAGGATATTTGGATTCTTTTTTATGATCCATTAATATTTTAGCCTGTTCTTGTTGTTGCTTGAAGGCTTTGCTAATGCGATTGAATAATTTATGGGATTTTTGTTGATCCATCACTTCAATATTTTCTGAAATTTCGTGAACATCTGGCGAAATTTTGATGGATTGAAAATGAATATTATACACCCGAATAATGTCTTTTCCACGCTTAATATCTGCAAAAATGGCGTTATTATTTGAATTAGGAAAGACGATATTACCTTGATCCAGGATTGGGAATTTAGAAAAAATAGCCTGCCCAGTACGGATTTTATCACCTTCAATAAAAATATAACGATGTGGATATACTTTCAAATCGATATTTCCGTGATTGGAATATTCTTGTATACAAAGAATATCAGGATTGTTATGATTGATAAATGTTAAAATCTCCTGCGGGATACCATCGCGATCAATCCATTTAAACACATTAAACAAACGCACATTATAACTCATAATCTTAAAATCCTTGGGAGAATCTTGATAGGGTTTCGTGGAGAATTTATAAAATTTATTGATAAAAGTGATGCCCATGAGCAAAACCAATCCCGAAAGGATCATTCTTTTTTTGAACTGAATTCCCCAATAGATAAAAAACAATCCGTTGAGCACAAAAAACACCGGCATAAACAACGTAAATACCGCCAACAAAGGAAAAACTTTGGGAGATAAAAAAGGAAACAGATAAGCAGTAAACGTGAATACAGTGAGTACTATATTCAAGAAAAACATCACTTTATTAAACCATGAAAGGTTTCTCATTATTACTTTATATTTATTGTTTGTTGCAGATCTTTAGAGGCAAGTAGCACCATTTTTAAAATAATATTGGATCAAAATGCATCAAAGACCCCATTCAACTATTTTCCAGCTTTGAACAAAAATTCTTTTTCTTCTTTGGTCAAACAATCGTAACCCGATTGACTGATTTTATCTAAAATTTCATCAATTTGTTGTTGTGTCTTGTCTTTGGTTACAATTCTAGACACTGTCTTAGGAGCTTCTTTTCTGGCATAATTAACGTGTACTTTTTTAAATGGCGTTTTGTTTCGTTTTTGAAACAACGACCAAAAAAAATCAACAACTCCAGAAACTAATTTACTTAAATCCACCCCGCTTACCAAGAGCTTTATATAAACAAAACCAAATAAGGCTCCTGCTAAATGAGAGATGTGTCCCCCCATATTCTCTACACGAAATTGTAACACATCCAACAACAAAACCACTGCCGTAATGTACCACAATTTGATATTGCCAAACAAAAACAATTGCACTTGCATTAGAGGCTGGTAAGTCGTGGTAGCCACTAAAATGGCATAAATAGCAGCCGAAGCTCCAACAATCATTGAGGTATATTGCAAGAAGTAATACGACAACACAAACACTATCCCTGAAAAAATGGCGCTCAACACATACAATCCCATAAATTGTTTGGTAGTGAAAAACGTCAAAAATAATTGACTACAAAAATGCAGCACCATCATATTGAAAAACAAATGACCAATACCGTCATGAAAAAAAGCATAGGTTAGAAAGGTCCAAGGACGACTCAAAGACACCAAAGGATCCGAAGACAAAGCAAGCCAATTTGGAAACAAAAATTGCCCCGATTTGAACTGATAAAAAAACAATATAGCGATCAAAAACACCCCTATATTCCAGAAAATTAGCTGCAACGCAACATTCCCCAAGCGATAACGAGACTTTAAATCATTGAAAATTGTCATAAAATAAAGCTTTTATAAATCAAATATAAACAAAACTACTGAACAGTACTTGCTTAATTTAATTCCAACGATTGTTGTTGAATTGATTTTTTTTCCAATACCACATCATCAAGAACCCAATTAATGCGCCGCCTAAGTGGGCAAAGTGAGCAATCCCAGATGAACCGCCAAAAATAGAACCGCCAGACACACCAGAATATAAGTCAATCAACAATAATCCTGGCACAAAATACTTTGCTTTGATGGGCACAGGAATAAATAGTAAAGCCAATTCAGCATTAGGAAACATGAACGCAAAAGCAACTAAAAGACCATAAATTGCTCCTGAAGCTCCTACCATTGTCCCCATGTAAGCACTAATAAACTCTCTAAACTCGGTCACGGTTAACAATTCTTGCCAACGTGTATCCATTTTCCCTTCACTTAAAA
The DNA here is from genome assembly GCF_000611675.1 of Flavobacterium succinicans LMG 10402. Taxonomy (GTDB): domain Bacteria; phylum Bacteroidota; class Bacteroidia; order Flavobacteriales; family Flavobacteriaceae; genus Flavobacterium; species Flavobacterium succinicans. The sequence goes on along the minus strand of NZ_JATV01000007.1, from coordinate 94,152 downwards.
TCTGTAAAATTTCGGGTTTTGAAAATCCATTAGCCACTAAGGTATCTATTGCATTTTCGAAGAAATAATAATTAACTCCAGTATGCAACAAGGCTGCACCTAAACCACAGGAAATATAAAAAAACAGAAATTTTTTACCACCCCAAAAATGTTCTAAGGCCGATCCAAACGAATACAAGGCAAACATATTAAACAAAATGTGCATTACATTTGGTAATGGAGCATGCATAAACATGTGGGTAAAGATTTGCCATGAATGAAAACCAGGATTCCCAAAATAATACATGGACAACAAGTGATATGCAGGTTCTCCCACAATCATGGAACCTACATAAAACAATACGTTAATAATCAACAATTGCTTAACGGTTGGGGTAATATTCATCATACAGCAAATTTTTTATCTAAATCTTCCACACGCATCGTAATGAAAGTAGGTTTATTAAAAGGAGAAATATTGGGCTCTTTACAAGCAAAAAGTCCGTTGACTACATTTTCTTGTTCTTTTTCATTCAAATACGTTCCCGTTTTTACTGCTAAGCTTTTCGCCATTGACTTGGCTATGGTATCGCTTTGACTAAAACTGTTTTCGGGAATTCCATCGTGCAAATCGGCTAATAATTGTTCGATAACCAAAGCCACTTCACTTTCGGAAATGGTTACTGGAATCCCAGAAATCACCACATGATCTGTAGCCGAAGTATCAAAAACAAAACCTGTCGCAGTCAATGTGCTTTGTAATTCCGTAATTAAAACCATTTCATCATTAGAAAAAAACAAATTCAACGGAAACAACAATTGCTGACTAGCCGCTTGGTGCATCGTCATATTGGTTAAAAACTGTTCGTATAAAATACGTTGGTGGGCTCGTTGTTGATCTACAATTAGCATTCCTGATTTTATAGGCGAAACAATATATTTTTTATGGATTTGATAGGTTTTTTGAACCGCTTGCTCTACTTCAGTATCTGAAAACAATGAAGAAGAAATAGCATCCGTTTCAAAAGCCATGCTTACAAATTGCTCCGGTTCTGGCTCGGGATCTTGCGTTAAACCAACATACAAACTCTCCCAATTGGAAGTGCTTTCAGGCTTTTTGTAAGTCGAAAAAGATTTTTTTGGCGCAGCATCAACCACTGCAAAAGGATTAAAATCACCATTTACTTCGATAGTAGGAAAAGAACCTTCTACATCTTTGTAATGATATGGCGTGTCTAAATTAGCATCACGATCAAAATCCAAAACTGGAGCAACGTTAAACTGTCCTAAACTATGCTTGATGGAAGCCCTAAGAATCGCGTACAAGGCATGTTCATCGTCAAATTTTATTTCGGTTTTAGTGGGATGAATGTTGATATCAATAGTATTGGGCTCCACAGTAAGGTATAAAAAGTAACTGGGTTGCAAACCGTCTTTTAGTATACCATCAAAAGCTGCCATCACCGCATGGTGCAAATAACCACTTTTTATGAATCGGTCATTGACAAAGAAAAACTGTTCACCTCTACTCTTTTTGGCAAATTCGGGTTTGCTAACAAAACCTTGAATGGTGACAATTTCTGTCTCTTCGTTGACGGGTACCAATTTTTCGTTGGTTTTACCCGCAAAAATACCCACAATACGTTGGCGCAAAGTAGCTGGAGGCAAATTAAACATTTCGCTTCCGTTGTGGAAAAAAGTAAAGTGAATATTGGGATGTGCCATCACTACGCGTTGAAATTCATCGACAATATGACGAAACTCAACCGTATCAGATTTTAAAAAGTTACGACGCGCAGGAATATTGAAAAAAAGATTTTTTACAGCAAAAGAGGTGCCTTTCGGCAAAACAGCCACTTCTTGCGATACAAACTTACTACCTTCGATAATAATATGCGTACCTAATTCCTCTTGATCTTGTTTGCTTTTCATTTCCACATGCGCAATCGCAGCAATGGATGCTAAGGCTTCACCCCGAAATCCTTTGGTGTTTAACGAGAATAAATCTTCGGCCAAGCGTATTTTGGATGTGGCGTGTCGTGCAAAACACAAACGCGCATCCGTTACACTCATACCTACTCCATTATCTATAACTTGTATCAAAGATTTTCCGGCATCTTTAATAATCAATTTGATATCGGTAGCTTTGGCATCGACAGCATTTTCTAGTAATTCTTTTACTACAGAAGCAGGTCGTTGCACTACTTCACCAGCAGCAATTTGGTTAGCGACATGATCGGGAAGCAATTGAATAATACTAGACATTAAAAATTATAGATTAGGGTTTTCTGATGGTGGTTTATGTTTTAAAACCAAGGAGGACAAATTTAAGTAAAAACTATTCGATTTTACTAGCGATCTACTCATAAAAAAAAACAAAAAACCTACACTATTTTGGGTAGTGTAGGCTTTGTAAAAAAGTGCTCTACCACATTATTCTTCAAGCTGTAAAGGCTTGTCTTCGATTTGAAGTGCGCCAGCTCCTAACAAATTTTGAGGTTGAAATTGGTGCGTTAAGGTAGCTTGATGACGAATGTACGCCATTTTAATAGCAGCAATCGCGGCTTCAGTACCTTTGTTGCCATGAATACCTCCACTACGGTCAATGGATTGCTGCATGGTGTTGTCCGTTAACACACAAAAAATAACTGGAGTATCGGTTTGTACATTAAGATCTTTAATGCCTTGCGTAACGCCTTCGCAAACAAAATCAAAATGTTTGGTCTCGCCTTGAATAACGCATCCAATCACAATAACCGCATCTACGTTTTGCGTTTGCAACATTTTTTTTGCACCATAAATCAACTCGAAACTCCCTGGCACGTTCCAACGTATGATGTGTTGTGGGGGCACTTGATTTTCAATGAGCGCTTGAAAAGCACCATTGAACAATCCTTCTGTTATGGTTTCATTCCATTCGGCCACAACGATTCCGAAGCGGAAATCTTTGGCGTCTGGTACTTCGTTTTTGTTATAATCCGATAAATTTCTGTTTTCGGTTGCCATTGTATTATTTCATTTAAATTAAACGCTTGTCAAATGGTTGTTTTTCTTTGGATGCTTATAGATAAGAAACCATGTTTCCTGATAGCCCCGATGGGAGGGAATATCCTTTTTTCACATCTGTCAGGTTTTAAAACCTGACAGATGTGAAAAAAGATAGGAAGGACAGCGGGACGATGTTGGTAAAAAGGCCCAATTCCTGCTGCTCCAAACAACACCATAAATATAGGTATAAAAAAAGAGGTTAAAAATAAAAGGATTCAAAATTTACTTCGAATTCTTTTGCTTTCTAACCTCTTTTGGTTTGAAAAAATTAGTACTGTTACTGTGCTAATCCTATCAATCCATCAACTGAAGCTGATTCAGGAGATGCATCAAAATTTTCTTTGATGTCTGTAAAATACTTTAAAGCTTCTTCTTTTTTACCTAAGCTCAAAGCTGTTTTACCTGCTTTTAATAAGAAACGAGGCGTTGTAAAGTCGTTTTTGTTGCTTTCAGCTGCTTTTACATAAAAACCAAGAGCTTCTTCGGCTTTGTTGGTTTGAGAGTAAGCATCACCAATTGCACCTTTGGCTAAAGCACTTAAAATAGCGTCTTTTGAACTGAATTTTTCTAAATAACTGATCGCCTCAGCGTATTTACCTGTATTTAGGTAAGCGATACCTGCGTAGTAATTCGCCAAATTTCCTGCGTCTGTTCCTGAATACTCATCTGCAATTTTAACAAATCCGAATTTACCTTCAGAACCATTCAAGGCCAATTTGTATAACGAATCACTCGCAACACCATCGGTTGCTTTTTGAAAGTTTTGTTGAGCTACGAACATTTCGTTAGCTGCCTCTTCTTCTTTTGGAGTAGCAATAAATTTTTTATATGCTAAATATCCTACAGTTATCAAAGCAATACCTGCTACGATACCAATAATGATTTTTTGGTTTTTGGCAACAAAATCTTCAGTTTTTGATGCTGTTTCGTCTAGCTTAGAGAAAACTTCAGCAGTAGCGCTGTCTTTTTCATTAATTTGAACTTCTTCTATAGGTTCTTTAACTTCTTTCTCTTTTGGTGTTTTATATCCTCGTTTGCTGTAAGTAGCCATTTAAAATTAATTTAGTGAGTCGCAAAAATAAAATTTTTATTCAAACCCACACAAAAAAAATCACTTTTATATTCAGTTTAAGATTCATTCTTGCTTCAATGCATGAAAAACCAAATAATATGGATAATTTTCAATAATTTGCACCCCTCAAAAATAGCACTCAAAAAAGAGGTTATTACCAATACAAGAGAAGCTTAAAACATGTATTTAAAAAAAATTTCTTTATTCAATTATAAAAATTTTACCGAAGCTGAATTTGAATTTGACAACAAGATTAATTGTTTTGTTGGAAGAAATGGCGTTGGAAAAACAAATGTTCTGGATGCCATCTATCATTTGGCGTATGGAAAAAGTTATTTCAATCCATTGGCGATTCAAAACATCAGACACGGTGAAGATTTTTTTGTAATTGATGCTTTGTTTGAAAAAAATGAGCGCAACGAACAAATTGTTTGCAGCATCAAAAAAGGGCAAAAAAAGATTTTAAAAAGAAACGGTAAAGCTTACGATAAATTTTCTGACCATATTGGTTTCATTCCACTGGTCATTATTTCGCCTGCCGACCGCGACCTTATTATAGAAGGAAGCGAAACCCGAAGAAAGTTTATGGACAGCGTGATTTCGCAACTCGACGCGACCTATTTGCAACAATTGATTCAGTATCAAAAAACCATCAGTCAGCGCAACGCATTATTGAAGTATTTTGCTTTGAACCACGTTTTTGACAAGGACACTTTATCTATTTACAACGAGCAATTGGATGGTTTTGCATCCTTACTTTTCGAAAAAAGAAAAGCCTTTATTGCTGAATTTTTACCTATTTTCAATAAGCATCATCAAGCCATTACAGGAAGTGCAGAACAAGTGCAACTGGTTTATGAAAGTCATCTTTATGAGAATACACTCTTGAATTTACTAAATGAAAATTTAGCCAAAGACCGAGCGTTACAGTACACCAGTTTTGGCATTCACAAAGATGATTTGTCGTTTGAAATTGATTCGTTTCCTATCAAAAAATTTGGATCGCAAGGGCAACAAAAATCATTTTTGATTGCGCTTAAACTGGCTCAATTTGATTTTTTGAAACAACAAAGTGGCGTAAAACCGATACTACTTTTTGATGATATTTTTGATAAGCTAGATGAATTTCGGGTAGCCAAAATTATCGAAATGGTAAAAGACGATTCGTTCGGCCAACTCTTTATATCGGACACTCATCCCGAGAGAACTGAAGCCATATTGCAATCGACTTACCAAAGCTATTCACTAATTAAATTATAATTCAAAACACATGAATAACATTACAATTAAAAAAATAGGCTTACTTCTTCTTTTTCTATTAACACTCTTAACCCAGTATTTCATATACAAAATATGGAGTTCTGACAACTATTTACAAGACAATATCAATCAAAATGCCTATTCTTTATTAAAACCAAATAAATCTTTAGTTTTTTCAAACCTGGCTACAAAAAATTATCTTGAAGCGGGAAACCATTTTAATGAATACATACAATATCAAAAACCTATTTCTTTGAAAAAATACCAACTTTCATTGGATAGCATGACTGTATATTTGGATAGCTTAAACTATTTAAATAAAACTAACAAAGATTTTTCGGTAGTGATCAAAAATAAAAAACAAATTGAATTAGAAGTGGTCTCTCTTAAAAATCAATTAGAAATACTCATTAATCAAAAATATGATAAAGATAAAAGCAATATCAATCCTGACTTTTTAATAAAAAAATTCAATTACGAAAAAATCCTAAGTTCAATCACTTATGACACCATTAAAAAAGTAACCGAAACCAAGAAAAAATCCTTTTTTGGAAGAATTGGAAATGCTCTAAAAGGAAAGTCAGATGTAGACAAACAAGAGGTGCAATCCATTATAAAAATGGTTTTTAATAATAAAGAAAAATCAGGTACCTTTGAAGATCAACTCCGAAATACTTTTTTACTTACAGAGAAATACTATTTAAACAATTTTAATAGAATAAAAGCCACTTACAATTCATTAAAAAACAAAGACCAAGAATTATTAATCATAAATAAAAACATTCAAAATAAAAGCCAAAAACTTATTCTGGCTTATTCAAAATCGGCTCAAGAAGCTAGCCGAAATAAATTCAATCAAGCAATTCAAGACTATAGTAACGAAAACATTAGGCATAAAAAAAATATCTTTTATCTACTTATTTTAATGAGTGGCGCAACTGTGATTTTAATTCTTTACACCATTTATACCTATATAAATGAAAGCAAATTGCAAAAAGCAAAAGCAACTACAGAGAAAAATCTTGATTTAAAAAACCAACTCATCGGAATGTTATCACATGAAATGAGAGCACCTTTAAACATTATTTCAAAATACTCTGAAAAAATTAAAAATCAAAACTCAAATACCGAGTTAACGAAGGATATTAATTCACTTTATTTCACCTCAAATTCACTACAAAATACTGTAAATCAGATTTTAGATTTCTTAAAAAACGAAAACTCTAAACTTAAATTATTCAATACTAACGTGAATTTAAAAAAAGAAATAATCCCGTTATTGGATACACTACAAACCATTTCTGAAACTAAAAACATCACAATTGTTGGTAATATCAACAAGAATGTCGATACGCTTGTTTGGGCAGATAATATAAAAATTCATCAGCTTTTTTACAACACTGTCATCAATGCAATAAAGTTTACCAACAAAGGAACAATAACCATAAATGTTGATTTAAACAAACAAATAAGTAACTACCAACTTGATGTCTCAATCATAGACACAGGTATAGGAATCCCAGAAGAGGACTTGAAAAAAGTGTTTAATAAATTTTACCAAAGCAAAAGTCATCAAAAACAAATGAGCTATGGCGCGGGATTAGGACTCAATCTATGCAAGAGTATTGTCGACTTATACAATGGAAATATTGATATCAAAAGTAAAATAGGAATTGGAACAGAAATTTCATTTACTCTCTTTCTTGATAAACCAAACGAAAATCAAGAAACATTTGAGACAAAATTGAAAAATCAAACAAAAAACAGCACTATTAAAGCAGTAATTATTGATGACGACCCTGTAATTATTCAAATTGTAAAAAAATTAATGACCAATATAGGCTTTGAAATTGTAACTTTTGGCAGAGGACCAGAAGCAAAAGAATACCTAAAAAATAACATTGTAGACCTAATACTAACTGACATTCAGATTTTTGATTACTCCGGTATAGATTTAGCAAAAGAGATTAAAGCGTTAACAAATCAGAACAAAAACAAACCAATAATTGCTTTATCTGGAGACACATATCTTGATACTGTAGAGATAAATAGCTTTGGCTTTGATGAAATTCTAATAAAACCAATTAATAAAGAGGAACTTTATCAAAAACTATATAACCAACTACAAAATAAACCGTAATTTTATTTACCTTAAAAATTAAAAAAAATGAAGCCCTTTTTTATAACTTTTATTTACCTAAGTATAATCCTTAGCTCGTGCCAAGCACAAACCTCAAAAAACATTCAATTACTGGAAGCCCCAGCTTTTGCAGAGAAAATAAAAAACACCCCTAACGCACAAATCCTTGACGTAAGAACCCCTCAAGAATTTGCGGGCGACCATATTAAAAATGCCAAAAACGTCAATTGGCTCAATGCAGATTTTGCTGCAAATGCAGCAACATTAGACAAAACAAAACCAGTTTTTGTGTATTGCAAATCGGGAAATCGCAGCAACAAAGCAGCAACAAAACTTTCGGAAATGGGATTCAAAACCATTTATGACCTTCAAGGTGGCATCCTGAAATGGGATGCAGATGGACTTTCAAAACCAAGCGAAAAACTCGTTGGAATCAATCGCCAACAATTTGAAGCACTTTTGAACTCAGACAAAAAAGTACTAATCAATTTCTTCGCCCCTTGGTGTGCGCCTTGCAAAAAAATGGAGCCTTTCATTTTAAAAATGCAAAAAGAAAATAGCGACAAAGTTGTTATTGTTCGTTTGAACGCCGATGAAAACAAAACCATTATGAAAGAATTAAAAGTAGAAGAACTTCCAACCCTACTTTTGTACGAAAACAACAACCTAAAATGGAAAAGTAGCGGTTTTGTAAGCGAAGAAGATTTGAAAAAACAAATACTATAACCTATGGTTTCTGAAAGCACGATACAATTCTTAAAAGATTTAAAAACCAACAACAACAGAGAGTGGTTTTTAGATAATAAAAAACGATACGAAGCGGTAAAAAAAGAATACTATCAACTAACCGCTGATTTCCTGGATAGTATGAAGAATTTAGATCCAGCTTTAGCACTTTTGGAAGTAAAAAACTGTGTATTCAGAATCAATCGCGATATTCGTTTTTCAAAAGACAAATCACCATATAAAACCCATTTGGGCATTTGGCTATCCACCGGTGCCAAAAATGCTGAAGCGGCTGGATATTATTTACAAATCGATGCCGAAAATCCTTTTGTTGGCGGCGGAATGTATTGTCCTCAACCCGAACAAATTCAGAAAATCCGAAAAGAAATTAACTTTTTTCATGACGATTTAATAGCCATAACTAGCGACAAAGATTTCGTCTCCAATTACAAAGCACTGAATCGTGACGAAAATTCAACGTTAAAAAATCCGCCAAGAGGCTACGAAAAAGACAACCCAGCGATTGAATTTTTAAAATTGAAAAGCTACACCGCCACCGAAAATTTCAATCCTGAACTTTTGACGCACAAAGATTTTATTCCGTTAATGGTTCAAAAAATGATTGCTTTGCGCCCGCTAAACGAATTCCTCAACAGAGCTTTAGAAATAGAATAACCTGTTTGCAACAGACAAAATAATAATCCCTATGGAAATCCTTGAAAATTTTTCGTTAAAAAAATACAACACTTTTGGCATTGAAGCCAAAGCCAAACAATTCATTGCCGTTCACTCTACAGAAGAACTACAACAAGTTTTAGCAAAGCATCCCAACGAAAAAAAATTCATTTTGGGTGGAGGTAGCAATATGTTGTTAACCCAAGACATTGACGCCTTGGTCATCCACATCGATTTGAAAGGAAAAAAAATAATCGATGCCAATGACGATTTTGTTTGGGTGGAAGCCCAAGCTGGCGAAAACTGGCACGAGTTCGTACTTTGGGCCATCGACCAAGATTTTGGTGGACTTGAAAACATGTCGCTTATTCCGGGTAATGTGGGTACCACTCCCGTTCAAAACATTGGCGCTTACGGCACCGAAATCAAGGATACTTTTGTTTCGTGCCACGCGATGCACATAGCCACCCAAGAAATCAAAAGTTTCACCAATGCCGATTGCCATTTTGGATACCGCGAAAGTATTTTCAAAAACGAAGTGAAAGGGCAATTCGTCATCACCAGCGTGATTTTCAAATTAACCAAAACAAATCACCACATCAACACCTCTTATGGCGATATTACTGGAGAATTAGCCAAAAACAACATTGAGCAACCTACGCTAAAAGACGTGAGCAACGCTGTAATCGCCATCCGACAAAGCAAATTACCCGACCCAAAAGAATTAGGCAACAGCGGTAGTTTCTTCAAAAACCCAATCCTTCCAAAAGCCGATTTCGAAAGCATCCATAAAAAATTTCCCGAAATGCGCTTTTTCGAGGTCTCACCTACCGAGGTCAAAGTGCCTGCGGGTTGGCTAATCGAGCAAGCGGGCTTCAAAGGCAAACGCTTTGGCGACGCGGGAATCCACAAAAATCAGGCGCTGGTACTTGTCAATTATGGCAACGCAACGGGTCAAGAAATCGTGGCGGTCTCCAAAAACATCCAAGAAACCATTTTCAACACCTTTGGCATCCACATCGAAGCCGAAGTGAACATCATTTAGGAGCGAAACAATAGGCTATTCAGGAAACAAGGTTCCCGCTTTTCGCTATAATCTTTTGTGCCGAACCCCGGCACAAAAGGATTTCCGCTTCAATCGGGGCTAGAGAGCCACAAAAGGCTTTTTTGTAAACATCTAAAAATTCCAAAAAATGTACACACCCGATATTTACCAACTAGAAAATCCCGATAGCATTCGCGCCTTTCTAAAACAAAATGCTTTTGGTATATTAATCAATCAGACCAACGGAAAATTGTGGGCCACGCACATCCCAATGGAATTGGATTATAATAGCGAAGGAAAAGAAATCTTGCACGGTCACCTCTCCAAAGAAAACCCACAAGGCAGCGCTTTTGAAGACAATGCTGAAGTTTTAGCCGTTTTTACAGGTCCACACGCTTACATTTCGTCTTCTTGGTACGACCACGAAAACGTCCCAACTTGGAATTACACCGCCGTTCACGTATACGGAAAAGTAAAAATCATTCACGGAGAAGCCGTAATCGAATCTCTAACAAAATTGGTAGACAAATACGAACAAGCCTCAGCCTGTCCAGTAAAAGTTAGTGAGTTGTCCAAAGCTACGATACGACAAGCCAAGGGCGTAATTGGCTTTGAAATTGAAATCACCCAAATCGAAGCGACACAAAAAATGTCTCAAAATCGCGACGACCACAATTATAAAAACATAATTCAAGAGCTAGAAAAAACGCAATCATCTTCAGCTATTGCCGTTGCAGAAGAAATGAAAAAATTAAGAAAGTAAATGACCGATTGTATGGAAAGTTTGCAATTGATAATTAACTTTGCAGCCATCTTATCAGAAACCAATTAGCACAATGTTTTTATATCTACTATACTTTTTTATCGCCTTAATTGTAATACAATTTGTATACTATATCGGTATTTTTAGTAAATTTTCCTTCACAAAACCAGAAGCAATTACCCCAAAAAACATTCCTATTTCGGTAATCGTTTGTGCCAAAAATGAAGAAGAAAACGTAAAAGAATACATTCCTATTCTTGCACAACAAGACTATCCAACCTTTGAATTAGTGCTGATAGATGACGCTTCTAGCGACGAAACATTAGAGGTTTTCGAAGCCTTTGAACAACAATACCCAAACATTCGATTAGTTAAAGTAAAAAACAACGAAGCTTTTTGGGGTAATAAAAAGTACGCCATGACCTTGGGTATTAAAGCCGCAAAATACGAGCATTTGCTATTCACAGATGCCGATTGCTTCCCGCTTACCAAAGACTGGATTACCAATATGTCCGCTCATTTTGACCGTGACAAAAAAATAGTTTTAGGCTACGGAGGTTATACCAAAATCGCCAATTCTTTTTTAAACAAAATCATACGCTACGAAACCGTATTAACGGCGATTCAATATTTTTCTTGGGCAAAAATCGGAAAACCCTATATGGGCGTGGGACGCAATTTGGCCTACAAAAAAGAAGTTTTTTTTAGTGTAAATGGTTTCATTGAGCATATCCAAATCCGATCTGGAGACGATGATTTATTCATCAACCAAGCGGCGAATGCAGACAATACAATAATCGCAACTTCGCCAGAAAGTTTCACTTATTCTGAGCCTAAAAAAACATACAAAGAATGGTTCAATCAAAAAAGAAGACATGTTACCACTGCCGAACATTACAAAACCAGTGATCAAGTGCAATTGTCCGTGTTTTATGCTGCACAATTACTCTTTCTACTTGTTGGGGTAACTTTGTTATGTTTTCAATACCAGTGGATTTTGGTGGCTAGTTTGATGGCCTTTCGCTATCTATTTTCTTGGATTAGTTTTGGGTTTGGAGCTAAAAAATTAAAAGAAAAAGATATTATTTATTGGTTTCCTTTACTTGAAATCTGGCTTATATTCATGCAAATGAATATCTTTATTACCAATATTTTTTCAAAACCCGTACATTGGAAATAAACCACAACATTGACAAAGCCAAAAAAGGCGATCAAATTGCTTTTACCTTTTTATTAGACCACTTTTGGAACGAAGTGTACGGCTTTATGCTCAAAAGAACCGAAAACGAAACAGACGCCGAAGACATCACCATAGAAACTTTTTCGAAAGCCTTCGACAAAATAAGCACCTACAACAGCGAATTTCAATTTAACACTTGGCTAATTGCTATCGCCAAAAATGTACACATTGATTTGCTTCGTAAAAAAAAATCGAACCTATTTGTCGAAATCACAGACGAGCAAGATCGCCAAGCCTACAATATTGCCGACACTACTCCTTCTGCAGAGGACGAGTTAATCATAGAACAAAACTTATCTCAATTACTTCTTTTTATCAAAGAGTTAAAACCACATTATCAAGAAGTCATTCAATTGCGTTACTTTCAAGAATTAAGCTACCAAGAAATCGCCAATAAAATTGACGAACCCATTAGTAATGTAAAAATTAAACTCCTGAGAGCTAAAAAGTTACTAGCAGAAATCATTCAGCAAAAACGCTAGTTTCATCAAAAACCAGGATTTTTTATTTTTATTTTTTCAACAAAAACACCGCTAAACTACATATTGAATACAAAAAAAGTTAAATACTTAAAATTATTTTTATAATTTAACACAATAACAAAACACTTATCAACGTTGTTAAATATAAAAATACAGCTTATGATACTATAGTTACTTAACCTCTAAAACTATACACCATGAATTCAAGTATTTACGAAAGCCGTTGGATTGAAATTGTTTTTGCCGACAGAAACAAAACGTATGGCGCCTATCAATTGCGTCAGGAAAGCACCAAGAACACTATTTCCGCATTTTTTCTTGGAGTTATAGTAGTTTTATCCGTGATTAGTGTTGCAGTACTAATCAACAAACTCAATTCGAACACCCTTACCGAACCTGAGATTCCAGAATTCGTGGTTCGTCCGATAGATTTAGACGCAATAATTCCTGTAACTCCAGACGAGCCCGTTAAAAAAACGACCCTTCCAAGTGTGAAAAACCCAGTTGAAACAGTGGTAACCGCAAAGCAAATGACGAATCCTCAAATAGTAAACGCACAAGCAGCGACTACAGAAGTACCAACAAACAATGAGTTCACGCAATCGAATACTACAACCGCTGTAAGTGGTGAGGCAACAACTGGAACGGTGACTACTGCAACACAAGGCACAACTCCCGAAGCAGAAGCACCCAATAATAGCATTGTCAACACCACTATGTTAGACAAATCACCAGAATTTCCTGGTGGAATGAAAAAATTCTATAGCTACGTGGGGAATAACTTTGCAAAACCAGACATCGAAGGATTAGAAACTATCCGTATATCGGTAGCTTTTGTAATCGAAAAAGACGGAAGTTTGACTGACATTCGCGTATTAAAAGATCCTGGTTACGGATTAGGACAAGAAGCTGTTCGAGTTTTGAAATCACTGAAAACGAAATGGACGCCAGGGATTTTAAACGGTAAGCCCATGCGCACCGCATACACTCTACCAATTATAATAAAATCAGAATAAAAACCAAACAAGGAGGTTGCCTAAACCAACCTCCTTATACTTTCAAGATAAAACACTTCGCTCCTAGTCGATCTTAAAACTATCCACTTAATTCTATTTTACACAGCATTTTGCGCTAGGAATTACTTCACTTATACTATTTTCATAGGAGTTCAGTGAACTTCGTTTGCAGTGAAAATCCTTTTTGAGGCTTTTTTTGCCGCAAAAAGATTGTAACGTAAAAGCCCGACCCATGTGGTAACGCCCAAAAAGTGAAATTTAAAAAAAGGGCTGTTTAGTGAAGATTAAACGAAAAAATCTATTTCTGAGAACGCTCGGGAAAATCTGTAATTACGCCACTTACTTTCAAACGCTTCATCTGAGCAATATCCTCAGGATTATTAACCGTCCAAGGGAAAATTTTAAAATTATTTGCTTTCAAAATGGCTACGTTTTCGGCATTTAAGAACTTAAAATTTGGATTAATAGCTTGTACCTGCAATTCCTTTCCTGTAGCAATAATCTTTTCTATTGGATCTTTATGCACCAATAAACCAATTGCAATGGAACGATTCAAGTTTCTCATTTTTTGCAACTCTTCAACCCTAAAACTTGAAATGAAAAAATGTTTGATTTTCCATCCTTTTTTCAAATAACTTTCGATGATTTTATAAGTATCAACTGCTGTATGCTCTCCTTTTAATTCAATATTAAGCACGGCTCGTTTATCAATTTTTTCAATCACCTCTTGCAAAGTAGGTATTTGATGCTTTCCTGCAACTTTTAACTCACGTAACTCCTTAAAATCAAAATCTTCAATTTTACCTTTTATTCCCGTAAGCCTTTCTAAATTATTATCATGAAAAACGACCAACTCCCCAGATTTTATTTTAAACACGTCAATCTCTAACATATCTGCTTTTAACTCCACTGCTTTCCCTACAGATGCTAAAGTGTTTTCCGTTTCATGTCCCATAGCACCACGGTGGCCACAAACCAGAAACTGATTCGAACTACAACTCATAAATAAAAAAGATCCTGCACAAAATCCCAACAATGTAAAATACTTCATGTTTTTTTTAGTTTTATTGAAACAAAAATATAAAACTTCATTCGCGCAACCTACAAATTTTCAAGAGCATTCAAACTTTTATTTTTAACAACAAAAGGATCTAAGTATCGCTCTTATTTAGCATAACTTTACTTTATTTCACTAAGCCCATACCACAACTTCTTTTTTTTTCAATGCAACTTTACCTTATCTTTGTGCTTCTGAAAATTGAACATATGGAAACTGCTACAGAAAATACATTACCCGTAGGAAAACCAAAATGGTTAAAAGTTAAATTACCTATTGGTCAAAAATATACTGAATTAAGAGGATTAGTTGACAAATATAGCTTAAATACGATTTGCACCTCAGGAAGCTGCCCCAACATGGGAGAATGCTGGGGAGAAGGCACCGCTACCTTTATGATTTTAGGAAATATCTGTACCCGCTCTTGTGGTTTTTGTGGTGTAAAAACAGGTCGTCCAGAAACCATCGATTGGGATGAACCAGAAAAAGTAGCTCGATCAATAAAAATCATGAAAATCAAACACGCGGTCATTACCAGTGTAGATAGAGATGATGTGAAAGATGGAGGTTCGATCATTTGGAACGAAACGGTTAAAGCCATTCGAAGAATGAATCCAACCACGACACTTGAAACACTTATTCCAGATTTTCAAGGAATAGAACGCAACATTGATCGTATTGTTGAGGCAAATCCAGAAGTAGTATCGCACAACATAGAAACCGTTCGTCGCTTAACGCGTGAAGTACGTATTCAAGCCAAATATGACCGTAGTCTTGAAGTGTTGCGCTATTTAAAAGAAAAAGGCATCAACAGAACCAAATCTGGCATTATGCTGGGACTTGGAGAACAAGAGGAAGAAGTTTTTCAATCCCTAAGAGACTTGCAACAAGCCAATGTGGACATCGTTACTATAGGGCAATATTTACAACCTAGCAAAAAACACCTTCCGGTAAAAGAGTTTATCACACCAGAACAATTTGCCAAATACGAAGCCTACGCTTTATCACTAGGCTTTAGACATGTTGAAAGTGGCCCACTAGTACGTTCATCATACAAGGCTCAAAAACATATTTTGTAGACCCTATATAACAAATCTCATTAACCAAAAAAAACAAAACCAACTCATTGAAAACAAGAATTGCTATAAATGGTTTTGGTCGAATTGGCCGTAACTTATTTCGCCTTTTATTGGATCACCCTAGCATTGAAGTTATTGCCATCAACGATATTGCCGATATTGCTACGATGGCGCATTTAATTAAATACGATAGCATTCATGGGGTTTTGAACAAAAAGGTGAACTATGACGCCACGGGTCTACTAATTGACGAGACTCATTACTTGTTTTTTAACGAAAAAAAAGTAAGTGATCTGGATTGGAAAAAACACAATATCGATTACGTCATCGAATCAACCGGAAAACACAAGACTTTTGAAGAGATCAATGCCCATATTGTAGCGGGAGCTAAAAAAGTGATTCTATCTGCTCCCGCCGAAGTAGAAAACATCAAAACAGTCGTGCTAGGAGTAAACGAAGCAATCTTAGACGGTTCGGAAACTATAATTTCTAACGCAAGTTGCACCACCAACAATGCTGCTCCAATGATTAAAATTATCGATGAATTGTGCGGCATAGAACAAGCGTACATAACAACGATACATTCATACACTACCGATCAAAGCTTACACGACCAGCCTCACAAGGATTTACGAAGAGCACGTGGAGCCAGTCAATCTATCGTTCCTACGACTACAGGAGCAGCAAAAGCATTGACCAAAATATTCCCTAAACTAGAAGGTAAAATTGGAGGTTGTGGAATCCGAGTTCCAGTGCCCGATGGTTCGTTAACCGATATTACTTTTAATGTAAAACGAGCCGTAAGTATCCAAGAAATAAATGAAGCATTTAAAAAAGCTTCTCAAAACGAACTCAAAAACATCCTCGATTATACAGAAGACCCAATCGTATCTGTTGACATCATTGGCAATACCCATTCGTGTTTATTTGACGGTCAGCTTACTTCTGTTATCGACAAAATGGTAAAAGTAGTGGGCTGGTATGATAACGAAATTGGATATTCATCACGAGTTATAGATTTAATACTCCACACAAGATAGACTGTACCAATGATACAAAAATTGAAATACTTACTTCTTTTATTTTTTGCCAATAGCTTTTTATTGTTTTCAGCTACGCAATCGATAGATAGTATAAGTATTTATCAAGAGTGGTCAAATTACAATACTAAAATCAACAATTACTCAAAATCAGTACACTTTGCAAAAAAAGCTTTAAAATATAGTCAGTTAAGCAAAAATATTGAAGCACAAATTGAACAAAACTTTCTAGTTGGCAAACTGTATTTTGATTTAAAAAATTTTACAGAAGCGAGTGCTTACTTCGAACAAAGCCTACAGCTATCACTTGGAAAAGCATCAGATTTTAGAAAAATAAAGACGTATTATTTTCTTGGCTTTTGTGCTATTGAAAAAAAAGAATGGAAAAAGGCCGAGCAGTACTTCATGAATGCAGATCAAGCATCCGCATTGAACCCTACTAATCAAAAAAAAGTAACTCATTTGCTTAGTACTAAAGCAAAACTGTATTACTCCAAAAAACAATTTCAAATAGCCTCAGAAAACTTCAACCGAGTGCTATCGGAAGCTGATGTTGCGCTAGAAAAACACTACATAGAGGAAGCGTATTTATACTCCGGTTTCATCGCGATGCGCAACAAAAAATACAGTGCCGCCCAAATCTATTTTGCAAAAGCACATAGCATCAATCGTGCAACTAAAAACTTAATAAACAAACAAACGATTTTACTACAGCTAAGCAAATGCTATAAAGCTATGGGCAACAACGATCGCGCCTACTCATATTTGGAAGAATATTATTTACTCAAAATTCATTTATTACAAAAAATTAATGCCGCACAGAATTTAGAAAACTTCAAAAAATTCAAACAAGACCAAGAATACAAAGCCTCAATCAAAAAAAATAAAGACCGACAAAAAGAAGAAGATAATGATAAATATTCTAAAGTAATCAACATCTTAGCTATTGCATTGATCACTATTTTATCATTATTAAGTTTGTCATTATACAAAAACAACATCATCAGAACCGAGACTAATTCTCTTTTAAAAGAAAAAAACCAAGAATTAATTATCGCAAAAAACAATGCAGAAAAAGCTTCGAAAGCTCGTTCAGAATTTCTATCTACAGTAAGTCATGAATTAAGAACACCATTGAATGCTATAAATGGCATCACGCATTTACTTTTAGAAGAAAATCCAAAAAAATCACAATTAAAATACCTCAATTCACTGCAATTTTCAGGCAATTATTTAGCCACTTTTATTAATGAAATACTTGAGATCAATAAAATTGATGCCAACAAAATAGAATTAGAATACATTCCTTTTCAACTGAAAGAATTAGCAACCAACATACAGAGTTCACTGCAAAAATTTGCATTGACCAACCAAAATGAATTCATTTTAGAATACGACGAAAACATACCTGAACTTATCATTGGCGACCCTACAAAACTGTCTCAAGTTTTTCTGAATTTAATCAACAATGCCTTAAAATTCACTCATAATGGAAGAGTGACCATCGTAGTGAATTTAGTCGAATCCAATAACGAAAATTTAAAAATCAATTTTCAAATTATTGATACTGGTATCGGAATCCCTGAAGATAAACTGGCGTTAGTTTTTGAAAATTTCTCACAAGGATCCGTTGAAATAAACAGAAAGTATGGTGGAACAGGACTTGGACTAACCATTGTCAAAAAACTAGTACGAGTTTTAGGTGGCAAAATAAAACTCAAAAGCACCCCTGGAAAAGGATCAACATTTGAATTCACTCTTCCTTTCAAGAAAGCAGAAAATCTTGAAAAAGTACCCGAAAAAGTATTCAACTACGATGAGAAGAATTTTAAAAGTAAAAAAATTCTGTTGGTAGAAGACAATAAAATCAATCAAATGATCACCAAAAAAATGCTGGAAAACAAAGGCATTATTTGCTTGATTATTGATAACGGTGAAGGTGCGGTTCAACTAATGAACAATCCTGAACACGAGTATGACCTAGTATTAATGGATGTTCATTTACCAGGAATAAACGGAACAGCAGCTACAGCAGAAATCAGAAAATTTGATTCAAAAACACCGATCATAGCTTTGACCGCAATTTCATTAGATGAGAATAGAGAAATGCTACTTTCTTACGGAATGAATGATGTGATTACCAAACCATTCATTCCAGAAGAATTTTATACAATTATTTCAAAATACTTACAAAATTAATACGTAATAATTAGTTCTCTGATCAATTCCCTAACTTTAGGTTCCGCTCCTTTGGCTGCTTCTAGTACTTCGTCGTGCGAAATGGTGTCAATACTATCTGCATCACCCATATCCGTGATTACCGAAACACCAAAAGTCTCGACATCCATATGACGGGCTACGATAACTTCGGGCACAGTTGACATTCCCACACAATCAGCACCTAGAATTTTGACCATTTTGTATTCAGCCAACGTTTCAAAAGTAGGCCCTTGCAAACCTAAATATATTCCAATATGCACTTTGATGGCCAATTGTTCCGCCAAAGAAGCAGCGTGAGCAATCATTTTTCGGCTATAAGGTTCACTCATATTGACAAAACGAGGACCAAAACGTTCGTCATTTTTCCCACGTAAAGGATGCTCTGGCAAGAAATTGATATGGTCTTTCAACACCACTATTGAACCCACTTGATACTCTGAATTTACTCCTCCAGAAGCATTAGAAACAATCAATTTGGTTATACCTAAATATTTCATCACTCGAACAGGAAAGGTCACTTCCTTCATGGAATAGCCTTCGTAAAAATGGAAGCGCCCTTGCATTGCCACAACCTTTTTGTCTCCAATTGTTCCAAACACCAAGGCTCCTTTATGACCTTGCACGGTTGATACTGGAAAATTTGGAATTTCGGTATACGGCAAAGTGTACACAATTTCCATTTCTTCTGTAAAACTTCCTAATCCTGAACCTAAAATCACCCCATACTCAGGCGTGAAATTGATTTTATTTTGAATAAAACTAACGGTTTCTTGAACTTGTTCCCACATAATCTAAAATAGTTTGATCGAATTCTTTTTCATTACTGATAAAAGAACTTCGAATTGGTAAATAATATAATTGTTCGGAAAGAATGGAATCTTTCAATCGAACATAATCTTTTTCGGTAGTAATAATCTTTCTACCCTTGGCTTGCTTCTGAATAGCACCAATTTCGCTTTCGCTAAAATGGTGATGGTCTGGAAATGTCAAACATTCATCATCCTCAGCTTTGAGATGCTCAAAAAAAGATGCTGGTTTTGCAATTCCTGCCAAAAGCAATTTGGATTCTTTTCCTAAATCGGCCAATTTTAGCTTGGTCTCTTTTGAGTAAACCGAATCCTCATAATCAATAAAGGTAAAATATAATTGCTGATTTTCGACTAAATTGAGTTGGTTTTTTATCCTTATTTGTTCCGAGGCGGAAAGGTTTTTAGGACATTTAGTAACCACTACAATAGCTGCTCTTTCAGCTCCACTTCTACTTTCTCTTAAATTTCCAGTGGGCAATAGGTAATCATTAGCATAAATATCTCCGTAAGCCGTTAGTAGCATATAAAAACCTGCTTTTACTTTGCGGTGTTGATAAGCATCATCTAACAAAATAATTTCAGGAGATTTTTTTTGAGACAACAATTGTTCGATACCATTTTTCCTGTCAGCATCTACAGCTACTTGAATAGCAGGAAACTTTTGAAAAAACTGAAAAGGTTCATCTCCCAAAATCGCTGCATTTACAGATGAATCCGCTAGTAGAAAACCTTTAGATTGTCGCTTGTACCCACGACTCAAAGTTGCCACTCTATATTTGCTCAAAAGCAACCGAATCAAATATTCAATTTGTGGTGTTTTGCCCGTGCCACCAACACTTAAATTTCCAACAGCTATAATGGGCATTGAAAACGAATACGATTTTAAAATTCCAACATCAAAAAGAAAATTTCGGATAGTAGTAATAACGCCATAAACAACAGCAAAAGGAAAAAGTAATTTTCGGAGTAATTTCATAGTACGAAATTAGAACAAAATATTAAAACTACCCTAAACAACAATCAATTTATAGCAACAATTGTGCTAATTTGAACTTGTTCTTCTTTCTAAATATTCTTTATGTTTTTTAAATAAAAAATCCAGCAAAGTCAATTCATTTTTATTAATAAACACCTTTTTAGACTCAGGATCTTCCGAACAAAAAACTAAAAAATTATCGATTTCCTGCTTTTCAAATTTCAATTTTTCTTTGAAAAAAGCGTCATTTAAACTGCTTAAAGCATATGATTTAAAATCTTCAATCGGTATTTTTTTAGTTTTTACATCATCAGGATTTTTAAATAGACTGATGATCTTTCTTCCTATTTCCATCAGATCTGGCCCATTAGTAATGGTGCCATCATACACCGCAGGATTTTTAAGATTAGGATCTTGCTTTGTGATTCGATATTCAGTCGCTTGTTCATAATTTAATTGTGGTACTTTAATTTTATTGTTTTTAACAACAACTTCATCTAATTCAATGGCAGAACGAAAAAGTTTCACAACAAATTTATCGGGTTGAAAACAAGCAGGAGTTATTACAATTTTTTTTAAAATATACTCTTTTGAGTAAAACGCCAAAACATCATTATTCTTACCAAAAATTTCAAAATAACCTTGACTATTTGTTTTGGTACTTTGTTCCGTATTCAAATTAATAACTTCAACGCTTATTGCGGCTAATGTGTCACTTACGACCCATCCTTTCAGCAAATTACTGGTTTGTGCACTTCCAAAACAAAAAAATAAGACATTTAAAATCAATAGGAATTGCTTCATCATATAAATAATATTTAGACTACAAAAGTATCTAATTCCTGATTTATCTTTCAAAAATTATCTTAATCTACTGTTAATGAATACTTAAATGTTTGACTCGGGTTAAAAACGGTATTTACAACATTCCTGTATTTTTAAATAAAAAATCTAAAAAGCAGTATATTTGTTTGCTATTACAAGTACTCCCGACCTTGATGAACGTAATTAGATTGAACTCAAAAATTAATTCCTGAATGAAAATAAAACAAATTCTATCCCTACTTGAAGAAATGGCGCCACTTGGTTATGCCGAAGATTTTGACAATGTGGGTTTATTAGTAGGCAATCCAGAAGACGAAGCCACTGGTGTTTTGGTTTGTCACGACGCCCTAGAAACCGTAATCACAGAAGCAATTAATAAAAATTGCAATTTGGTCGTGTGTTTTCACCCTATTCTTTTTTCGGGCATAAAAAAAATTACGGGGAAAAATTATGTTGAAAAAGCGATTCTAAAAGCGATTAAAAACGATATTGCCATTTATGCCGTCCACACTGCTTTAGACAACCATCCTGAAGGTGTAAATCAAATTTTCTGTAATGCATTGGGTTTAACAAACACCAAAATATTGATCCCAAAGCAAAATTATATACGCAAATTGATCACCTACACTATTCGTGAAAATGCCGATGCTGTTCGCAGCGCTTTATTTCAAGCAGGCGCAGGAACTATAGGCAATTATGATAATTGTAGTTTTAATTCTGAAGGAACCTTTACCTATAAAGGCAACGAAAACAGCAATCCTGTTGTGGGAGAAAAAGGCGTTTTATCAACAGGAACCGAAACCAAAATAGAAGTCGTTTTTGAAAAACATTTGCAATCCAAAATTCTAAAAGCACTATTTACTACTCATATCTACGAAGAAGTAGCTTACGAAATTTATGATTTGCAAAACAATTACCAAAAAATTGGTTTAGGAATGATTGGTGAACTTGAAGAACCGATGGAGGAATCTTCGTTTTTGCATTTTGTAAAAGAAAAAATGCAAGCAGAAGGCATTCGGCATTCCGCTTTTTTAGGCCGTCCCATCAAAAAAGTAGCGGTTTTGGGTGGCGCAGGAAGTTTTGCCATTTCGCAAGCCATACAAGCAGGAGCCGACTCTTATTTGACCGCAGATTTAAAGTATCATCAGTTTTATGAAGCGGAAAACCAACTCCTTTTGGCCGATATCGGACATTTTGAAAGTGAACGGTATACAAAAAATTATATTGTTGAGTATCTTCGAAAAAAAATCCTTAATTTTGCACCCGTCTCGCTACCAAGCGGAATCGTTTTATCAGAAGAAAATACAAATCCAGTTAAGTACTTATAGAATATGGCTACTACGAAAGAATTAAGTGTTGAAGAAAAGTTAAGAGCAATCTACGATTTACAACTTATCGACTCAAGAATTGACGAAATCAGAAACGTAAGAGGAGAACTTCCTTTAGAAGTAGAAGATTTAGAAGACGAAGTTGCAGGTTTAAGCACACGTACTGAAAAATTAAAAGGAGATCTTGAGGTGATCGAAGACATGATCAAAGCAAAGAAAAATGCTATTGATGAACACAAAGAAGCCATCAAAAAATACACTAAACAACAAGAAACAGTTCGTAACAACAGAGAATTCAACTCTTTGACCAAAGAAGTAGAGTTTCAAGAATTAGAAATTCAATTGGCTGAAAAGCAAATCAAAGAAATGAAGGCTTCTATCGAACACAAAAAAGAAGTAATCACCAATTCTAGAGAAAAATTAGAAGCAAAATCTTCTCACTTAAAACATAAAAAATCTGAGTTAGAAGCGATCATGGCTGAAACTCAAAAAGAGGAAGAGTTTTTAACTCAAAAATCAGCAGAATTTCAAGCAACCATCGAAGAGCGTTTATTAGCTGCCTACACCAGAATCAGAACAAGTGTTCGTAACGGATTAGCGGTAGTTTCTATTGAAAGAGGTGCTTCTGCAGGTTCATTCTTTACCATTCCACCACAAACGCAAGTTGAAATTGCTGCAAGAAAGAAAATCATCATCGATGAGCACTCAGGAAGAATCTTAGTTGATAGTGTCCTTGCTGAGGAAGAAAGAGAAAAAATGGAACAATTGTTCTCAACAATCTAAATCTAACAAGCCTCCTTTTTAGGAGGCTTTTTTGATATGAAAAAAACCGCACTTTATCTTTATATCAAATGCTTAGGTTTAGGACTAAATCTACTAAGTTTTGCGTTCCCAAAAAAAGCAACCAAAATTGCTTATGGTTTATTTAGCGAACCAAGAGCTGGGAAACTAAATAACGAACAACTTCCTGAGATTCTACAACAGTCACAATCCGAAAAAATAAGTTATAAAGACTCTTTTTTTCAAACCTATACTTGGAAAGGGAATGACACCATAATTTTATTAGTACACGGATGGGAAAGCAATGCTTCTCGTTGGGAAAAACTATTACCGTTCCTAAAAAAGTCTGGCAGCACTATTGTCGCTATTGACGCACCTGCCCACGGTCTGTCTAGTGGAAAAGAATTTAGTATTCCACAATATGCAGCATTCATTCATCTTGCGGTTCAAAAATTCAATCCTGATTACCTTATTGGTCATTCCATTGGAGGTCAAACGTGTTTGTACTACCAATCGATGTATCAAAACAAAGCGATAAAAAAAATGGTAATTTTAGGTGCTCCAAGTGATTTTACCATTATACTTTCCAATTTCATCAAATTATTACGACTCAATACTACCATTGCCAATAATATCGAGAATCACTATTTAAACCATTTTAAGCTAGACATTAATCAATTCTCAAGTCAACTGTTTGCTAAAAAAGTGGATACAAAAGGTTTTATTGCGCACGATACATTAGACCCTGTGGTTAAAATTGCAGAAGCTAAAAAAATTGCTGCCACTTGGAAAGATGCCATTTTCTATGAAACGAATGGTTTGGGACATAGTATGCACGACAACCAACTGTATCATAAAGTAAGTGATTTTTTATTTGAAAAAGAAAGCTAAGAATCCTCCCAAAACACAATTTTAATTATAAAAACAAACAATTGTATTAGTATCATAAACTGCTATTCAATTTTGTATTTTTGCATTATGGAAGAAAATCTAAAACGACTCAATAAATTCATTGGCGAAACAGGATATTGTTCTCGTCGTGAAGCCGATAAACTAATCGAAGAAGGCCGAGTAACCCTTAATGGTGTGGTTCCTGAAATGGGAACTAAAGTTTCGCCTCAAGATGAAGTACGCATAGACGGAAAATTGATTACTGAAAAGCACGAAAAATTAGTGTACTTGGCTTTCAACAAACCCGTAGGCATTGAGTGCACAACCAATCTGGAAGTTCGTAACAATATCGTAGATTATATTAATTACCCTAAACGTATTTTTCCTATTGGCCGATTGGATAAAGCCAGTGAAGGCTTAATTTTTATGACCAATGACGGAGATATTGTGAACAAAATTTTGCGTGCTAGAAACAACCACGAGAAAGAATATACAGTTACCGTAAACAAACCTATTACCGATCGTTTCATTCAACGCATGGGGAATGGCATACCCATTTTAGAGACCGTTACCCGAGAATGTAAAGTAGAACAAATCAGTAAATACATTTTCAAGATCATTTTGACTCAAGGTTTAAATCGTCAAATTCGAAGAATGTGCGAATATTTAGGCTATGAAGTAACTGCTTTGAAACGTATCCGAATCATTAATATCTCATTGGATATTCCAGTAGGACGCTACCGAGATTTGACCGATGCTGAGATTAAAGAACTCAATGCATTAATCGAACCTTCAAGTAAAACAGAAGAAGCCAGTTTACCTAAAGCTGAAGCTCCAAAACGAAGAGCTGAATTCATCAAAAGAGAAGATCCTAGATTTAAGAAACGAGGCGAATATTAAAAGTCCTTCTTATTTGTAAAAAACATTAGTCATAAATAAAGCCCGTTCTAAAAAAAAACGGGCTTTATTCATAGACAACAAAACGGTTATTCGTTTGTTTTTTTCTTATCATATAAAAACAGAATCTGCATTTTTCGAACCATCAAAACCATCTTTTTTTCTTAAACAAGAACACGCCAAAAGTAGAGAGCAATACTGATACAAAAATCAAGATAAGCATTCCATAATTATTGTCTTCCAAATTATTAGGCACATTCATTCCATACAAACTCGCTATTACTGTAGGAATCATCAAAATAATAGAAATTGAGGTCATTTGCTTCATGATCGTATTCATATTATTGGATATTACCGAGGCATAAGCATCCATCGTACCCGTCAAAATATCGCTATAAATATTAGTCATTTCTTGCGCTTGACGCAATTCAATTTCAACATCCTCCAATAAATCAAGATCATAGGTTTCTCTTTGTGCTTTTAAATTTTTCAATCTATGAAGCAAAATATCGTTACCTTTTAATGAAGTCACAAAGAAAACCAAACATTTCTCAATTTGAAGTAAGGCTTGTAATTCTTCGTTTTTGATAGACTTTTCCAAATTATCTTCTGCTAATTTTATCTTTTGATTGACTTGCTTTAGATATTTCAAATACCAAACACTAGAAGACAATAACAGTTTCAAAACCAAATCAAAATAATCTTTGACATTGTTGTTTTTACGTTGCGAATAGGCGACAAAATCAGTTAACATTTCTGTTTTATAAAAACTAATCGTAACACATATCTCCCCTTTAAAAACCACTCCAACTGGAATGGTATTAAATGGTAATTTTACATTATTTGTGTTTACTGGAATTCTGAGGATAATTAAGGTCCAGCCATTCTCGATTTCGATACGGGGTCTTTCATCAATATCCTCGATATCATTGTAGAATTCTTCTGGTACTTTAAGTTCTTCTAGTAGGTATTTTTTCTCTTCTTCTGTTGGACATTCAACATTAATCCAACAATTAGGAGTCCACTCTTTGGATTCAAACAATCCGTTATTGTTTTTGTAAAACGCTTTCATTTCAAAATTCTATAGGTTAAGTTATAGCTTCTTGAAATGATTTCAAGAGCTTTATTTCTTCAATTTTTCCGAATAATAATCGTCCATTGGGGCTAATTCTTTTAAGTTTTGCAAAAGTATTCTTTAATTTTTAAAAAACTGACCTATCGCAGAATTAATCAATACATTAAACAAAAAAACCTCAAACTTTCATTTGAGGTTTTAGAGTAGTATAGTATATTTTGTTATTTCATTCTCATTTTTCGGGCCAATAAAGTATTCTGTAACAACATAGCGATAGTCATTGGTCCCACACCACCCGGAACTGGAGTGATGAATGACGATTTTTTGCTAACCCCATCAAAATCAACATCACCTGTTATTACATATCCTTTTGGATGTGAAGCATCAGCTACACGAGTAATTCCCACGTCGATTACTACTACTCCATCTTTTACCATATCGGCTTTTAAATAATTAGGAACTCCTAAAGCAGTGATAATGATATCCGCATTTTTAGTAAATTCCTCAATATTTTTAGTGCGGCTATGCGTTAAGGTTACTGTAGAATCGCCAGGATTTCCTTTACGACTCATCAAAATACTCATGGGTCGCCCAACAATATGACTTCTACCAATAACCACAGTATGTTTGCCCACTGTGTCAACATTGTAACGTTTTAACAATTGCATGATTCCAAAAGGAGTGGCAGGAATAAATGTTTCCATATCCAGAGCCATTTTTCCGAAATTAGTAGGATGAAAACCATCTACGTCTTTGTCGGGATCAATCGCTAATAGGATTTTTTCTTCATTGATATGTTTAGGCAACGGTAACTGAACAATAAAACCATCTAAGTTATCATCTTCGTTTAACTCCTTGATCTTGGCTAACAATTCGTCTTCGGTAATGGTTTCAGGCAAACTCACCAAAGTAGAATCGAAACCAATTTGCTGACAAGAACGCACTTTACTACCTACATACGTTAAACTCGCCCCATCATTTCCTACAATTACAGCAGCCAAATGAGGCACTTTCTCTCCATTCTCTTTCATTTGTTGTACTTCAATGGCGATCTCTTTCTTGATATCCTCTGATGTTTTTTTTCCGTCTAATACTTGCATTTTTTGTATTTAAATTTAGTTATGTTTGGTTTTGGTTGATGTAAATGACAAAGGTTTAAAAACTCATCTTACTGATTTTTTAAACCTTTGCTTTTTATCTTGGCATTCCTCCAGGCATTCCTTTCATGCCGCCCATCATTTTCATTAAATTCTTTCCGCCTGGACCTTGCATCATTTTCATCATTTTGCTCATTTGGTCGAATTGTTTCATCAATTGATTGACTTGCTCTACTTTGGTACCAGACCCTTTTGCGATTCTAATTTTACGCTTGGCATCAATTAGAGCCGGTTTACTGCGCTCGATTGGAGTCATGGAGTGAATGATCGCTTCAATATGTTTGAAGGCGTCATCTTCAATTTCGATATCTTTCATGGCTTTAGAGGCACCTGGTATCATTCCAACCAAATCCTTCATGTTACCCATTTTCTTTACTTGTTGAATTTGCGTTAAGAAATCATCAAAACCGAATTCGTTCTTAGCAATTTTCTTTTGTAATTTTCTAGCTTCCTCTTCGTTGAACTGCTCTTGTGCACGTTCTACTAACGAAACAACGTCACCCATCCCAAGGATACGCTCGGCCATACGTACCGGATAGAAGACATCAATCGCCTCCATCTTTTCGCCAGTTCCTACAAACTTAATTGGTTTGTTTACAACAGTCTTGATAGACAAGGCCGCTCCACCTCGAGTATCACCATCTAATTTGGTTAAGATTACCCCATCAAAGTTTAGGCGATCGTTGAAGGCTTTGGCTGTATTCACCGCATCTTGACCCGTCATGGAATCCACTACGAAAAGGGTTTCTTGAGGCTGAATGGCTTTGTGAACACGTTCGATTTCGTTCATCATTTCCTCATCTACCGCTAAACGACCTGCGGTATCGACGATGACTACATTGAAACCATTGGCTTTGGCGTGTTGGATTGCGTTTTGGGCAATCTCTACAGGATTTTTGTTTTCTGGTTCAGAATATACCTCAACGGCTATAGAATCTCCAACAACATATAATTGTTGAATCGCTGCTGGACGATAAATATCACAAGCAACTAAAAGTACTTTTTTATTTTTTTTGGTTTGAAGATAGTTGGCTAACTTTCCAGAAAAGGTAGTTTTACCAGAACCTTGTAAACCTGACATTAAAATCACGGATGGATTTCCTGAAAGATTAATGCCGGCTACATCGCCACCCATTAATTCAGTTAATTCGTCTTTGACTAATTTTACCAACAGTTGCCCTGGTTGCAAAGTCGTTAACACGTCTTGTCCGATGGCTTTTTCTTTTACTTTGGCGGTAAAATCTTTGGCAATTTTAAAGTTAACATCGGCATCCAATAAGGCACGACGTACTTCTTTTAAGGTATCGGCTACGTTGACTTCGGTAATTTTTCCGTGTCCTTTTAAAATATGAAACGCTTTATCTAACTTATCGCTTAAATTATCAAACATGATTTTCTATTTTTTTGAAATGCAAATATACTATAAAGGTTTAGAGGCACAAAGATTTGAAGTTTAAACTTTGTAGAATTTAGCCTTTTTTGAGCACAAAAAATGACTGTATAAAACCGCTAGATTTGATGGTTTTATAGGCACAAAGACAATCCAAAATGCAACTCTATAGCCCCGATTGCAGTGGAAATCCTTTTTTGGACCTGACAGGTTTCTAAAACCTATCAGGTCTAAAAAAAGATTGTAACGGAAAGCGGGAAACTTGCCCATAAACAAGCCCTTTGTGCTGCTCCTAAAAAAAACAACAATGTTTTAAAACTGGAAATAAATAAAGGGGACTAATTCACTTGATGCCATTGCTGCGACCAACCAAAACGTAAGGGCGAGTACCAAAGCTTTCAATACCATGGGTAATTTATCAAACAATCCTTTTAAAGATTGGGTGATTTTTGCTGGTACAAAATGCAATACATACCCGATGGTAATCATTATGAAAACGTTTTGATAGCCTGAAATTACAATAGCCCATTGTTCCCAATTGAATTGTAAATCGCCTATTAAAGTAATCATGTCTATGGCGACTGAAAAATCTTTGGCTCTAAAAAAGATCCAACAAAAAACTACAAAATGAAAAGTCAGCAACACGGAAAGTACGGTAGTAATGGCTTTCCAAAAAGTGAATTTAGCATTTTTGGGCGATGGAAAATAATCCGAAAATAATTTATTAATAGCTAATGCCACGCCATGTAAGGCGCCCCAAATAATGAATTTTAGACTTGCGCCGTGCCAAAATCCTCCTAGTAACATGGTGGTCATTAAGTTCACATTAGTAAACATAGTTCTTTTCTTGTCTTTGGCCAATAGAAAAGTCAAACAGAAAACCAACAACGAACCGATGGCAATTGCCAATGGAATGGGACTTACAGGATAATACCATGTTGCCCATGCGATTAATCCTGCAAAAAACAAAATAGGAAACAAAAATCCTCCAATACTTCCTTTGCGGTTTCCTCCTACTGAAATATACAAGTAATCACGCAACCAAGTGGAGAGTGAAATGTGCCATCTTCTCCAAAATTCGGTGATAGAAGCCGATTGATAAGGGGTTCTAAAGTTAATAGATAAACGGAATCCCATTAAGAGCGCGATTCCGATTGCCATATCCGAATAGCCCGAAAAGTCACAATAAATTTGAATCGTATAGCCATAAGAAGCCATCAAGTTTTCAAAAGCGGTATAGCTTTTGGGTGCATCGAAGACGCGGTCGACAAAATTCAAAGATATATAATCCGAGATGACTGTTTTTTTGATTAATCCACCGATGATCAAAAAGATGGCCGAATCAAAATCTTCTCGTGAGAGTTTGATTTTGCTATAAATTTGTGGAATAAACTCAGAGGCTCGAACGATAGGCCCCGCCACCAACTGCGGAAAGAAGGATACGAAAAACATATAATCCAACATGTTCTTGGTGGGCTCCAGTTCTCGTCTATAAATATCGATGATATAACTCATAGATTGAAAAGTATAGAACGAAATTCCGACAGGTAAAATCACATCAATAAAATGAATTTGCCCTTCGAAAAGCAAATTATAATTATCAATTAAAAAATTAGAATATTTAAAATAGCCTAAAAATGATAAGTTAAAAATAACACTTATGATCAGAAAGAATTTACGGTAGCTTTCTTTTGTTTCTTCGTATAAAAATTTAGCCAAGGTATAATCGACTAATCCCGAAAAAACCAACAAACAAAAGTATATGCCACTGGATTTGTAATAAAAGAACAAGGAAAAAGCAAACACATAAATATGGCGATACACCCTAGTTTTGGCCTTGGTGGTCAAAATATAAATAGGATAAAACAACAAAAATAATCCTAAGAAAAAAGCGGTATTAAAAAGTATGGGTTCTTTGGGATTGAAGGTTATCCAATCTTGCACTCTTGCGGCATCAATAACGCCAAAAGTAGTATTCAACCAATTTGTTATATCTGAAAAAGTAATCAAAATAATAGTTATTTATTAAATTCTTTAAAAGTAGTCATCAACATATTCGAGAGCATATTGCCTTGTAATTGATAACCGTTTGTGGTGTAATGTACGCGGTCAGGACTCATTAGTCCTTTACCATACATTTTATTCACGTCATGCATCCCGCCCAAAGTTTGAAACAAATCCCAAACTGCATAGTGTCCTAAAGTAGCGTAGTTCACCAAAATCTTGGCGTACTCATCCACAAAAGTATTTAGCTTATGGTGTGCCAAATAGGAAGGTGGTGGCGTTATGATCAAAACATCGACATTGGGTTGCTGTGTTCTGACTTTCAACAAAAATTCTTGCACTTGTTTTAAATACACCAAAGGAGCAATTTTTCCGTAGGATTCATTGGTACCCAAAGAAACAATAATTAAATCAGGCTGTAGTGCATTTAGTTGTTCAAAAAACAACGGATGTTTATTGTAATCCGAATATTTAGCGCCGTTAACACCTATGTTATGATACAAAACACCTGGTTCATTATTCTCTAAAACAATACCATTCAGAGCGTACAAAGACTCCTCTTTATTGGGCAAAATCACAAAACGATCCATGGCTTTATCCGAGGTACAAAAATGATAATTTGCAGCTTTCTCCAACGGATTTGCGTGGTACTGCGTGCGCACCATCGATTTTTCGGTGGTTTGATCGGTTGGAATTTTCAAGGTCTTCCCGGCAGTGATTTTGGTATTCGTTAGTTTATTTTCCTTTTTAAGTTGCGCTACGCTGATGTTGTATTTATCGGCTATAGTTGACAAAGATTCCCCTTTTTTAATAGTATGCACTACTTTTTTGGGCACCGTTTTGACGGTTACTTTTTTCTCAATATCGCCCACTTGTTCAAAAAGCGTGGCATTGTTTGGCGTGATTATTTTTAAGGTAGTAAAGTAATCTTCTTTGTTTTTAACTTGTAACGAAAGTCGCAAACTCTTGGACGTACTGGTCAATGAAAACCCACAAATCCCCACTGGACTGTCATTGAGAGGCAAGATGTTTTTATAGTTATTCCATTTTATATTAGAGGAAAAACGAACATCAGATGCTCCGTTGGTATGAGCCAAGGAATACGGAAATACCAATCCGCGACCTCCATTGCCAAAGTATTGCTGTAAATTATCTCTGGTTACCGCAGTCATCACATCACCTTGGATATGCGAATCACCCACGTGAACAATGTTTATTTTTCCTTTTTTATCGGTTTGCAATGCTTTTAATTTTGAAAAAAAGGTGGATAATTCAACCCCATTTTGAATTCTTTGTGGGTAAAATTCTTGTCCAGAAATCTCATTTGTTGTCAAAAAAACCATAAGCACAAGTATAAATGTGTTGCTAAAAAACTTGTCAAAACTCAGCACAACCTTAGAAATAGCATCAGTTTTCATTTCCTTCGTCCGTTTTTGTCCCCTCGGGTACTAAATTTAAAGTATCGACAACTGGTTTTGCGTTCATCACTTTGACCTTACTGCGGAGTCTTTTATATTCTTGATATCCATTCATAAGATGTTGGTACAACATTCCCGCCACTTTTTTAGAACCTCGCATGTTAAAATGCGTATAATCCTTGTTGGCCATCACGGGCTCTTCATCCGCCCATTTGATCATGGAGCCATCGCCTCCCATCAAAGTATACAGATTAACATAACCCGATTGGGTTTTTAATGCATAATTACGTTGCGCATGGGTTAAGGGTACTACGGCCGAATCGGTTTTCATTTCGGTCTTATATTTCGTGGCTTTATCGGCTGTAGAAATAATCAATATTGAAGCGCCGGGAAATCCTTCACGCAGACGGTTTACGGTTTTGGTCATGCTTCGAGCGTACCAATTATAATCTTTGGTTCCATAATTTAGCACATTCGTCCCGTAATGAAGGACAATCAAATTGTAATTTAATTTTTTATGAAAAGCCTGCATCAAAGCGGGATCAAATTTTGATATTGGAATTCCTGAATTACCTCTTTGGGAAAAATTATCAACATGAACCCCTTTACCATTGTCAAAATTAAATCCATAGATGGGTACCGATTTGGCATTGGTAAAACTCAAGCGTAAGCTTTTCAGACTTCCTTTTTTTAATACAATCGTATTGAGTCGATTGACAGCCGCTAAGGTTTTATGAATCGTATCCTTATCAATAGCATATTGTACTTGACCAAATAAATGATCAGAACTACCATAGAATAAAGTAGGATTATGTAACATATTCGTGTTCTTGGAGCGGCCAGCGGTATATTTAACCCAAGTTTCTTCCGAAGGATGATTGGCAAAAAACACTTGGCCGTTGACACCAAAAGGACGAATTGGATTTTTTACATTCAAATACGATTGTTTCTTCCAATTGTTGGAAAACTCATGCAATACTGAACTTCTTGAGGCTGCCGATTCTGAACTGATCGATACAAAACCCACACCTTGCCCGCCAAAAGTATTTTGAAACGAGGAGCGAATGTCTTGCACAATCATATCGCCATCGGTCATAGAATCGCCAAAATACGCAATACGAACTTTGGCTTCTGGATTCTTTTCAACTTGGTACAATTGTTCAAAAAATGGAATCAAAAACTGATAACCTTTATAATTCTCTACGGTTTCTTCGGGAAAGGTAACGCCTAATACTTCTTCAAAAACAACCTTTTGATCCGACATGGTATCATTAGGCGTAGCCTCAGCTAGCTCAGGTTCGGACTCAAAAGCATCAATCAGCATACTATCAATAAGTACACTTTTGGTAGGCGATTTTGAAGCATCAAATATCCTTTTGGGCAACACTTCTTTAATGCCTAAAAAAAAGATAGCGGCTAATAAAAGGATACAAAAGGATCTAAAAAAATATGATTTTGGTGTTTTCACAAGTTTTGAATTGAAAAAGAATAAACTTATTAGTGTGACAATTTACATGCGTTCTGGAACATTAATTCCTAATAAACGGAAAGCTGCCGCAATCGTATCGGCTACTTTTTTGGACAATTGTACTCTAAAGGTTTTCTTTACAAGGTCTGCTTCACCTAAAATAGAAACGGCTTGGTAGAACGAATTGTACTCTCTAACCAACTCATACGTATAATTGGCAATCAACGCCGGACTATGATTTTGAGCCGCATTCTGAATCACTTCTGGGAACAATTCTAATTGTTTGATCAATTCTTTTTCTTTTTCATTCAATTCGTTTAGAGCACTTGGCGCAGAAAAATCAAAAGCCGCTTTACGAATAATCGACTGGATTCTGGCATAAGTATATTGAATGAAAGGCCCTGTATTTCCAGCAAAATCTACAGATTCTTCTGGGTTAAACAAAATGCGCTTTTTAGGGTCAACTTTTAGAATGTAATATTTCAAGGCTCCTAATCCAATGGTGCTATATAAAGCAGCCTTTTCTTCGGCTGAATATTCGTCTAATTTACCCAAATCTTCTGCAATTTTTTGAGCGGTATCCGTCATTTCTTGCATCAAGTCATCGGCATCTACAACAGTTCCCTCACGACTTTTCATTTTTCCTGAAGGCAAATCTACCATTCCGTACGAAAGGTGGTACAAGCTAGATGCCCAATCAAAACCTAGTTTTTTTAATATCAAAAACAATACTTTGAAGTGGTAATCTTGTTCGTTTCCTACTGTGTACACCATTCCTCCTACATCAGACATGTCTTTTACACGCTGAATGGCGGTTCCAATATCTTGCGTCATATAAACCGCTGTCCCATCTGAACGCAAAACAATCTTACGGTCCAAACCTTCATCAGTCAAGTCAATCCAAACCGAACCATCAGGATCTCTTTCGAAAATACCTTTATCTAATCCTACTTGCACGACATCTTTTCCTAGCAAATAGGTATTACTTTCGTAATAATAACTATCAAAATCAACTCCCAAGTTTTTGTAAGTAGTCGCAAAACCATCATATACCCATTGGTTCATTGTGCTCCAAAGTGCTTTCACCGCAGCATCACCCGCTTCCCATTTCAACAGCATTTCTTGGGCTTCCAAAAGAATAGGCGCTTGTTTTTTAGCTTCTTCTTCGGTTTTACCTTCGGCCATTAATTGGTTGATTTCTTCTTTGTACGCCTTATCAAAAGCTACGTAATAATTCCCCACCAATTTATCTCCTTTCAAGCCTGTGCTTTCTGGAGTGGCTCCGTTTCCGAATTTTTGCCAAGCCAACATCGACTTGCAAATATGGATTCCTCTGTCGTTGATGATTTGTGTTTTGTATACTTTTTTTCCAGAAGCTTTGATAATTTCCGCCACTGAATACCCCAAAAGATTGTTTCTAACATGTCCTAAATGCAAAGGTTTATTAGTGTTAGGCGAAGAATATTCTACCATTACCGCTTTAGCATCTGGATTTGGCGTTACAAAACCATAACGAGTATCGTCTTTGATTCCGTTGAAGAAATTCAAATAGTAGGCATCGGCAATGACAATGTTCAAAAAACCAGATACCACGTTAAAACGAGCCACTTCGGCTACATTTTCTACCAAATAATTTCCAATTTTGTTTCCTAACTCTACCGGACTACTTTTGATTACTTTCAATAAGGGAAAAATAACCAAGGTAATGTCTCCTTCGAATTCTTTTCGAGTCGCTTGAAATTCAACTTTATCAAGAGAAACGTCAAATAAGGTTTGAACGGCTTTATGAATAGACGGGGTAAGAATATTTTGTAATGACATGTAAACTGTGTTTTAAAAGTGGGCAAAGATACTGCTTATTTAGCAATTAGAAAACCGCTTATTTTATGAATATGTTCGATTTTTCCTAATACTATTCAAAAAAATAACAGTGCTTTCTGTTTTTTTTGAAATGGAATCAAAAAAAGATTTTACAGTGCTCTTTTCCAGCAATAAATCTCTGACTTAAAATCAATTAAAAGTAAATATTGTTTAGCCAAAATGTACCTAAAAAGCCTAAAAAAAGGGTACAATCGTCTTTCAAAGTAAACATTTCTTAATTTTTCTTGTAACATATCGCAAGCTTTAGCGTCTAAATAAATCATCAATCAAAATCAATCAATCATGAAAATCAAACTAATCACTTTTCTACTACTAAGCGTAGTTGGAATAGGAACGGCACAAAATTCTGGAAAAATCACCGGAAAAATCACTGAAAAAATTTCAAACGCTCCGATATCTTATGCTATCGTTTCACTAAAAGACAACGGAAAAGTTGTCTCGGGCGCTAACACTGATGACAATGGCGAATTCACCATTAAGAATTTGGCTTTAAAAAGCTATACCATCGAAATTCAATACATCGGATTTAGAAAATACATCGGTTCATCCATTTTAAGTGAAAACAAAAAAGAAGCCACCTTCAAAGTTAGCTTAGAAGAGGAAGCAACGCAATTGAAAGGCGTAAACATTGTAAGCGAACGCTCTACTATTGAACAAAAAATCGACCGAAAAGTAATCACTGTCGGAAAAGATTTGACTACGGCAGGTGCTTCAGCTTCTGACATTATGAACAATATTCCCTCTGTAAATGTGGACCAAGACGGAAAATTATCGTTGCGCGGCAATGAAAATGTACGTGTCTTAATTGACGGTAGACCGACCAACATTGACCCAGCGCAATTGCTAAAACAAATTCCATCGACTTCTATCAAAAAAATAGAATTGATTACCAATCCGAGCGCCAAATACAATCCTGAAGGAATGTCGGGCATCATCAATATCATCTTGCACAAAAATGCCAATACTGGTTTTAACGGTAGCTTTAGCGGTGGAATAACCTTTGGTGAAACTGCCAAATACAACCAATCTTTGGATATGAATTATAAAGTTGGCAAAGTGAATTTCTTTGGTAACGGAGGACGCAACTTTGGTACTTATTTCAACGATGGAAAAATCGCGAGATTGGACCAAGATTTAGTGCAACGATTAGATATTGCAAATGAAAACGATTCGTATTTGTACAAAATAGGAATGGATTATTTAATCAACGACCACAATACCTTGTCCTTTTACACCAACCAAAACAAAGCGGATGGAACTGGAAATGTAAATACCAACATTGACTACAACAACGGTGGAACGATTGACAAAATTCTGCAAAAATCGACTTACGAAGGACCCAATCAAACAGGAACTTACAACTTGGCGTACAAACATATTTTCAAAAAAGAAGGCCACACGCTAGATGTAGAAGCCAACTTTAACGATTACAAAGAAACCCAAAGAGCAAGTTTTGATACCGAAACGACTACGACTAACAATACAAACAACACTGTTTTTTTCAAAGACAATATCAAAGACGCTCAAAAACTAAGCACGTTCAACATTGATTACGTTAATCCAATCGACGAAAAATCAACACTTGAAGCTGGTGCCGAAGCCAGAATCACTAGAACAGAGAACAATTACAGCACTGGAAATCCATTAGTAGCTCCAGCCGACCAACAATCGAATTACACGTACGATATTGATATTTATTCTGCCTATGCCACTTTTGGTCAAAAATTCAAAAAGATTAGTTACCAATTAGGGGCTCGTTTTGAAAGTTACAAAGTAGCTGCTAACCTAAACAGAGGAAAAACCACCTTTGATGACGATTACATTACTGTCTATCCTTCTGCTTATTTGACTTATAATTTGAATGAGAAAAATACGTTGCAATTCAGTTATAGCCGTCGTGTAGACCGTCCAGGTTTAGAGCAAACCAAACCTATCCGTGAATTTGCAACTCCTTTGGTGACTTCTTTTGGAAATCCAGAATTGCGTCCACAATTCACCAATTCGATTGAAGTGAATTATACCAAAGTGTTAGAAAAAGGAAGCATTACCGCAGGTGTATTCGTGAGAAGCATCAACGACCAAATCAGTCGTATCTTGTACCCTGATGAAAATGACCCAAGTGGACAAAGACAGATTTTGACTTACACCAACTTCGATAACAATACGGCTTCTGGATTTGAAGTGTCTGCCAATTATAAAATCACCAAATGGTGGGACATACAACCAGCTATTGATTTTTCGAGCATCAAACAACAAGGAGTAGTTTTTGCTTTTGACCCAGTAACCAACACCAGCAAACCTTTGGAAAGAAATGTAACTGTTTCAGCTTTCAACGGTCGATTGAATTCTAACTTCAAAGCCAACAAGCGCTTGAGCTTTTTACTTTTCGGATTCTACAGAGGAAGTGTGGATGGATTGCAAAATAACAGCAAAGAAATGTACAAAATTGACAGTGGTGCTCGCTATACTTTGCTAAACAACAAAATGAACATTAGTGTGCGTTTCAATGATATGTTCAACACTATGCGTTATGCTTTCGATGCTGAATATCCTTATCCACAAACTGGAGCATTTACTTGGGAAAGCCGAACGGTATACTTGGGTGTAACCTACAGTTTTGGTGGCGGAAAAAACAAAAGTTTACAACGCAAACAAAGAGACGACAATACGAATAAAGGAGGCGGAGGTATGTTTTAATCCTACTTCTATTTTATTTTTTTCTTGTAGAAAAAGAACCCCTAGAGACTGCCAACTCTAGGGGTTCTTTGTTTTAAATGAGAATTGAAAGTAAAGAAAATTATTCTTCACGCAACAACTCCACCAACTTAGTCAGTGTTTTTTGAAAAGCTAGAAGCTCCTCTTGGCTGACAGAAGCATTCGCAAAAGATTCCATAATTTTTTGCGGAATACAAACGGCTTGTTCTTTGAGTGCTTGTCCGCTTGCTGTTAAAGTAACCAAAACCGCTCGTTCATCTTTCGAAGAACGTGACCTAGTGAGCAATTCCTTTTGTTCCAGTCGTTTCAAAAGAGGCGTCAATGTATTGGATTCTAAAGCCAAACGAGTACCTATTTCAGTTACAGTTTGTGCGTCCGTTTCCCATAAAACTAGTAACACCAAATACTGCGGATACGTAATCCCCAGGTCTTCCAAAAAAGGAGTATACAGCTTTGTGGTCAAACGCGAAGCCGCATACAACGGAAAACAAAGTTGGTTCTCGAGATATAACGTGCTAAAATCTTTTTCCATTGTTACAGGATTTCTTGAAGGTATTTTTCGATGGCTTCAGGGGTTGTAATCGGTGCAAAACGTTGTACAGGACGTCCATTTTTATCGATGACAAATTTAGTGAAATTCCATTTTATGGTACTTCCAA
This sequence comes from Flavobacterium succinicans LMG 10402, assembly GCF_000611675.1. Classification (GTDB taxonomy): domain Bacteria; phylum Bacteroidota; class Bacteroidia; order Flavobacteriales; family Flavobacteriaceae; genus Flavobacterium; species Flavobacterium succinicans. The sequence goes on along the minus strand of NZ_JATV01000007.1, from coordinate 55,037 downwards.
AAATACCTCCTAAACTTGCTTTCAAATACACAAACAAAGGATGCGCTTGGCTTCCATTTACCTCAACTTTCGAAAACATTGGAAAACTAACACCATAATTGACTTGACAAAAGGTTTCAATTTCTGTCGCGCTTCCTTTTTCTTGCTTCCCGAATTGGTTGCAAGGAAATCCCAGAATCACCAAACCTTGACTCTCATATTTTTGATACAACTTTTCAAGACCTTCGTATTGAGGCGTTAACCCACATTGACTGGCGGTGTTGACAACGAGTACTGTTTTTCCTTTATAAGCGCTCATTGGAATGCGTTTGCCTTGGATGGATTCGGCTTCAAAATCATAAAAAGACTGTTGCGAAATAGCTTTTCTCTTTTTCAATAAATAAGCCAAAGCTCCAGTGGACCAAAGTGCCCAAAGCACTAAAACAGGTTGGAAAAACAAACGAATCAAACGCTTGTTATCGGTATTCAAACCAAAAGAATCGATGCCGTAATAGTATTGTGAAAGATTCCCCGGAAAAATCAAAACAAAGAATATCCCAAGCGTTATTCCAACGTATATTTTTTGGCTCACCCAAAAAATAAGTGCTAAGCCCAATGTCATTTCGACTATCCCTGAAGCCAACACCACAAAATCCATAAAACCAGGGTCTGTAGTAAGCCATTTGGGAACTTGTGCTAAAAATGCCGTTCTGTTAAATGTTAAGTGACTTACACCTGCGTAAGTCATAAATGCGCCCAAAAGAATGCGCATACTGTTTTGAAAGAATGTTGTTTTCATTATTTTATCTTTTACGATTAAATCGTGTGCGATGCAAATGTAAATCATTTTATTTATGATTTATAAAAAAAATCTAAAAAACTTGAATGAGAAACTTCAAATAGAAAAAAACTGCTCCTTATTTGATTAAAAAAAGCAACGAAATACAATCCGTTGCTTTTATGGTTTCGTCTGAAGCGTTATTTTGAATTCTATTCTTTAGCCCCTTTACGTTGTGTGGCATAATACACTGGAATTCCAGTAAGCATAATCAATACACCCCAACCACAAGTAGAGAATTTGGTAAACAATAAAGAAATACAAATGGCCGACGCGACAACAATGTACAAGCCTGGTAAAAAAGGATAACCAAATGCTTTATAGGGACGCTCAGCATTAGGCATTTTTTTACGTAAAATAAAAATTCCGTAAATGGTCAAAATATAAAAAATCAAGACAATGATGATCACAAAATCTAATAAATCACCATATTTACCCGTCAAGCACAAAGCCGAAGCCCAAATACATTGTGCCCAAAGTGCCCATTCTGGTACGCTATTTTTATTAAGTTGTGCTGCTTTTTTGAAAAACAAACCATCTTTAGCCATAGTATAATACACTCGTGATCCTGCCATGATCAGCCCGTTGTTACAGGCAAAAGTCGAAATCATGATCATCACCGCAATTATCACCGTGCCATAATCGCCAAAAGTATATTGTGAAGCAACTACTGCTACCCTATCAGATTTGGCAGTGGCTATTTCTTGGAACGGAATTACCGCCAAAAACATCAAATTCGTTAGTACATAAATTATAGTAACTGTGAAAGTGCCCAAAAACAAACTCAACCCAACATTACGTTTAGGATTTTTCAATTCGGCCGCAATAAACGTAACACCATTCCAAGCATCACTAGAGAACAGAGAACCAACCATCGCCATGGAAATTCCGCTCAATAAAGCCGCGCCAGTTATGGATTTCCATTCTCCGCTTGCAACGTCAAAAGACTTGGTGTTCCAAGTATCAGCCCAGTTTTGATTCCAAATGTCTGCCTTCGCGGCAAGCAAAAACCCGAAGATAATCAAGCCGAAAAGCGATAGAATTTTAATAATGGTCATTACTGTTTGCAACGTTTTACTGTCCTTTACCCCGCGGCTATTGAGATACGTTAAGAAAATAATGGTAATAATAGAAACAATTTGAGCAGCGTTGAGTTGAAAAGCTCCCAATTCGAATAGCAAATTTTCATCACTTAAAGAAGGTATTAAATACGCAGCAAATTTTGAAAAACCCACACCCACGGCAGCAATCGTACCGGTTTGAATGACTGCAAAAAAACTCCAACCGTAAAGAAACGCAATCAATTTGTTGTAGGCCTCTTTTAGGTATACGTATTGTCCGCCTGCATTGGGCATCATGGCACTCAATTCACCATAGCTCACGGCGGCAATCATGGTAATTAATCCAGAAATGAGCCATATTAAAATTAGCCAAGCCGATGATCCCACTTGTCGAGCAATATCGGCACTCACTATAAATATTCCTGAACCGATCATGGAACCAACTACGAGCATGGTGCCATCTAAAAGTCCGAGTTCACGTTTAAAATCTTGGGGATTGTTGTCTTGCATGGGTTATTTTTTTTTGATTTTAGTTGGCTAAAGATATACTTTTTTGTTAAAATTTGAACTTCATAAAAAAAGAAAAGAACATAATTTACAACTCATCTAATGGATTGGAAACTGAAAAATTATGCTTGTACAACGAAAGAAAATGCAAATACTGATTTTTAAAAAACTACCTCAACACGTGCTCGTAGAGAAGAAAAACAACTGTTTTTTTTCAGTATTTTTGACTATGTTTACAAAAGGGTACTATGATGACTTTTAGCCCCGGGAGGAGCGGCATCCTTTGCTTTTTTTCTAAAGAAAAAGCAAAGATATAGCGGATCACGGGACTTTGATGGCTAAAAAGCCTCTTGTTACTGCTCCTAAAAATTAGCAAACTTAAAAAAGGAACTATTATCAATACTATTTTCCTCCCATGAAAAAACTTCTCCTGTCCCTATTCTTTTTGGTTTTTGCCGTTTCTGCTGCTACTGCACAAACGCAGTTAGAGATGAACGAAAAAGCTTCACTAGACTATAAAAAAGCCGATGCGGAACTCAACAAAGTCTATAAAAAGTTGGTTTCGCTTTTGGACAAAAATGAAAAAGTGTTACTCATTCAAGCGCAAAAAGACTGGATAAAATACAGAGACTCCCATTGTAAATATGAAGCCGACCCTTATACGGGTGGAAGCATAAAACCTTTAATTTTGTTAACTTGTTTGGAGGAAATCACCAAAGAAAGAACCAAGCATTTGAAAGAAAGTCTCAAAAATATAAACCAATAAATTATGGAAAACGTAGCCTCTTATTTAGCGAAATTTCCCGAAGCGAGTCAGAAAAGAATACAGCAAATTAGAGCGCTCATTTTGGAAAAAGCACCCGAGGCAAAAGAGAGTATCAGCTACGGAATGCCCGCCTACAAAACCAATGGAAAGCCGTTGATTTACTTTGCGGCTTTCAAAAATCACATTGGCTTGTATGCCACGCCTTCTAGTCATTCGCATTTCGCTGAAGCACTTTCGCCTTACAAACAAGGCAAAGGCTCCGTCCAATTTCCGAATGAACAACCGCTTCCACTTGATTTAATAGCAGAAATTATAGCTTTCAGGGTAGAAGAAAACAAGAAATAACCTTTTCAAAGCAACAAGTATAGTATGAAATATTCCTTTTTAGTCCTTTTTTTTATCCTTCATTTTTCTGTTCAAGGGCAAACAATTTTAAAACAAAGTGCGCCTTTGACGATTGGCGAAGTCAAAACTATTTCTTCTTCGATTTTAAAAGAAGAGCGAACGTTAAATATCTATTTGCCACAAAATTATGATGCGACCAAAGCCTATCCTGTAATTTATCTTCTTGATGGAAGTAGGAATGAAGATTTACTGCATATTACAGGATTGGTTCAGTTTTTTAACCTTCAATTTAAAATGCCTGATTATATTCTTGTGGGCATTGCCAATATTGACCGCAAAAAAGATTTTACTTTTTATACCGATAAAAAAGAATTTCAAAAAGAATTTCCCACTACGGGACATTCGGCAGAATTTATCAATTTTATTGAAAAAGAGTTACAGCCCTTTATCCAATCCCAATACAAAACCAACGGAACCAACTACTTAATTGGTCAAAGTTTGGGCGGACTTTTAGCCACTGAAATCGTCCTAAAACGTCCCAATTTATTCTCGCATTACTTAATTGTGAGTCCAAGTTTGTGGTGGGATGACGAAAGTTTACTAACTCAAGCACCAGAATTACTATCAAAATCAAGTATTCAATCAAAATACATTTACATAGCGGTTGGAAAAAAAGAACATCCTGTGATGCAAAAAGATGCCGAAACATTATTTACTATTTTGCAAAAAGCGCAACTAAAAGTCACCAAAATAGATTTCAAGAGTATGCCAAACGACAATCACGCTACTATTTTGCATCAAAGTATCTATGAAGCTTTTCTTTTGTTGTTTCCGTTTAAAGAATAAAAAAACCTCACTTCGCTATGGCAGCAGCAAAATGAGGTTATTACAACAAACTACAAGTAACAAATTAAACTATTAAAACAAATTCTTCTATTTTTTTAAGCAATCGCGCAAAGCGAAATCGAGATTTTTAAATTGAAAGCGGAAGCCTAAATCGAGTAATTTATCATTAGAAACCCGACGTCCCGTGAGCAACAAAAGTGCCATTTCTCCTAAGGCTAACTGCAACACAAAAGCAGGAACTTTGGGCAACCAAACGGAATATCCATAAATATGAGCTAAGGTTTTGGAGAAAAGCGTATTGGTTGTGCTGTCTTCTATTGCCGCATTGTAGGCGCCTTGCATTGCTTCATTTTCTATTGCTTCTAGATAAATGGCACACAAATCCTGAATATGAATCCAAGGCATATATTGATTCCCCGAACCCAATGCCGAACCGAATCCGTATCGAAAAACAGGTGCCATTTTTTGTAAAAAGCCAGCACTTTCTCCCAAAACCAAACCTGTTCTTACTTTGACCGTTCGGATACCAAGTGGCGCAATTGCATCTACAGCTTTTTCCCATTCTAGACATACCTTACCCAAAAAATCGTGCGCAGCTGGTGAAGTTTCAGTACAAATTCCTTCGCCATTCAACGCGCCGTAAATTCCGATTCCAGATGCAGAAATAAAAGCTTTAACATTATTCTTGTTTGACTTTAAAACCGATGCCAATAAAGCAGTAGATTGTACTCTACTATCTAAAATCGCTTTTTTGCGTTCTACTGTCCAACGTTTCTCTGCAATAGATTCTCCAGCAAGATGAATAATATAATCGGCATCCAAAACGGCTTTTTCTTCAATACAACCTGTTGCAATATCCCAAGTATAATAGGAAACTGTTGAAGTATTTTTTTTAGGAGTCCGAGTCAATACGTTTATTGCAAACCCTCTTTCGGTCAATATTTTTATCAAATAACGACCAATAAAGCCTGTACCACCTGTTATTAAAACTGTCTTTTTCATCTTATTTTTTGTGTTATCAAAATAACTTATGCAAACATAGGTTAAAATTTTGTTTAACATTATTAATAATAAGTTAAACAATAGTATCTTTATACTCTAAATTAAATCAAACAACAATGGCAACTAAAAAAAATGAACTAACAAAAGAGAAAATTATCTCCTTATATATGAACTATGTATTGGAGCACAATGCTAAACCCAAATCCATTTATCAGTTTACCAAAGAAAATGGTTTTAGTGAAGCACAACTTTATGCCTACTTTGGTACTCTTGACGCTATAGAAAAAGAAATTTTTATTCAATTCTTTGACAAAACCATCGAATTGTTAGATAAAAATCCTTCTTACACTGAGTATGACATGAGAGGCAAATTACTAAGTTTCTATTTCACTTTCTTTGAACTACTTACCGCTAACCGAAGTTATGTTTTATATGCCTTGCAACAGCATAAAAATCAGTTAAAAAATGTAATGATTTTGGCTGATGTTCGTAAAAAATTCAAAAAATATATAAGTGAAATTACCACAGATGATTTTCGTATTCAAATAGAGCGTTTTCAAGAATACCAAGAAAAAGCAACAACCGAGTCATTATGGATTCAGTTTTTACTCACCTTAAAGTTTTGGATGGACGATAGTTCTGCTGGATTTGAAAAAACAGACATCTATATCGAAAAATCTGTGAAAGCTGCCTTTGAATTAATGAACATCACTCCTATAGAAAGTTTAATCGATTTTGGCAAATTTATTTTCAAAGAAAAAATACAAAAACAAGACTAAAAATGCGTGACTCTCTGCTTGTTGTAACCAACAACAGCTCACAAACCCTTTATTACAGTAAAAAAAATATAAATGAAAACTATAGACTATATTCCTACTTCAAAGATTGAAAGAGCGACCAAATTGGTGCAAACGGGTGCAAAAGTAGGCGTGAATTACCTAAAATATTACGGCGAAAAAATAGTCAACTCAGACTTAACAAGAGATAAACTCAACGAAGACAATGCCGAAGATATTTATGATGGACTAAAAAGCTTGAAAGGAAGTGCGCTGAAAGTAGCACAAATGCTGAGTATGGATAAAAATTTTCTACCGCAAGCTTATGTAGAAAAATTTTCATTGTCGCAGTTTTCTGTTCCGCCGCTTTCGGCTCCTTTGGTACTCAAAACCTTCAAATCGAATTTTGGCAAAACCCCTTATGAAATTTTTGACGAATTCAATGCCGAATCGGTAAACGCAGCAAGTATTGGTCAAGTGCATTTGGCCAAGAAAAACGGAAAAAAATTGGCGGTAAAGATTCAATATCCAGGCGTAGCCAATAGCATTTCTTCGGATTTGGCTTTGGTAAAACCAATGGCGATTCGAATGTTTAATCTACAAGGCAAAGATTCTGATAAATACTTTAAAGAAGTAGAAGACAAATTGATTGAAGAAACCAATTATACGCTTGAACTAAAACAGAGTCAAGAAGTCGTCGCTGCTTGCCAAAAGATAGACAACTTGGTTTTTCCTGCTTACTATCCTGAATTTTCATCCGAAAAAATTCTGACAATGGATTGGATGACAGGCAAACATTTATCTGAGTTCACTGCTGAAAATACCAATCAAGGAACGGCTAACAAAGTGGGACAAGCGCTTTGGGATTTTTATATGTACCAAATTCACGTCTTACGAAAAGTGCACGCCGACCCACATCCTGGTAACTTTTTGGTAGATAACAACCAGCAATTGGTCGCATTGGATTTTGGCTGTATGAAAAGCATTCCGAATGACTTTTATGTGCCTTACTTTGAGTTAATCAACAAAGAAATCATTGACAACAAACAGCTTTTTAATGCGAAATTATTTGAACTTGAGATTTTAAGAAAAGAAGATACTCCTGAGGAAATTGCGTATTTCACCAGTATGTTTTATGACTTGCTGTCCCTATTCACTTTGCCGTTTCAAAATACACATTTCGATTTTTCGGATGAAGTCTTCTTTAACAATATTGCGCAATTGGGCGAGCGATTTGCCAAAGACACCAACCTACGCAAGATGAATGGTAATCGCGGTTCCAAGCATTTTATTTATATGAATAGAACCTTCTTTGGCTTGTATAATTTGATGTTTGACCTCAGGGCTTCCATTGCCGTAAATCAATACCAAAACTATTTATAAATAGCATTTAGGTTTCAGGTGTAGGCAACGACCCTCGAGACAGAAAATTCAATGTCGCCTTGCAAGCCCAAAACTATGACAAGCAGTCGAAATTTCAACAACGCTGGTTTCAACAACAACTTTTTTAAAAGATGAATTCAAATAAAAAACATATCAATATCGTTTGGTTCAAAAGAGACCTTCGTTTGCAGGACAACGAGGCTATCCATAATGCAATCCAATCTGGTCAGCCTACACTTTTACTGTATGTTTTTGAAAAATCATTACAAAACGATACGCACTACAGCGCAAGACATTGGAATTTTATAAAGCAATCTATCGTAGCCCTCAACGCAGAACTGCAACCGTATCAAACAAAAGTATTAGCTGTAAATGGCGAAGTCATTAGCACCATTAATAGCATACTCGAACTATACACCATCAAAAATGTCTACTCGCATCAAGAAACCGGAATAAGAATTACGCACGATAGAGACAAAGCTTTTAAAAGATTTTGCAAAAACAACCAAATTAATTGGGTCGAAAACATCAATAATGGCATTTTTAGAGGGTTAAAAAACCGAAGCAATTGGGTGGTACAATGGGAAAAATATATGAATGAGCCGCAATTTGCATTCTTGCCAAATGACAATAGCTTTTTAGAATTGACCCAAATTGAACAGCTAGAACGCTTGTTAGAAAAGACAAATTTGGTCACAATTCCCGATGCTATTTTTCAAAAAGGAGGTACAGAAATGGGACAGAAATATTTAGACTCCTTCTTCAAAAACCGTTATTTCAATTACAGCAATCATATTTCGAAACCTTTACTGGCGAGAAAAAGTTGCAGCAGAATCTCACCTTATATTGCTTGGGGAAATTTATCTACCCGAGAAGTACTGCAGCGAGCCGCTACTTTTCGATTGATTTGTACCAATAAAAAGCAAATTGATTCTTTTGTATCCCGACTCACTTGGCAAGCCCATTTCATTCAAAAATTTGAAATGGAAGAAATTATGGAGTTTGAAAGCATCAACAAAGGCTATCACGATTTAAAAAAGAAAATCAATACACAATATATCAAAGCTTGGAAAGAAGGTAATACGGGTGTTCCATTAGTTGATGCTTGTATGCGATGCTTGAACGAAACGGGCTACCTCAACTTTAGAATGCGGGCACTTTTGGTGTCGTTTTTCACACATAACCTATGGCAACCTTGGCAAGAAGCCACACAACATTTATCGCAAATGTTTTTGGATTTTGAACCAGGCATTCACTACCCGCAATTGCAAATGCAAGCAGGTGAAACGGGTGTCAACTTATTACGAATTTACAACCCGATAAAAAATAGTTTGGAACACGACCCACAAGGAGAATTTATCAAACAATGGGTACCCGAGTTACGAAATTTGCCATTGCCTTTCGTTCATCAACCTAGTAAAATGACTTTTTTGGACCAAAAATTCAACAACTTCGAGCTAGGAAAAGACTATCCAAAACCGATTGTCAATATTGACAGAACTAGAAAATTTGCTTCGGATTATTTATGGAAAATGAAGAAAAATCCATTGGTTAAAGAAGAAAGTAATCGGATTTTAAAATTACATACCCTAGCCGATATTGGCGATAGCGATTAAAAATACTATTCATAAAATAAACAAACATTTAATACTAAACATATAAGCCAACTAAGTTTTTTAAAAAAGCCAATTCATCCAATTAGTTAAAAGTAAAAATAAGATACTAGTAGTTTCAATTACTTATTTGAACTATAAATTTCACTTAGTAATTCAAACTAAAACTAATTTGACTTATATGTTTTAAATATTTTTTTTGATAAAAGGGGTTCAGATATAACCAAAAAAAATCATAAAAAGCTTTAGCTATGCCCAACAAAATAGCCCTTACAGAATTAGAAATCGACCGAATTATAGAAATGGCTTGGGAAGACCGAACCACTTTCGAAGCCATTCAATTGCAATTTGGATTAAAAGAACAAGAAGTCATCGACTTGATGCGTGCCGAAATGAAGCCTTCGAGTTTCAGACTTTGGCGCGCAAGAGTACAAGGTCGAAAAACCAAACACGAGAAACTTCGAAATTTTACCGAAGGAAGATTCAAATGTGCTTTACAGCGACAAATCACCCATAACAAAATATCTAAACGATAAACCAAACTCAACACATTATGAAATCGCCATTAACAATAGGTTTGTTGCAAACAAACACCGATAAATAAAGGCGATACCATATATGACCACTAACAAATAACTTTTACATATATGAAAAACATCGTAATTATTGGCGGTAGCAAAGGAATTGGTAGCGCGATACTAATGCAACAATTGCAATCGAATCAAGTAATCAACATCAGTAGAACAGCGCCAGATGTATCTCATCCCAATTTAACGCACTATGCCGTTGATGTTTTACAAGACCCACTTCCGGACATTGAAGACGTTGATACTTTAATTTATTGTCCGGGTTCGATTAACTTAAAACCAATCGGAAACCTCAGTATATCCGATTTTAAAAACGATTTTGAAATCAATGTTATTGGGGCTGTAAAAGCCATACAAAAATATTTGCCAGCCTTACGAAAAGGGAAACAACCCTCTATTCTTTTGTTTAGCACTGTTGCTGCAAAATTAGGAATGCCTTTTCACGCAAGTATTGCTACAGCAAAAGCAGGTGTAGAGGGATTGGTAAAATCATTAGGAGCGGAACTAGCTTCAGTTGTACGCGTAAACGCAATTGCGCCCACAATTACCGAAACTTCATTAGCAGCGGGTATTTTAAGAAATGATAGAATGAAAGAAAACATGATTGAACGCCATCCGATGAAAGGGTATCTAAAACCAGATGAAGTAGCACAGATGGCAAATTTTCTAATTTCAGAAGAAGCCAAATCCATTTCGGGACAAGTTTTTGCCATGGATTATGGTATGGTTAGTTTTAAAATATAAAATCATTTGATTGAAATTAAAGTAATACAAAAAAATCAGTCCAATAGAATTCTAGATTACCAACAGTAATTGACCAGAAAAAATATAAGAATTAGTAATCAAAAAAACATGATTCAGACAGTTTTATCGATAATTTTAGCAATTCTATCGGTTATTTCTAAGATTACACAATTTTTTTAACTATATTGTTATCAATCAATTAACAAACCAAATGAATATTCTTTTAACAGGAGCCACAGGATATATTGGAAAGCGACTACTGCCTTTGCTAGTGGCCCAAGGGCATCATGTGATTTGTTGTGTAAGAGACAAAGACCGTTTTACGCTTCCCGAGGAATATGTAAATCAAGTACGTGTAATAGAAGTCGATTTTTTGAATCAAGAAAGTTTAAGTAGCATTCCCAATGAAATTGATGCCGCTTATTATTTGATTCATTCGATGTCAGGTTCGGCCAAGAATTATGATGAGCTGGAGTATGCATCCGCTTTGAATTTTGTAGACCGAATGAACCTCACCCGAGTAAAACAAGTCATTTATTTGAGTGGTATCGTTAATGATGTTATTTTATCCAAGCATTTGGCCTCAAGAAAAGCAGTTGAAGATGTTCTTAAAACAGGTCTTTTTGCTATCACAACTTTAAGAGCTGGCATCATTGTAGGTTCTGGAAGTGCTTCTTTTGAAATCATCCGTGACTTGGTCAACAAACTTCCTGTTATGATTACTCCAAAATGGCTCAATACCAAATGCCAACCGATAGCTATTTCGGATGTGTTGGATTTTTTGATGGGAAGTTTACATCAACCTGAAACTTACGATCAAAACTTTGACATAGGTGGTCCTGATATTTTAACTTACAAAGAAATGCTCTTGGGGTTTGCACAAGCCGCAGGATTGAAACGCTACATCTACACAATTCCCGTAATGACACCCAAATTGTCATCATATTGGTTGTATTTTGTTACTTCAACAACTTACAAACTCGCTGCTGCTTTGGTAAGTAGTATGAAAGTAGAAGTAGTTTGCAAAGACAACCGAATTAACGCATTACTAGGAGTTGTGCCTATGACCTACAACGAAGCGGTTGCAAGAGCGCTTGTCAAAATAGACAAAGACGACATTGTGTCAAGTTGGAAAGACGCTATGATTAGCGGTCAATTCACTGGGAGTGTTGCCGATTACCTCAAAGTACCTAAAAAGAATTGCTTCATCGATCGTCGCAAAAAAGAAATCCTCAACCGCTCCTATACCACGGAACGCATTTGGTCTATTGGTGGCGAAACGGGTTGGTATTATGGCGACTGGCTTTGGGAAATACGGGGTTTTCTTGACAAACTAGTTGGAGGTGTGGGGCTTCGCAGAGGACGTACCAACAAACACGATATCCACTCAGGTGACGTTTTGGATTTTTGGCGGGTATTGTATGCCAACAAAAAAGAAGGCAAGCTCGTTTTGTATGCCGAAATGAAACTCCCAGGAGAAGCTTGGCTAGAATTCAAAATAATACAGAATACACTATACCAAGCCGCCACTTTCAAACCGCATGGTTTTTGGGGCAAATTGTATTGGTACTCCGTTCTCCCCTTTCATGGCTTTATCTTTGAAGGCATGATTAATAAATTGATTAAAAAATAGATTTAATTCTTGAAAGAAATTTCAAATTCCAAAATTTAAATTCCAAATTCCAAGGCTTTTGCGACAACTTGGAATTTGGAATTTGTTGCTTCAGAGATATTAGCTCCGATAAAATAGTTTCCACAAAAAAAACTTTAGTTTTATTTCACAAGGTGGAAAAAATCAAAAAAATGATTTTGTTATTTGTAAAAATTGAAACTTGAGTTAAAACTTTAGGTTGAGGACTTAGTGAAATTATCCATTTTATTTGTAGTTTCGTTTAAAGAAAAATAATCCGCTAAAAAACACCAAACTCAAACAAGCAATTAGAATTAATTAGATTGAACAAAAACATAAAATATCTTCTTTCTCTCATTCTAGTTTTTGGACTAGTTGTTAATGATTGTACTTTACATTCTCAAACAAATTCAGCAGCTTATTATCAATTCTCGAACGTAATTCTCAAAACAGAATTAAACACGAAAGATTCCGGATTATACTTCTTCAAGCAAGTAAATTCATCTAAGATTACCTCCTTTCCAATTCTATTTTTATGTCTAGACATCAAAGATTTTATTAATCTTCAAGTCAAGGTTCTTTTAAAAATTCAAACACTACTTTATCAAGAAGTAAGTGCTATGATGTCCCAAAACATCTTTATAAATGAATTGATTACTTCAAAAAACGCATACAAAAGTTTATACATAGCATAAATTAATTTTTAAGCATTTATGCCAATCAGCGCATAAGAATATAAAAAATGTATAATCTTTTATCATTTACTAAATGTATAAACATAATAACAAAACACGTTTAGAGAAATCTAAACGACCTCTTCTTTGGATAAAAAGAAAAATTATTCTAATTATTACAGCATTTATGGTCGGAATGTCAAACGGACTAAACGAGGGAGACACAATGCTTAATGGAAATCAAAATCATACCGAACAACAACATAAAAAAGATTAATTTTTAATTTGACAAATCCCCATCCCGAAGTTTCGAGATAAATCCCAAGATTTTAATTCCAAATTCCAAGGCTACTGCGACCACTTGGAATTTGGAATTTGATTTTTTAAAAGTTTACTTCCCTACAACTTTTTCAGTTTCAATCTCAAACTATTGCTTACCACACTAACGCTGCTGAGTGCCATGGCTGCGCCCGCTAGCATTGGGTTGAGCAAAAAGCCATTGAACGGAAATAAAAAACCTGCCGCGATAGGAACTCCAATCACATTGTAAATAAAGGCCCAAAATAAATTTTGGTGAATCGTAGCTACGGTAGCTTTAGACAAGCGTATCGCTTGCGGAATCTTATGCAAATCGGAGGTCATTAGCGTCATATTGGCGACTTCCATCGCAATAGCGCTTCCTTTTCCCATAGCAATACTAACATCGGCTTGAGCCAATGCGGTGCTATCGTTAATCCCATCACCTACCATCGCTACTGTTTTGCCTTGGGCTTGTAATTCCTTGATGAAATCGGCTTTTTGTTTGGGCAAAACTCCGCCTTTGTAGTGAGTAATTCCCGTTTGGGCGGCCATCGCTTGGGCGGCTTTTTCAGTATCGCCGGTTAGCATATAGACCGCAATGCCCATTTGTTCCAACTCACGAATCGCAGCCACCGAAGTGGGTTTTACCGCATCCGAAATGGCCAAGAGAGCTAAAACACTAGTTGCATTAGCATAGCCAATTACGGTTTTGGCTTCGGCTTCCCAAGCAGTACTTTTTTGAAGGAAGTCATCGTTTATTTTGATTTGGTTGGCTTTTAAAAAAGAGGGATTGCCTATAAAATACTCCTCACCTCCTACTTTAGCACGAACACCTTGACCCGTAACACTCTCGAAATTAGTAATCGAAACCGTTGGAACTCCTTGCAAATGTTGCACCACAGCTTCCGCCAAAGGATGTTCCGATTGCGATTCTATACTCAACAAAATGGAACGTAAATTGGAATCGTTACTACTCCACAATTCCTCGGTTACTTTAGGTTTTCCTTCCGTGATGGTACCTGTTTTATCTAGAACGATGGTGTCTATCTTTTGTGCCAATTCTAAACTTAGTGCATCTTTGATAAGTATCCCATTTTCAGCACCCTTGCCTACTCCAACCATAATGGCAGTAGGAGTTGCCAATCCCAAGGCACACGGACAAGCAATCACCAAAACAGTAACTAAAGCCAAAATTCCTTGTGTAAAACCATTTTCTCCTCCAAAGCTCCACCACAAAACAAAAGCTACAACCGCAATCGCCATAACCACAGGCACAAAAATACTAGCAATAAAATCGACCTTTTTTTGGACAGGCGCTTTACTTCCTTGTGCGTCTTGGACTGTTTTGACGATGTGTGCCAAAAGGGTTTCGGAGCCAATTTGAACTGCTTGGAATACCAAACTCCCTTTTTGATTGAGTGTTCCCGCCCAAACTTTTTCATTTGCCATTTTGAGTACGGGAATGGGTTCACCACTTAACATACTTTCATCTACATAGGAATCGCCACTTATCACAACCCCATCGACCGCAATTCGCTCACCGGGTTTTACCAGCAATTTATCCCCTACTTTGACTTGGGCAATAGGAATTACTTTTTGTTGCTCGTTGTCTAGCCACAAAGTGACCTCATTAGGTTGCAACGCCATCAACTTTTTTATGGCAGTGGAAGTATTGGATTTGGCGTTTTCTTCCAACCATTTGCCTAATAAAATAAAAGCAATCACTACAGCTGCTGCTTCAAAATAGACGTGTCCGTGTAGGCCTTTTTGATGCCAATACTCCGGAAATAATGTATTGAATACACTAAATATATACGCGACTCCCGTACTCAGCGCCACGAGTGTGTCCATATTGGCCGAACGATGTTTAGCTTGCTTCCAAGCATTTACAAAAAAACTACTTCCAAATCCGAAAACAACAGGAGTTGCTAACACCCACATAATTTCGTTAGCATAAGGCATTTCCATAAAAAACATTCCAATAATTACAATAGGCAAAGCCAATAGCAAAGCCCAAATGGTTTTGTTTTTTAAAGTGGTCATTTTTTCTTCTTGTATCGAAGACAAGGTTTTGTTTTCATTGGCTCCTTCTTCAATAAACAAATCATAGCCTGCATCTTGCACTGCTTTTTGGACTTCGGTTAGGGTAATGATTTTTGGAAAAAACTCAAGGGAAAGCATCGCCGAAGCATAGTTGACTTCGGCTGAAACAATCCCATTTAAGACTTGAACCTTTGAAGCGATTTTATTGGCGCAAGACGCACATCCCATTTGTAAAACAGGAATTTGTCTCTTTATAGTTGTTCTCATAGTATACTGTTTTAATTTTCTTCTTGTATCGAAGACAAGGTTTTGTTTTCATTGGCTCCTTCTTCAATAAACAAATCATAGCCTGCATCTTGCACTGCTTTTTGGACTTCGGTTAGGGTAATGATTTTTGGAAAAAACTCAAGGGAAAGCATCGCCGAAGCATAGTTGACTTCGGCTGAAACAATCCCATTTAAGACTTGAACCTTTGAAGCGATTTTATTGGCGCAAGACGCACATCCCATTTGTAAAACAGGAATTTGTCTCTTTATAGTTGTTCTCATAGTATACTGTTTTAAATTACAGTACAAAATTACTTGGAATCAAATTGAGAAGTATTACACAATTATCCAAAAGAATTACAACAATTTCAGAAGGTGAACTATAAAAATTATGCTTTCACTTGGTCTAAGGGAATGCGGCGGTCAGCGCGAAGATTTTTGAAATAACTCGGAGTTAATCCCGTTACGCTTTTGAATTGATTGCTCAAATGTGCCACGCTGGAATACTGCAACTGAAAGGCAATTTCACTCAATGTTAATTCGTTGTACACCAACAATTCTTTGACTTTTTCGATTTTTTGAGCGATGAAATATTTCTCAATCGTAGTGCCTTCGAGTTCAGTAAATAAAGTAGTAATGTATTTATAGTCACAATCCAATTGGGTGCTCAAATAGTCGGAAAGGGTGTTTTTGAGTGTCGAATTTTGATTTTGAACCAAATCAATAATCAAGTTTTTTACTTTTTCAACGCCTTGCTTTTTTTGGTCTTCGATGATTTCAAAACCAACATTTTGAAGTGTTTTAGCTATAATTTCTTGGTCACTTACAGCAAGATCCTTTTCAAAAACTACTTCACCAAGAGATACGGAAAGTGGCGTAAACCCGCTCTTTTCCAACTCAGATTGTACCACCATAATACAACGAGGGCACACCATATTTTTGATATAGATTTTCATTTGTTTTTTTACCATTAGTTTTGATTCTCTTTAATAATTCAAATTAATTCCAAATCCAAGCCCCATATCACTATCATAATGTGTGGTAATACCAAAATTCCTTCCGGTAATATAGCGTAATCCTGCCATATACTCTTTATCCGTATTCCACATCACATTCATTCGTAAGCGTTTCGAAATTGGGATATCCTTTCGTTCTAATTGTAGTCGAACATTTCCATCCGAATACACTTCAGTTTGTAGTTTTACCAACATAGGTAATACATATTCTATTCCCAAACTTACTACAGAACGGTTATCTTTTGTATTAGATTGTCCGAACAGATTTTTTTCCTGTTGTCCTAAATTCATTTTTCTGTATCTCCAATCAAATCCAACAAAGGGCATTATCCATTGCATTTTACCCAAGTACCGCCCAATATGAGTTTCTGTTTCGTACCCATGATGATCGTTATAGCCCAATCTCCATTCGGTTCCAATACTCCACCGAGTATTACTAAACATGACTTCTCCATCGTTTCCATTGGTGGCAAAGTCATTTTCAGACATAAAATGAAACATTCGATCTTCGGCAAACAATTGCTTTTGCGCCAATTTAGGATTGGGAATCAAAGGATTTGCAGCCTGATTTTCATAAGTAAAAACCCTACCCATTCCTGCCATCATGTGGTACAAGATATGACAATGAAAAAACCAATCTCCTTCCACATTAGCATTAAATTCCAACGTATCTGTTTCCATTGGCATGATATCAACCACATTTTTCAAAGGAGCATAATCACCTTGATTGTTAAGTAACCTAAAATCATGACCATGCAAATGCATTGGATGTCTCATCATGGATCCATTATAAATGGTAATCCGAACGTTTTCTCCCTTTTTAATCAATATTTTATCGGTTTCAGAAACTACTTTATTATTTAAGCTCCATACGTACCGATTCATATTTCCAGTAAGTTCAAAACGCAATTCTTTTACTGGAGCATCCTTGGGCAAACTAGTTTTCCAAGGTGATTTTAACATAGCATAATTGAGCGTTACAATATCGGAAAGGGCATTACTATCATAGTCACTTTCAGACATATTCATAGTCTTTTTACTCGTAGCTTTTTTTGCTTCACCCGTAATTTCAGGATACATTACTACATTCATATCCATTTGATTCAAACTCATGCTCATTCCCATATCATCTAAATCCCCATTCATTTTCATCATACCATTCATCATTTTCATTCCCTCAAAATACTTTAATTTAGGTAATGGTTTGGCTAATTGCTTTGGGCCATTTCCTAAATACAATGAAGTTGATTTCGTTCTGTCTTCAGCGGTTGCCAAAAATTCGTAGGACTCTCCATCATTTGGTATAGTAACTACTACATCGTAGGTTTCAGAAACAGCTATAAGCAAGCGATCCACCTCGATAGGTTCAACATCATTTCCGTCGTTAGCCACAACTGTTATTTTTCCGCCAGCATAAGTTAGCCAAAAATAAGTAGAAGCGCCTCCATTTGAAATGCGTAAGCGTACTTTATCACCGGCCTTGAATTGCGATAATTGCGTTTCCTTTTTACCATTAATTAAAAAAGCATCATAGAAAACATCGCTTACATCCATAGCGTTCATGCGCTTCCATTCATTATTCAATTTAGTACCAAAGTGTCCTTGGTTAATTGCTTCAGCATAACTTTGAGTAGTCCCTTTTTTTATAGCAAACCAATCGGTCGCATTATGCAACATTCTATGCACATTATTAGGATTGATATCGGTCCACTCACTTAAAATAATGGGTACAGTAGGCAGATTATCTATTCCATCTCTAAACCGCTCATCCGTCGAACGCTTTTTCAAAACCATTGATCCATACATTCCTATTTGCTCTTGTAAACCTGAATGGCTGTGATACCAATGGGTTCCGTTTTGTATAATGGGAAAAGTATATTTGTGTGTGGTATTAGGAGCAATTGGCATTTGAGTCAAATTGGGAACGCCATCTTCTTGGTTGGGCAAAAACAAACCGTGCCAATGCAAAGAGGTGGATTCCTTTAGCTCATTATGCACATAAATTTCTGCAATATCCCCTTCGGTAAAAGTTAAAGTCGGCATTGGAATTTGACCGTTTACTGCAATAGCTCTCTTGGGGTTACCGGTAAAATTGACTACAGTATCACGAACATACAAATCATATCGAACCACATTTTGAGCAAAACTTACAACTGAAAACAGCATTAACAGTAAAGAGACTTTCAGTAGCCTCATCCTTTTTTTTATATCTATCATAGTACATCTAATTAATAAGGCGAAATGAAAACATTTCGCCTTAAAATTATTTTATAGTTTCCACTACTTTACCACAAGTTAGCATCATTGATCCATAATATGGATTTTTGACAGTACTCTCTTTACTAAGCCAATTGGCTCCTTTTCCACCATTTGCCATTGGACAATGTTGGAAGTAAACAGGCGCAGCTTGTTTGGATACTTTCATTAATTGATATACATTTTTAGACAAGGTAATAAAATGATCTCTTTGGTGTTTTGGATCTTTTGTCTCTGAAATATGTTCAGCATCTTCAGTCAAATCTTTCACAACCTTCATCCAAACCATATGAACTTTCATGTCTAATTTTTCCATTTTAACGCTTTTAATAGCCAAAAGCATTTGCTTTGCTTTTCCCGCCACATCATTACCGTTACTACTAACTAAAGCGTCTTTAACTGTAAAATAAGTATCAAAAACTGGGGTGAGCTGATCCACTTTTTGCGTCTCACCCATTGATTTGATATCTACTGACTCGTTATTAGTATTTTGAAATTGGTTAATTCCTTTTGCAGGAATTACTTGTTTTGCCTGTGAAGTTACGGTTGATAATAATACAGCGATTACTACCAACATTTTTGATGTTTGTTTCATTTTTTTTCTATTTAGATATAATACAATTTTTTCTCATAAGTCTCCATTCTCAAGAAAACAGACCTATGGCTAGGAACAAAAAAATTATATTATTTTTGGGGGTAACCAAATAGAAACATGACCTGTAGAAACGAAAGGATCTACATAATAAAAAGTAGTTTTTTGAATGAAATTTTCAAAGATGCTTGATTCAAATGTAAACTCAATATTTAGAAATAAATTAAATGAAGTGCAAGAAGTTAAGCATTTGGTGCTTCCACATTTTCCTGAACATGGATTAGACTTCTTATTTGAATGATTTTCGCAACACGTTTGCTTTTGTGTTTTTGAAGACTCGCATTTTGAAGTACTGATTTTATCACTCGATTTCTTTGTAGCACAAGCATAGCCTTTCATTGGAACACAAAAGAGTCCAAAAAAAACAAGCAATAGCACAAAAAACCATTTTTTCATGATGCAAAACTAATCATTTATTTGTTTTTATTCTAAATTGTAAAATTAATTATCATTTAAAATAAGTATTCACTTCAAAATTCCCGCTTTATACCTTGCAATGGCACGATCTCTTGCCATAGCGTGTTCGACCATAGGTGAGCCGTAGCCTAAGTCAAATTCAGGTATCCATTTTCGAATGTAGTGGCCTTTAGAATCAAATTTTTGTAATTGAATATCAGGATTAAACACTCTAAAATAAGGAGCAGCATCGCAACCTGTACCGGCAGCCCATTGCCAATTACCTACATTGGCAGACAAATCATAGTCTAAGAGCTTTTGAGCGAAATAGGCTTCGCCCCATTGCCAAGGCAATAACAAATGCTTACACAAAAAGCTTGCTACCACCATACGCACTCGATTGTGCATATAGCCTGTCGCATTGAGTTCACGCATACCAGCATCGACCATTGGATAACCTGTAGTTCCTGAACACCAACGTTGAAAATCGTCTTGGTCATTGCGCCATTCTATGCCGTCGTAGGCCGATTTAAAATTGTGTTGCACTACTTTGGGGAAATGATACAGGATTTGCATAAAAAATTCTCTCCAGATGAGTTCGCTCAAGAAAACATCATTTTTTCGTGCGGCCCAATTCACTAATTTTCGAACACTAACGGTACCAAATCGCAAATGTGGAGATAAATATGAGGTAGTATCTAATGCGGGAAAATCACGCGTTTCGTGATAGGTAACAATTTTAGTCAAATTATGGGGTTTGACTTTGATGGCACTGGTTTCAAAACCAATAGCAGACAAAGCAGGAAATGCAAAAGTACTTACCAACCAATTCTTAGAAAAAACAGTAGTATCATATTCCACAACGGGAGCTAGTGTACGATATTTTTCTAACCATTTGTTTTTATAAGGCGTGTAAACGGTGTAAGGCAAACCATCAGCTTTGGTGATTTCGGCTTCTTCAAAAATGACTTGGTCTTTGAATGCCTGCACTTTTACCCCATTTTGAGCTAACAATTCGGTAATCGCTTGGTCTCTTTTTATAGCATAGGGTTCGTAATCTTTATTGTAAAAGACTTCTTTGATATCAAATTCAGACATCAATTGTTGCCAAACTTCGTGTGTTTCTCCTTTTTTTACTAAAAGAGAACTGCCCAATTCGACTAATTTTTCGTTGATTTTCGAAAGTGATTCGTAGATAAAAGTGACTCTAGCATCGTCTTGAGGCAAATGCTCCAAAATGGCATCATCAAAAATGAAAAGAGGCACTACAGGATAGGAACTTTGTAACGCCTGATACAAGCCTACATTATCTTCTAACCGTAAATCGCGACGGAACCAAAAAAAAGTAATAGACTGCGCAGTCATTATTTGGTATTAAAAAGTTCATCTACGGCTTTTTCTCGATAAGAGAATATTTCTTTTAACTTGCTTTTGACCACAAGAGTGTTCATAATGCGACCCAAAAAACCTAAAGGAAGGGCGTAATGAACAACATCCGTCATTTTTACTCCGTTTTCAGTGGCTTCAAAAAAATGTTTGTGGTGCCACAAAGTGTAGGGACCAAAACGTTGCTCGTCTATAAAATAGCTTTTGTCTTTTACGGCTGTAATGATGGTCATCCAACTGAGTTTTATACCTGCCAATGGCGACACTTTGTATTGTATCACTTGACCAGGATAGGCAGTTCTTCCGTCGAAATCTACGATTTGAAACCCCATATCCAGAGGCGTAATTTTTTGCAGATTTTGTGGACTAGAAAAAAAAGCCCAACATTCGTCCAATGTAGCGTTTACGTGTTGAACAGTTTCTAATTTATATACTTTCATAATGTATGCAATAAATGATGTTGTTTTCCCTGCGTGAGGGGTAGTAATGGAGCTCTTGTTGTAGTGGCGATAAAAGCCACTACAACAAAGCGGGAATGGATGACCCGACCCCCGATTGGAGAATGGTGTCGGTAGTATATTCGTGTTTCGGGGGGCACGCCCAAAAACTACATTTTATAATATTTGAAGGGTACGAATAGCATTCCGAAACATTCGCCGTGTTCTTTCCCTAAATGTTTGTGGTGTACTTTGTGGGCTTTTCTGAGTCCGATTAGATATTTATTGTTGGTGTTTTTGAACCACTTGAAGCGTTGATGAATCAAAACATCGTGGATTAGAAAGTAACACAATCCATAAAAAAAGATACCCAATCCGATAAAAAACAAATAATTAAGACCACCTTCTACACCAAAATAAAAAAGGAGAATACTAGGAATGGCAAAAATGACAAAGAAAATATCGTTGCGCTCAAAGATATGAGCATATTTTGGCTGATGGTGATCGGCGTGAAAATACCACATAAAACCGTGCATCACGAACTTATGTGTACACCAAGTGACGCACTCCATAAAAAGAAAAACTCCTAGAAATATGAAAAAATTAAGCATTGTAAATATTTTTTAAAAAAAAATTAAATTAAACCATTCGTAATTTATACGTCACAAATGACTGTGCTAGCAATCCGGCTTTTGAATAATTGGATACTCGAATTCTTTCGGTTCCGATTTTGTGGCAAGGCGTATTTTCGAGTTTTCGAAGTAATTTTAGATAATAGATATAAGCGGTAAACACTCCAAATTTGGCCTCGAGCGGTAATTTTTTTATACCTTCACGAGCGACTCTAAAATCCTCTCTGATCTCGTCAATGATCGCTTTTTTGGAGTCTTCATCAAAAGAACGCAAATCGACTCCAGGGAAATAGTTACGGTTTAAGACTAAGTTATCGTCTTTTAAATCGCGTAGGAAATTTACTTTTTGAAAGGCTGAACCTAGACGCATGGCTTCGTCTTTGAGTAGATTATATTTTTCATCGTCGCCTTTCACAAAAACTTTAAGACACATTAAACCTACCACATCTGCTGAACCATAAATGTATTCGGCATATTCAGCTTGGGTGTGATACGCTGACTTTACTAAGTCAAGTTTCATACTTTTTAAGAAGGCTTGCACTAAATCGTCAGAAATATTATTTTCTTTTACCGTCACTTGAAACGCATTCAGAATCGGATTCAGACTTATACCAGTTTCTAAAGCTTTGTAGTATTCGATTTCAAATTCGTTAATAAGAGTTTCTTTGTCAAAGCCATGAAATGAATCAACGATTTCATCGGCAAAGCGCACAAAACCATAAATATTATAAATATCGCGTCGGATGCTTGGCGCAAGCATATACACGGCTGTCGAAAAGGAAGTGCTGTAATTTTTAGTTACTAATTTACTGCACTTGAAGGATACCTCGTCAAATAATTGTTTCATAATTAGGCTAGTGAAAATTGGTTATTGATTAGTTCTGATACTAGTTTTCCTGATATTAAAGCGGGTGGCACTCCTGGCCCCGGAACGGTTAATTGTCCTGTAAAAAATAAGTTCTTCACTTTTTTACTTTTCAATTTTGGTCTTAAAAAAGCGGTTTGCAACAAGGTATTTGCCATTCCATAGGCGTTTCCTTTATATGAATTATACTCTGAAACAAAATCATTTTTACAAAATGATTGTTTAAATATAATATTTTTTCGGACATCTTGTTTCGTAAGTTGCTCAAAACGAGTCATTATCACATCAAAATATTGTTCTCGTAAGGCTTCGGTGTCTTCGATTCCTGGAGCTAAGGGCACCAAAAAGAAAGCAGATTCCATACCTTCAGGAGCTGCAGTTGGATCGGTTAGCGAAGGAAAATTGGCGTAAAACAAGGGTTCTTTGGGCCATTGTGGTGCATCATAAATATCTTTGGCATGTTGGTAAAAATCAACATCGAAGAATAAAGCATGATGCGAAATATTTTCTATTTTTTTATCGAAACCAACATAAAATAACAAGGAAGACGGTGCAAAAACACGGCTATCCCAATACGCTTCAGAATAAGCTCTATGTTCAGAATCTAACAAAGTTTCCGTATGATGATAATCGGCGCCACTTAACACCAAGTCGGAAGTTATGGTTTGACCGTTGATTACTATGGCTTTGGCTGTTTTGTTTTCGACAACAATCTTTTCGATGGCTGCATTGGTTACAAACTTCACGCCTAACTCTCTGGCTAAACTTTCCATGGCACGCACCACATCAAACATTCCTGTTTTGGGATGCCAAGTTCCTAAACCAAAATCGGCAAAGTTCATGAAACTATAAAAAGAAGGCGTGTCCGAAGGTTTAGCACCTAAAAAAAGAACCGGGAATTCAAGTATCTGAATCAATCTCGGGTTGGAAAACTTTTTGCGCACATCTCTACTGATATTGCTAAAAAATTGCCCTACCTTTAGAGCGGTTTTGGTAGTTACTAATTCTAAAGGAGAAACACCCGGTCTAT
Source organism: Flavobacterium succinicans LMG 10402 (assembly GCF_000611675.1). Classification (GTDB taxonomy): domain Bacteria; phylum Bacteroidota; class Bacteroidia; order Flavobacteriales; family Flavobacteriaceae; genus Flavobacterium; species Flavobacterium succinicans. Next base: position 31,007 of record NZ_JATV01000007.1, on the reverse strand, counting down.
ATACCAAATCCTTGATGGCGATATCATAATTACTTTGTGCTTCGGCCATGAATTCCCGCAAGACTTTTCCACTTCCTTTTTCGATGGATTCAAAAGTGTTTACTATTTCATCTAAATTATCGGCTATGGCTATAAAATCTTCTACACCAAAGTACACTCTGTAAGCAGGTGACAACTTGATCAACTCATAATAATCCGAAGGCTTTTTGCCAAAATCAGCAAAAAAACGTTCGAAAATATCTGGCATCCAATACCAACTTGGGCCCATATCAAAAGTAAATCCTTGCGCTTTTAATTGTCTAGCTCTCCCGCCTATTGTTTCATTTTTCTCAAAAACAGTAACATCATGACCACTCTGGGCCAAGTAACAAGAGGCGGATAAAGCAGAAAATCCAGATCCAATAATTGTAATCTTTTTCATTTAGTATTTGGAGCGTTAGTTTTTATATTTTTAAATAGCATCAATTAATTCTGAGATAGATTCGAACACTCGACTATCATTGGTTAATTGTTCCTGAGTAATGGATTCCACTAGTCTACCTATGAACCATAGCTGTGTGCCGTCACCTAATAATTCTTGTTGCATAGAGGCCACATAACTATCTACAGATTCCCGATCCGGCTGCACAGTCATGTAGGTGATATAAGTGATCGAGTCGAAACTGTTCTTTAACATGGGTAAATTATCTATAGGCATACTTTCACCCAAATAAACCGTTTTATATCCGTTCAATAATATTTCGTAATGTAGATACATCAAGCCTAGTTCGTGAATTTCATTCATGGGTAGTGACAATACAAACACCCTATCGTGATTCGTTACGGGTTGTTTTTGTAGTTGTTCAATGTTTACCAATAGTTTTTGTTTGATTAAATAACTCACAAAATGTTCATGTGCTGGAGTAATAGTATCCGTTTGCCACAACAATCCCAATTCATTCATTAAAGGAACAAAGACTTGCATAAAAACTTCCTTGAAGGTCTTTTTTTCAATTAACCAGTCATAAGTTTTAAAGAACAAATCTTGATCAAAATTCATCATGGCTAGTTTAAAGTCACTAATCGCATGATTATTTGCATTTTTAGACGTTACAATTTCTCGAACTAAAGAATGTATTTTCTCTTCAGAATAAGTAGCTATTTTAGATATTTTGTATCCGTAATCGTGAAGCAAAGTAATATTCAATAACTTTTGCAAACTATGTAAATCATACAAACGAATGTTAGTATCCGTTCGCATGGGCTGCAAAACATTGTAGCGCTTTTCCCAAATACGAATGGTATGCGCTTTGATACCGGAAAGATTTTCAAGATCCTTTATACTGAATACATTTTTAACATTGTTCATCGTTTTGAGTTTTTCATTAAACAAATGTAAAATATTATTTTTGATAAACAATGCAAAAAAAGACTAAACCTTATATTTTTTTATAATCGCTAAGGGCGTCCAAATGTATTAAAGTGTATTGGTGTTTATCACTACTTTCAAAAATTGGAGTAAACTTAGCACCAAAGACCAATTCCGAAAAAACATAAGACGTTCTAGTAGCAACAGTCGTGCTGTACATATCATCAAAAGTTTTGACAAAAACTAAAATTTCGCCTTGTACATTTTGAAAATCCTGTTCAGTAAATTGATACAAAGGACTTTTCTCAGTAATAGGATGCACTATGGTCCAACTTAACATTAGCGTATTTACTTTACTAATTTCTAAGTCTAAAGTGTAAAATTTATTGGTCAAAACTCCGTTCTCCTCTATGCTTAATCCCAAAGTTACGTTGACTTCGGTGTCAAGATAATTCGTGTTTTTGTAAGGTGCTAGTCGAAACATCAAAGCCGTTCCATTTTGATAAGGTGCAATAATGACGTTATCTGAAAATTTCAAATAAATTTTAGGTTTACTAAATCGACCGAAAAATAATCCTGTTGCAATGGCAAAACTTAACAATCCAATTAAAGCTTCGGCAGCAGATAGCGAACTGGTTAAAAACCCAACAGGACTAATATGACCATAACCAACCGTAGTAAATGTTTGAGCACTAAAAAAATAAGCTTGACCAAACTGTTCCCATCGGCTTTGAGTAGTTGCTATCCCATTTAAGTGTTCTATTCCAATGGCAAAATACAAACATGCAAAAACAAAATTAATCCCCATGTAAAACAACAACAATAAACCCAAAAACTTCCAAGAAGGCAAATCCAATAGCGTATGGTACCAACTTTTACTTTCAAAAAAAGAAAGTCCTAATCGTTTTACTCTTGCATTACCATCTTTGTTCAAAAAACGTTTCCCGTTACTGGTTGCATTCGAACCAAATCCCGAATTAATAATTGGTATTGATTTAGAATTCAATCGTTGAAAAAGTGCCATAAAATTTAATGATTATTTACTAAAAACTCTGCTTTAGTTCTATTATATGCATTAAAAGTAACGAATTAACACAAGAATTTAAATTCAAATTTAAAGTAACCGAAAAAAAGTTATTTTTATGTACCAAAAAATCCACCCATGAAAACATTACTTTTTCTTTTTGTGCTAGCGACTTCCCAACTGTATTCTCAAAACCTCAAAATGACTATTCCAGCGGCTAATTTTCAACCAAAATTAGCTTTCTCAAATTACAATGGCATCCATTTTACTCATCCTAATTTTAATTTCAAAACACAGACAAAACCCTATTTATTGAATATTTATAATCCCGCGAGTGGCTTGAACGATAGTTTTTACTTAAAAAATCAAGAGGCCAAATACAGCAAATCATTATACATCCCACAAAATGCTGTTTTTGCTAGAGCCACAAAAATAGACTCCTTCAACCCTTATGGAACCAATAATATTGGAGCTGCTGTAGCTCTTGGAGTTATAGATTTATTATTTAATAAATAAAACAGTATACTAACCAAAAAATGACCAAATGAAAGAAATCACCAAAGCTGACATCAGTCAAGAAGTTTTTGATTTATATGATGATTATGCTCATAACAAAATAGAAAGAAGGCAATTTATTGAAAAATTATCGCTTTTTGCCGTAGGCAGTTTGACGCTTCCAACGCTTTTAAATTTTATGACACCAAATTATAAGGACACTCAAACTATTGCTGCAGATGATCCGAGATTACAATCAGAAATGATTAGTTATCCTTCACCAAAAGGAGGCGGAACAATCAAAGGATTACTTTCGAAACCAACGGACAAAAAGAAAAAACTTCCTGGTATAATTGTCGTTCATGAAAACAGAGGTTTAAATCCCTACATTGAAGATGTTGGAAGAAGAGGAGCCCTAGAAGGCTTTATTACATTAGCTCCCGATGCCTTGAGCCCGCTTGGTGGCTATCCCGGAAATGATGATGCTGGTCGTGAATTACAAAAAAAACGTACCCGTGAAGAAATGCTCGAAGACTTTATTGCTGCCTACGACTTTTTAAAAAATCATAAAGATTGTAACGGTCATGTAGGCGTGGTAGGATTTTGTTTTGGAGGATGGATTGCTAATATGATGGCCGTTCGGATTCCAAAACTAAGCGCTGCTGTTCCGTTTTATGGAGGACAACCAAGTGCAGATGATGCCGCTAAAATAAAAGCACCACTTTTGATACAATATGCTGCTTTAGACACTCGAGTAAACGAAGGTTGGCCTGCCTATGAAACCATTTTAAAACAAAACAAAGTCAATTATACTGCCTATATTTATCCTGATGTAAATCATGGCTTTCACAACAATACTACACCAAGATACGATGAAAAAGCAGCAACATTGGCTTGGACTAGGACCATAGCTTTTTTTAGAGAACAGTTAAAATAAATAGAATAGTAACACACATCACTCCTTTCCAAATGTAATTAGACTACCTTGTCCAAAAAAATGGCAATTATCCAAAAAGTACAGTTGGTAGAAGAATTATTCGAAGCCCTTGAAAATGAAATTGCTAGTTTTAAAAACCACACCAAATTAGACTGCATTGCTGGGTGCGGAAATTGTTGTAATAATGCAAAAGTAGACGCCTCTCCTTTAGAATTTTTTCCATGGGCTTTTCATTTATTCGTAAATGGACAGGCCGAAAACACTATAAAAGCGTTACAAAACACAACAGATGCTCGTTGTTTTATGTTTAAAGCACTTTCTTTTACAGATACCAGAGCAGGAAAATGTACCGATTATAAGTATAGAGGTTTAATTTGTAGATTATTTGGTTTTGCTGCCAACCGTGACAAATACGGACAAATGCGAATGGCTACCTGCGCAAGAATTAAAGAGGAACAAAAACAACAATTTACAGAAGCTGAAATAGCGATTTCAAACGGGCTTTATCTCCCTGTTTTTAGCGATTATTACACCAAACTATCCTCTATCGATGCTAGGCTTGGAAAAGATTTGTATCCAATTAATCAAGCGCTTCAAATAGCACTCGAAGAAATTTTACATTACTACGCCTACAGACCTTTCCCCGATGGATTAAAAGATAGTGCATAATCTAGCTATTCCGTCTTTAGCAAAACAACTAAAATTTAGCTAATATTTTTACTTTATCTTCCAGAAAAGCATTTCAAAACGTCTGATTTCTTATCATTTGACACTAATTTGAAGGGATTAGAATAGTCACGATCAAGAGTAAAAAAATTCGTGAATTCGTGACTAAATTGCTAATAAATCAATCGTTACTTTATAATTTAAAAAAAACAAAATTTCTAATTAATTTTTAAATTATATTTGAGATAAAGTTGCATAGACTGTTTTTTATTATAAATTTTTCTGTTTTCAACCGTTTATTGATGAATTATCCCAACAAAAATTTAAAATTTCCACTCGAAAATTACAATAGATTATGTTATTTAAAAAACATAATCACCAATCCCAACATCATCGTTGGTGATTACACGTATTATGACGATTTTGAAGATGTGTCTAATTTTGAGAAAAATGTAAAATATCATTTTGATTTTATAGGCGATCAATTGATTATTGGCAAATTTTGCATGATCGCTTCCAATGTAACTTTTATAATGAACGGGGCCAATCATCTCACAGAAAGCATTAGCTCCTACCCTTTTGCCATTTTTGGAAAAGAATGGCAGCATGCAATGGATGGCAAATCATATCCCAATAAAGGAAATACGGTAATTGGGAACGATGTTTGGATAGGATATAATGTCACAATTATGCCAGGAATAAGCATTGGAGATGGGGCAATAATAGCAGCAAATACAACGGTAACCAAAAACATTCCTCCGTATGCGGTGGCGGGTGGCAATCCGTCAAGAATAATCAAAAAAAGATTCTCGAATGAAGAAATTGAAACACTCTTAGCCCTTAAATGGTGGGATTGGAATATAGAAAAAATTACTAGCCATGTCGCTGATCTAACTGGAGATGTTATTACTAATTTGAAAGCTATCGCAAATGAAGAATAATCTCTTTCTTGTATTGTTTATTTGTTTCACTACCTATTTATATTCACAAGAAAAGGCAATAAATATTGATCCAGAAGACATCATTATAGAAGAAGTTACCAATGGAAAAATTGAAAACAACGTATTCATCTGCAATCTGTTTGATTGGAAAATTGCTATCCCTCAAGGATTTATAGTCACCGAATCCTCAAGAATAGATGAACTCGAAAAAAAAGGATATGCTTTTATCAATAATAACAATCCTGAAGCAACAAAAATCAATCCTCATCCGTCACATTTAATTGGTTTTGAAAGAAATAAATACAATTATTTTAAATCGAGTTACGAAACTTTAAAGAGAACTAAAAAAATTAATTTGGATGAACATAAAAATTTTTCGGTACAAGTATTAACCAACACTTATTCAAAAATCAAAGAGTTAAAATCCGAAATAAACACCTCCAATTTACAATTAGGATCCCATCAATTCTACAAAATCATGATCAGGCTATATAACATCAAGAATGATCAATTAGTAATAACACAAGAAATTTACAATACTTTCATTAATGGTCATTTGTTTAGCGCTTCCATAAACTATACCAATGAAATTACGGGAATGCTATTGTATTATAGTTTAAAAAAATCATTTGAATCCAAATAATAATTAAACATGTCAGTATCCACTATTATAAACGCAACCGAGTTACTAACTATTTACAAAACCGAAAACATCCTTTTAGTTGATGCCAGCAATGGACCAAACACCAAACTCAATTACGAAAACAAACATTTGGAAGGTGCCCTTTTTGTTGATGCAAATACACAATTGGCCACTATCGAAACTGATGTTGCTGTTGGTGGCAGACATCCATTGCCTAGCTTAGAAGATTTTTCAAAAACTTTGGGAGATCTAGGCATTACTCCTCAAACGTGGGTAGTGATTTATGATGATAAAAATGGGGCAAACGCCGCCGCTCGTTTTTGGTGGATGCTACGCGCTGTAGGCCATGAAAAAGCACAAGTACTTAATGGTGGCATTCAAGCGGCAGAAAAAATAGGTTTCCCGGTAAATTCAGAACCCGTTCATGTGGTAAAAAAGGAAAAATATCCTTGTACAACTTGGCAATGGCCTTTGGCTTCGATGGAAGAAGTTGAGAATGTTGCAGAACTCCCTTCACATACTGTAATAGATGTAAGAGAAGCTTTTCGCTATAACGGAGAGAGCGAACCCATTGACCTCATAGCTGGACACATTCCGGGTGCCATCAACTTTCCTTTTACACAAAATCTGGATGAAAATGGATTGTTTTTACCAAAAGAAGTGTTACAGGAAAAATACACTGCAATCCTTTCGGATACAAAATCAGAAAACACCATTATTCATTGTGGATCAGGCATAACGGCTTGCCATACTTTATTAGCCATACTTCAGGCTGGTTTTGCTATGCCTAAATTATATGTGGGTTCCTGGAGTGAATGGAGCAGAAATCATAAACCAATCGCACCTCATCAAAAGTAGAAATAACAAAAAGGGCTGTCTCAAAAACGAAACAGCCCTTTTTTATGATCATCAAACAATACTTATTGTTGTTGTTTTTTCATTTCTTTTTCGATCATATCATAGAATTGATCAATTTTTGGCATCACAACAATTCTTGTTCTTCTGTTTTTTGCTTTGTTTTCTGGTGAATCATTTTCAAACAAAGGCACGTAAGAACTTCTTCCTGCTGCGATCAATTGCGCTGGTTTTACCCCTAAATCATTAGTTAAAACTCTAATAATTGAAGTAGAACGTTTTACACTCAAATCCCAGTTATCCAATAATACTCCATTACTTCTGTAAGGAACATTATCTGTATGACCTTCAACCATACATTCAAAATCAGGTTTATCGTTCACTACTTTCGCTACTTTGGCTAACACAGCTTTTGCTTTATCCGTTACATCATAGCTACCACTTTTGAACAATAATTTATCTGCAATCGAAATAAACACTACTCCTTTTTCTACGTTAATTTCGATATCTGGATCTGAAATCCCAACAGAACTTTTCAAACTTGTCACCAAAGCCAATGTTACACTGTCTTTTTTGGTTAAAGCATCTTGCATTCTACTAATTTTCAAATCTTTTTCTTTGATTGACTCTAAAGCCTTCTCGATATTCTCTGCTCCTTTTGTAGTTAGAACCGTCATATCTTTTGAAGTATTGATCAACAATTGATTTTTCTCTCTCAATCCTTCTACTGTAGCAGCAAGTCCAGCTCTTTCTTCTAAACAAGAATTTAATTTTACAGTAGCTGTATTCAACAAATCTTGAGTTTCCTTATTTTTTGACTCCAATTCACTGTATTTTTTCTTAGAAACACAAGAAGTTAACAACGTCAAAACTGATAAAGCTAATACTACTTTTCTCATAATTATAATTTTAAAATGTTTTACAAATTTAAATGAAATTCTAAATCCCTAGGTATAAAATATTGTTAAACTAGCTTTTCAAAAATGGTGCCATTCTTAATAAAATAAGAAAAAACAACGCTCTTTACCTTGTAATACGCTTCCTTTTGAACCGCACCCCTTTTACCAAAACACTTACTAAAGTACTGATAAAAAGCGACATGTGCTTTCAAAACAGAAAAAAAATGTTTTGGCTTTCCTTTTGCTAAAAATTGTAATCCCGCTATTCCATCGAGTAACATGCGAACAAAGAGTCGGCTGTACAATACTTTTTTGGGTAAATTTTTAGTGAGCATAAAAAGTGAATTTCGAAAATTCAACTCCGTTTTTTTAGGATTCCCTTGCTGTAAGGTAGCGCCTCCTACATGATACACTACCGATTTCGGATTATATTTAATGGTATAACCTTTATTAATAGCCCTCCAGCACAAGTCAATTTCTTCTTGATGTGCAAAAAAACTCGCATCAAAACCCGCTAATGTAGTATAAACTTCAGATCGAATAAAAAAACAAGCCCCTGAAGCCCAAAAGATTTCGGCAACATCATCATATTGCCCCAAATCTTTTTCGATGGTATCAAAAATACGTCCACGACAAAAAGGGAAACCATACTTATCGATATAACCACCAGCCGCTCCTGCATATTCGAAGTATGCTTTGTTTTTAAAATCTAAAATTTTGGGTTGTAAAATAGCCGTTTTAGGTTCATTTTCAAAGGTAGAAATCATCGGTTCCAACCAATTGGGCGTCACCTCAACATCTGAATTGACCAATACAAAAATATCAGCTGTTACCTTTTTCAACGCTTCGTTGTATCCACCAGCAAAACCATAATTGGCTTTATTTTGAATAATCTGAACCGATGGAAAATTTGCTTGAACAAAAGATACCGAAGCATCTGTCGAAGCATTATCGGCTACGTAAATAGTTGCCTGAGGTGAATGTGCAATGATGGTGGGCAAAAATTGCTCCAATAAAGAAATTCCATTCCAATTTAAGATAACTACAGCTACGGTCATTTACTATTATTAATGTGATAAAAAACTTGGGTTTTGATACTCGGGAAGCGCTCTCAAAAAATCATATTTTTCATTCTCAAAGTCCATGGTACAATAAAAATGATGCAATCCATTAGTCACCATCAAATATTGAGATTTTAAAGTCATGTTGTACTGCGCAATTTGATCAAAGGTATTCTGACTAATGGTAATATGAGGTGCTTTACATTCTACAAGGGCAAAAATAGTTCCGTTGGGATTAAAAATTACAATATCATACCGCTTTCGCAATCCGTTAACGTGCAACACTTTTTCAACATTAATCAAAGATTTTGGGTATTTTTTTTCTTGAATTAAAAAGTGAACAACATGTTGTCGGACCCATTCTTCTGGGGTAAGTATTATGAATTTTTTACGTATTTCATCAAAAATAGCCACTTTATTTTCGCTATTTTTGAATCGAAATGTGTACGATGGAAAATTGAGTTCTTGCATGTAGCAAAAGTAACGCTTTTGGCATAGAGAAAAAAGAGAATAAAAGATAGACGAAAAGATAAAAAACTGCAGTAGTAATATGACAATAACAAAAGAAGTTTTAGGCATTAACCCATTAAAACCGGTAAAATAAACTAGTAAATTACTATGGACGAAGTAATAAAAATTGTCAACGATATAAAAGCCGGAAACCTAAAACCGATCTATTTTTTAATGGGCGAAGAGCCTTATTATATCGACAAACTATCCGATTTTATTGAAGACAACGTGCTAAGTGAAGACGAAAAAGGTTTCAATCAAACCGTACTTTATGGTCGAGATGTCTCAGTAGAGGATGTTGTCAGCACCGCTAAACGCTATCCAATGATGGCCGAGCGACAAGTGGTTATTGTTAAAGAAGCCCAAGAACTTTCAAGAACCATTGATAAATTTGAAAGTTATGCCAATAACCCGATGCCTACCACAGTTTTGGTACTTTGTTACAAATACAAAACACTAGATAAACGTAAAAAAGTGACCAAAGTTTTGGCTAAAAATGGTTTGGTATACGAAAGCAAGAAATTGTACGAAAACCAAGTTGGCGATTGGATCAAAAGAGTCTTGGCAGGCAAAAAATATGCTATCGAACCCAAAGCCTCAGCTATGTTGGTCGAGTTTTTAGGTACCGACTTGAGTCGAATTAATAACGAATTAGAAAAACTAAAAATAATACTACCCGCAGGCAGCACGATTACGGCTCATCATATTGAAGAAAACATTGGTTTTAGCAAAGATTTTAATGTTTTTGAATTGCGAAAAGCCATAGGCGAACGCAATCAATTAAAAGCCTACACTATCGCAGAAAACTTTGCCCAAAATCCCAAAGACAATCCAATTGTAATGACTACAGGATTGGTCTTTAGTTTTTTTATCCAATTGCTAAAGTATCACGGACTGAAAGATAAAAACCCAAAAAATGTCGCCGCCGTTTTAGGTGTAAACCCCTTTTTTTTAAAAGACTACGATTTGGCTCTTAAAAACTATCCTATGAAAAAAGTCAGTCAAATCGTGGGCTCTTTGCGTGAAATCGACGTCAAAAGTAAAGGTGTGGGAGCCAATGCACTTTCGAATGGTGATTTGCTAAAAGAAATGTTGTTTCATATCTTTAATTAAACACTTAAAGTAGCATTTATACTTTTATTTTGTGAAAAAAAAATATAAAAAATAACGATATTTGCAGTTCCGAAAAAAATAAAACACCACAAATATGGGAATGAATAAAAACACCATCCTAGGATGGGCCGCATTTATAATGTTTTTAATGGGCATTTTGCTCATTGGTCTAGGTGCATTTCGCTACAGAGATGTTTCTGGCTGGGGATTTGCCGCTGTTGGCATTGGTTTTTTAGCCAACGCTTGGGTTTTCAGTTCTCTGAAAGGACGCGTGTAGCTTGGTGAAATAAGTCATCAATTACAAACAATACACATTAATCTAAATAAACTAAAAATATGTCAGACGATAAGAAGGTCATTTTCTCGATGCAGAAACTGAGCAAAACCTATCAAGGTGCAGATAAACCAGTATTAAAAAACATTTATTTGAGTTTCTTTTATGGAGCTAAAATTGGTATTTTGGGTCTCAATGGATCCGGTAAATCTTCTCTTTTAAAAATTATTGCTGGGGTTGATAAAAATTACCAAGGTGATGTAGTCTTTCAACCAGGATACACAGTTGGCTATTTAGAACAAGAACCCATTTTGGATGACTCCAAAACAGTCATTGAAATCGTTCGTGAAGGAGCAGCCGAAACCATGGCAGTGCTTGAAGAATACAACCAAATCAACGATTTATTTGGTCTTGAAGAAAACTATTCTGATCCAGACAAAATGGACAAATTGATGGACCGACAAGCAGCCTTACAAGATAAAATTGATGCCTTAGGAGCTTGGGAAATTGATACCAAGTTGGAAATTGCTATGGATGCGTTACGTACTCCAGATGGTGATACCCCGATCAAAAACCTTTCTGGTGGTGAGCGTCGTCGTGTAGCTTTATGTCGTTTGTTGTTGCAACAACCTGATGTATTACTTTTGGATGAGCCTACCAACCACTTAGATGCCGAATCAGTATTGTGGTTAGAGCAACACTTAGCGCAATACTCAGGAACCGTAATTGCCGTAACGCACGATCGTTATTTCTTAGATAACGTTGCGGGATGGATTTTGGAATTAGACCGCGGAGAAGGTATTCCTTGGAAAGGAAATTATTCTTCTTGGTTGGATCAAAAATCAAATCGTTTGGCACAAGAAGAAAAAGTAGCTTCCAAACGCAGAAAAACTTTGGAACGCGAGTTAGACTGGGTACGTCAAGGTGCCAAAGGTCGTCAAACCAAACAAAAAGCGCGTTTGCAGAACTACGACAAACTTTTGAATGAAGATCAAAAACAACTCGACGAAAAATTAGAAATTTACATTCCTAATGGACCACGTTTGGGAACTAACGTAATCGAGGCCAAAAATGTAGCGAAAGCTTTTGGCGAAAAATTACTCTATGACAACCTTAATTTCACCCTACCGCAAGCCGGAATTGTTGGAATTATTGGACCAAACGGTGCGGGTAAATCCACCATTTTCAAGATGATCATGGGTGAACAACAAACCGATGCAGGTGAGTTTTCGGTAGGAGAAACGGTAAAAATCGCATACGTTGACCAATCACACTCTAATATTGATCCAAACAAATCCATTTGGGAAAACTTTGCCGATGGACAAGAATTGATCATGATGGGCGGAAAACAAGTAAATTCAAGAGCCTACTTATCTCGTTTTAACTTTGGAGGAGGCGAGCAAAACAAGAAAGTATCGATGCTTTCAGGTGGAGAACGCAACCGCTTACACTTAGCGATGACTTTGAAAGAAGAAGGAAACGTACTGCTTTTAGATGAGCCTACCAATGATTTGGATGTAAATACATTACGTGCACTTGAAGAAGGTCTAGAGAATTTTGCAGGTTGTGCAGTTGTTATTTCGCACGACAGATGGTTCTTAGACCGTATTTGTACGCACATTTTAGCGTTCGAAGGCGACTCCGAAGTATACTTCTTCGAAGGAAGTTTTACAGAATATGAAGAAAACAAAAAGAAACGATTAGGTGGCGACTTGACTCCAAAACGTTTGAAATACAGAAAATTAATCAGAAGCTAAACACCTTCAAAAACACTATTTTCAATCCACTATTTGCTAAAAGAGCAAATAGTGGATTTTTTTTTAGGAGCTAATCCTGCTGTACGCTATATCTTTATTTTACGGCTGCCCTCTAAAAAAAGGGCAGCCGCAAAATAAAGGATGCCGCTCCCATCAGGGCTATGGCAGTTGCTTTCTAAACAAGTTCTTTCTACTCTCAAGAAACGAAAAATAAGCCAACATTTATAAACTCATAAATAGTATCTCTCCTTTCATTTCAAGCAAAAATTTAACAAAATAAAAAATTTTTCTTTTTTAACATTGATTTTTATACTTCATAATTCTTAGCCAAAATTAAAATTATATCACAGAATAATAAATTGTTTTTTCTTATTTTGCATTAAAATTTGAGCCTCGATTCGAGCAAAAACAAAAAAAACAAACTACCCAAAAAAAGGGGTAAAATGTAAAAAAACTGTCACTTCCTTTTTTATCTATGTTTGATACAAACTTACCCAAACAACCACCACTAATTGTATCCTATCTAAAGGTAGGAGAATTGCTGTATTATTCGTTAATCCTTTTCATCCTAGAAGCCTGGATTTATGGCATTCAATTGCTACATGCCATCCAACATAGAGGAACCATAGCGATACTCTTTTGGATAGGCTGTTTTTTGTTTTCCTTTCTACACATTTTTTTGGTACTAGCCGACGGTTGGTCACGCTTTCAAAACTACAAAAGAGCCAAAGATCAATTTTTCATTCATGGTTTTAACCGACGCATTTGCGACACCTACATGGTTTCAAAATGCCAACGCATAGCGGCAACAGTTGCCGCCGACGAACTGGGTTTTAAAGATGAAATCGTCGATTATTACAAACAAAAAGGTGTAAAATGGTATCATTTCATCCCCTACTTTATGGTCAATGACCCACTGTTTTTTTTCAAAAAAAAATTCTGGAATCGCACTTTTCTAGAACCCAGCTATCAATCAAGATTTGATTATAACGCGATTCAAACAAAGCTTACCCAATAATGGAAATACATAATATTTACAAATCCTACGGCAATTTGGAAGTTCTTCGTGGAGTTTCAATGCATTGTCCACCCGGAGAAATCATAGGCATATTAGGCGCTAATGGTGCAGGAAAAACAACCTTGTTTAAAATTATTTTTGGTTTAATACAACCCGACAGCGGAACGGTGATATTACCACAACATCGCGCAAAACCCTTAGGCGGTATCATTGAGAAGCCCGGTCTGTACGAATATCTTTCGGCTGCAGAAAACCTAAAACTCTTTGCCGGTATGCAAGGACTAAAAACCTCCACAAATTTCACCAATGATTGCCTCATACAAGTAGGACTGGATCCAAATCGGAAAGATGCGGTAAGTCGTTTTTCCATGGGAATGAAACAGCGTTTGGCTATCGCCATTGCGCTACTCAATCAACCTGCTGTGTTGGTTTTAGACGAGCCCTTCAATGGTTTAGACCCGATTGGTGTAGCCGCATTGCGTCAACTTATCCTTGATCTTTGCGAAAAACAACAACTTTCTATTGTACTCTCCTCGCATATTACTGAAGAAATTGCTAAAACCTGCCATCGTCTCTATGTTTTAAAAAAAGGAGAAATGATACACAGTGGACCAACGCAAGAATTACTTTCTGCACACACCATAGGCTATGCCATTTACGGAAAAGGAATTGCCAATGCTAAGGCACTTCAAAACTACACGTACCAAATTCGAGGGCAAATAGCATGGGTAGCCATAACATCAGACCAAATAAGTGATTTGATAAGAGCTTTGTTAAAGGAAGGGATCGCGATTGAATCCTGCATACCCGATTACAGCATGAAAGAACTTTTTGAAATTTAATTTATGATGTGGCAATTAATCAAAATCGAGTGGTACAAACTATTCAAACAAAAGAGAACCTATTGGGCACTTGGAGCCATTGTAATTATTGAAGCAATGGTCTTAGTGGGCGCCTATTTTCAGGGTACCGATATTATTGAACTTCTTTTAGAAAATTTACGTAAATCGTTCTATTTTAAAGGCAATTTATTGAATGGAAACCTAATGGTGTATTTGTTATTGAATACACTTTGGTTTCATTTACCTTTAATCTTGATGATTTTGGTTTCAGGAATGATAACAACGGAATATAAAGACAAAACACTACAAGCTATTTTTCTGCAACCTGTAAGCAAATTGAAATTTATCACAGCAAAATACCTCGTTGCCATACAGCTTACAATTGTTGTTTTGCTATTTCTTGCTTTTACTTCTATTGTGTTTTCCAATGCTATCTTTGGTCATGGCGATTTGATTGTATATCTAGAATCGCTCAACTTTTTTACAGATGCGATAGCCAAACAACGCATCCTCTTGGCTTTTGTCTCTGGTGGATTCTCTATGTTATTCTACACCGTTGTGAGCATGACGCTGGCTTTAGTCATTAAAGAAGCTACCGCTACTTGGATTGCTTCTTCATTTTTTTTAGTATTTACCAATTTATTGCTCAAAATAGATTTAAGTTCGACTTTCTTAAATCAATGGTTTTATGTAAAATTAATCGACAGTTGGCAATATTTCTTTTATCCTGAAATCGCTTGGAATCAAGTATATTTCAATACCATTTTATTATTCATTTACACTCTGATAACAGCCGTTTTAGGTGGCTATTTATTCATCCGAAAAGACCTTGACTAATGCGACTAATTTTATATATAGGATTATTTTTTCTATCCGTAACTTCCTGCTTTTCCCAACCAATAGACAAAGAGCTATTGGCTTTGAAACAACGAATGGATTCGGTGACTTATTTCAATGCAACATTGAATTTGAAAGTCGATATTTCGTTTATTAATATGCCTAATAAACAAGCAAAAATCACTTATACCAAAGGCAAAAGAATGAAAATTGATACCGATGATTTTGTTCTTTTACCCAAAAGAGGGTTGGATTTTTCACTAAATAGCCTCACAGAATATCCATACATCACAGTGGACAGAGGTAAAGAAGTGAAAAATGGCAAACTCTGTAAAGTCCTAAATATCATTCCAATCGATCCAAAAGCCGATTTTTCGATAGCAACCGTTTGGCTGGATCAAAAGTCAAAACGTCTTCATGCCACAGAAATTAACACCAAAAAAGATGGAGCCTATCAAATGCTTATGGAATATCAAAAAAACAAAGATATTTTACCTGAAAAAGTAGCCATTAGTTTTGAAATTGAAAAACTAAAAATTCCAATAAACTTTCTAGGAAAAGGAACCACCATTGACAAAAAGAAAATGAAAACGGAAGCAACCAAAAAAGGAAAAATTTATCTGCAGTTGATGTATGCCACGATCAAAATGCAGGGCAACTAATTCTTTTATTCTGCTGCTTTGGGATGATCTTCGTACCAATTTTTGAAGGTTTTAGTGGTACTATAAAAATCTTTCAGCACCTTGTATACCATCAAAACAATCAAGAGATTGCCTATTACAAACAAAATACTCATCATTTTTAAGGAAGTATCTATTTGACAAAAAGCAATAAAAAAGACCAAATATAAAGTAGTAAATCCAACTAAAAAAAAGGCAGTATTTTTCATGAGATTAAATTTAAAATAGTAAATCAAGTTTTAAAAAAGCTGCACTAATTTACATAAATGACTGTATTTCAAATTACAACAATAGTTAATTTACACACAAATTAAAATATTGTGTAAGAAGAAAGGTTATGCCTTCCTTATTTTTCAAAATCAACTTTTTAAATTTTTAACTACCTTTAATTAAAAATGAATACAAAAAAAGACAAAGAAACGATCCTATACGACAACAAGGAATTCAATTGTCCCTTAGCTTTTACTTTGCGCTTAATTGGGGACAAATACAAGAGCCTCATTTTATTTCACTTAAAAGAAGGTCCCGTCCGATCCGGTGAATTGCAAAAAAGCATCACTGATATTTCAAATAGAATGTTTATCTATTCTTTGCGGGCACTAGAAAAAGATGTCTTAGTTAAACGAACTGTTTTTCCAGTTACCCCACCCAGAGTCGAATATGAATTAACGGCTGCTGGCAAAAGCATCATCCCCATTATTCTGCAATTGAACCAATGGGGACAAGATTTTGCAAAATCCAATTATTTGTATGCGCCTTGTGAATAATGAAGTTCATAAGAGTGCGTATAAATCTCGAATACGGTTCCAAATGGATCTTCCACATAACACATGCGATAGGGTTTTTCGCCTGGATAATACTCTCGGATAGGCATTCTTTGTTTGCCACCGGCTGCTACAATTTTTTCAACCAATCCTTCAATATCTGGATCTTGAATTGAAAAATGAAACAACCCAGAACGGAAAGGTTCAAAATTGGGCTTTAGCTCTTTACTTTCCTTAAATTCAAACAATTCTATCCCAATTCTATCTCCCGTTGATAGATGAGCAATTTTAAAGGTGCCCCAACCTTCTCCAAAAACATCAATACACATTTTTCCGATGGCAGTTTCGTTTTCTTCTTTAACAACGGTAGGTTGCATAATAACATAAAAACCTAAAATTTCGGTATAAAACTTTACCGCTTTCTCGATATCTGGAACTGTAATTCCGATATGAGAAAAGGTTTTAGGAAATGGGTTCAAAACTTCATTTTCATTTTTCATAATTGATTTTTTTTGTGAATAACTCAGTGTGGTGAGTAACAATAAAGCTACTCCTAAAATTAATTTATTTTTAAACATAACCAATGATTTATGGCGCAAAACTAAAACTTTAAATACTGCAAAACAATACATTACATCCAATGCAGCTAGTAACACAAATGTGTATTTTTATGATTCACGGGGAGTTGTAGTCGAAAAAAAAATACAAAAAAAATAGGACTGTCCTAATTCTTAAAAAAAACAAAACACCAAGATGAAATGTATTTCTTAAAAAAAGAACACTAGTTCACTATCAATTGTTTAATTTAGAGTCCATAAAATCAATTAATAAAATGGAAATAGACTTCATAATAAATACTATTTATCCATTACCTGAATCTTCCATAAACTCTTTTAAAGAGGCCATTTCTTTAGTTACATTTCCTAAAGGCCATATTTTAATGCATGAAAATAAAATCGAAAACCATATTTATATCATTAAAAAAGGGATTGTTAGAGCTTACACCAACTTTGACGGTAAGGAAGTCACATTCTGGTTCGGAAAAGAAGCTGATACGGTACTTTCGCTAAAAAACTATGTTTTAAATCAAAAAAGTTACGAAAACATTGAATTACTTGAAGAAAGTAGTTTCTATAAAATTAATCAATCCATTTTGAACCAGCTTTTAACCAGTGATATTCACATTGCCAATTGGGCCAGAAAAATGGCAGAATTGGAGCTAATCAAAACCGAAAAACGATTAATTGACATACAATTCAAGAAGGCTTCTGACAGATACGAGGATTTGATCAATCATCGCCCAGATCTTTTTCAACGCGTTCCGTTGGGAATTATCGCTTCCTATTTAGGTATTTCACAAGTTAGTTTAAGTAGGATCAGAGCAACTCAAAACATTAAAAGTATTTAACATTTGTAAAATTTTAATTGAAAACGGAGCTATAACTTTGTCAAAAAAAATAAATCATGAATTGGATTCTACTCATCATCGCAGGATTATTTGAAGTAGCCTTTGCTGCTTGTTTAGGCAAAGCCAAAGAAACAAACGGTACCGAAATGTATTATTGGTATGCCGGTTTTTTACTCTCATTATTAATCAGCATGGCTTTATTAATAAAAGCTACACAAACCCTTCCCATTGGTACTGCCTATGGAGTTTGGACAGGCATTGGAGCCGTAGGTACGGTTTTGATTGGAATTTTTGTTTTCAAAGAACCAGCTAGTTTCTGGCGATTATTTTTTATAACCACCTTAATTGCTTCCATCATCGGCTTAAAGGTAGTTTCACATTAACCATTACAATCATGAAAAAAATCATCATAATTGGAGGAGGATTTGCAGGACTAAACTTAGCTAAAGATACTACAAACAAAGCCTACGAAATCACTTTGGTGGACAAGAACAATTATGTGTTCTTCCCTCCTTTGCTGTATCAAGTAGCTACTGGTTTTTTGGAACCTTCTAACATTAGCTATCCCTTTAGAAAACTATTACGAAACAAAAAAAACGTGAATTTTGTAAATGGTGAACTTTTAAAAATTGAGGCTAATCAGAAAAAAGTGATCCTTTCTACTTGCGAGCTTACGTATGACTATTTAGTATTTGCCACAGGAACAGTTACGAATTATTTTGGAATGAAAAATGTTCAAAAGAATGCCATTCCAATGAAAACGTTGAATGATGCTTTAGAAATGCGTAATTTTTTATTGCAGCAAATCGAGGAAGCGACAAGACTACTCGACAACAAAAAAAAGTTAAAAGAAAAACTTACCATTGTGGTTGCGGGAGGTGGACCTACAGGCGTTGAAATTTCAGGCATGCTGGCAGAGTTACGCAAAACCGTTTTCAAAAAAGATTATCCAGAATTCAACAAACATCCTTTTAAAACGCATATTTACTTAGTAGATGGCAGCGCACAGCTATTATCTCCTATGAGCAAAAAAGCACAAGAAAACACTCTAATAGATTTGAAAAAATTAGGCGTCAAAGTGTATTTAAATACGCAGGTCACCGATTTTTCAAATCAAAAAGTACTATTAAGCAATGGAAAAATAATAGAAACCGAAAATTTAATTTGGGCAGCAGGCGTTACGACTCAACAGTTTGAAGGGATTCCATCAGATTGTTTTGGTCGGGGAAAAAGACTTCAAACCAATGGCTATAATGCTATTGAAAATTTAGAAAACTGCTATGCTATCGGTGACAATAGTATTCAGCTTACAGACAAAAATTTTCCAGATGGACATCCTCAAGTGGCACAAGTCGCCTTACAACAAGCTAAAAATTTAGCCAAAAACTTTGATAAGCTAGCCAATGGAAAAACTTTAAAAGAATTTTCATATACAGATAAAGGCTCAATGGCCATCATTGGAAGAAATAAAGCCGTAGCTGATTTACCTAAAAACTTGCATTTCAAAGGATTTTTCGCTTGGTTTATTTGGGTATTTGTGCACCTAATTTCTTTAATGCATTATCGAAATAAAATGGCTACATTTTACAACTGGTCTATTGCCTACTTCACCAAAGATCATGATTTGAGAATGATTATTAGACCTAATGCTCCAAATAAAGACAACTCCTAAAATCAAAAAGCAGTGATTCACACCACTGCTTTTTAATTGCATTACATCGATTTTAGACTAAATAGCCATGAATATTTCTAAAGCGTACTAAATTGTAAATTACTTAAGTTTTTGTAAATTCCATTTTCCAATGCAATTAGTTCTTGGTGCGTACCTTTTTCAGCAATTTGTCCTTGATCCAACACTAAGATTTGATCCGCACTACGAATCGTTGATAATCGGTGTGCAATGATGATACTCGTTCTTCCTTCCATTAAAATTTCTAAAGCTTCTTGAACTAATTTTTCGCTTTCGCTATCCAAAGAAGAAGTAGCTTCATCCAAAATCAAAATACTAGGATTTTTAAGCAACGCTCTTGCTATAGCAATACGCTGTCTTTGCCCACCAGAAAGTTTAATTCCTCTTTCTCCCACCACAGTTTCAAATTTTTCTGGAAATCCTTGAATAAATTGCAGCGCATTGGCTTGCTTAGCGGCTAACATAATTTCTTCGTCGGTGGCATTGGGCTTCCCATAAGCAATATTTTCTTTGATCGTTCCACCAAACAAAATCACATCTTGAGGTACTATACTCATATTACCACGCAAAGCCTCTAAATCGTAGGCCAACATATTTTTATCATCAATGGTAATTGTTCCTCCTGTGGTGTCGTAAAAACGGAGTAGCAAGGAAGCAATAGTTGATTTTCCTGCACCACTTGGCCCAACAATAGCAATTTTTTGTCCGGACAGAGCCGAAAAACTAACTCCTTTCAAAACTTCAATTTCTTTTCGGGAAGGATAGGTAAACGCAACATTTTGAAAAGCAACATCGCCTTTTATTTTAGGAAAATTTTGAATTTCAGTACTATTGATTTTTTCTGGTACTTCTTCTAACAATTCAAACACACGCTCGGTTGCTCCGATGGCTTTCTGCATTTGAGCATACAACTCGGCTATTCCCCCCGAAGAGGCACCCACATAACTAGAATACAAAATAAAAGTAAACAATTCGCCCACGGTAATTTCACCAGCAATACTCAATTGTACGCCATACCAAACTACAGCTACAATGGTTCCGAACAAACACACAATAATAAATGAGGCAAAATAACCGCGCAATTGCCCTCCTTTAATCGCCACTTTGACTACCTCGCGAATTTTTGTAGTATAACGGTCGATCTCGTACCATTCATTTGCAAAAGCTTTGACAATACTAATCCCTTGCATTGTTTCTTCAACTACCACTTGGCTTTCTGCTACTTGATCTTGAACTTTCTTAGAATATTTACGAATGTATCTACCAAAAAACACAGCCGCTACTCCAACCAATGGCACTACAGAAACCATCATAATAGTCAATTTCACATTAATGCTAGCCAACATAATAAAACTACCTACGATAAGAATAAATTGACGTAAAAATTCGGCAATAGTAGTGGTTAAGGTATCTTGAATTTGACTAATATCATTGCTTATGCGGCTATTTAACTCTCCTACTCTTTTTTGAGAAAAAAACGACATGGGCAATTTGACCAAATTGGTATACAACGCCAGTCTAACATTCGCTAAGGTGTTTTCTGTAAAATTCACAAAAAGTGACAATCTAAAAAAAGAAAAAACGGATTGCAAAACCAGTACTAAGGCCAATCCCAAAGCAATTTGATTGGCTAAATCAGCATCTTTCTTGTTAACACAATCCACAAGCATTCCCATAAACTTTGGAAAAGCCAATGCAGTAACACTCGTTAGCAACAGAAACAATAAGCCTAAGTAAAACTTCCATGTATTATTGCCCGCATATCTAAAAATAATCTTGGCTTTGTTGATTGATGTTGCGGTAATTTTTGCTTTAGGCAAATCATTTTCTTTAAATCTTCCCATAATCTTATTTTATAAAGGCCAAATGTAATACTATGGGAAGCGAATACAAAAAAATAAATGCATTTACACCCAAAACTAAACACTTGACTTTTAAGGAATAAAGAAAAAAGCACTGTTTTATTTTATTTTTTTTCAAAAAAACGCTTGCAAATACAAAATCTAGATGTATATTTGCACACGCAATAACGCAAGACATTGCAACCCGAAAGGGCGATTAGCTCAGCTGGTTCAGAGCACCTCGTTTACACCGAGGGGGTCGGGGGTTCGAACCCCTCATCGCCCACAGATAAAATCCGTAACGACTTGAAACATCAAGTTTTTACGGATTTTTTTTTTTATTTATTCCGAAATTTTGGGACTTCCCTTTTTTTGAAAGGATCAAAAATCATAAATAAAAGCGTTACAATAACTTACCATCTACTTAATTTGTAGTATATTTCAAGCTCTATATATTCATTTATGAAATTTAATGCAAAAATATTACTAGTCATCTTATCAATTGCAGTTTATGGATGCAGCATCACAAGAAACCCTTTGAAACAAACTCTAAAAACTAAAAAAGGGATTATTCATCAAGTAATGCAAAATCCATCAGCCTTTGAAGTTCAAATTATTTACTCTCAAATTACCAGAAACAAACAAGGAAAAGTTTCATTTAAGGATTATAAATATCATGTAGACGCCAATCAGTATTTTTATCCAGCTAGTACGGTCAAATTCCCTATCGCAGTTATGGCGATGGAAAAGTTAGATGCCATACCAAATACTTCAGTTAATTCAACATTTTCTATCGGAGACGCTACTTCAAAGTGGAAGTTTTCTGAGGAGATTTCAAAATTATTTGCTGTAAGCGATAATGAGGCTAGCAATCATCTTTTTGAATTTATTGGATTTGATGCATTAAACAATGGCATGAAACAAAAGGGGTTGTTCCCATTTAGAATAACACATAGATTATCAACCCCAAACTCGGGTAGTTTACTCATAAAACCCATAACTTTATATAAGGATGACAACACCATAACCGTTTTTCCTTCAACAACTTCTCAAAAATTTGAGCCATTGATGATAAATAATATCGTTAAAGGAAAAGGTTATTTTAATGATGCTACTAATGCAATAGTTGAGACTCCTTTTGATTTCTCACAAAAAAATTACTACCCGCTAGAAACTTTACACAATACACTCAAAAGAATTGTCTTTCCTGAAACTTTTAAGGAAAGTGAAAGATTTAAACTTTCTGAAAAAAGCAGAGCTTTTATCTTGTTTTCGATGCGAAATTTACCAAGAAACGCGGGTTATAACCCTAAAGAGTATTATGATGGTTATGGTAAATTTTTCTTATTCGGTGACTCTAAAGAAACCATACCCGATCATATAAAAATTTACAACAAAATAGGACAAGCTTACGGCACAGTAACGGATTGTGCCTATATTGTAGATTCCAAAAACAATATTGAATTTCTACTATCTGCTACTATTTTGGTCAATAAGGACAAGATTTTTAATGATGGAATTTATGAATACGATACCATTGGACTTCCTTTTTTAGCAGAATTAGGGCGTCAATTGTATGAAAAAAGCAGAAAATAATCTATATCAAAGTCAAAGCACCTAAAATTTCCTCTGATAAAAATGGTCCTCCAGGATATTTTGCCGTATAATCCAAATTCATCCAAACCTGCCCTCGTTCATCAATATGGTAATGGATTTCTTTGTTAGCACTCTCCTTAGGAAATAATTCGTTTTTAATCAAATAATTTACTTTTTCTAAATCTTCTTTGGTGCCAATTAAAATTTCCGGGTAAATATGCCCTTTGGTATGAATAAGTCGTGGAGTGCCACCAATAGCTCGAACGCAAGCAGCCATCAAAATGGAGTGATCGTCACAATCCCCGGAAAAATAGAGCAAGGATTCTGTAGCTGTCGCAATATAATCGCCATCTTTGGGATCATGTACATAATTCCAACGCGCATTGATTTCTTTGAACACTGCAAAACATTGTATTATGGTTCTATAATCAGAGTAGCCTTTAATGCTTTTAAAATGCTTACTTGTAGCCATTACCGCAAAATTCCTAACCTTAGGGCTTTGGTATTCAATAGCGCGTCTAATTTTTGTTTTATTAGGAAAAGGAAGGAGTTTTGCCACAATAATATCTTGAGGATAAGGGCTATCGGACATAGTGTATACCATTGAATTATAGTCTTCTACTATACTTTCAAAACCATAATTTCCAAAAACACTTCCATAAATTAGCACAAAAAAATACAGAATAATCACTATTAAGGTCAGTGTTTTCATCGCATTCAATATAAAATGAATCACCATAAAAACCAATGCAAAAATAAGTAGTCTATCAAGATTAAAAGCCCAATCTGGATCAATTACATTGTGATGTATAATAATAAAAACAGGAAATGTAATAATTAAATTTAAAATAGATATAAGCACAACATCCCAAGGTTTCTTGACTTGTAGTTGGGTTTTCAGCTTTGTGACATCAATTTTTTTAGGTGCTATCATATCATTGAAAAGCAGTACGATTATACCTCTTTTACTATAGCAGCAAATGTACTTGTTTTATCAATAATTCCGAGTTTCAATAATTGATTTTGGACATTGTTTAACACATTTTTACTTAGTTGTTTTTGCGACCATTCGGTTAAAGCTAACCATTTTTCAAGATCTTCTTCTTTTTGATGATAGCGTGACGCAAGCTTTGTGATAATGTTAGGTATCAATTTAAATTGTGACGTATTATGGTTGATTATTTCTAGAATTTTGGTAATCACATTTGGGTTTTGGTCTAAAATTTCGTCTCGAACTGCAATAACAAAACAAGGCCAAGGTGTGGGACAATCAGCGATTCTCCTAAAAATTCCTTTGTCAACAAGAGGTTGCGTCATGAATCTTTCCCACATAAAATAATCAGCCGTACCTTCGGTCAAAGCAATGACAGCTCCATCAATCGTATTGACAATTTCAAATGACAAGGAATTAGCGTCCCATTTTTGATTACCAGCATTGACATAGGCCATTAATTGAGAACCAGAACCTATTCTTGAAATGGCGGCTTTCGTGCCTTCAAGTTGGGCTAAGGTCTTGTATTTGGATTGGGCTGCCACATGAATTCCCCAAATTAATGGAGTTTCAACATACACTTGAACGATTTTTGCAGGATTTCCAGCGGTAATATCTTTTACGATACCTTCGGTTAAAATAATAGCAATATCCGTACTTCCATCGCGAAGCATTTGGCACATTTTACCTGTACCCTCTGGAACATCTGTCCATTGCAAGTCGATGGCTGCTTTTTTAAAATCTCCATTTTCAATGGCTAAGTGCCAAGGCAGATTAAAATGTTCTGGAACACCAGCTATTCGTATTGTTGTCATTTATTTTTGATTTGGATTCAATAGTTGCCACCATTTCCAATTGATGCCATCTTCAGCCGTATATTCTTCTATAAATTGCATACCACATTTGCTTAGGATATGATTGGAAGCACCATTTTGGGCGTGGGTGTAAGCATTCATCTCTTTTATCTTCATTTCATTAAAACCATACTCCAGCCAAAATTTTGTGGCTTCGGTGGCGTAGCCTTTGTTCCAAAAGCGCTCGTCCAAGCGGTATCCATAATCGTAAAAATTGGTGTTTCCGTTTTCTATATGGTCGTTGATGAACTTAATACCTGTCCAACCGATGAACTGCCCATCATCTTTTAAAAAAGTAGCAAAACGGCCAATTTTATTAGTTGCATATTGTTTTTGAAGCGATTCAATCACCGGATAGATTTCTGTAATATTTTGAACGGGTTTGTTCCATAAATATTTGTGGACAATAGGATTGGAATCCATAACAAACATAGCTTCGGCATCGTCAAGCGTAAATGGGCGAAGAATTAATCGGTCAGTTTCGAGAAGTACATCCATTTGTGGTAATTATTGGGCTAGTTTATTGAGCGTATACAAAATAAGTTCGTCTACGGCTTTATAAGGATCTTGGCTAAAAGTTCCGTTCGCGCGGTTGGCAATGATGGCATTCATAGATAAGCAATGATGTCCTAGTAATTTACCTAGTCCATAAATAGCACTGGTTTCCATTTCTAGATTGGTAATGCGATGCCCTTCAAAACTAAAGGAATCCATTTTAGAATTCAATGCTGAATCTTGAATTCCTAAACGCAACACACGTCCTTGTGGACCATAAAAACCACCAGCCGTTGCCGTAATTCCTTTATGAATTTGTTCACTTGCAATTAATTGCTCCAACTCAGTGGAACAACCTATAACATAAGGCGTTCCTTTTTTCAAATCCCAGTGGGTTTGTTCGATAAAGGCTTTTTCCAAACGAGTCTCAGAAATTGAATCAATCAAATAAGAGCGAAGCATATTGTCTAATCCTAGTCCGTATTGCGCCATCACAAAATGATCTACTGGGATATCAGCTTGCAGAGAACCTGAAGTTCCAATTCTGATGATTCGTAACGCTGTTAGGGTGTCTTTTATCTTTCTGGTTTTTAAATCGATATTGACTAAAGCGTCGAGTTCATTGAGTACAATATCTATATTATCTGGACCAATTCCAGTAGAAATCACACTAATTCGCTTGCCTTTATAGGTACCAGTTTGCGTTTTGAATTCTCTTTTTTGAACGGTAAACTCAATAGCATCAAAGTGCTTAGTGATTTTTTCTACACGATCTTGATCGCCTACAAACAGAATTGTTGTTGCAATTTGTTCTGGCTTTAAGTTAAGATGATACACACTACCATCAGGGTTGAGTATTAATTCGGAATCTTTTATCATAACCTATGTTTAAATTGTTTAAGGTTTAATCGTTTAATGTTATTAAAATGAGCACTAAAGCCTACATTATGAAGACTAGAGTACGTGCTTTTGTGTTTTTTATCTATGAAACTGAACACTAAAAGCTGCATACTGAACACTTACTATTTACCCTCCAACTCTTTTTGTTTTAAAGCCTTTTTCCTTTAAAATAGCCATTATCTTATCGCGGTAATCCCCTTGAATGATAATTGCTCCTTCTTTGAAAGTACCGCCAACACTCAATTTTGTTTTTATTTCTTTGGCTAGAATTTTGAAATCTTCATCGCTTCCTTCGTAGCCTTCTATAATCGTGGTGGCTTTGCCTTTTCGTTTTTCGTATTTACAAATCATCGGTTCTTTTTGCACGTACAATTCGTGCGCTACTTCCTCAATGGGTTCGTCAGGAAGGGGTTGATGATCTGGAAAAAGATGTTTTAATTGGTCTTGTAAATCCATTTTTTGTGTGTTTTGTGTATGTTTTTGAACGCTGATGCCGCGGATTTTTCAGATTTATGAAGTCTTATTTTCTATTATTTTGATATACTTTTCTAATGAATTCAGGTTTTTTGCCAAAATTTAAAAGCAAACCAACTTCACACGAAGTTGCTTTTAAATAATTCAGTATTTGAAATTCATTCGCTTCAACCAAATAATCTTGCGCTTTTAATTCTAAAATTACTAAATCATTTACAATAATGTCAGCAAAATAATCCCCAACTTCAATCTCTTTATAATAAACTTTGATTTTCTTTTGAGCTTCAACGTGAAATCCATTTGCTTTAAGTTCATAATACAAAGCATTTTGATACACTCTTTCTAGAAAACCGTATCCTAACTCATTATAAACTTCAAAAAATATCTTTAATATTGATTTGGTTAATTCTTGATGTAAAATACTACTCATAAATAAATTAATCTGCGCAAATCTGTAAAATCTGCGTTATCCGCGTTCCTTTTTTTTATAAAAACAAAAAGACATCAAGCGAGCTTGACATCTTTTGTATTGTATAAAAGTAAAAATTATTTTTTGATTAAACCCAAATCCACCAAACGCTCATATAAATAATCGCCAGCAGTGATATCATCAAACAATTTAGGGTGTTGATCATCGATACAATTTTCCAAGCAATTTAGTTTCATATCGCTAACAGGATGCATGAAAAACGGAATAGAATAACGTGAGGTTCCCCATAATTCTCTTGGTGGATTCACTACTTGATGAATCGTTGATTTCAAACGATTATTGGTGTGACGGGATAACATATCACCAACATTAATCATTAATTCGTCAGGTTGTGCCATAGCATCAATCCATTCGCCATCGTGATTTTGCACTTGCAACCCTTTTCCTTGAGCACCCATTAATAGGGTAATCAAATTAATATCTCCGTGAGCTGCTGCACGAACTGCGCCGTCTTTTGGCTCATCTGTAATTGGAGGATAATGAATAGGTCGTAAAATGCTATTACCATCTTTTACGTATTGGTCAAAATAAAATTCATCCAATCCAATAAACAAGGCTAATGCTCTTAGAACATAAACTCCGGTTTTCTCCAACATTTGATAGGCTTCTTTTCCAACTGTATTAAAATTGGCTAATTCTGAAACTTCAACATTGGCAGGATATTCACCAGCGTATTTTGAACCTTCGCTTACATATTGGCCAAAATGCCAAAATTCTTTCAAATCTCCAGCTGAGCGTCCTTTGGCATGTTCTTTTCCAAAAGAAATATAGCCCCTTTGCCCACCAATACCTGGAATTTCATATTTTTCTTTTACTTCGAGAGGAAGTGTAAAAAAGTTACGAACTTCGGTATACAAGTTCTCCACTAATTCGTCATTCAAAAAATGACCTTTTAATGCTACGAAGCCTATTTCTTCGTAAGCGGTTCCGATTTCATTTACAAATTTTTGTTTACGTTTCGGGTCATCCGAAAGGAAATCACGCAAGTCAACACTAGGAATGTTTTGCATATTATTTGAATTTTGATAATTTAGAAGCTTTTTAAAACTTCTAAGCACAAATGTAAAGAATATTTTGATTTGTAATTTTAATTAATCCAAATCAGAACTAAAAAATATAACAAAAAAACAAGAAACTGTTATATTTTTATATCTTTGAAAACTATCTAAAACCTAAAAACAAATGATTTTTGACATAAAGCAACTTACCAACGATCAATTAATTAGTCTCTATAAGAAAATACTACTTCCCAGATTAATCGAGGAGAAAATGCTCATTCTTATAAGACAAGGTAAAGTGTCTAAATGGTTTTCAGGCATTGGTCAAGAAGCAATTGCTGTAGGTATTACCGCTGCTTTAGACCAAGATGAGTATATTTTGCCAATGCATAGAAATTTAGGAGTTTTTACAGGAAGAGCTATTCCATTACACCGATTATTTTCTCAATGGCAAGGTAAAGCAAATGGTTTTACAAAAGGTAGAGATCGCAGTTTTCACTTCGGTACCCAAGAATATAAAATTATTGGAATGATTTCGCATTTGGGACCTCAATTAGGGGTGGCCGATGGGATTGCTCTGGCCAATACTTTGAAAAAAAACAATAAAATTACAGCCGTTTTTACAGGTGAAGGAGCGACAAGTGAAGGAGACTTTCACGAAGCTTTAAATATTGCCGCTGTTTGGGATTTACCCGTTCTTTTTGTCATTGAAAACAATGGTTATGGCCTTTCTACGCCAACTAATGAACAATACCGTTGTGAAAATTTAGCCGACAAAGGAAAAGGTTACGGAATGGAAAGCCATATTGTGGATGGTAATAATATTTTGGAAGTTTTTACTTTGATTAGTGAATTAAAAGCCTCGATGGTTGAACGTCCTCGTCCTATTTTACTAGAATTTAAAACCTTTAGAATGCGAGGTCACGAAGAAGCAAGCGGTACTAAATATGTGCCGCAAGAATTGATGGATTTATGGGCAGTGAAAGACCCTGTTGCGAATTATAAAGACTTTTTACTTCAAAATGGCATTCTTACAGAAGCAGAAGATGCTGAAATCAAAGCAAAAATAAAACAGGAAATCGATACCGATTGGGCTTTGGCGAATGCCGAACCGGAAATTGAAGCTAGTTTCGACGAAGAGTTAAATGATGTTTATAAACCCTACGTTGCAGAAATTGTTGAACCTTCAGGAGCTACCGAAAATATTCGTTTTATAGATGCCATTAGTCAAGGATTAAGACAATCCATGCAGCGCTATGAAAACTCTGTTATCATGGGGCAAGATATTGCTGAATATGGTGGTGCTTTTAAAATAACTGATGGTTTTGTGGCTGAATTTGGTAAAGAACGCGTTCGAAATACCCCTATTTGCGAAAGTGCAGTGGTCTCAGCGGCTATGGGATTGTCAATTAATGGATACAAAGCCATCATGGAAATGCAATTTGCAGATTTTGTATCTACAGGTTTTAATCCAATAGTAAATCTTTTGGCTAAATCGCATTATCGTTGGCTGGAAAAAGCCGATGTTGTTGTCCGCATGCCTTGCGGTGGAGGAACACAAGCTGGACCGTTTCATTCTCAAACCAATGAAGCTTGGTTTACCAAAACACCAGGTTTGAAAGTAGTGTATCCGGCTTTTCCTTATGACGCCAAAGGTTTACTAAACGAATCCATTAATGACCCTAATCCGGTTTTATTTTTCGAACATAAATTATTATACCGTTCTGTTTATCAAGAGGTTCCAAAAGAGTATTACACGCTTCCTTTAGGTAAAGCAGCTCTTTTGAAAGAAGGTAATCAAATCACCATTATTGCTTTTGGAGCTACTGTTCATTGGGCATTGGAAACCTTAGATAAAAATCCACAGCTTAGTGCCGATGTGATTGACTTACGAACCTTGCAACCGTTGGACACCGAAACCATTTTTTCTTCTGTAAAGAAAACAGGAAAAGCCATTATTGTTCAAGAAGACAGTCTTTTTGGCGGAATTGCAAGTGATTTGTCCGCATTGATTATGGAAAATTGCTTTGAGTATTTGGATGCGCCAGTAAAACGAGTAGCCAGTTTGGATTCGCCTATTCCTTTTACCAAAGCACTAGAAGACCAATACTTACCTAAAGGCAGATTCGAAAAAGAATTGCTGGATTTAATCGAGTATTAATTCTAAAATAATAAGTAACCCCCACAAAAGGCATTTTCAGTGAATAGGGTTCCCGCTATCCTCTAAATCTTGCTTGGGCTTTATTCGCCCAAGCAAGGATACCGCTGCTATCGGGGTTAAGGAGCTACAATGGGCCTATTTATAGGCATTGTTACAACCAAAAAACTCCATTAGAGGTTCTCTAATGGAGTTTTTTTTTTGTTTTTGTACTCAGAGCGGGACTTGAACCCGCACGAACATTGCTGTTCACTGGATTTTAAGTCCAGCGTGTCTACCAATTTCACCATCCGAGCAATTAGTGGTACCTCCAGGGATCGAACCAGGGACACATGGATTTTCAGTCCATTGCTCTACCATCTGACGTATAGAAAACTATCCAGAGAATACCGTAGAGATCTACAACCGTTGGGGTGTATTGGTTTTTGAAGTAGAGGGTTATGACAAT
>NZ_JATV01000006.1 GCF_000611675.1 Flavobacterium succinicans LMG 10402 | reverse complement strand
CGCTTAACACACGCTACAAGCAAGCTGGGCAATTGGTTTAATTTGAAAATAGTTTGTGTTTGATACATTTGTTTTTAACCGAAAGATTACGCATCTTTAATCCCAGCCTGCGTGTAGCGCGGGAACGTTGTGCGTCATACTAAAAGACACCGTAACCAATAAAGATAAATGGCGACATTAATACCTTCATACGAGAAAATACTTTCATTAAAGGTAAAACCTGAAGATGGAGAGTTGCATTTATTGAAATTTTTAGATTCAAACCTTGACGAATCATTTGAAGTTTACTTCAACCCATATATGAATGGAGACAGACCCGACATAGTAATTATGCGGAAAGGATTTGGAGTTATGGTTATTGAAGTTAAAGACTATAATTTAGATTTATACAAACTTGATGACAGAAAGAAATTTGTAATCAAGAGTAATAACGCAAAAACCTCTAAATCCCCAATTTCTCAAGTCTTAAAATACAAAGACAATCTTTATGAGCTTCACATTGACAAATTATTAGAGAAAAAAATTAAAGATATTAGAAACTTTAATATGGTAAACTCTGCTGTATATTTTCATAATGCAAATTCAGAGCAAATAGACGAATTATTAGTTTCCCCTTTTAAAGAAGATTTCAACTATCAAAAATTCTTAAAGTATAACATTGACCTGATAGGTCGAGATAATCTCAATGAATTAGATTTTAATAAAATTCTTAAAGACAGATATTTAAAGGCTGACAAACCATCTTTTCTTTTTACTGATGATATTTATGAAAGTTTTAAGAGATTTTTAAAACCACCAATCCATTTAAAAGAGCAAGGCAAAGAGATTATATATAGCCAAAAACAAATGGAAATTATTTACGAATCTAATAAAAAAGAACAACGTATAAAGGGAGTTGTAGGATCGGGTAAAACAACAATTTTAGCTGCTAGAGCAGTTCAAGCTCACAAACGAACAAATGGCAATGTTCTTATTTTAACCTACAATATTACATTAAGAAATTATATTAAAGATAAAATTAGTGATGTTCGAGAAGATTTTCCTTGGGAAAACTTCGTTATATCAAATTATCATTTATTCATTAATTCAGAACTAAACAACCTTGGTATTCCTGTAGAAGTACCAAAGGAATTTAATGAAATGAGTGATGATGAAAAAGATAATTTTTTTGAGAGCAAATTTTATTCAAATAAGGCTCTCTTTCTTGAAAGAAAAGAAGATATTAAAACATATGACGTTATTCTAATTGATGAAATTCAAGATTACAAAAGAGCTTGGATGGAAATAATAAAAGAGTGTTTTTTAAGTGAAAACGGAGAATACGTGCTATTTGGTGATGTTAAGCAAAACATTTACAATAATACGACAGATGGAAAAGATATTTCTACGAATGTTAGAGGTGTAACAGAACTAAAAAACTGTTTCCGTTCAGATTTCAAGATTAAAGACTTGGCAATAAATTACCAAAAAGACATTTTTAAAGACAAGTATGAAATTGATAATTTTAATGATAAAGCAACTAATTTAGAATTTGATTTTGGCAGAAATCAACAAGGTAGTCTAAACTACATTTATCTATCAAATACAGATAATGTAGCTAGTCTATATACAATAATTCACGAAAATGCGATAAATAAAGATGTTCCACCAAATGATATAACTATACTTGGACATTCCATTTCACTCCTTAAAAAATTTGATGCATACTATCGTTATTCGTCTAATGAAAAAACTAATACAATGTTTGAAACATTTGAAATGGTTTATAGAATGGGTCTAAACTACATTAAAACGAATAACTACCCTAGATGGCTTAAAGAAGGTATTATCTTAATTAAACGGCAAAATGATTTTAAGGCAGATAATGCATTTAATCAATTAAGTATATTATTTACAATTTACGACCTATACAAAGAGTACGGAGATAGATTTAAAGATAAACTTGACTTTTATTCTTTAAAATTTAAAACAACAACAAAAGATTATTTAGCATTTCGAGAAAAGTATGAATCTGAAATAAATGATTTTATAAAAGATTTTGGGCCAGAAAGACAGACCAGCAATCTGAATATGATTAGAAATAATAAAAAAATACACTTTCATATGAATAGTGGAACTGTAAAAATATCGACAGTGCACAGTTTTAAAGGATGGGAAAGTGAAACGCTTTTTCTAATTCTTGAAAAGAAGTTTACTAAAATGCAAATGACTTTTGACGAGATTCTTTATACAGGTATTACAAGAAGTAGAGCGAATTTGGTTTTAATAAATTTTGGAAATGAAGAATATGATAAAAAGCTTAGAACTCTAATAGACAAAGTGAAATAAAGTACCAACGCACAACAGCTAGTAAGCAATAGTCGGGAATTAGGCTTAATGGAAAAATGGTTTTGTATTTGGGAAATTAGTGATACTCCGAAAATAATTGCTTTATTTAGCCCGGCCATCGCCTACTGGCCATACGTTAATGGTAATAATAACGAATTTGCAAACTAAGACAATTAAAATATAATGAAATATTATACTTATTGGTCGCTATCTGACTTACCTTCAAACTCAATAAAATCCTTTGAGGTTTGTCTATGGATTGCGATAATTTGCCAAATACTTTGGGGAATTACAAAACGTTTCAAAAAACAAGACGAGAATTATGAAAAAACAATTTTGTTGTGGACAATGGGAATCGTTTTTTCATTCTCAACATCAATGTTTGTTTATTTGAAATTTTACACGAAAGATTTGACAGAGGAAAGAATTCAAAAAATGTTAACTTCAACTCAGGTTGGAATTGTAGAAGGTGAAATTTCAAATTTTAGTAGCGTAAGACCAGCATCACGAAAAGGTGTTGTGACAATTGAGCGTTTTAATGTTGATTCTGTATATTTTAGTTATGAAGACGCAATGCTTGGACGTTTCAATAGTTTCAGTAAAACTAGTAATGGAATATTTAAAAATGGTTTACCTGTTAGAATTACTTACGGAAAAGAAAAAAAAGAAATATTGAAAATTGAAATCGCAAAATAACTAGAATAATTACAGCATATAACAGCTTCAACGGATTTTAGTAATTGGATTAATGGGAAAATGGTTTTGAATTCGTAATATTTGCTGAATCCAAAAAGGTAATGCTGATTTAACCCTAAACTGTATATAGCTCATTTTACCACTAAATAAAAAAACACAAGCAAAAAGTTTCACTTTAGTGCAACTTAAGTAAATTTGTATTTTATGGATAAGCTAATATGAAAACGAAAAATAATAATCTTAAAACACTTGAACAGTTTAAAGATAAACATTACGGAAAAATTGGAACTCCAGAAAGAGACGAATTGGATGCTGGATATGAGAATTTTAAAATTGGTGCATTGATTTACGAAGCAAGGGTTCAAAAAGGTTTAACTCAGGAAGAACTTGCTGCAAAAGCTGGAACAACAAAGTCCTATATCTCTAAGATTGAAAATAATGTTAAAGAAGTTAGATTTTCAACACTACAAAAAATTGTTGAGTTGGGTTTAGGCGGGCATTTGGAATTATCAATTAAATTGTAGGGAGTAAAATAAAAACATTCATAACAGCTACAATGGATTTTAGTAATTGGATTAATGCAAAGTTTGTTTTGTATAGGAATAGCTAATACTTTAGCTTTTCAAATCCAATGTATTGCATTCACACCAAACTAAAATGACACCACCCACCCAAAAAAAAATACAATTCGAGAACTTTGTTTGGATAGACATTTGCCAACCTAGTCAAGAAAATCTAGACCAAATCGCCAAAGAATACCAGTTGGATTTTTTTCAAATTAAAGACAGTTTGGAGCGAGGCCACTTGCCTAAATTTGAAAAGCAGCCCAATTATAATTTTTTAATTCTTAGGGCTTTTACGCCGAGAATGGCCAGTAAAGCTACTACTATCAATGAATTGTCACATAAAATCGCCTTTTTTTACAACGGACACAAAATCATCACCATTCATCGCAGTCCGTTTGCATTTTTGGAAACCGTAAAAAAAGACCACAAATCACCCGAGGAAATTTTGATTTATTTGATCCATAAAATGGTAGAAACCTATCAAGTGCCTTTGAACGACTTAGACGAAAAAATCATTCAAATCGAAAAGACGATTTTCCTGCAAGACTATTCTAAAATCTCCTTGGAAGAACTGTATTTCTTGAAAGCACAAACACGGATTACCAAAAAGCTGTTGCAGATATTTCAAAATGTCATTCACCAACTCGAAGTGAGCGAGTCCTCCAAAACCGCTTTGCAAGACATCAAAGATAAGCTGCTGAGTTTGCTGCTCAATTATGACGAAGTACTCGAAAACGCCAACAATTTATTGAATACCTTTCTTTCGGTTAACGCGCAAAAAAGCAATGATGTGATGAAATTGTTGACCATCTTTTCGGCTTTCTTTTTGCCGCTAACGTTTATTGCAGGAATTTATGGAATGAATTTTGAGCATATGCCCGAACTAAAATGGCCGCTCGGCTATTTCATGACACTGGGCGTGATGGTCGTCATTGCTTTGGTCATCTATTTTTGGTTCAAGAGAAAACGGATTCTTTGAGGCATCATTCCGTTGCTAACTTTGAATTTTGAATCAAAACAAAATTAAAAACGGAGAACAACTATTAAATCATGATGATGGACGAAAAACATAAAAAAGCAACGCAAATCCTGATAATTTTCGCCTCGGTTGATGGCATGACACAACGAATTTGCGAATCGATAGCGCGTGTTCTTCAGCAAGACCAATCCAGTGTAACGTTGGTGTCTGTTGATGAATACGATGCTGAAATAGCGGATTTTGATAAAGTTTTGATTGCTTCGAGTATTCGGTACGGCAAGCATCATTCCAAAATAACCACTTTTATTCAGGACAATGCCACGCTTTTGAATGCTAAAAAATCGGCCTTTATTTCGGTGAATTTGGTCGCTCGTAAAATAGAAAAGCGCACGGCCGACACCAATCCGTACGTGATTAAATTTTTGAAAAATATTTCTTGGAAACCCGCACGAGTTGCTGTATTTGCTGGTAAATTAGATTATCCTCACTATGGTTTTTGGGATCGAATCATGATTCAATTGATCATGCGATTGACCAAAGGACCAACGGATCCGAAAACAGTCATAGAATATACCGATTGGGATCAAGTAGACGCTTTTGCGCGATCTTTTTCTGAATGGTAAGACCAATTTTGACCCTTTTTTAGTGCTATTTTTTTCTTTTTAAATGAGGGCGATTGTTGTTTTTTGCAAAGAAAAAAAAGCAGGAATAAGCTTTGGCCAAATCTACTGCTACAAGTTCAGTATTGAATAATTCTGCGATGGAGAAAGGGTAAATTGTTGAAGGAGACTTTTTTTAAACAACAAAAAACTTTCGAAGTGGAATTTCAAAACATACTTTCAAAAACGGAATGTCTTGTTGTTTTTAATAATTTAGTATTCAGTTGGTTATGTTTTCTATTATTTTTATTGTTAATTACTTCAAAATTTTACTAAAAAAAGCTTGAGTTTTAAAGTTTTGTTAAATAATAGAGCTTTGTTTACGAAATCGATAATTTTATGAAAAATCGGAATATTTCTTCTTTCCGTAATTTGTTTAATTTTTCTTCCCCAGTCGATTATGAAAAAAATAGTAGCACTAAGTCTGTTTTTAGTATTGTTTATGCCTTTGGGTTTTTCACAAGTTTTGCAATCTCCCAACAAGGATTTGGCACTTTCCTTTGCATTAGATGAAAAAGGCACTCCTGTTTATGATTTGTCCTATAAAAATAAAGCAGCGATCCAAAAAAGTAACATGGGTTTTGTGATTCAAAAAGACATTCTTTTTAATCAAAACTTCGAGATTCAAAAAGTATCCTTTACTACCGAGCATTCAAAATGGGAACCTGTTTTGGGCGAACAAAAGGAAATTACGAATCACTATAATGAAATGAAAGTGGAGTTGCTACAACCCAAAAGCAAAAGGTTGTTGACGATTTACTTTCGATTGTTTGACGATGGCTTAGGCTTTCGATACGAGTTTCCGGTGCAACCTAATTTGAGACATTTTATGATTCAGGAAGAAACGACCGAGTTCAATTTGGGGGGTAATCATAAGGCGTTTTGGATTCCTGGGGATTACGATACCAACGAGTACAAATACACCACTTCTTTAGTATCTGAAATTCCAGGATTGTATGAGGCTTCTTCAAAAGAATCTTTAGCGGCTCAATCCAGAATTAAAAATGTAGCTGTGCAAACGCCCTTGATGATGAAATCAAAAGACGGATTGTATATTAATATTCACGAAGCGGCTTTGGTGGATTTTCCCGCTATGGCTTTGAATGTTGAGGCTGCTAAATTTGGATTATCGTCACATTTAACGCCAGATGCTGTAGGCAATAAAGGCTATGTGCAAACGGGTAAAAAAACACCTTGGCGAACCATTATTGTTAGTGATGATGCCCGTCAGATATTGGCTTCCAAAATGATTTTGAATTTAAATGAGCCTTGTGCTTTGACAGACGTTTCGTGGATTAAACCCGTGAAATATGTTGGGGTTTGGTGGGAATATTTTACTGGAGGCGGTTCCACTTGGGCGTATAGCAATGACCAAGATGTAAAGATTGGAGAAACTGATTTTTCAAAACTAAAACCCAATACCACACATGGCGCTAACACTAAGCATGTGAAAGAATATATCGATTTTGCTTCAGAAAATGGTATCGACGCAGTATTGGTAGAAGGTTGGAACGAAGGCTGGGAAGACAACACCGCTTTCAAAAAAGAAAAAATCTATAGTTTCACGAAAGCATATCCTGATTTTGATGTGGTAGAACTTCAAAAGTATGCAAAGGCTAAAGGCGTGAAAATGATCATGCATCACGAAACCACTTCGTCTACCATTGATTATGAGCGTCAGTTGGCGGCTGCTTTTCAATTTATGAACGATCATGAGTATGATGCTGTAAAAACAGGTTATGTAGGGCCAATGATTCCAAGAGGCGAACATCATGATGGTCAAATGATGGTCAATCATTATTTACATGTTGCAAAAGAAGCCGCGAAGCATAAAATTATGGTCAATTCGCATGAAGCGGTGCGCCCAACAGGATTGCATCGTACGTATCCGAATTGGATTGCACAAGAGTCGGCTCGTGGTACCGAATTTGAATCCTTTGAAGGAAATAATCCCGATCATACCACTATTTTGCCATTTACCCGATTGATGGGAGGGCCGATGGATTACACACCAGGGATTTTTCAAGGTGATTTTTCGGTATACGGTAGCAAAAAAAATAAATTGAGTACAACTTTGGTCAAACAATTGGCTTTGTACGTAACGATGTATAGTCCGTTGCAAATGGCAGCCGATTTGCCTGAAAACTACAACCGATTTAAGGATGCTTTTCAATTTATTAAGGACGTAGCTTTAGATTGGGACAGTACCACTATATTAGAGGCTGAACCCGGAGATTATCTTACTATAGCTCGAAAAGCCAAAGGTAAGGACGAGTGGTTTGTAGGAGGTATCACGGATGAAAAGGCTCGTGAAGCGTTGATTGATTTCAGTTTTTTACCCAAGGGGAAAACCTTTACGGCTACCATTTATGCCGATGCTAAGAATGCCGATTATTTGAACAATCCGCAAGCCTATACCATTAAGAAGATTAAAGTAAAAAGCACTACTCAATTAAAACAACGTTTGGCCAAAAGTGGCGGCGTAGCTATTTCGATTCGATAATAGCTGAGACAAGTGGTTTGATAAAAGCGATAAAGTAGCAGTACTTTGTCGCTTTTTTTTATTGTTTCTTTTTAAGGACTCTTTTTCAAGGGGAAAGATCCGAATTATTATTTTTTTAAGATTCTTGTTAACTCATTATTGATATGTAAGCAAATCGATAAAAACGGGATTTATTTTTTTTATATGCTGTTAAAATCATTTATTTTATTTAACACAACTCCGTTGATTTATCCGAATAATGCAATTTTATGTAGAAATATTTAGGAAAATCTTTCCCTAAAACGTTTTTGTATTGAAAAATTAGTTGTATGTTTGTGTGGAGGTACTAAAAGAAGTATTTCACAATTATGAAAAAAACTACCATTAAAGATATAGCAAAAGAAGCAGGAGTCTCGGTTTCAACCGTGTCATTTGTGATGAATGGTAAGGGCAAAAAAATGGGGATAAGTGAGGCTGTTATTTTAAAAGTTCAAAAAGTAGTTTCGGAATTAGGGTATAAGCCCAATGTAAATGCGAGTAGTTTGCGAACTGGAAAAACGCAAAGTATTGTTTTTTTGGTAGAGGATATTTCGAATCCTTTTTTTTCCAGTTTTGCCCGTGTGATAGAAGAAGAAGCGAGTAAGTATGATTATCGTGTTTTTTATTTTAGTACGAATAACAATGATGAGTCCACAAAGGTATTGTTGAAAAGATTGGTACAAGAAAACGCCGATGGATTTGTGATTACGCCTACGGAAAATTTGCAAGACGAAATCGATATGCTACTTCATGATGAAAGGCCAGTAGTACTCATTGATCGTTTTTTTGAGGGACAAAATGTAAGCCATGTTATTATTGATAACTATGACGGTGCTTTTCAAGCTACGAAAGTTTTAATAGATAAAGGGTGTAAAAAAATTGCCTTAGTGACCACTTTGCATGGAATGGTTCAAATGGAGTTACGAAAATCAGGATATATTGATGCTTTGAAACAACATAGTGTTTTTGATCCGAATTTGATATTGATTACTGATTTTTTAGAAAAAGAAGAAGATAGGGTAAATGATATAGTGACGTTACTTCAAAAGGATAAAGAGATAGATGGTATTTTGTTTTTGTCTAACTATTTAGGGTTTGCTGGATTATTGGCCATGCGAAAATTAGGTTTGCAAATCCCCAAGGATGTTTCTGTTATTTGTTTTGATGATGTAGATAGCTTCAGAATTCATTCCCCAGCTATTTCAGTAGTAGCACAACCTATTGACGAAATGGGAAAAAAAGTGGTGGACTTGTTGATGGCTCAGATTAAAACACCAGAAAGTTATCAAGTTGAGAAACTATTTGTAAAAGGAAAATATATTGAGAGGGAATCGGTTTAAGGCTATAAGTAGCCCTTCTTTTTTTAAAAAAATGCAATTCAATTGCATTTTTTTAAAAAAAGTTTACTAAAACGTTTTAGCGAACTTTTTAAAGCCAAAAAAAACAAGTGTAACATAAAAAAAGAGATATGAAAAAATGAATTAAAAACAGAATCAATTTTTAAAATAAATCAAAACAAAAAACAAATAGTAATTTTATGAAACGAATAGGAATAGTTTTGTGTTTTATTTTGTTGGGTTGCTTTAATGCAATGGCCCAAAATAGAACGATAAGTGGAAAAGTGAAGGATCAACAAAACATGACCGTAATAGGTGCAAATGTGAAAGTAATTGGTCAATCATTGAGTACGGTAACTGATTTTGACGGGAATTTTTCTTTGTCAGTACCTGCCGAGAGTGTGAAACTTGAAGTGTCATCTGTAGGTTTAAACACCTTGGTGTACACTGTAGACCCATCTAAAAACAATGTTGTTATTGTTTTATCTGAAAGCGTAACTCAATTAAAAGATGTGGTAATTACTTCGATGGGAGTAAAAAAACAAAGAAAAAGTTTAGGATATGCTGTTGGTGAGATTAAAGGAGAAGATTTAACTAAGACTAAAGAGGTAAATCTAGGAAATGCATTGCAAGGTAGAATAGCGGGGGTAAATGTTTCTGCTCCGGTAAGTGGTCCTTCTGGATCGAGTCGTGTGGTGATTCGTGGGGCAACTTCTGCTTCTGGCTCTAACCAACCTTTGTATGTAATTGACGGAATTCCAGTAGATAATACGCAACAAGGTAACGCTGGACAATGGGGAGGAAATGACAAAGGAGATGGTATGTCTTCTTTTAATCCAGATGATATTGCTTCGATGTCTGTAATGAAAGGGAGTGCGGCTTCTGCTTTGTATGGATTTAGAGGATCTAACGGGGTAATTTTAATTACGACCAAAAAAGGAAAATCTGGTAAAGGAATTGGTGTTGATTTTAGTACCAATATTACCATGAGTAATGCTATGGATTTATTAGAATGGCAAGATAAGTACGGTGCAGGTCAACCTAATGCTTCTGGTGTTTACGAGCGTTTCCCTTCTACAGATCAAGTACAAAATAGTTTCTTTTTTGCTTGGGGAGACCGTTATGATGGTACAGCTGCTGCATCTATTGATGGACAAAGCAGACCGTATCAAGCGTATGGTAAAAATAATGTAAAAAATTTCTACAGAACAGGTTTCAATATGGCCAACACTTTGGCATTATCTGGTGGGAACGAAACCTCTAATTTTAGATTGTCTTTAGGAAATACTAAAAACGAATCTATTATGCCAAACAATGATTTTGGAAGAACGAATATTGCTTTTAATTACAATGCAAATCCTAACGAGAAAATCAATATTGAGACCAACGCACAATACATTATTGAGAAAACCAATAATAGACCTTATTTGAATGATGGTCCAAGAAATGCAGCTTTCCCAGTGGTATTCATGTCGCCTTCTACTGATATCAGATGGTTAAGCAATCCATTTGACGCTAAAGGTGGAGAATCGGATATGTTAGGATCTAATCTTTACATGACACAACCTTATTTTGCTACTGGTGTAGATTTGAATAATGATTTGAGAAAGCGTTTTGTAGGTTCGGCCAAAGTAAATTATAATATTACCGATAAATTATACGCAAAAGGGGTAATTGGTATTGATGATATCAATTACGAATACGAAGAAATTGAACCAACGGGTATTGCTTATAACCCAGGAGGATCTATTGAGAACAGAATTGAAAACCGTTCTGAGGTAAATGCTTCGGCTTATTTAGGATACAAAACCGATATTGGTAAAAACTTTTCACTAGATGCTTTTGTTGGAGGAAACATGCAATACAATAGATTTAGTGGGATCAAAATGAAAGGAAATAATTTCATCATACCATTTGAGTACTTTTATGGAAATACTACTCCAGAAAGAACTGAGAAATTGTTTTCTGAAAGTGCTGTAAATTCACTTTTTTACTCAGCTGATTTTGGGTATAAAGACTACTTATTCCTTGGTCTAACAGGACGTCAAGATTGGTTCTCTACCTTGGATCCTTCTAGCAATTCTATTTTTTACCCTTCAGTAAGTTCAAGTTTTATATATTCTGAAGTATTAAAATTACCAGAATGGATGTCTTATGGTAAAGTTAGAGTAGGTTGGGGTAACGTAGGTGGTGCCTTGCCAGATGCTTATGCTTTAAATTTAGCGTACTCTGCTCCTGATGGACAAACCATCATCAACGGGCAACCGGTACTTGGAATCAACAGTGAAAGTGTGCCTAATAGTAAATTGAAACCTTACAATGTAAGCACGATTGAATTTGGTTTCGAAAACACCTTTTTCAATAATATATTGAGTACCGATTTGACTTTTTATCGCAAAAAGACTACCAATGATATTGCCGATGTAGATATTTCATCAGCAACAGGATTCAAAAGAACCAAAATTAACGTAGGTGAAATTCTAAACAAAGGGGTTGAATTTGCCGTAAATACTAGAGCGATCAAAACCGATAATTTCTCTTGGAATATTGGTTACAACATTGGCTACAATGACAACCAAGTTTTAAGTTTATCCGAAGGAATTACTACTAAAACACTTGAAGGTGGTAGAGACGGTAGAGCTTCTGTAGTTTTAGAAGTTGGACAAGCCTTTGGAACGATCAAAGCGTATGATTACATGAGAGATGCCAATGGCGAAATAGTATTGCAAGCAGATGGTAGATTTGCAAGAGGTGAATTAATCAATTGTGGACCTGGAGTTGCACCAGTATCGATGGGTTTCACTAACGATTTTAAATACAAAAACTTTACCCTTTCTGTTTTGATTGATGCCAAATTTGGTGGACACATTTACTCAGCGACTAACCAATTGGGAACTCGTTATGGATTGACAGAAAAAACATTAGAAGGTCGTGAAACAGGTATTCAAGTTTCAGGAAAAGATATCAATGGAAACCCTGTAAATAAAACGGTTTCGGCATACAATTACTGGAGAAGTTACAGCGATGTGTCATCCAACTTTGTGTACGATGCTGATTTTATCAAATTAAGATCGATTTCTTTCAACTATAACATGCCACAACGTTACTTCAAAAACACAGGAATTCAAGCCTTGAGTTTGGGAGTATCTGGACACAACTTACTTACTTTATACAGCACGACTCCAAATATTGACCCAGAATCGAATTATTCTAACAGCAATGCGCAAGGTTTAGAAAGAGCCTCTATGCCATTGACAAGAAATTTTGGATTTAATTTGAATGTTAAGTTTTAATACAAAAAAAGAACAAGATGAAAAATAAATTAATACCCTATATCGGTGCGCTTTTGCTTGGTGTATTTAGTTTAAGCTCATGCGACAATGGGTTTGAAGACATGAATGAGAATCCTAATGCGGTACTTAAACCAGATCCAAAATCAATGTTCACCTTAGCCGAGGTATACATGAATGGTCAAGATTTCTCGCACACTAGAACGAATAATTTGTATACCAGCCAGTTTGTGCAATACTTTGCTTCACCAGGAAGTTCAGGCTCTATTTATGTTTGGAGTGGTTCTTTGAGTGGCGCAGTATTTGGGGAAACTTACGGGAAAGGTTTAAATCAAACCTTTCAATTACAATCCGTAATACCTCAAACAGACGACTACAACAACATGAATCAGGCGTGTCGCATCATGAAAGCCTATATGTTTCAACGATTGACCGATGCCTACGGAGAGATTCCTTACTTTGAAGCAGGTAAAGGATACAATGGACTTCTTTTTGCCCCAAAATATGATACTCAAAAGGTTATTTATGATGATTTATTGAAAGAGCTAGACCAAGCCAGCGATGCCTTGGACGCTAGTAAACCATTTGTTGGAAATGCCGATTTGTTTTACAAAGGCGATATCGCCAAATGGAAAAAATTCGCCAACTCTTTACTTTTAAGAGTAGCGATGCGTATCTCAAATGTAGATCCTGCTTTATCGAAACAATATGTGGAGAAAGCGGTAGCCAAAGGAGTTTTTACTTCTAATGCAGACAATGTGGTTTTACAACATGAGCTTAATCCTCAAGGGGTAAAAACCAATCCAATTACTTCTACTTGGGCGATCAAAGAAATAAATGGTGGAGATTGTAACATCAAATACAGTAAAACCTTTATCGATCAGTTAAAAAATAACAACGATCCAAGGTTACGAATCTTAGCTAAATTAGAAGGCTCAGGAGATAATACTCCAGCGAAGCAACAAGGTTTAGATAATGGTGCGTTAGAGTTTCCAAATGGAGGAAACAAGAAATTAATTTCAGATCCTAACACGTCTACCGTTTTACGTACTGATGCTCCAACGATCATCATGCACAACGCCGAAGTACAATTCTTATTAGCAGAAGCGGCTCAAAAAGGATGGAATGTGAATGGAACGACCAAAGCATTCTACGAAAATGGTGTGAAATCAGCCATGCAAATGTTAACGGTTTTCGGTAATAAAGTTCCTTCAGTGACCGATGCTGAATACGACACTTATATTGCAGCTCACCCTTTTGATGCTAATAAAGCTTTGGAACAAATTGGAACTCAAAAATGGATTTCGTTATTGTTTAATG
Organism: Flavobacterium succinicans LMG 10402; assembly: GCF_000611675.1. Classification (GTDB taxonomy): domain Bacteria; phylum Bacteroidota; class Bacteroidia; order Flavobacteriales; family Flavobacteriaceae; genus Flavobacterium; species Flavobacterium succinicans. The sequence continues at coordinate 331,670 of NZ_JATV01000006.1, read as the reverse complement.
GGTACGAAGCATTTGCAGAGTACAGAAGAACAGGTTTCCCTATTTTAACTCCTGTGAATCATCCAGGTAGTGAAACCAATGGAACTATTCCTAGAAGATTAATTTACGATCAATCAGAGTTGATTACTAATGCAGCCAATTACAGAGAAGCGATTAAACGTCAAGGACCAGATTTGTTAACGACAAAAATCTGGTGGGACAAAAAATAATTCAAAAAAAATAATAAGCTGGGTAATCTCTTTACCCAGCTTATATTTAATAACAGCATAAATTTAATACGATGAGAAAACTCTTTTTATTATTATTATCATTTCAAGTAACGACAATGGTAGCCCAAACTACCGTCAAAGGAAATGTAGTAGAATATTTTGGTAAAGAAAAAATAGAAACCACCGCAGAAGGAAAGGTTTTACATCAATTCACCAATGGTTTTTTTCTTATCGATCCTATTCCAGCAGGAACCCTTTTTAACGGGCAAGATATTGTCGCTTGGAACTATGCCAATACGGCAACTTTACAATCAAAAGTTAACAAAGAATGGACGCCAGTAAGCGCAGATTCAGCAGGCGTTTTTAAAAGTACTGATGCTTCAAAAGGCTTTTTGTTTACACAATTTAATGCCGCAAATGAGCAAATCGTACTTTTAGAAACTACCGGAGGCACACGAACCTATGTAAACGGTTTTCCACATGAAGGTGATACTTATGATTATGGTTACGCTTTGGCTCCCATAGTTTTGAAAAAAGGACATAATGAATTTATTTTTACTGCTGGTCGCTACGGAAGAGTGGCCACAAAATTGGTAATTCCATCCAAAAATATTCTGTTTACCTCACGCGATATGACTTTACCTGATGTCATTATTGGTGAAACAAATGCCAAATGGGGCGCTATCCGAATCATTAATGCTACTAATAAAGCTGTAAAAGGACTAACCATCACTACCGAGTTGGCCACTGGAGAAAAAACAGTGTACCAAACCGATGCCATCATGCCATTGCATGTGCGTAAAGCTAAATTCTTAATTCCAGCCACAACTTCTAATGTTGTCGGCCCTATAAAAGCAGTGGTAACCCTCTCAGATAGCAAAGGAAAAGTACTCGATACTATGTCTTTTGAATTGCAAGTACGAAAAGCAACCGTTCACCACGAAAGAACTTTTTTGAGTAAAGTAGACAAAAGTGTGCAATACTACAGTTTGGCTCCAGCCCTAAATCCTGGACCGCAAGCCTTGGTTTTATCGGTGCATGGCGCCTCAGTTGAAGCCAGAAATCAAACAAGAGCGTACAAACAAAAAGATTGGACGCACATTGTAGCACCAACCAATCGTCGTCCTTTTGGATACAATTGGGAAGAATGGGGACGCATCGATGCGCTTGAAGTTTTAGCCGAAGCTAAGAAAATATTGCAACCCATTCCGGCATTAACCTATTTAACCGGACATTCTATGGGCGGACACGGCTCTTGGTTTTTAGGAACGAATTACCCAGATAAATTTGCTGCGGTGGCGCCCTGTGCTTCTTATCCAGATATCATGACCTATCGTTCTGAAAAAACCGATTTGAATAATGCTGATACTGATGCTTTTTCGTTCATAAAAAGAGCAGCCAATGCCGGAAGAGTCAAAAGCATGATTCACAATTTAAAACAATCTGGAGTGTATGTGTTGCATGGTGACGCTGATAGTACTGTTCCGGTACATCATGCGCGTACTATGCGCAATGTTTTGAGTGATTTTCATCCGAATTTCTGTTATTATGAATACCCAAAAGGGGAACATTGGTACGGAGACGAATCGGTAGATTGGCATCCGATCTTCGAATTTTTCAAACGTCAATCCATTCCAGAGAATAATCAAGTAACCGATATTGATTTTACAACAGCTTCTCCAGTAGTTTCTGCCAAGGATTATTGGATTAAAATTGAACAACAAGAACAACCTTTTGAGTTCTCGAATGTAAAAGCCAATTGGGAAAAGCATTTTATTACCATAACCACTCAAAACGTGGCGATGTTGGAATTGGATTTACCTTCTTTAAAAATAAAAGGAACGGTGGTGCTAAAAATTAATGACCAACAAGTGACTACTGTTACAGACAAAAAAGTACTTATCGCGGTTCAAAAAGGAAAAGTACAGTTGGTCAATCAATTGAATACCAAACAAAAATATGCCGAACGTCAAGGCGGATTCAAATATGCTTTTGATAATAATGTGGTATTGGTCTATGCTACAGGCGGGACAAAAGCTGAAAAAGAATGGTATGAAAACCGCGCTCGTGTAGATGCCGAAACGTTTTATTACAGAGGCAATGCCAGTATTGATGTTGTGGCGGATACCGATTTTAATCTAAAAGCCTACAAAGACCGAAATGTCGTGCTTTATGGTAATGCTACTACTAACAAAGCTTGGAATGTATTGCTGAAAAATGCGCCAATTCAAGTGAAAAATAATCAAATTTCGGTTGGAAATAAAACTCTTAAAGGGAATGATTTGGCCACTTACTTTGTGTATCCTCGAAAAGATAGTCCAACGGCATTAGTTGGAGTAGTGGCAGGTACTGGTGAAAAAGGAATGAAAGCGACAGCATTGAATAGTTATATTTCTGGAATTACAGGATTTCCTGATGTCATGATATTTACTGCCGATATGCTCAAAAACGGTTTGTCTGATATGAAAGTGACTGGTTTTTTTGATAACGATTGGTCGGTACAATCTTTGAAATTTTATTAACTAACTTTAGGATTCATTAGCCATGCAATAGTATTGGGTAATTAAAATAGAAAATATGAAGCACTTCTCCAAAATAAAATCATTCGGTTTACTGCTACTATCGTTGGTACACCTTGCAGTAGTTGCCCAAAAATCGACTATTGAAATTCATTCGAATTGGAACTATAAAGAAGTAGGTACGTCAAAATGGTTTCCTGCCAGCGTTCCTGGTGAAATTCACACCGATTTGTTGAACAATAAACAAATTGAAGATCCTTATTTCGGTACTAACGAAGAAAAATTACAATGGATCGAAAAGAAAGATTGGGAATACAGCACGACTTTTAAAGTGACACCAGTTCTTTTGAAAAAGAAAAACATCAACCTTGTTTTTGACGGCTTAGATACTTTCGCGACCGTTTACCTGAACGATCAAGAGATTTTGAAAGCAGATAATATGTTCCGTCAGTGGCAAGTTGAGGTAAAAAAAGCACTTCGTCCCGGAAATAATACGCTAAGAATCGTCTTTGAATCGGCACAAAATAAAGCCGATGCCCTAGCCAAAAAGGACTTGCCTTTCGTAATTCCAGACAATCCCAGAGCCTATATTCGTAAAGCACAGTTTCATTTTGGATGGGATTGGGGACCAAAATTTACCACTTGCGGTATTTGGAAAGCGGTTCGTTTAGAAGCCTTTGATGCGCTTCCTTTAGAAAAACCGTACACTTTAGATCGCAAAATTGAATTGGTGCAAGAAGATGATAAACATGGAAAATCTTTCTATTTTAAAATCGATGGAAAACCAGTCTACATGAAAGGAGCGAACTATATTCCATCAGATGCTTTTCAATCTAGAGTGACGAAAAAAGAATACGAGAAAGTAATCAAAATGGCCAAAGAAGCCAATATGAATATGCTTCGTATTTGGGGAGGTGGTATTTATGAAGACGATTATTTTTATGATTTATGCGATAAAAACGGTATTTATGTTTGGCAAGATTTTATGTTCGCAGGAACGATGGTGCCCGGAGACAAAGCCTTTTTTGACAATGTTAGGGAAGAAGTAAAATACCAAGTAAAACGCTTGCGTCACCACCCGAGTATCGTGGCTTGGTGTGGAAACAACGAAATTGATGAGGCTTTTCATCATTGGGGATGGCAAAAATCATTTGCAATTTCTAAAAAAGATTCGACCAAATTATGGCACGATTATGTGCGACTTTTTCAAGATAGTATTCCAAAATGGGTGAAAGAAGTTGACGGAAAACGCCCTTATATCAGTACTTCGCCAGTGTACGGCTGGGGAAAAGAAAAAAGTATTACCCACGGCGATAGCCATTATTGGGGCACTTGGTGGGGATTGCAAGACCTGGAAATTGTAGAACAGAAAACAGGTCGATTTGTGAGTGAATACGGTATGCAAGCCATGCCAAATTATAGCACTATCGAAAAAATTACGTCGCCAAAAGATCGTTTTTTATACTCAGACGCTATCAAATCACATCAAAAAGCGGGGAAAGGTTTTGAAAAATTGAATTCGTATTTGAATCGTTATTTTATAGATTCGACTCAAATTAAGAAAATGAACGTAAAGGATTATACCTATCTCACTCAATGTTTGCAGTATTATGCTTTGAAAAATATCATTGGCGTTCATCGTGCAAAAGCGCCTTACAACATGGGCACCTTGGTTTGGCAGCTCAACGATTGTTGGCCCGTTTCGAGTTGGAGCGTTACCGATTATTACAACCGACAACCCAAAGCCGCTTGGTATGCCATGCGCGAAGCTTATCGAGACGATACAACGCCACAAGTTGATTGGACACGCCCTATTGATTTCAAACTCGAAGATCCAAAAATCAGCTACACGATACAAGGCAATGTTATAACTGTAAAAGCAGTACGAGAGGCCAAATATGTACACATTGAAATAGAAAATTTCACCGACAAATTGAGCGATGATTATTTTGATCTAAAAGCAGGAGAAGAGAAAAAAATCATGATTGAGGGACCTAAAATTAAGCCCAAAATTTCGATTATATCGCTTTATGAGGTTTTAGCAAAATACAAATTATAATAGTAGAATGGAATAAAAAGGGAAGATTATGAGGAAGTTTAAGGGACAGAATAAGAGTAGAATAGTTGGGATGGCCTTGTTGCTGGTTTTTCAATTGGGATTTTCTCAAAGTAAACCGTTATCCAAAAAACAAAGCCTAACGCAATTTGTAGATCCATATATTGGTTCTGGAGGTCATGGACATGTTTTTGTGGGAGCCAATGTACCTTTGGGAGCTGTACAATTAGGACCTGTGAATATTTTCGAAGGTTGGGATTGGTGCAGTGGCTACAATTACCAAAGCAATACCATTGTTGGATTTACGCATCAGCATTTAAGCGGAACAGGAATTGGCGATTTGAATGATATTCTGGTATTGCCTGTTACCGGAAAAGTGCCTTTGACCAAAATCACCAAAGAAAACATGAACGGCTATGGTTCTTTTTTCTCTCATGAGAAAGAAGTTGTAAAGCCAGGATACTACAGTGTGGTCTTGGACAAATACAACATCAAGGCAGAACTTTCTACAACGAAACGCGTCGGATTTCATAAATATACGTTTCCTACCAACAACGATGCGCACGTTTTGGTGGACTTAGCCGATGGTGTGGGCTGGGATAAACCGATGAAAACATTTGTCAAAAAAATTAACGAAACGACCATTGTTGGTTACCGACTTTCCGAAGGATGGGCAAAGGATCAAAGAGTTTATTTTGCCATGACTTTTTCGCAACCCATCAGTAAAATGGAGTTGTACGATGCGGTTACACCCAAAGCAGGAACAGAATTGGAGGGCGTAAGAGTAAAAGCTGTGATTGATTTTGCCTCTTTAAAAAATAAAGAAGTATTAGTTAAAGTTGGAATTTCACCCGTGAGCTACGACAATGCCTTAGATAATTTAAAAGCCGAAGCACCGCATTGGGACTTTAATAAAGTGGTCCAACAAGCCGATGCCCATTGGAACAAAGAATTAAGTAAAGTAAAAATCAGTGCCGACTTGAACACCAAAAAAGTGTTTTATACCGCCATGTATCACACCTTGTTTGCACCTTCTATTTTTAATGATGCCAATGGCGATTATTTAGGTACAGACAAAAAAGTGTATACTAAACAGAATTTTACCAATTACACTACTTTTTCGTTGTGGGATACCTACCGCGCGTTGCATCCTTTGTATACCATCATGCAACCTGAAAAAATTAATGATATCATTCAGTCCTTTTTGGCCATTTACAAACAACAAGGTCGCTTGCCTGTTTGGCATTTGATGGGAAATGAAACCGATTGTATGAATGGGAATCACTCCATAGCTGTAATTGTGGATGCATATCTAAAAGGCTTCCGTGATTATGATGTGAATTTGGCCTACGAAGCCATCAAAACCACGGCCATGCAAACCAGAGCAGGAATGGATTATGTACAAAAACTGCAATACATTCCTGCCGATTCTCAACTAGAATCCGTAGCCAATGCTTTAGAATATGCTATTGACGATTGGGGCGTGGCTCAAATGGCTAAAGCGTTGAATAAGCAAGCCGATTATGAATATTTTTCAAAAAGAGCCCAATTGTACAAAGCCTATTTTGATCCAGAAACAGGATTTATGAGAGGGAAATTAGCCAATGGCGAATGGAGAACCCCATTTAATCCTTTGGCTTCTTCACACCGAAAAGACGATTATGTTGAAGGAAATGCTTGGCAATACACTTGGTTGGTGCCTCATGATCCGTATGGTTTGATTGATTTGTTTGGTGGAGAAGCACCATTTTTGAAAAAATTCGATCAATTGTTCGAACTTCCTGAAGTACTCGAAGGTGAAGAAGTTTCTCCAGATATTACTGGTTTGATTGGGCAATATGCTCAAGGAAACGAACCGAGTCATCATATTCCTTACCTATATGCTTACGTGGGACAACCTTGGAAAACGGCCAAAATTGTTCGTGAAGTTTTTGACAAATTTTACACCACCAAACCCGATGGAATTTGCGGGAATGAAGATGTAGGACAAATGTCGGCTTGGTACATTATGTCTTCTATGGGATTCTACAGTGTTAATCCTTCAAACGGAATTTATGTTATGGGTAGTCCTTTGGTACAGTCAGCCACCATTCAAAATCCTAAAGGGAAAGCTTTTACCATGAATGCTATTAATAATTCGGCTACGAATATTTACATTCAAAAAGCAGAATGGAATGGAAAACCGTACACAAAATCATACCTCACGCACGAAATGATTGCCAAAGGTGGCGAACTGAAATTGTTTATGGGTAGCCAACCTTCTGCCACTTTTGGGGTAGCCAAAGCAGATAGACCGCTTTAGATAATGTTCAACCATGAATGGTGAAGGTTGATAAAAAATAGTCATTAAGATATTGAGCGAATAAAGACTTAATGGATCTTAATATCTTAATGGTTTACATTTTTTGAAACTTAATTTTAAAGCTGAACACACACAATTTGTGGTAGGATTTTTAAAAATAGAGACACCACACTAAATTCGAAAATTATGAAGAAAATAATCAGTAGTATTTGTTTTGCTTTGGCCTTCTTTTTAGGAAATGCGCAAAACGCCAAAACGTCTAATTATACGATCATGTCTTTCAATATTCGATATGATAATCCTAATGACGGAGCCAACAGTTGGCAAAATCGGAAAGACAATGCTTTGAAAATGCTTCGTTACAACGAGGTCGATGTTTTGGGATTGCAAGAAGTCTTAGCACATCAATTAGCAGACATCAAAAAAGAATTTCCCGAGTATGAAGCCATTGGAGTAGGGCGAGAAGATGGGAAAGTAAAAGGTGAATTTAGTCCTGTTCTTTTCAATAAAAACAAATTTCAATTGCTCCAATCAGGTTACTTTTGGTTAAGCGAGACTCCGACACTTCCATCCAAAGGTTGGGATGCTGCTTGCGAACGCATCGCTACTTGGGTACAGTTGAAAGACAAGAAATCGGGTAAAAAAGTTTTTGTAATCAACACCCATTTCGATCATGAAGGCCAAGTTGCTCGTCAAGAAAGCGTGGCATTGATTAAAACCAAGATTGACCAATTGAGCAGCAATTTTCCAGTTATTTTGATGGGTGATTTCAATGCAACTCCTGAATCCAGCATTATTCAATCCTTATTGAAAAACGATAGCAGAACACCTTTGTTTGACGCAAAGAACAAAGCAAAAGTAGTATATGGCCCGCAATGGACGTTTCATGATTTTGGCAAAATCCCTTTCGAAAAGCGTATACTGATTGATTATTTTATGGTGAGCCCTTCGGTGAATGTTCAAAAATATGGGGTACTTGCCGAGACCTTAAATCAGACACAATTGTCTGATCATACCCCAATTCTTATTAAAGTCACACTATAATATTGAGACTCATTAACAACACAGGAACAGGTTTAGGTTCTTGATAAAATAGCAGCAATGAATTACAAAAAAATCTTTTTAAGCCTTACTTTATGGTCCTCCCTTTTGACAATAGCCCAAAATAAGGGCGCAGATCCTGTAGATCATGTCAATCCATTAATGGGAACACAATCTACTCATGCCCTTTCCAATGGAAATACTTATCCTATAATCGCCCGACCTTGGGGCATGAATTTTTGGTCACCTCAAACCGGAAAAATGGGAGATGGCTGGATGTATTCGTACAATGCCGATAAAATTCGAGGGTTCAAGCAAACCCATCAACCCTCGCCATGGATCAACGATTATGGGCAATTTTCGATTATGCCTACCACGGGTAAAATTGTAGTGAATGAAAACGAACGTGCGTCTTGGTTTAGTCATAAAGCCGAAAGCGTGAAACCCCATCACTACAGTGTCTATTTGGCCGATTATGATGTAACTACCGAAATGACTGCCACTGAAAGAGCGGCTCATTTTCAAATCACCTTTCCCAAAAATGACCAATCTTCTATTGTGATTGATGCTTTTGACAAAGGTTCTTATATCAAAATCATTCCTTCACAAAACAAAGTGATTGGGTATACCACGCGCAATAGTGGCGGCGTACCGAGTAATTTTAAGAACTATTTCGTTTTACAATTTGACAAAGCCTTTGCTTACCAACATACTTGGAATAAAAGCGGCTTGGTTAAAGATGTTTTAGAAATGAAAGCCGATCATTCAGGAGCTGTAGTAGGTTTTAAAACCCAAAAAGGAGAGAAAGTAAACGTTCGTGTAGCGTCTTCTTTTATCAGTTTTGAACAAGCTGAATTGAATTTGTCTCGCGAATTAAAAAACGATTCTTTCGAAAAAGTAGTAGCTGATTCTAAAGCCATTTGGAACACAACTTTAGGAAAAGTAAAAATTGAAGGTGGAGATGAAACGCAAAGAAATACGTTTTTTTCTTGTTTGTACCGCACCGTTCTTTTTCCTCAAAAACAATATGAAATGGACGCTAACAACGCCATTGTACACTACAGTCCTTTTAACGGTACCGTACAATCGGGGTATATGTTTGCAGGAACAGGATTTTGGGATACGTTTAGAGCCTTATATCCTTTGTTGAATTTGGTCTACCCATCGATCAATAAAGAAATGCAAGAAGGATTGATCAATGCCTACAAAGAAGGCGGATTTTTGCCAGAATGGTCTAGCCCTGGTTTCCGCGATTGTATGGTGGGGAACAATTCTGCTTCTGTAGTGGCTGATGCGTACTTGAAAGGTTTACGAGGGTACGACATCAACACCTTGTATGAAGCGCTTCTAAAAGGAGCCAACAACGAAGGCCCAGACGCTACCGGACGAAAAGGGGTGAAGTACTACAACACGCTTGGCTATGTTCCTTTTGATGTGAAAATCAATGAAAATGCGGCCAGAACGTTAGAGTATGCTTATGATGATTTTACGATTTGGAAATTGGCCAAAGCTTTAAACCGTCCAAAATCTGAAATCAAAATGTTTGAATCTCGCATGATGAATTATAAAAAATTATTCAACCCCGAAATCAATTTGATGAGTGGTCGTAACAAAGACGGTTCTTTCCCTAAAAATTTCAACCCTTTCAAATGGGGCGATGCGTTTACAGAAGGCAATGGATGGCATTACAGCTGGAGTGTATTTCATGACATTCAGGGCTTGATCGACTTAATGGGAGGCACCACAAAATTCAATGATAAACTTGACTCCGTTTTTGATTTACCTCCAGTTTTTGACGAAAGTTATTATGGAGCCGTGATTCATGAAATTCGTGAAATGCAAATCATGAACATGGGACAATATGCACATGGCAATCAGCCGATTCAGCATTTGATTTATCTGTACAATTACAGCGGACAACCTTGGAAAACACAATATTGGTCTCGTGAAGTGATGAACAGAATGTACAAACCAACGCCAGATGGGTATTGTGGCGACGAAGATAACGGTCAAACGTCGGCTTGGTACGTATTCTCCGCTTTAGGATTTTACCCAGTTTGTCCGGGTTCAGACGAATATGTGCTTGGAGCGCCATTGTTCAACAAAGCCTCTATTGAATTTGAAAACGGCAAAGTATTGACCATCAGTGCTCCTGAAAATTCAGATGAAAACAAATATGTAAAAACCTTGCAATGGGACCAAAAGGAATATGATAAAAATTATCTCAACCATTTTGATCTGTTAAAAGGAGGAGCGCTGCATTTTAATATGACGGCTACTCCCGACCAAAAACGAGGAACTACTCCCGCTAGTTTCCCTTACTCTTATTCATTAAACAAAAAATAAAACGATATGCAATCACGTAGAAAATTTATTAGAAATTCGGGATTATTTACCGCAGGAGTTTTAGCCATGCAAAATCAAATTTTTGCCATGAACTCTGATTCTATTTTTGATATAGCCAAAGACAAGAAATTCATCAGTCAACGTCCGCCTTTGGCACAAAGAAAGTTTACCAGTAAAGCCATTGAAGCCGCTATAGTTCGAGTGAAAAAACAAATTGCTAATCCAGAATTGGCTTGGTTATTCGAAAACTGTTTCCCGAATACTTTAGATACCACGGTTGATTTTGAAATGATCGATGGCAAACCCGATACATATGTGATTACTGGCGATATTGATGCGATGTGGTTACGCGACAGTACCGCTCAAATTTGGCCTTATATGCCTTTTATCAAAGAAGATGAAAAGCTAAAACTGTTGATTCAAGGGGTAATCAACCGTCATACCAAATGCATTTTGTTGGATCCTTATGCCAATGCTTTTTATAAAGATTTCAACGAAGTGAGCGAATGGAAAAATGACATGACCAAGATGCAACCCGGTATTCACGAGCGCAAATGGGAAATTGATAGTTTGTGTTATCCAATCCGATTGGCGTATCAATATTGGAAACAAACTGGCGATTTGAGCGTTTTCGATAAAGATTGGAAAGAATCAATGCGTTTAGTATTACAAACGTTCAAAGAACAACAACGTTGGGAAAACAAAGGACCTTATACGTTTCAACGTCATACCGCTTGGGCGACCGATGGCGTGCCTTTGGCAGGATATGGATATCCCGTAAAACCTTGTGGACTGATTGTTTCTACCTTCCGTCCTAGTGATGATAGCACTTTGTTTGGATTCTTAATTCCGAGTAATATGTTTGCGGTGGAAGTATTAGGCAATTTAGTAGAAATGTTCTCTTCTCCTGGATTGAAAGATGCCGAAATGGCAACCAAAGCGCAAGAATTGAAAGCGCAAGTCACCAAAGGACTCGAAGAACACGGTATTGTGAATCACCCTAAATTAGGAAAAGTGCTTGCCTTTGAAGTGAATGGTTATGGTAGTTTCCACATGATGGATGATGCCAATGTACCTTCGTTGATCTCTTTACCGTATTTGGGCGCTATCAAACCAGAAAGCGAACTGTATTTGAATACCCGAAAAATTATCCTTTCAGATAATAATCCATTTTTCTACAAAGGAAAAGCAGGCGAAGGAGTAGGAGGACCACACACGGGCGAAGATACCATTTGGCCGATGAGCATCATTCTCCGAGCGTTGACGAGTATTGATGAAAACGAAGTAAAAGCGTGTTTGAGCAATTTGATCAAATCCAATGCCGATACCGGTTTCATGCACGAATCGTTTCATAAAGACGACGTACATCAATTTACCCGAAAATGGTTTGCATGGGCGAATACCTTGTTTGGCGAATTGATTATGGATGTGAGCGTTAAATACCCTCATCTATTAAAAGACAAAAACATATAATAAAAAAGTTCCGGAGGAACGGCCAATTTTGTAGCAACGGATTTTAATCCGTTGTTAGGAGGAACGATAGATTTTGTAGCAACGGATTTTAATCCGTTGGGTAAGAACACCGCATCGTGTAGCAACGGATTTTAATCCGTTGTTGAGAATGATTCATTTTTTGGTAACGGATTTCAATCTGTTGTTGAGAAAATGTGTTTTTAGTTTGTTGTTAAGAGAGGTTGATTGTATAGCAACGGAGTAGTCATCCGTTGCTAGCAACAGCCGTTAGGAAGATTGTTTTTTATCCCTTTATTGCTCGTGTTTTTTGTAGAGAATTGTAATAAAATAATATTGATTATGAGAAATATAGTAAAAAGAATAGGTGTTTTATTGCTTCTTATGAGCTTTTCTGTTTTGGCTCAGAAAAAGTCACAAATGGATGTTATTGCTTATTATACAGGGGATAAGGAAGGAATTAACCAGTACAATGTCGGCCAATTATCGCATATTATTTTTAGTTTTTGTCACTTAAAAGACGGCAAACTACAAGTAGACAACGCCAGAGATTCGATTACCATAAAATATTTAGTTAGTTTAAAAAGCAAGCATCCCAAGCTCAAAGTCATGTTGTCTTTGGGCGGTTGGGGTGGTTGTCCAGATTGTTCGGAGGTGTTTTCGACTCCGAAAGGAAGAGCTGTTTTTGCTCAATCGGTGAAAGAAGTAAATGCGTATTTCAAAACTGATGGTCTCGATTTGGATTGGGAATATCCCACTATCGAAGGATTTCCAGGGCACACTTATCAAAAAGCAGATAAAGCTAATTTTACCGCTTTGGTGCAAGAACTCCGCAAGGCTTTAGGACCAAAAAACGAGCTGAGTTTTGCTGCGGGAGGTTTTCAAACCTATTTGGATCAATCGGTCGAGTGGAAAAAAATCATGCCATTGCTGGATCGGGTGAATGTAATGAGCTATGATTTAGTGAATGGATATTCAAAAGTTACAGGACATCATACGCCATTGCATCGCACTTTTGAAGGAGAAGAAGCTACGGATCATGCGGTGGATTATTTACTGAATTTAGGAATTCCCAGTGCCAAAATTGTGATTGGCGCTGCTTTTTATACCCGAGTTTGGAAACAAGTCCAGTCGATTAATAACGGATTGTATCAAAGTGGGATTCCGACTAGTGGAGTAAATTTTAAAAAATACACCACCGAATTCACAGCTGAAAAAGGATGGAAATATTTTTGGGATGCCAAAGCCAAAGCGCCTTATTGGTACAATGCAACCGAGGGATTATTTGCCACAGGCGACGATCTAGCCTCGGTAAAAGCCAAAACGCACTATGCTAGGGATAAGAAATTGGGCGGTATCATGTTTTGGGAATTGGTCTTAGACGAACCCCAAAACGGAATGCTCGAGGCCATACATCAAGCCAAAGGCAATAACTAAGATAAAGTTCCGGAGGAACGGCCAATCTTGTAGCAACGGATTTTAATCCGTTGGGTAGGAACGGCAATTTTGTAGCAACGGATTTTAATCCGTTGGTTAGGAACGGCAATTTTGTAGCAACGGATTTCAATCCGTTGATAGAAGCAATTGTGGTAACGCCCAAATTAAATAATTTAAAAAAAAAGCTATTGATGATAGCAGTAAACGATAAAGTAGTCACGGCATAAAGTCCGTTGGTTTTATAAAATTAATTTAGAAACGAGAATGAATACGGATATGAAACATGTAATCACCTTAGATATTGGGGGATCCCACATCACAGCCGCTGTGGTCAATGCCACGACCAAAACAGTGTATACAAACACCATTGTAAAAGAATCATTTGATTCGAATGAAGAAGTAGAGGAGGTTTTAAGCCTTTGGAAAAAAGTAATTCATACTTGTTTTGCCAAAGCCGATGTCCAAAAACTTGAAGGATTGGCGTTTTGTATGCCAGGGCCTTTTGATTATGAAAAAGGGATTTGTTGGATTAAAGACCAATCGAAATACGAAAAATTTTACGGAGTAGATGTCAAGAAGGCGATACGTGAAAAAATGGAATTGCCGGCAGATTATCCAGTGTATTTTCAAAATGATGCCGATAGTTTTGGGATTGGCGAGGTGTACCAAAATCCAGCATTTTTGGACAAAAAAGTCATTGCCATTACCCTTGGCACCGGATTAGGCGCTTGCTTTATTGATCATGGCAACGTGGCCTTGCATGCTGTGGGCGTACCCAAAGATGGCGAAATTTACAACCTTCCATACAAAGACACGATGGCCGAAGATTATGTTTCTGCCCGAGGATTGCTTCGTAACTACAATAACAAAGCGTCCCAATCGGTACAAAACGGTTTGAATTTGTATGAGTTGGCAGTTAGAAATGACGCTTTGGCCATTGCTGCTTTCCAAGAATTTGGCAAAGATTTGGCCGCAGTCTTACTTCCATTAGTACAAGAATTTCAGGCCGAGGCCCTAGTTTTTGGCGGAAAAATTGCCGATGGAAAGGATTTCTTCTTACCAGAATTACAATCTCTTTTTGCAGCGCATGGGTTACAACCGAGCATTGCCATTTCTAACGATAATGAAAAAGCGGCCTTGTTGGGAGCGGCTAATTTATTTTTAGCCGAAACATTAGCTGAAATGTAGTAAATTTAGGTTTCAAATGTAAACATATGAACAACCGTCGTCAATTTCTAAAAACAGCAACCATAGCCTCTGCGGCTGTGGTTTTGCCGTCTTTTACTGTTGCAGCAGAGGAAGTGCCAACGAGCACCCCTTCCAAAATCCGAAAACCTATAGTATTGTCCACTTGGCGTTTTGGCCTTCAAGCCAATGCTGCCGCTTGGGAAGTTCTCAAAAATAACGGAAAAGCCCTAGACGCAGTAGAAGCAGGGGTCAAAATTCCCGAAGGCGATCCCAACGAACGCAGTGTAGGTTACGGTGGCCGACCTGATCGCGATGGACGTGTCACGCTCGACGCTTGTATTATGGACGAAAAAGCCAATATTGGTGCCGTGGGTTGTTTGGAATACATCAAGCATCCTATTTCGGTGGCGCGTGCTGTGATGGAAAAAACGCCTCATGTGATGTTGGTAGGCGAGGGCGCTTTGCAGTTTGCCCTTTCGCAAGGATTTACCAAAGAAAATTTATTGGTTGAAGCCAGCGAAAAAGAGTGGAAAGAATGGCTCAAAACCAGCGAATACAAACCCATTGCCAATATCGAAAACCACGATACCATTGGAATGATTGCCTTAGACAGTCACGGCGATTTGTCTGGCGCTTGTACCACTAGCGGTATGGCGTTTAAGATGCACGGTCGTTTGGGCGACTCGCCCATTATTGGAGCAGGTTTGTATGTCGATAACGAAATTGGAGCCGCCACCGCCACTGGCCATGGTGAAGAAGTGGTGCGTATTTCGGGTTGTCATTTGGTGGTTGAGTTGATGCGACAAGGAAAATCTCCACAAAAAGCCTGCGAAGAAGCCGTAGCGCGCATCGTAAAACTAACCCAAAACCGTGGCAAAAACCTCAAAGACATCCAAGTTGGATTTATTGCGTTGAACAAGCAAGGCGAGTATGGCTCGTATTGCATTCAAGGGGGATTCAATTATGCGGTGCACGATGCTTCAGGCAACCAACTCATCGATGCGAACTACTTTTTAAAATAACTTAATAAAAAAATAATTAAACCATTAAGACATTAAGAACCATTAAGTTTTGATAGAAACTCAATGGTGGAAAAATAAAAACAATGCAGCGTATTATTAAGAATAATTAATTTAAATCATTAAGAACCATTAAGTTATGATAGAAACTCAAAGGTGAAAAATAAAAACAATGCAGCGTATTATTAAGAATAATTAAATTGAACCATTAAGACATTAAGAACCATTAAGTTTTGATAGAAACTCAATGGTGGAAAAATAAAAACAATGCAGCGTATCATTAAGAATAATTAATTTAAACCATTAAGAGCCATTAAGTTATGATAGAAACTCAAAGGTGAAAAATAAAAACAATGCAGCGTATTATTAAGAATAATTAAATTGAACCATTAAGACATTAAGAACCATTAAGTTTTGATAGAAACTCAAAGGTGAAAAATAAAAACAATGCAGTGTATCATTAAGAATAATTAATTAAACTATTAAAATAGAATAAATCCTTAATGAACTTTAATATCTTAATGGTAAAAAAAAACCACGCATTAAAATAGAATGAATCCTTAATGAACCTTAATATCATAATGGTAAAAAAAAAGCCACCCATTAAAATAGAATAAATCCTTAATAAACCTTAATGTCTTAATGGTAAAAAAAAGCCACCCATTAAAATAGAATAAATCCTTAATGAACCTTAATATCTTAATGGTAAAAAAAGCCACGCATTAAAAATGAAGCCTTAATGAACCTTAATGTCTTAATGGTAAAAAAAAAATGCAACATCAAATGAACCAATTAGAAATCGCCTGTTTTAGCTTAGACGCCATTGCCATCGCCCAAGAAAATGGCGCCGACAGAATCGAATTATGTCTCGACAGAGACGCTGGAGGCATCACACCTCCCTTCGAAATGGTGCAAGCCGCTCGTGCTCTGACCACCGTAGCGCTCAACGTGATGATTCGCCCACGCGAAGGCGATTTTGTCTACACCGAAACCGAGTTCCAAGCGATGAAAAACAGCATTACCACTTTCAAAAATCTCGGCATCGATGGTTTTGTGTTTGGCATTCTCTATCCCGACGGTAGCATTCCTACCGAGGCCAATGCCGCTTTGGTGAATTTGGCACAGCCGTTGCCTTGCACCTTTCACCGTGCTTTCGATGGTATCACTGACCCGCTGCAAGGGTTAGAAACGTTAGCGGCTTGTGGCTTCAAAACCGTCCTCACGTCTGGAGTGCGCACCAATGTGACCGAAGGCGCTGACCTCCTACAACAATTGGTCGCACACGCCGGTGACCGCATTACGGTGATGCCCGGAGGCGGATTGCGTTCGAGCAATGCCCGTTGGCTGAGCCAAACCACCCGAGCCGTGTACTACCATTCCGCTGCGATTACCGACGATAGCGAACTTCCCAACCCCACCGAAGTCGCCCTGCTAAAACAGCAATTGAATACACTTTAAAATCCTATTTTGGGCATGCCCCCGAGGCACACGATTTTGCTCAACCACAACTCCCTGCACCTCGGGGCCGGGCTGTACGCTATATCTCTTGGGGCGAACCCCGCCCCAAGAGGATGCCGCTCCCATCCCTCATGCAGGCAAGTCGGCAGTTATTAGTGCTTAGCAAGCAGTAAGTAATGGTTAAATTTTGTAAGAAAATTTTATGTGATTTATGTTATTTTTGAATATAAAAAAGATATATTTGAGGAAGTATTATGCTTGTTAGATTAACTTATTAGGAGTTTTATAAGCAATGTTGATTAGGGCAAATGTATAGGTAGTGACATACTAAATTTGAAATAAAGAAAAAAATAATGAGTCCAATAGAAAAGTCTAATAGTTTGCAGTTTCACTATTATTTTAGAGATAGTAGTCATTCAATCAATTCACTCTTAAGAAATGAATGCGAAAAAGAATTACTCTATATTTTTAAGGAAATCTCGGAAACACTCGGACTTCAGCTTGATTTAGAAACCTTACCAGCAGAAGAAGGAGGATTTAAAGAAACTTGGAAGTTTCTTGGGAAAAATTCTGCTCAAATAAGTTTAATAGTTTCTATTGCAGCGATAATAATATCTCGGTTTCCTATTGAAAATAAAGAGTTAACAACCCTTCAAATAGAAAATTTGAAATTAGATAATGAATTAAAGAGAAAAGAACTCGAAAAATTAAATCTAGAATTTTTACAAGATAATGAAGAAATTAGCCAAGAAACTCTAGTTGATTCAGTTGAAATAGTAAATAAAAATTATAAAGTTTCGTGGCGTAAATCAAACCTTTATAAAAAATTAAATAATTATCAAAAAGTTGATTATATCGATGTTGTAAGACTTTATGATGAAAAACCAGTTGGTACATCAAGAAAAGTATTAAGAAATCAATTTTCTAAATTTATTTTAGGTTCAGACGAAATTCCTAAACTTGAATTAGAAAATGTTAAAATTGATGTTATATCTCCAGCTATAAAAAGAGGTAAATTCAGATGGAAAGGCTTTTACGATAATAGCATTATAAACTTTCTTGTGGATGATTTTGATTTTAGCAGTAAAGTTTTAAATGGTCAAATACACTTTTCAAATCGTTATTCAATAGAAGTAGAAATGTATCAAGAGAGAAAAATTAATCAGGATGGAAACATAATGGTTACTAATTCAGTTGTAACTAAAGTGAACTCATCAATTGAAGGAGAAACTAGAATTGAATACTAATCCTTTCAAAAAGCTTATCCTCCCGCTAGTGCGAGCGTCTCGCTCGTACCCATAACTACTTAATTCAAAAGCCAAAATAGAAAAATGAAAAAAAGAGTCCTGTTATTTTTATTGTTTAGTGTATCGCAGCTGCATTACAGTCAAAAATCCATTACAATGACGAACAGTTATGGAAGTGAAAACCAAGAAATTCAAAACTTAATGGATTTTGAGAAGATTTACACTGAGCGATTAAACTTTGCAAGCGAAGAGCTAAAAGGAAAGCATTATGAAGTGAGTCTTGAAGAATTCAAAAATGGTAAACTCATTAAGACTAGT
Source organism: Flavobacterium succinicans LMG 10402 (assembly GCF_000611675.1). Lineage (GTDB taxonomy): Bacteria > Bacteroidota > Bacteroidia > Flavobacteriales > Flavobacteriaceae > Flavobacterium > Flavobacterium succinicans. Next base: position 313,060 of record NZ_JATV01000006.1, on the reverse strand, counting down.
GCTCTTTTTGATAGTTCAGAAAGTGATTATTTTAAAATTGACTCGAATAGCGAATCTTTAAGTTTCTTTTTCAAGCTAAGTGATGGAAAATTAAAAACCTATATAAGAGGAAAGAAGTTCGGGAGTAAAAAGTATTACTTTAAGTTGTATAGCGATTCAGATGAATATGCATTAAAAGACTTTTTTGGTGGTAAAAAAGAGGTAACTATTGATTTTCAAAAGAAAAATGCTGTTTTTGCCATTATAACCCCCACTATATATAAAGACGGTTCAGGTTCGTATTGTGAAGTTGCACAATCCGATATTGCACCTGAGAAGTTTGGGGAGCATTTTAATATTCCTCATTATTTTATTGTTTCGATAAAGTTCAAGTAGAAAAGTAATTGTAGTGTTTTAGATGGGTTAGAGTCAGTAATAATAATTTCTATAAAATGTGTTTAATTTATAATACAATTGGTGCTTTGAGTCATATAGAAAAATATTTGATCCAAAATAACCTTAACGAGTTCCATTCGATTACCGATTTATTAAACTTTGAAAATGACTATAGTGCTATTAAGCATCAAATTATTGAAGATCATAGGTTGGCAATCCAAACTGAACGTCAAACTCTCGAAGATGAAATACCGCGATTGAGCGAAGCAATTACGAATTGCGAGTTTGAACAAAATGAAAAATTAAACCAAAAACTAAGTGATCTTCATCAAAGAGTTGAGTTGTTGTTTTTACCTAATTCGAGTTTTATTTCGATTCTAAAAGATTTATTTTTAAACATTAAGCTTTGGGCAAAAATTTGGTCGGCTCCTATTTTTTATCGAATTCACCTCTTCATTTTAACAAGAAAGCAAAATAATTTACTCAAGCAAAAAACAATTCGCCTTGATTTTATAAGCACTGACTTTGAGCGAGCAGTTATTCAAAGTAGTGCAAGTGATTTACAAAGCCTTGAACGAAAGCTTGATTTGATATTAGAAATCAAGAATTTTATTTATGGTGCTATTGGAGAACATAAAGTTCAAATAGAGTTATCAAAATTATCGGACGATTATGTTTTGATTAATGATTTTTCTTGTACTTTCAAAAAACCGATATTGTTTTCGAATGGTAAAGATGCCATAAAGTCAATTCAAATAGATCACGTATTAATTGCTCCTGCAGGAGTTTTTATAATTGAGACGAAAAATTGGAGTAAAAATTCTATTAAAAACATCGATTTGTTTTCACCCATTCAGCAAGTTAAAAGAACTAATTTTGCGCTTTCAAAAATTTTAGCTAGAAAAAAATTAAAAAAACATCATTGGGGAGTCAGAAAAATTCCAATAAAAAACATAGTGACTTTTATCAATAATAAACCAAATGAAGAGTTTCATTTCGTGAAAATTCTCGGACTACATGAGCTTGTGAAATATATTACTTATTTTCCATCATGTCTTTCAAAAGATGAGGTAGGTGAGATTTCAAGTTTTTTACTTAATTATGGTGATTCAAAAAATAATTCTTGTAAAATAAGCATATAACCTCATAAGAAACAAGATCACTTAGCGTGTCGCTCTCTATATAATTTCCAAGTTCCCTCGGAACGATTTGTTTTGTAGCAACGCATTTTAATCCGTTGGTTAGGAACGATTTGTTTTGTAGCAACGGATTTCAATTCGTTGGTTAGGAACGATTTATTTTGTAGCAACGGATTTCAATCCGTTGGTTAGGAACGATTTGTTTTGTAGGAACGGATTTCCATCTTTTGTTCTCAAAAAAATATCCAGCTTGTCTTGTTTTCAATTGGCTCCAGCTTTAGATGGAGTTATGCTTGTTTTCAATTGGCTCCAGCTTTAGCTGGAGTTATTAAGGTTGGATTGTGTTGGCTTTAGCCCAATAAAAGCAGCTAATTTTGGCTAAAGCCTTTAAAATTTTCAAATTCCAGCCCTCCAACTTTAGTTGGAGACAAATTAATGTCTCCTAAAAACGGAATAGTTACAGATCCACAAAAGGACTGCGTTGCTACAAGAAAAATGCACTATAGTAATAAACCCATTATTTTTGAATGGGAATTCTTTTAAAAAGTAAGATATTTGCAATCTTAATTGAAAATTCATTTTACAATGGCTTCGAAACCCAGTATACCCAAAGGAACACGCGATTTTTCGCCAGCCGAAGTGGCCAAAAGACAGTACATTATACAAACTATAAAAAGCAATTTTGAGAAATTTGGCTTTCAACCTATAGAAACCCCATCGTTTGAAAATTCAGATACTTTGATGGGAAAATATGGTGAAGAAGGCGACCGCTTGATTTTTAAAATCTTGAATTCAGGCGATTATTTGTCAAAAGCCAATGCGACGCATTTAGAGAACAAAGACAGTTTAAAATTGACGGCGAGTATTTCCGAAAAAGCCTTGCGCTATGATTTGACCGTTCCTTTTGCGCGTTACGTGGTGCAACACCAAAGTGAAATTGAGTTTCCGTTCAAAAGATATCAAATTCAGCCCGTTTGGCGCGCCGACCGTCCACAAAAAGGACGTTTTAGAGAATTTTTTCAGTGCGATGCCGATGTGGTAGGTTCCAAATCCTTGTGGCAAGAAGTGGAATTGGTACAATTGTATGACACCGTTTTTACGGCTTTAGGATTAGAAGGCGTGACCATCAAAATCAACAATCGTAAAATTTTATCTGGCATTGCTGAGGTGATTGGCGCTTCGGACAAGCTGATTGATTTTACCGTGGCATTGGACAAACTAGATAAAATTGGCGAAGACGGCGTAAAGAAAGAAATGATCGAAAAAGGCATTTCTGAAGAAGCGATTGCTAAAGTGCAACCTTTGTTTAGTTTTACAGGAACTATTGCAGAGAAAATCAACCAATTGTCACAATTGCTTTCTGCTTCGGTAGAAGGGATGAAAGGTGTTGAAGAATTACAATTCATTTGCGAAAAAGTAACCCAACTCGGATTAGCTACAGCTCAATTGGATTTGGATGTGACTTTGGCCAGAGGATTGAATTATTATACAGGAGCTATTTTTGAAATCGCTCCTCCTAAGACTGTTTCCATGGGTTCCATTGGTGGTGGCGGAAGATATGACGATTTAACGGGGATTTTTGGTTTGAAAAATATGAGTGGTGTCGGGATTTCATTTGGTTTAGACCGAATTTATTTGGTTGTAGAAGAATTGGGATTGTTCCCAGATACTGTGTCGGCAACTTCGAAAGCATTGTTTGTGAATTATGGCGAAACCGAAGCTTTTGTGGCAATGCAAACCATTCAAAAGCTTAGAGCAGAAGGAATTAAAGTAGAATTGTATCCTGATGCAGTAAAAATGGGAAAACAATTGCAGTACGCAGATAAAAGAGGTATTGGCTATGCCGTGATTTTGGGAGCACAAGAAATTGAATCCAAGACGTTTGCTTTGAAAAATCTAAGTACAGGTGAACAAGTGTTCTTGGATTATGAAGGATTAAAAAACCATCTTTTGTAATAGGTTGAGACAAAAAAAAAGCTTCGTTTGTTTAAACGAAGCTTTTTTTATTATAAACAATGCTGAATTAATAATTAACTAAAAACCGAAATATATTTTGTGTTACAAAAACAACTATTCTGATAAATAATAAGCAAATTTAGGCAAACTATTTCAAGATACTCTTAAAAATATATTAAATTTATAATAAGTGTGTAAAAATGAATGCAATAGGTGTTTTTTCTGATGTTTATTATCTAGTTGTTGTTATGACAATTTGGCATTTTTGGCATTTTGGCAATACTTTTGAGAATAGTTGAAAAGAATCAAAAAAGGATGTTTAAAAATTTTTTTAAAAATAAAAGCAATATGACTACTGAAAATACAGAGTTCGATCAAGAAATAGATGACGCAACGTTAGAGAATAATGCAAATGGAGAGCAACTTATCATTGAAGAATTAAGTGTTGAGGAACAATTGGCACAAGATTTAGCCAAAGAAAAAGATAAATTTTTGCGCTTGTTCGCTGAGTTTGAAAACTACAAAAGACGTACTACAAAGGAGCGTATTGAGTTATTCAAAACAGCCAATCAAGAAGTTTTATTGGCTTTGTTGCCTGTTTTGGACGATTTTGATCGTGCTATGGTAGAAATCAATAAGTCAGAAGATGAGTTATTGACTAAAGGGGTAGAGTTGATTCACGAGAAGTTGAAAGGAACTTTGGTGACCAAAGGATTAGAAGTAGTGGATGTAAATGCAGGTGACGCTTTTAACGCTGATTTTGCTGAGGCAATTACTCAAATCCCAGCACCATCTGACGATTTAAAAGGAAAAATTGTGGATGTGTTGGAAAAAGGATACAAATTAGGCGATAAAATTATTCGTTTTCCAAAAGTGGTTATAGGACAATAAATCAACATTCAAGTTAGCACATTTGTAGCTGAATATAATAGCACAATTTAAAAATGAAAAAAGATTTTTACGAAATATTAGGCGTATCTAAAAGTGCTTCGGAGGCTGAAATCAAAAAGGCTTACCGAAAAAAGGCCATAGAATTTCACCCTGACAAAAATCCTGACAATCCTGCAGCCGAGGAGCAATTCAAATTGGCTGCCGAAGCGTATGAAGTATTAAGCGATCCGCAAAAGAAAGCCAAATACGATCAATACGGTCACCAAGCTTTTGATGGAGCTGGAGGTTATGGCGGTGGTCATGGCGGTATGAATATGGATGATATTTTTAGTCAATTCGGAGATATTTTCGGAGGTGGCTTTGGTGGTTTCGGAGGCGGAGGCGGAGGTCCTCGTCGTGCCAAAGGAAGCAACATGCGAATTAAAGTCAAATTGACATTGGAAGAAATTGCCAATGGTGTTGAGAAAAAAGTAAAAGTAAAACGTAAGGTGCAAGCGCCTGGCGTTTCCTATAAAACCTGTTCTACTTGTAACGGTCAAGGTCAAGTGATGCGTGTGACCAATACTATTTTGGGTCGCATGCAATCGGCGTCAACTTGTCCGTCTTGTGGAGGTTCTGGTCAAATTTTGGATAAAAAACCAAACAATGCTGATGCGCAAGGAATGATTTTAGAAGACGAAACAGTTTCTATCAAAATTCCAGCAGGTGTAGTTGACGGTATGCAATTGAAAGTTTCTGGAAAAGGAAATGATGCTCCTGGAAATAGTATTCCTGGTGATTTGATTGTAGCGATTGAAGAGTTAGAGCACGAGTTCTTGAAACGTGAAGGAGAGAATTTACACTACGATTTGTACATCAGTTTTGCGGAAGCGGTTTTGGGTATTTCTAAAGATATCGAAGCGGTGAATGGCAAAGTGCGTATCAAATTAGAAGAAGGGATTCAATCTGGAAAAATATTGCGTTTGAAAGGAAAAGGAATTCCAAGTATCAATGGTTACGGAAGTGGCGATTTATTAGTTCACGTGAATGTTTGGACACCAAAAACATTGACCAAAGAACAAAAACAATTCTTTGAAAATGCGTTGAACGACGATAATTTCACCCCGCATCCTGAAAAATCAGACAAATCATTCTTTGAGAAAGTTAAAGATATGTTTTCTTAATTTTTTTAATCTTATTTTATACTAATCCCTGTGTTTTTGTAGCACGGGGATTTTTTTGTCGTTTAGTTTTTTAAAATTGGATTACCGCAAATTCGCAAATTATTTTTTTAAAGTATATTTTTTGATTATCGCAGATTCGCAAATTTTGAAAGTGTTTACAGTTGTGATAATTCGCGAATTTGCGGTTCAAATCTGGTTGGTATTAAAAAGGTAATTGAAATAGTAAAATGTACTTTTTAGCCCCGATTGTAGTGGAAATCCTTTGATGCCGGGGTTCGGCAGCAAAGATTGCAACGGAAAGCGGGACGACTCGTGCTTGAAATATCGATTCGTGCTGCTCCCAAAAAACAGGAAACGACTTCAAGTTTAGAGTTGAAGTTCGTCTAGTTTTATTGCTGTAAAAAGCGGCATTTTCTGTAACAATTGGGCGTTGTTGACTACTAATTACCTATTTTTGCAATTCTAAAAATCAAGCTATGAGTAGTATTCTCGAGGTAAAAAATGTAGTGAAACAATATGGCGATTATGTGGCGCTTAATTCCGTTTCGCTTTCGATACCCAAAGGCAGTATTTATGGTTTATTAGGACCTAATGGTGCCGGAAAAACCTCTTTAATTCGTATCATCAATCAGATTACGTTGCCCGATAGTGGTGAAGTGCTTTTGGATGGTGAAAAACTGCAACCCCATCACATTCAACACATCGGGTATCTTCCCGAAGAGAGAGGTTTGTACAAATCGATGAAAGTAGGCGAGCAGTGTTTGTATTTGGCGCAACTGAAAGGGCTTTCTAAAAAAGAAGCTAAAATTCAGTTGGACTATTGGTTTGAGAAATTAGACATCAAAGGCTGGTGGAATAAGAAAATCGAGGAGTTGTCAAAAGGAATGGCACAAAAGATTCAGTTTGTGGTGTGTGTGTTGCACCAACCCAAATTGTTGATTTTTGATGAGCCGTTTTCAGGTTTTGACCCTGTGAATGCTAATATTATCAAAGATGAGATTTTAGGATTAAAGGAAAAAGGTACGACCATTATTTTCTCAACCCATAGAATGGAAAGTGTAGAGGAATTGTGTGACCATATCGCTTTGATTCATAAATCGAATAAACTCATAGAAGGAAAATTGGAAGAAGTAAAACGCCAATACCGCTCTAATAGTTTTGAAGTGGGTATTTTGACGGATAATGTCGAAGGCTTAATGTATGATTTGACGCAAAAATTTACCGTGGGCCCAGCCAATTTCAAGTCTTTGAATCAAGAATTGAAATTAGAAATTCAGCTAGGTACAGGTACACCCAACGAGTTGTTGCAAGTCCTTACGCAACGTGGTCAAGTGACGCATTTTGTGGAAAAAATTCCAAGTGTGAACGATATCTTTATTAAAACTGTAACTGAAAAATAATCTTTTGAAATTTTAAAATTCCAAATATCAAAAGTATTGGAATTTAAGTTTTAAATTTTTAAACAAGTATTACCATGAATTGTGTGGGTAAGGAAAAAGTTTTTTTACCATTAAGAGATTAAGAAGATTAAGGTTGCGATTGCTTAATGAAACTTAATTACTTAATGGTTCAAAGAAATAAAAATTTTAATTTTAAAACCACACGATTGATAGTAAGACCTATAAAACTAACTATATGAGTATGATTTCGTTGATTATAAAAAGAGAATTTATCGCCAAGGTGCGCAACAAATCCTTTATAGTGATGACTTTTTTGAGTCCACTTTTGTTTGTTGGAATTGCCGCTTTTGTTAGCTATTTGGCGTCCATGAAGGCTGATACTAAACAGATTGCGATTCACGACGAAACAGGTTTGTTTGTTGCCGATTTTATGGCCAAAAACAAAAAAGATAGCGAATTCCAGTATTTGGATTTGTCAGTTTTGGAAGTGAAAGCACTCAAAGACAGTATAACCTCTGAACGTTTTGACGGTTTGCTAGCCATTCCAAAAACCACGTCAATTGCCGATTTGGAGAAGAAAATTCAATACATCTCAAATGATAGTCCTAGCATTCTTTTTATCGAAGGAGTCCAAAAAGTATTAGATCAAAAAATCACCCAACTCAATTTTCAAGCCGCAAAATTGGATACTGTGGCGATACATAAAGCGCAGTCCAATATCAACATCAGTTTGAGTAAAGCCTCAGGCGAGGAAAGTTTGAAAGGATTGAATGAAATTAAAATTGCCATTGGTGGTGCTTTTGGGTATTTGATCATGATGTTTATTGTGATTTATGGCAATATGGTGATGCGTAGCGTAATCGAAGAAAAAACCAATCGTATCATCGAAATCATTATTTCTTCGGTAAAACCTTTTCAGTTGATGATGGGTAAAATCATTGGAACTTCATTGGCAGGTATTCTTCAGTTTTTAATTTGGGCGATTATAGGTTTAGGATTGTTATTTGGTGCTTCTTTGTTTTTTGGTGTCGATTTAGGTCCAACTGCCAAAGTGCCTCCTGCAGTGATGCAAGCTGCTCAGCATGAATTAGCCAATACGGCGCAATTGTATATAGCTGAATTATGGAATCTTCCGATTGGGACTTTGCTGACTTGTTTTGTGATTTATTTCATTGGAGGGTACTTTTTGTACAGTTCCTTTTATGCTGCCATCGGTGCTGCGGTTGACAACGAAACCGATTCACAACAGTTTTTGCTACCGATTATTATGCCTTTAATTTTGGGTGTTTACATCGGGTTTTTTACGGTAATCAATGACCCTCACGGCACGGTAGCCACCATTTTCTCGATTGTGCCTTTGACATCGCCAATCGTGATGCTAATGCGTATTCCTTTTGGCGTACCTTTGTGGCAAATTTTGCTTTCGATAGTACTTTTATTCGGAACGTTTTTATTGGTAGTTTGGTTTGCTTCCAAAATTTATCGCGTGGGTATTTTGATGTACGGTAAAAAACCAAGTTGGAAAGAATTGTATAAGTGGTTGAAGTATTAAATTCCAAAAAGTAAATCCCAAAATCCAACTATTGGAATTTGGAATTTTTAAAATTTGAAAATTGTTAAGAATGAGTAAAATATTAATTATAGAAGACGAAGCAGCGATTCGTAGGGTTTTGGTAAAAATCCTTTCAGAAGAAAATGATTCGTATCAAGTAGACGAAGCTGAAGACGGTGCTGTAGGTTTAGAGAAAATAAAAAATACCGATTATGATTTGGTGCTTTGCGATATCAAAATGCCAAAATTAGACGGAGTTGAAGTGTTGGAAGCTGTCAAAAAAATCAAACCTGAAATTCCAATGGTGATGATTTCAGGACACGGCGATATGGAAACGGCCATCAATACGATGCGTTTGGGAGCTTTTGATTATATCTCAAAACCACCTGATTTGAATCGATTGTTGAATACGGTTCGCAATGCCTTGGACCGAAAAAAATTAGTAGTTGAGAATAAAATTCTAAAGAAAAAAGTCAGCAAAAACTACGAAATGATTGGCGAGAGCGAAGCCATTAATCATATCAAAATGATGATTGATAAAGTAGCTCCTACCGAAGCTAGGGTGTTAATCACAGGACCTAACGGAACGGGAAAAGAATTAGTAGCCCATCAATTGCACGAGAAAAGCGAACGCGCAAGTTTCCCTTTAATCGAAGTGAACTGTGCCGCTATTCCGTCAGAATTGATAGAAAGTGAGTTGTTTGGACACGTCAAAGGCGCCTTTACATCAGCAGTAAAAGACCGTGCAGGAAAGTTTGAAGCAGCAGATAAAGGGACAATTTTCTTGGACGAGATTGGTGATATGAGTCTTTCGGCTCAAGCCAAAGTGTTGCGTGCGTTGCAAGAAAGTATGATTACGAGAGTGGGAGCCGATAAAGACATTAAAGTCGATGTTCGTGTGGTAGCTGCAACCAACAAAGACTTGAAACAAGAGATTGCCGAAGGTCGTTTTAGAGAAGATTTGTACCACCGTTTGGCGGTTATTTTAATCAAAGTTCCTGCGTTGAATGAACGTCGCACCGATATTCCGATGTTGGTTACACATTTTGCAGAGAAAATTGCTTCGGAACAAGGCAATGCTGTGAAAAAATTCTCGGAAGCAGCCATTAGCTTGCTTCAAGAATACGATTGGACAGGAAACATACGAGAGTTACGCAATGTAGTGGAACGCTTGATTATTCTGGGGGGAAGCGAAATATCTGAAACGGATGTAAAATTGTTTGCTAGTAAATAGCCATCAGGCAAAAGGCAAAAGCCGTTAGCCAAAAGGATTAAGAAATACGCGTCCTATTTTATTAAATTTAGCTTTTGGCTATTGCCTTTTGCCTAATAACTTTAAAAATGAAACTAAAAAAAATAAACGAGAATCTTCAAAAAGCATTGATAGAAAATGGTTTAGTAGAAGCCAATGCTATGCAGCAAGAGACTTTTTCTACGCTAAAAAGTGGAGCAGATTGTTTGATTATTGCACCAAAAGCAAGCGGAAAAACAACGACTATTGTTATCAATGTAATTCAGCGTTTGGCGGGCGCCAATGAAGAATCTCCAAGAGCTTTGATTGTAGTTGAAGACAAAGCCAAAGTGTTGGCAATGGAAGAGCTTTTTGATAAATACAATCGATACACCAAGTTAGAGGTGTATGGTGTACACGATAAAGGCGATATGGATTATGACAAAAATTATATATCAACTGGAATTGATGTTCTGATTGGCACGCCTAACCGTTTGAGTGAAATGTTTTCCTCTGCAGGATACAATGTCAATCGTTTAAAAATGTTTATCATTGATGACACTGATCCTATGTTGAAATTACGTCACGAAACCAAAATTATGCGTATTTCAAACAGTATTGCCAAAACGCAACGTATCATTTTTGCGGAACAAATTACGGAGCGAATTGATTTGTTGGCAGAGAAAATGCTAATCGAACCTTTTGAGTTTGATTTCGATGAAGAAGAGGAAGAGGAGGAAGAAGATACAGAATAGATTTTAGACGTGAGATTTAAGAAAGCAGACCTCAGAATAGAACCCAATGTCATTAAGTTAAGGAATAATCAATAATTTGATTACTGATTTTTGAGTAACAATTTTTGATAGCTGATGTATAAGATGCTGAAAATTATATAATTTTCACTCACTTGCTCCAAAATCTAAAATCAAGAATCGTTACTCTACAATCTAAAATCTCTTAACTTAATGACATTGGAATAGAACCTTTGCGCTTAAATTTGAACTCAACAACAACCCCTCAACAACAAACTACTAACAACAAACTACTAACAACAAACCATAAACCACAAACAGTTAACCACCAACCCTCAACAACAAACATAAAACAGTATGGGATTAATGAAAGTGTTTTCAGGCAGTGAAATATTAGCACTAGCCTTACAAGAAAAATTAGAAACAGCGGGAATCGAAACCGTAAAAAAAGACAATATTCAATCGGCTCGTTTGGGTGGATTTGGTGGTTCGGATTTGGCCATTGAAATTTTTATTCAAGAAACAGATTTTGCGAAGGCGAATCCAGTTATCGAGGATTTTAGAATGAGTATTTAAATTGTTTCCATAAGTTATGAAATACAAAATGTTAGTTTTAGATATGGATGACACGTTGTTGACAGACGATCATACCATTTCTAAAGAGAATCGAGCCATGATTGCTATGGCACAAGAAAAGGGTGTTGAAGTGGTTTTGGCATCAGGAAGGCCAACACCAGCGATGACACATTTTGCGAATGATTTGCAGAATAATTATATGATTTCCTTTAATGGTGCCGTAGTTACCGATTTAAAAGACGATACGGTAATTTTTGAACAATCGCTGACCAAGGAGCAAATTCACGAACTACATGATTATAGTCTGAAGGCGAAAACGCATATCATTACGTATATTAATAATACGATTGTAAGCGAAACCCACTCTGAATTTATTGAGGTTGAACGAAGCATAACGGGTATGCCGCATGAACTGGTCCCTGATTTTAAAGCGGCTGTGACTTCTAATGCAGTAAAATGTATTTTACTTGAAGACCCTTCTTATTTGAAAATGGTAGAAAGCGATTTGAAACAAGCAATGCCAGATTTAAGTGTGTCAATGTCGAAACCTTTCTTTTTGGAAGTTGCACCTAATGGCATCGATAAAGCAGCAAGTATTCAATTTTTAGCCAAAAGATTAGGTATTGAACAAAGCGAAATTATTGCAGTAGGCAATGCAGGAAACGATTTGACCATGATTCAATATGCGGGATTAGGCGTTTGGGTAGACAATGTAACTCCCGAACTGAGAGGTTTTGGAGATGTTATTGTAGCTTCAAATAATGATCATGGCGTGGCTGAGGTTATCGAACGCTTTATTTTAGGTTAGGATAAAGGCTTCTCTTTTATTAAGATTTAAAAAAACCGCTTATTTTCATTGCAATAAATGAAAATAAGCGGTTTTTTTAGGCTTTAGTGTTTAAATTATCTAACTGCTTCATTTTTAATTCTTAGAATTTATATGTAAATTTGCACCCTCAATTTTTTGACAACGATTTCATTAATTGAGCTATCTTATGGAAAATAAAAAACGTGTGGCCTTCTATACGCTGGGTTGTAAATTGAACTTTTCAGAAACGTCAACCATAGCGAGAAATCTTCAAGAAGAAGGCTTTGAAAGAGTGGATTTTGAAGAAGTAGCCGATATGTATGTGATAAATACTTGCTCGGTTACAGAAAATGCAGACAAACAATTCAAGCAAGTCGTGCGCAAAGCGATGAAGCTGAACGACAAAGCTTTCGTGGCCGCCGTTGGTTGTTATGCACAATTAAAGCCTGAAGAACTCGCCGATGTGGATGGCGTAGATTTGGTTCTGGGTGCCACAGAAAAATTCAAACTAAACGATTACATCAACGATTTGTCCAAAAACGATTTTGGTCAAGTGCATTCGTGCGAAATTGCCGAAGCCGATTTTTATGTAGGCAGTTATTCAATTGGTGATAGAACGCGTGCTTTTCTTAAAGTGCAAGACGGTTGCGATTACAAATGTACCTATTGTACCATTCCGCTTGCGAGAGGAATTTCTAGAAGTGATGCTTTAGAAAATGTATTAAAAAATGCTTCCGAAATTTCACAACAAGGGATTAAAGAAATAGTGCTGACAGGTGTAAATATTGGCGATTACGGAAAAGGAGAGTTTGGGAACAAAAAACACGAACACACCTTCCTTGATTTGGTAAAAGCACTTGACGAAGTGGAGGGAATTGAACGTCTTCGTATTTCGTCTATCGAACCCAATTTGTTGAAAAACGAAACGATTGATTTTGTTTCCAAAAGCCGAACCTTTGTTCCTCATTTTCATATTCCTTTGCAATCCGGGAGTAACGATATTTTAAAGTTAATGAAACGTCGTTACCTTCGTGAAGTATATACCGATAGAGTAGCCAATATTCGTCAAGTAATGCCACACGCTTGTATTGGTGTGGACGTTATCGTTGGATTTCCGGGAGAAACCGATGAGCACTTCCTAGAAACCTATCATTTTTTGAATGATTTAGATATTTCTTATTTACACGTTTTTACCTATTCTGAGCGAGACAATACTGAAGCTATTGCTATGGATGGTGTAGTTCCCAATAACGTTCGGGCGAAGCGAAGTAAAATGTTGCGAGGGCTATCGGTAAAAAAACGTCGTGCGTTTTATGAAAGTCAATTGGGTACTAGCCGAACTGTTTTATTCGAAAGTGAGAATAAAGAGGGATACATTCACGGTTTTACCGAAAACTATGTAAAAGTAAAAACACCTTGGGATCCTGCATTGGTGAATACGTTACACGAAATTCAATTGACTCGAATTGACGAAGACGGAAGTGTTCGAATGGAGTTTATTAACTAACTGTTCGTACTATAATTTATTTCAATTAAAATAGAAAAGCCCTTGTTTCAAAGGGCTTTTCTGCTTTATGGTTTTAATTTTCTTCATCAGGAATCACTAACTGGATAGAATTAATATAGTCGGTGTCAAATTCTATAGTTCTTATCTTTTCAGGTTTAAAACTCAATTCACCACCAAATTCTCCTTGGGTGTCCAAGAAATCAAGGATCAGTTCGTCTTTGCTAAGGGCAATGAGTTTTCCTAAATATGCGGAGCGTGTTGATTTTTTGGCAATCTGAAAAACACCATAATTTTCATCCAAAAAAGCGACAATCGAGGCTAAATCTTGAATTGGAATGATTTTGTCAGTCGTAGTTTTCTCCCCTTTTAATCGGATTACTTTTTCGGTAAATTCATGTTCTTCATCTCGGTGTATGGTTTTTACTTTTTTGTGTTTAAGAAGTATAAACCCATCCAGAATAAAATCAACAGGATTTTTACGTAATAAAATCCATTCTTCGGAATAATCGATTAAAAAGCCAGTAAAAATTTCTTTTAAATCTTCAAATTCAATTGAAATTAATTGTCCTATATGTTTTTTCATCGCTAATAATTTTAAGGATTAGTGGACCAGATACTGCTGTTTTTGATAAAAACACGACGGTTTAATTGAAGTTGTGCCACCAACAATTCGGCAATGTCTTCAGCTTGCATTACTTTATCTGGATTACCGTCAGTAAGGTTCAGTTCTTTGGCCATGTCTGTCGCCACAGTACTTGGTGTCAAAGCGCTCACTCTAATATTGTGCTTGCGCATTTCTTGCATCAATGAATCGGTCAAGCCTAAAAGCCCAAATTTTGAGGCACTGTATGCACTGGTCAACGCATTACCGTTTAACCCTGCTGTAGATGAAATGTTGATAATATCACCCGTTTGTCTTTCGATCATGTTGGGCAAAATAGCACGGGTCACGTAATACACGCCCATCAAATTCACTTGAATAATACGCTCCCATTCTGAGGGTTCTAATTCTAAAAATTTGCCAAAAGCAGCAATTCCAGCATTATTAATCAAAATATCGATAGTTTTAAACGTGCTTAACGCTTTTTCAACAGCCAAATTAACCGAATGCATATCCGCGACATCAGCCGTCAATGCAAGGGATTTAACGCCAAATGCGCTGATTTCTTTCGCAACTTCATCTATCTCTGTTTGTGTTCTGGCCATCAATACTACATTAACACCTTCTTTGGCCAAGGCTATCGCTATCGCTTTACCTATTCCTTTTCCAGCCCCAGTAATGAGGGCATTTTTATTTTTTAAATCCGTCATGATATAATTTAATTTTAGCTAAAACAAAAGATCAGTCTATCAAAAATAAGCTATTTTCGGTCTAAAATAATGGTTTTCGACATTCTTAATTTTAGTTTAACATAGCCTTTTTATCATGAGTTATAGTTGTTGTATATGTGTTTGAACGAGTAACACTTTGTTTTTTATTTAATTACTGCTAATAATTAACTTTTGGATAGAAATTCAAATAAAATAAAAATAAGGGCTCACGATTATTCTGGACTACAGTCATTGGCTAATCTCGTTGCGTTGGGAATTAAGCAATTGATTTTGGCGTATTGCAAGAGCATAATTGTTTTGGCATCTTTAATTTCGCCAGTTTCAATCATCAGATACGCTTGATCAAATGGAATTTCAATCACCTCAATTTCTTCATGTTCCTGATCCAATCCGCCGCCCTCGCTTACTTTCATGGAAGCATCATATTCTCCCACAAAAAAATATAGTATTTCTGTAACGGCTCCCGGAGACATATAGGATTCGAATATTTTTTTTACGCTAGAAAGGCGATAACCAGTTTCTTCCTCAATTTCGCGAATAATGCAAGCTTCTGGATTTTCATCATCTAAAACTCCTGCGCAAGCCTCAATAAGTAAGCCTGATGCATTACCATTCAGGTAAGTAGGCAATCGAAATTGGCGGGTTAAAATAACCGTTGCTTTGTGTGTATTGTATAATAAAATAACAGCCCCATTACCTCGATCATACACCTCTCGTTTTTGAGTATCCCAAGTCTTGTCTTTCTTTTGATAGGCAACGGTTACTTTGTTCAAAACATACCAGTTATCTGATAGCAGTTCAGTTTTCTTGATTTGGTATTTAGGATTGTTCATTTCTTTTAGATGTTTTTGTGTTGACAAAAAAAACGCTCTGAAATCTCAGAGCGTTAGGTGTTTTTATTTTAAAATAGTTTGCTTTCTGTCTGGTCCAACAGAAACTATTTTTATAGGCACTTCAACCTCTTTTTCTATAAATTCAATGTATTCTTTCAATTCTTTTGGTAATTCCTCATAAGTAGTCATTCCAGTCAAATCTTGTGCCCATCCTTTGAATTCTTGGTAAATAGGCGTTACATTTTCTGGTTCGATGTTGTATGGGAAATGAGCAATTTCTTGACCTTTATATTGGTAAGCGGTACATACTTTTAAGGTTTCAAAGCCAGAAAGCACATCGCCTTTCATCATCATCAATTGGGTTACTCCGTTTACTTGAACGGCATATTTCAAGGCTACTAAATCCAACCAACCACAACGTCTTTGTCTTCCGGTTACCGATCCAAATTCATTTCCAATTTTGGCCATTGTTGCACCTACTTCGTCAAATAATTCTGTTGGAAAAGGGCCACTTCCTACACGTGTTACATACGCTTTGAAAATTCCGTATACTTCTTTGATTTTGTTTGGTGCAATACCTAAACCAGTACAAGCTCCAGCAGCTGTAGTATTAGATGAAGTTACAAATGGATAGGTTCCAAAATCAACATCTAATAAAGAACCTTGAGCACCTTCGCACAAAATAGATTTTCCTGCTTTTTGAGCTTGGTGTAAATATTCTTCACTATCAATAAAATCTAGTTTTTTTAATTCAGTAATAGCTTCAAAAAATTCAGCTTCCATTTCGGCTAAATTATATTGAATGGCTACATCGTAGAATTTGATCATTTCTTCGTGTTTGTCAGCCAAAGCTCTGTAACGATCTGCAAAATCTTCTAATTCGATGTCACCAACACGTAGTCCGTTTCTACCTGTTTTGTCCATGTATGTTGGGCCAATTCCTTTTAAAGTAGAACCAATTTTTGCTTTTCCTTTGGCCGCTTCAGAAGCAGCATCAAGCAAACGATGGGTAGGTAGTATCAAATGCGCTTTTCTAGAAATGATTAGCTTGCTTTTGATGTCTAAATCAAATTTTTGTAAACCTTCGATTTCTTTTTGAAATACTACAGGATCAATTACTACACCATTACCAATAATGTTAATAGAGTTTTTATGAAAAATACCAGAAGGAATTGTTCTTAAAACATGTTTGATACCATCAAATTCCAAGGTGTGTCCTGCATTTGGTCCTCCTTGAAAACGGGCAATGATATCATAATTAGAGGTAAGTACGTCTACAATTTTCCCTTTTCCTTCATCTCCCCATTGTAATCCTAATAATAAATCTACGGTCATTATCTGTATTGTTTGTTGTTAAATAAATAGAATTGGACAACGGTTGAGTTGTCCAGTCTTCTTTAGTCTATAAAAAATTATTCTGTTTTCTTTTTGTTACCGTATAAATACAGTGAGTGATTGGTAATTTCGATATCAAAAATCTCTTCGATTGTTTTTTTGATCGTTTGAATTCTTGGATCACAAAACTCTATGACTTCACCAGTATCGGTCATGATGATGTGATCGTGTTGTTTGTCGAAATATGATTTTTCGTAATGCGCCTGATTTTGTCCAAATTGATGTTTTCGAACTAATGCACAATCTAACAATAACTCTATGGTGTTGTATAAGGTAGCCCTGCTCACACGATAGTTTTTGTTTTTCATCTTGATATACAAATTTTCGATATCAAAATGTTCTTCACTATCGTAAATTTCTTGTAGGATAGCATAGCGTTCAGGTGTTTTTCTATGTCCTTTATTTTCGAGATACATTGTAAAAACATTTTTTACAATTTCTTGATTTTTATTGTTTTCTGTAGAGATGAGTGTCATATCTGGCAAAGATAAATTATTTTGTTTAAAGATTAAAGGCCCTAGTTTTAAAGTTGTGCATTAATTATTTCTTAAAAGCACTTTTAGGTATTATAGACTCGGGTTACAGTCTCAATTCCATCAATTTTTTTGATGTTATTGATTAGTTTTTTCAGAATGGTATTATTTTGTACAATTACGGCAATCTGACCCTCAAATAATCCTGCATTAGTACTCAATGAAATGCTCTGAATGTTAACATGCATGTTGTTTGAAATTACTTTAGTGAGTTGGTTGGTGAGCCCCATAACATCCATTCCGGTAATGTTCAGTAAGGCTTTGAATTCTTCTTGAGAAGAGTCAATCCATTTAGCGATCATGATTCTATAGGCATAGTTGGATTGCATTCCAAGGGCGTTGGGACAATCTTTTTTGTGTACTTTTATTCCTTCGTTGATAGTGACAAAACCAAAAACATCATCACCTGGAATTGGGGTGCAACAAGGAGCAAATTTATAATCCAATTTGTCGTGTTCTGTTCCAAAAACCAATAAATCGTAATTGTTGTTGATTTCTGGTTTGTTGATATCAGCATCGGCCGTGTTTTTTTGATTTCTCTTTATTTTATTTTTAAAGAAATTGATAATGGTGTTGCTTTTTTTGGCCGCAAAGTCTTTTAATTGTTGATTTTCAATAGCACCAATTCCTACTCTATAATAAAGATCCAAGCTGGTTTTGAGTTTGAAAAAATTCACCAACTCATTGGTTACTGATTCACTCAAATTAATTTTCAAATGTTTCAGTTTTCGAGTAAGAATCTCTTTTCCTTCCTCGCCAATTTTTTTGGTGTTTTCGTTTAAGACATTTTTTATTTTAGTTTTGGCTCTTGAGGTGGTTACATAATCGAGCCAGTTGGCGGTTGGTTTTTGGTATTGAGAGGTAATCACATCGACTTGATCCCCACTTTTGAGTTCATGGTTTAAAGGGACTAGTTTTCCGTTTACACGAGTTCCTCTGGTTTTAATTCCTATTTCTGAATGGATGCTAAAAGCAAAATCTAATGAGGTAGCACCTTTGGGCAGTGATTTGATATCGCCTTTCGGGGTAAACACAAAGATTTCTTTTGAATATAAATTCATTTTGAAATCTTCCACAAAATCAACAGCGTTGGTTTCTGAGTTTTCTAATGCTTCACGTAATAGATTCAGCCATACATCTAAGCCACTTTCTTCGGTAGCGCCATTTTTGTATTTGTAGTGTGCGGCATATCCTTTTTCGGCAATTTCGTCCATGCGTTCACTTCGGACTTGTACCTCGACCCATCGTCCTTTTGGTCCCATAACGGTAATATGTAGTGCTTCATAACCAGTAGATTTAGGCGAAGAAATCCAATCTCGCAATCGGCTAGGGCTTGGTCTGTAAAAGTCTGTAACTATGGAATAGATTTTCCAAGCTAAAAATTTCTCTTCGTGAGGTTCTGCATTGTATACTATGCGCAAAGCAAATTTGTCATACACTTCGTCGAAACGCACATTTTGAGCTTTCATTTTCCGACGGATGGAGTATATTGATTTGGGTCTTCCTTTTATGATGTATTGGATACCTTCTTTGTCCAAAGAAGTTTTTAGTACATCTGAAATGTCTTTGATATACGCATCTTGTTCTTCTTTGGTTTCTTTTATTTTACTAACAATTTCATTGTATACATCTGGTTCGGTGTATTTTAGCCCTAAATCTTCTAATTTGGTTTTGATGTTGTATAATCCCAATCGGTGTGCAAGTGGGGCATAAATATATAAGGTTTCCGAAGCGATTTTAGTCTGCTTATCCTCTCTCATCGAATCCATGGTTTGCATATTGTGCAAACGATCGGCCAATTTTATCAAAATTACACGCACATCATCGTTCAAGGTCAGAATCATTTTTCTAAAATTTTCGGCTTGAATAGAGGCGTTTAAGTCTTTTTGAACCAACGATATTTTGGTTAGTCCTTCAACGAGTTGCGCCACTTTAGGATTAAAAAGGCGTTCAATTTCGCGAACCGTCATGGGGGTATCCTCAACCACATCATGTAACAAAGCGGCGGCTATAGAGGTAGCACCTAAACCAATTTCCGAAGCGACAATTTTGGCCACGGCTATAGGATGAAAAATATAAGCCTCACCTGATTTTCTTCTTTGGTCTTTGTGGGCATCCACGGCAACGTCAAAGGCTAAACGAATCAGTTTTTTATCTGTTGTCGTTAAGGTTTGGTAGCTAATACGCAACAATTCTTTGTATTCTTGTGCGATGGCTTTGTTTTCTTTTTCTATTTCTAATTCGGTCATAACGGCAGGGTTCTTTTTCTAAAAATAAGTAATTATTATGGGACTTGCAACTGCGAGTTAGTCTTTCTGTTTCGAGTAATTTTGGAGAGCATTAAAAACCTCTTTGTCTTTTGGCTTCGAAAATCAAAATAGCTGCCGCCACCGAAACGTTCATCGAATCGATTTCGCCTTGCATGGGGATAATGATGTTTTGCGTTGCTGCATCACGCCATTCTTGCGTGAGTCCTGTAGCTTCTGTTCCTACCACCAAAGCTGTTGGAGTAGTATAATTTTGTAAATGATACCCGTTAGAATTTTGTAACGTTGCACAATAAAAATGAATGTTTCTCTCTTTCAAAAAAGTAATAATTTCGGCCGTGCTGCCTGTTGCGATTTGATTGGTAAACAAACAGCCTACGCTCGAACGAACAATATTCGGATTATACAAATCACTTTTTGGATTGGCAATGATAACAGCATCCAAATTAGCTGCATCTGCCGTTCGTAACAAAGCACCAATGTTGCCTGGTTTTTCTGGAGCCTCTGCCACCAGAATCAAAGGATTTTCGGAGAGCTTTAAATCTGATAACAATGTCGATTTGGTTTTGGCAACAGCCAAGACACCTTCTGTAGAATCTCTGTAAGCTAGTTTTTCATAAACGGACGAAGTAATTTCTATGAGTTCAGCATTTGAAACTAATTGTTTGGTTTGGTTTTCTGAACAAATTTCAGGAACAAATAATAAGGTTTCAATTTCGTAGCCGCCTTTTATGGCAATGCTAATTTCTCTTTGCCCTTCAATCAAAAAAGTTCCGGTTTGTTTCCTAGCTTTTGCTTTTTCTTGAAGTAGGACTAATGATTTTATATACGGATTTTGTATGGAAGTAATTTGTTTCAACTTTTTTTAATTACAAATATACATATTGTGTGGGTTTTGTATAAAATTATACAGGAAGAAAATCATCCAAATCAATTCCATTTCTATTCTGTGTCGTTTTACGAGTATATTTCTTTACTTTTGAAACGATTTTTACATCTTATTTAGCGACTTAAAAGTTATAGTATGACATTTTTTGATGCATTAGACCTTATTGGGACTTTGGCATTTGCCATCTCAGGGGCACTTACAGCACTTCACAAACGCATGGATCCGTTTGGGGTATTAATTATCGCTTTTGTGACAGCCGTAGGAGGCGGAACGCTCCGAGATGTGTTAATTGGTAGAACACCCGTAGGTTGGATGCAAGATTTGAATTACCTGTATATTATCACCTTAGGCTTTGTTTTGGTAGTCGTTTTTAGAGGGAAACTACTTAGGTTTAAACTCTCGATGCTGTTATCTGACACTGTTGGTTTGGGAGTATTTACGTTAATCGGAATTCAAAAAGGCCTTGATTTTGGTGTGCATCCCTATATTTGTGTAGCATTGGGCACCATGACGGCTTGTTTTGGAGGCGTTATTAGAGATGTTTTGTGTGTTGAAATTCCTGTTATTTTTAGAAAAGAAATATATGCCACGATTTGTATTTTAGGAGGAGCGGTCTTTTTTGTACTCAAAGAATGGCAACTTCCCGATACGTTGGTTTACCTAATCACTTCTTTAGTTATTATTGTTGTTCGATTGCTTGTGGTTAAGTTTAATTGGTCATTACCCACCTTGGATTTAAAACCAAATCAATAACTTTTAAGTTTTTATGGTGAAAAATTATACGATAAAGCACTATGAAAAAAGTGATTACGAGCTTTGGAACACCTTTGTAAGTAGCGCATACAATGCAACCTTTTTGTTTCATAGAGATTTTATGGAGTACCATCAAGATCGATTCGATGATTTTTCATTGTTAGTATTTGATAAAACGAAGTTGATAGCTATTTTGCCTGCCAATAGAGTAGACAACAAGGTATATTCACATCAAGGATTGACTTACGGCGGATTGGTGTATGCTTCCAAATTAAAAATAGAAAAGATAGAAACGATTCTGGATTTGTTGTTTGATTTTTTCAAAAGCAAGCGAATAGAACATTTTTATTTACATCCAATTCCTTCGTTTTATTTAGGACATGGCAATGCAGCAATTGACTTTTTTTTGATGAAAAAAGGAGCGCAATTGTACCGAAAAGAAATGAATATGGTGGCTCATTTGTCTCAAGAGATTCCAATTTCTAAAAGTAAATTAAAGCATTTTAGACGAACAGAAGTATTAGGATTGAGAGTAGTAGAAGAAACTAATTTTCAGCCTTTTTGGGAAAAAATTCTAGAGCCAAGATTAGCAGAAAAATACGATGTAAAACCAGTTCATAGCTTAGCAGAAATTCAATTGCTTCACGAGAGATTTCCTCAAAATATCAAACAATTTTCAGTTTATTTGGAGGATAAGATTGTAGCAGGAATCACCATTTTTGAATTTGAAAACGGAGTAAAATCGCAGTACGGTGCCACTTCCAAAAAAGGTGAAAAATACCGCGCCTTGGATTTTTTATTCATTTCTTTACTAGATATTTTTCAAAAAAAGGGCAAACTTTTTTTTGATATGGGAATTGTAAATGACTCTGGCGAAAAAGGATTTCATAGCGGCTTATTACAGCAAAAAGAAGAATTGGGTTGCACGGTATGGAGTCAGGATTTTTATAAAAACTCCTTAAAATGATACGATTTCTAGACTTAAAAAAAATAAACGAACGGTATGAAACGGCATTTCAAGACACATTGAAATCGGTTTTAGAGCGTGGTTGGTATATTTTAGGCAAAGAAGTCGAAACCTTCGAGAATAATTTTGCAACCTATTGTAAAACCCAATATTGTGTGGGAGTGGGCAATGGTTTGGATGCTTTGATTTTGATTTTTAAAGGCTATATCCAATTAGGTAAATTGCAAAAAGGGGATGAAGTTATTGTGCCAGCCAATACCTATATTGCTACTATTTTGGCGGTCCTAGCTGCTGATTTGGTTCCTGTTTTGGTAGAACCAAGAATAGAAACCTACAACATTAATCCTGATTTGATTCCAGAAAAAATAACGCCAAAGACCAAAGCTATTTTGGCAGTTCATTTGTATGGTCAATTGGCAGAAATGGAGCGAATTAATGCTATCGCCACTGAACATAGTTTGATTGTTGTGGAAGATGCAGCGCAAGCTCACGGGATTGAAAGAAATTCCAATTTTGAAATTCCAAATTCCAAAAACGAACTATGGGCTGTTGCCTACAGTTTTTATCCGAGTAAAAATTTAGGAGCTTTGGGCGATGGAGGAGCAGTAGTTACCAATGATGCTCAATTGGCAAAAGTGATACAATCCCTTCGTAATTATGGTTCCGAAACAAAATATCTGAACGAATTTATTGGTGTAAATTCAAGATTGGATGAAATTCAAGCCGCTTTTTTGAACCTGAAATTATCTAATTTAGATGCAGATAATGATAAGCGAAGAAGTATTGCCAAACGTTATTTGACCGAAATCAAAAACGATAAAATCATCTTGCCATTTTGGGATTTTTCTAAAAATCACGTTTTCCATTTGTTTGTGATTCGAATTTCAAGAAGGGCTGAATTACAAGTCTATTTACAACAACACGGCATCGAAACAGCAATTCATTATCCCATTCCGCCGCACAAGCAAAAGGCTTTGGCGCAAATGAATGCACTCTCGTTTCCCTTCACCGAGAAGATACACGAGGAGGTTTTGAGTATTCCGCTACATCCAGCTCTAGAGGATGAAGAAGTTAGGGCTATTATCAAAGCCTTAAATCAATATTAGTTGCTGATTTTGAGCCATTTTAAGAATAAGTATTTGAAGTTTTTTAAAGAAAATAATCTATTCAAGGTGCTGAGTGTGAATTCACTTTCGGTAGGAACTACTTTTGTATTGGGATTTATCTCGAACAAGATGGTTGCGGTTTTTTTAGGGCCTTCTGGAATGGCCATATTAGGTAATTTTAGAAATCTGGGTGCGATGCTAAAATCCGTTGCAACGCTTGGTATTAGTACTTCTTTGGTAAAATTAGTAGCTGAGAACAAAGAAAATAAAAAAGCACTTTCGGAATTGTATGCTACTTTTCTATCCGTTTTCTTTATTATTTCTTCTTTATTAGCCATTGGGGTTTTCTGTTTTGCGGAGGCTATCGGACAGCTTTTGTTTCATTCCAACCAATGGACTACTCCAATCCGAATAGTAGGTTTGTCTTTGCCGTTGGTATTGCTTAATACGTTTTGGTTAGCCATTTATAATGGATTGGAACAGTTCAAAACTATTGTTTTAGTGCAATTGGTTTCTTCTGTTTTGGTTTTTTTGGTTACCATAAGCTTGATTTATTTTCATACCATTAGTGGTGCGGTATGGGCGATTGCAGTAAGTGAACTACTTATGGTGTTTGCTACTTTAGTTTTTGTCATAAAAGACAAACGCCTTTTTCAATTTCATTTTCGGTTTTTAATTAAAAAAGAATATGTGACGGCCATTCAAAAGTTTTCTGCGATGGCTTTGCTTACGGCCATTATTGCTCCGTTAACACTGCTTTTGATACGGAATGCAATTACTGTAAATTATTCTTTAGTCGAAGCTGGTTTTTGGGAAGCTACTACCAAATTATCTAGTTTTTATATGCTTTTTTTTACTTCGGGATTGTCATTGTATTATATGCCAAAATTAGCGTCATTGTCAACCGAGGACGCTTTTAAGCAAGAAGTAAAGGTGTACTTTTCGTCTTTTGTTCCTTTGTTTTTAGTAATGTTATTGGTTTTGTTTTTTGCCAAAGAATGGATTTTGAAGTGGGTATTTACCCCTGAATTTTTGAAATTACAATCGGTATTGATTTGGCAATTTTTAGGTGATTTTTTTAAAATACTAACTTTAGCTTTTGGCTACCAAATTTTGGTCAAAGCACGACTCAAAGTTTATTTTTTTCTTGAAATAACTTTTAATCTAAGCTATTTACTATTATCACTGTATTGGATAAAAACTCGGGGATATGAGGGAGCGATTCAAGCGTATTGCTACGCTAGTGCCTTAGGTTTTGTATTGATTTTGTTAGTGTTTAGAAAACTATTTTTACCGAAGAGTTAAAGTTTCCAAGCCGCAAGATATTGTTCTGCGATTTTTTTATAATGATGTTCTTTTTCTATGAATGCTCTTGCTCGTTCTCCAATTTCCTTTAGTTTGCTTGGGTTTTCGATTAAGTGGGATAATTGGTTCACAAGGTAATCTTTATCTGGTATCGTGTGAATTGCTACATTTTCATTTAAACCATAATAATTCGTAAACGCCTCGTTAGCACCCGTAAAAACTACTTTTCCTTTTGCCATAGCTTCCAAAGCGTTATACCCTTGGTCCATAGCATAAATTTGGTCCAGCACGATATGTGCTTTATTGTACAGGCTGATGTAAGCTTCATAGGGTTGGTTTTCGCAAATAGAGATACGAACTTTACTACCGAATTTTTTCTCAATTTCGGCCAATGCTTTTTCAAAATAAGGTATTCCTTTTTTAATATAACTCCCTCGATTAATACCTAAGAAAATCACAACGGGTTCAAGATGGCTTATGGCTTCAAAAGGAATCTTTTCACAATTTACCGGATTAGGAATCAAGGGTGCATTGAATCCCATACGTTCCATCGGAATTTTATAATCCATATCAGAAGTCGTCATCGTTTGACAATTTTGTGCTAACCATTCGAAGGTTTTTCTGTAAGCTGGTTTGGTGTATTTTAAAGGGTAATAAAAATGATTTTTGAGTGTAGCATCTTCAAAAAAAGGCGTCAAAATAGAATAAGGCAATTCTTTTTTTAGCAAATAATCAATGACGGGCGTTTCGTCACCGCAAACCACCAAACTTCTACTTTTTATATTTTGAAATAACTTGCGATATAGAAATCTCGAAACCCAAGGAAAAGTGGCTAATGCATCTGAGTTAATGAGTTGCACATGGTCAAATTTATTAAGCTTTGGAAGTAAAAAGTAAAAACGAATCGCATGTTCTATCTGCTCCATTTCAATTCGAGTTACACTGTAAATAAGGTTTCTTGTTTTCTTAAAAAACCAATTACTATTGGTAATTTGGGCTCGAAACGAATAATCAGAAGGGAAGTTTTTGAAAGCATCACCCGAGGCTACAAGTACGACTTCATGACCCAATGCCACCAAGCCTTCTTTTAAAGAATTGTGCAACCTGCTGTATTCGCCAATCAAAAGTATTTTCATTTACAAACCCTATTTTTCTATATTTGTGTAAATGTAAGAACAAATTGAATATTCGCTATACAAAAGAGGCTGTTGAAATTATAATTGCAACGATGAATAGGAATTCGTTGGATTTTTTGATTCCGATGTTTCCTTTTGCTCATTTTGCTGATTTTTCAATTTTAATCGTCAATCAAACCGATGAAAATGCTATTTTAACCTCCAGTTTTCCTACTGTCAAAGTCATTAATTCCTTTGAAATAGGGTTGTCTAAAAGTAGGAATTTGGGATTGAAAAATTCCCAAGGAGAAATTTTAATTTTGGCAGATGACGATGAAGTATTTCAACCTGATTTTATAGAAACAATTGTCGCTGCTTATGAACTGTTTCCCGATGCAGCAGTGATTAGTTTTCAGATTGAAAACGAAAATAGGAAGTTGTTTAAAAAATATCCAAAGAAGAGTCAAAAGTTTTTAAAACCATTGACTTTGTTTTCTGTAATGTCAATTGAAATAACGATAAATAAAGCCATTTTGGACGCCTCAGGAATTGAATTTGATACTCATTTTGGATTAGGAGCGACCTTTGAGATGGGTGAAGAAGCGATTTTTTTAATGGATTTGTACGGTCAACAACAGCAAATTTCTTTTGTTCCCAAAGTAATTGCTGCCCATGAGACACAAACGACTACAGATAAAGTATCGTTTTTGCAACGGTATTACATTCAAGGCGCTTTTTTGAAACGTATAGGAATGAGCAATTGGATTTTTCGCGTTTTACAAAAAGTGTTTTATGATGTAAAACAGAAAAAGATAAGGCTAAAAGAAACACCCAAAGCCATTCAATTTGCGTTTAATGGGCGCAAAAAATACTTAGAAATTACCCAATGAAAACTACTCTTAAAGACCTAAAAACGATTGCAATTCCAGTGGTAGAAGACACTCGAGGGAATTTAGGATTTATTCAAAAGGATATCTTAACCTTCGATTTCAAACGAGTTTATTACCTTTTTGATGTGCCAAGTTCGGCATTTAGAGGAGGACATTCGCATATTGTTCAGCAAGAAGTTTTGATTGCTTTAAGCGGCAGTTTTGAAGTGGTGTTAGATGATGGCTTGGATAAAAAAACAATTTTACTCAATAAACCTTCGGTTGGATTACTAATTCCGACAGGGATTTGGAGAGAATTACAAAATTTTTCTTCGGGTGCTGTTTGTTTGGTTTTGGCATCGGATGTTTTTGAAGAATCGGATTATATTCGAGACTATCCACAATTTTTGGCATCCAAACAATGAAATTGCTTTATCTGATTCCCTCTGTCAATAATGCGGGAGGTGTGGCCAAAATACTTTCTCTAAAAACGCATTATTTTATTGAAAAATGGGGTTATGAAATCCACGTAGTTACCCAAAATGAAGGCCATAAAAATCCCTTTTTTGATTTTCATCCTACTATTGTTTGGCATGATATTGAGCGAAAAGGGCAATCGATGAAGGCTGTTTTTCAATATAAAAAGCAACTTAAGGAATTAGCACTTTCTTTACAACCCGATAGTATTATTGTTGCAGACAATGGATTGAAAGCCTATTTGGTTCCATTTTTATTAAACAAAAAAATACCCATTGTATTCGAATGTCACGGGTCGAAATACCAAAAAGAAGCGCCGTTTTCTATTTCCTTTTTGAACAAAATGAAATACAATTACACCCTTTGGTTTAAAGAATGGGCAGCCAAGCAATTTGATGCCTTCGTTGTTTTGAATGCTGAAAGCGCCAAAGAGTGGCCTGCTTCAAATTGTACCATTATTACCAATCCCTTAGTAATTAGAACTTCAGAAAAGAAGCAAATCAGTTCTAAACGCGTAGTGGCAATTGCCAGAAATGCCTATGAAAAAGGATTGGACCGTTTGCTGGTGATATGGCAGCAAGTGGCTAAACTTCAACCCGAATGGGAACTTTGTATTTATGGCGTTTTGAATCCTGAAACCCAATTGCTTCCGTTGGCTCAGGCATTAGGTGTTGAAAGTAGCGTTACGTTTTATCCACCTGTTGTGGCCGTTGAGACGGTTTATTTAGATAGTGCTGTGTTTGTGATGACTTCACGTTATGAAGGATTGGGTTTGGTGCTGCTTGAGGCTATGGCTTCTGGTTTGCCTTGTGTGGCTTACGATTGTCCAGTAGGTCCAAGGTCAATTATCACTGATGGTGTAAATGGCTTTTTGGTTGAGGATGGTAATGTTGATGCATTTGTGGAACGATTGGTTTTGCTTTTTCAGGATGAAAAAATGAGAAAAACGATGGGTGAAAATGCTCAAAAAAGTATAGCTAACTATGAGCTAAATACTATTATGCACCAATGGAAAGCCTTGTTCGATAGTTTGATTATACAGCGTTAGTTTGCAAGTGACATAAATAACCCAATTTGTACCAATCGAAAAGGAGTAATGATGGTTTTTTTGAACACAAATTTTGGCTGACTTTCTTTTTCGTTTTTTGAAACAACCAACTGAGTAGTCCCACTAATTTTAATTTTTCTGCTAATAAAAATACGCGAGCAATCTTGCTTTCTTTGGTATCGATGATTTGATGGCGGACTAAAAACAACAAGTTTTTTTGCGCCATTTCTGTTTTGGCTAAAAAAGCTGTTGAAGTTTCTAAATTGAGATGAAAAGTAGGGTTGTCAAGATGGAATACAGTAATGTTCTGTGAAGCTAAATTGGTGAGAAAACAAAAATCTTCATATCCGTATTCTTTTAGAGATTCTGGAAACGGAAATTGTGTAGCGATTTCTTTTTTGATTAATAAATTAGAAGTTAAAGCGCTGCTGTTGGGTTTTTTATTCCTGATGTTGCAAGGAAGTGCTTCTCTTTTTTGACCATACACCCAGCGTAACAATTGTGAGTTGTGTGGCTTTTTGGGATGATATATAATACCTCCAAAAACCAAAGATGACATCGGTTTTTGTATAAACGAAAGATAGTTTTTGATAAAAAAAGAATCTCTAGGAAAGGTGTCGCAATCCAAAAGAAGTAACCAGTCAAATTGAGCTTTTTGAATCAGTAGGTTTCGATTGTTTCCTCTACCTAAATTGACTTTGTTTTTAGAAAAAGTGCAATAGGGTAGCTTTTCAATAGCAAGATTTTCTTCTATATGTGATGTAGAAAAATCGTCTTGGCAAAGGATTTCGAATTGAATTCCGGCGGCAATACATTGTTTGTGTACTTCCAAAACTAATGGAAATACCGCATAATTGTATACCGGAATAAGAACAGAAAGCATTATACCGTGCGCTGAACCACTTCAAAAATTTTAGAATCTTCGCACTTCAATGTTTTGGAGGGGTATTTTAGCAACAAGGCATAATCGTGAGTGGCCATGATGATGGTTTTTCCGTTGGCATTGATTTTTTTAAGCAATTCAAGTACTTCGGCACTGGTTTGAGGATCCAAATTTCCGGTAGGTTCGTCGGCTAAGATGAATTCAGGATCGTTAAGCAAGGCTCTGGCAATGGCTACTCGTTGTTGTTCTCCGCCCGAAAGTTGGTGTGGCATTTTGTTGCCAAAATCTTGCATGCCTACTTTGGTAAGCACTTCTTCGATTTTGTCATTCATGGCAACTGCCTCTGTCCAACCTGTTGCTTTGAGTACAAAAAGCATATTATCGTTTACAGAACGATCGGGTAAGAGTTTGAAATCCTGAAATACGATTCCGATTTTGCGTCTCAAAAAGGGGATCTCGTCTTCTTTTAGGGTTTCTAGACTGAAATCTACAATATGTCCGTTCCCTTCTGTTAAGGGTAAGTCGCCGTAAAGGGTTTTTAATAAACTACTTTTTCCAGATCCCGTTTTTCCAATAATGTAGATAAACTCACCATGATTTACCTCTAAATTTACTTCGGATAAAATGGTTCTTCCTTCTTGATATATGGTTACGTTGTGTAAAGCTAATACGGTTTGTGACATGATTGAAGTGATTTATTGCGTAAAAGTAAGAAGTTAGTGTTTGGATTCAAAATAAATTCAACGCATTCGAATAAAAAACGATACTGTCCTTAAAAATTGTTTGTAAAAAATCACTATTGTTTCTTTATAGCAATGATCGCAGCGGCATCCTTTTTTGTATAACAGACAGTTTTTTAACTGCCTGTTATACAAAAAAGATATAGCGAAGAGCAGGACGATGTGGCTAAATAAGCCTATTGTTGCCGCTTCAAGAAAATAAGTAAAGGGTTTTGAATGATAATAAAATGTTATAAAGCATCGTTAGTAAGGTGATAATATGATATATTTGAATGATTAAAAAATAAGCAAAATGCGTATATTTTACAGGCTTTTTTTCTTGCCTTTTCTACTTACTTTTTCTATTGTTTCTGCTCAAAAATCAACCCTTTATACTCATGATTTAAAGGATTTTAATACGGCACTTTTGTTGTATAACGATCAGCAATATGCTGCTGCAAAAGTGATTTTTGAACAAGTTGCCAAAAAAACAAATCAGGAAGAAATTTTGGCCGATTGCGCCTATTATGTGGCCAATTGTGCGATTCGTACGCAACAGCCGAATGCGGATCAGTTGGTAGAACATTTCGTGACGAGGTATCCAACGAACATCAAACGCAATCAGGCGTATCTTGAAGTGGCTCATTTTTATTTTGAAAAGAATAATTTTCCGAAAGCTTTGTTTTGGTTTGATAAAGTGGAAAGTAACGAGCTTAGCAAAAAAGAATTGGATAAATTCAATTTTCAAAAAGGCTACAGTTATTACAATGCCAGAAAGAAAAAAGAGGCTATAAAATATTTGAATACTGTTGTGAATACGCCAGAATACGGTGCTCAAGCCAAGTATTACTTGGGCTTTATGGCGTATGAAGGCGATGATTACAAAGCGGCAACAAAGTATTTTGATGAGGTTTCAGGTGAAGAAAAATACAAAGAGAAGTTATCGTATTTTCAGGCGGATATGAATTTTAAGTTGGGTAATTTCCAAAAAGCGATTGATTTGGGTTTGAAAGCGATGGCTCAATCGAATGAAATGGAGTTGTCTGAACTAAATAAAATTATAGGAGAAAGTTATTTTAACCTCAAAAACTACGAAAAAGCGATTCCGTATTTATCTGAATATAAAGGAAAAAAAGGCAAGTGGAACAATACCGATTTTTATCAATTGGGCTATGCGTATTATCAGCAAAAACAATATGAAAACGCCATTGCTCAGTTTAATAAAATCATTGACGGAAAAGATTTTGTGGCCCAAAATGCCTATTATCATTTAGGCGAATCGTATTTGGATTTGGGACAAAAAACACAAGCTTTGCATGCGTTTAAGAATGCCTCTGAGATGGATTTCAATGCAGAGCTTCAAGAAGACGCTAGGTTGAATTATGCCAAATTGAGTTATGAAATTGGAAATTCATACGAAAGTGTGCCTTCTATTTTGTTAGCTTTTTTAGAAAAATATCCACGAAATGCGAATGCGAGTGAAGTAGAGAAATTGTTGATTGATTCTTATATCTCTTCTAAAAATTACAAAGAAGCCCTCGTTTTATTGGAAAGAAATAAAACGGCAGAGAATAAAATCGTGTATCAAAAAGTGTTGTTTTACAGCGGAATCGAAGCGGTTACGGCTGGTGATTATGCCACAGCAAACAAGCTTTTTACCCGAGCCATAAACGAATCAAAAGATCCTGCAATCAACGCTCGCGCCACGTTTTGGAAAGCTGAATCGGATTTTGTCTTAGAAGATTATGCTACGGCTTTGGCAGGTTTTAAACAATTTGCCAGTTTATCTAGTGCCACTGCGACACCCGAATTCAAAAACAGTAATTATAATTTAGGCTATGCGAGTTTTAAATTGAAAGAATATGAGCAAGCAGCCACTTATTTTCAAAAGCAAATAGAAGAGAACAAAGAAGATAAAGTGCGTTTGGCAGACGCTTATTTGCGTTTGGCGGATTGTAGATTTGTGGGTTCAAAATATTGGCCCGCGATTGATAATTATCTGAAAGCGATCGAATTGAATAGCGTAGATTCAGATTATGGCTATTTTCAAAAAGCGCTTTGTTATGGTTTTTTGGCAAAAAATGATAAGAAAATTGCTGAATTGACGGCGTTTTTAGCCCGTTTTACAACTTCGGTGTATCGTGATGATGTTTTGTTTGAACTAGGAAATACGTATGTTGCCGATAAGAAAGAGGAATTGGCACTTAAAACCTACAATCAATTGATTGCCGAATTCCCGGAAGGATCATTTACTTCCAAAGCGTTGTTGCGTCAAGGATTGGTGTATTACAATGATGATAAAAATGATTTGGCCTTGGCCAAGTTCAAAAAGATTGCGGCCGATTTTCCTAAAACTCCAGAGGCTTTAGAGGCGGTGTCTTCCGCGCGTTTGATTTATGTAGATAGCGGCAAAGTCAATGAATATGCGGCTTGGGTGCGAACGCTATCTTTTGTTTCGGTTACCGATGTCGAATTGGAAAACGACAGTTATGAAGCGGCCGAAAAACAATGGCAACAAGGCAATACCAAACAAGCTCTTGCGGGTTGGAATGCGTATCTGACGTCTTTTCCCAACGGGATTCATGCTTTAAAAGCCAATTTTCAAGTAGCGCAAGCGTATTACAATGAAGGCGCCACTGGAAAATCAATACCGCATTATGATTTTGTGGTGGCTCAATCTCGTTCTGAATTTACTGAACAAGCCCTAGTGCGTTTGGCTCAAATTCATTTAAAAGATAAAAGAAGCGAGCTTGCTACAATAGTCTTATTGCGTTTAGAAACCGAATCGGATGTGGCACAAAACAAAATTTTTGCGATGGCCAATTTGATGAAAATGTATTACGAAACGAAGAACTACAGTAAGGCGGTGGTCTATGCCGAAAAAGTTTTAGCCGAGCCCAAAACTGAAGAAATGGTCAAAAGCGATGCTCAAATTATAGTAGCTCGAAGCGCGATTGAAGTTGGAGACGAAGCCAAAGCGAAACTGGGTTATGCTAAATTGTTGCCCATTGCCAAAGGCGAAGTAGCGGCCGAAGCTATTTACTACGATGCGTATTTCAAAAATAAAGAGGGCAAATTTGAAGCTTCGAACGAAGCGGTTCAAAAACTAGCTAAAAATTACTCCAGTTATCGCTATTTGGGCGCCAAAGGGTTGGTGGTGATGGCTAGCAATTTTTATGGTTTGAAAGACAGTTTTCAAGCGACTTATATTTTAGAAAGCGTCATCAATAATTTCACGGATTATAAAGATGTGGTCGCTACGGCACAAGCAGCATTAGACAAAATTAAAACAGAAGAAGCCAAAACGAATGCTTCGATTACCAAATAGTTTCGATGCAAAATGTAAAAAAGATGGTTTTACATTTTACTTCTAACAAAATACCTTTTACAATTTATGACTTTACCATTTTATATCGTTGATGTTTTTACGAACAAAAAATATGCAGGGAATCAGCTGGCTGTTTTTTTAGATGCAGCAGGCTTGAGTGCAGAACAAATGCAAAAGATTGCTCGCGAAATAAATTTTGCTGAAAGTACTTTTATTACCAAGCTGGATGCTCAAAATAACAGTGCCGAGGTTAAAATTTTTACACCAGCGCATGAAATGCAATTTGCGGGGCATCCTATTATTGGAACTTCTTGGGTTTTGATGCATAAAGTGTTGGAGAATGCGCCTGAAAAGATCAAATTAACGGTTCCGATTGGTCCCATTACGATTCAAAAAACGGAAGTATTGCTTTGGTTGAAAGCCGCGCAACCCAAATTTTGGGATGTTTTTTCGAAAGAGGTATTCCCTTCGTTTAGTAATTTGAAAAAAGAAGATTTTGAAAATCAATTTCCTATTCAAGAAGTCACCACCGGAAGCGCTTTTGTATTGGTAGGATTAAGTAGTAAAAGAGCATTAGACAACTTGGTTCTTGATAAAGACAAAACTGATGATTGGCTCAAAAAGAATTGTAAAACCGCCCACAGAGCCTTGTATTTTTATTATTTAGAAGGGACAAAATTATTTAGCCGATTGTTGTGCATCGAAAACAATCAATTGATAGAAGATGCCGCCACAGGAAGTGCCAGTACTTGTTTGCAAGCCTTTTTGTTGAAATATCATTTACCAGCTTTTGAAATCATTAATTATCAAGGAGAGGCTATAGGTCGTCCGTCTCAGATTCATTTCAAAGGGAAATTGACGGATGAGGAATTTGATATTCAAATAGGCGGAACAACTCAGTTTATTGCCAAAGGCGAGTGGGAAGTTTAATGCCATTGCATCAAAAATTAATTTATTTAGGAAACACAATAAAAATTACGGAGAAAGTGTAGCGTTAGAAATGAAATTTTTCTTTTGCTTTTTTCATTTCTCTGAATAAAAATAAAGTAAAAAATGAAATACCAAAATCGAATCCTCCTTTTCCTGTTGTTGTTTGCGGTGCAGTTTTCCTGGGCCCAAAAAAAGAACGAAACGATTAGCGCAGAAGAAGTAAATGTGGTCAAATCTTTTTCGCCTACCGTTTTGGATGCTTTCAAAATCAAAGAAACGCCGCTTTTGGACGATAAGGGTAACGCCAAGAAAGAAACCGTGAAGTATACGGTTTTGCCTTTTCCAGTTGCCTCAACTTTTACCCCTAGCAAAGGAGTAGCCGCCGACGTCGAAAAAAGCAAAGCCATTAAGTTATTCGAAAATTATGCTGCTTTCGGAATCGGGAATTATGGAACGCTCAAAGGGGACCTTTTTGTGAATAAAAAATTAAATGCTTCGGATTATGCGGGAGGACGTTTTCAACATCATTCTTCTCAAGGTGGAATCAAGGAGGTGCTTCTCGATGACCATTTTTATGACACC
Source organism: Flavobacterium succinicans LMG 10402 (assembly GCF_000611675.1). GTDB lineage: Bacteria > Bacteroidota > Bacteroidia > Flavobacteriales > Flavobacteriaceae > Flavobacterium > Flavobacterium succinicans. The sequence goes on along the minus strand of NZ_JATV01000006.1, from coordinate 278,379 downwards.
AAATTAGATTTGTTTTATGGTAGTAATCAGTCTGATATTTCTTGGAAAGCAGAAGCTGGTTTTCAGAGCCAAACCTATAATTGGTATGGATTGCCTGAGGGATTTGGAAGTACTTTAACAGATGCACAACGCAACGATTTGATTAAAGGCATCAGCCCTGAGCAAAAATACAATACGATTACACTTGGAGGTACAGTAGACTTTGAGGATAGTATGTTTGGGGAAACTTCGGTAAAGTTTCATCATTTTTCTGATGCATTTGGTTCGTCTGAAAATCGATTTTGGGGCAAGCCTACTTTTGATATTGAATTGATGAATGCGGCCATTCATACGGATGTGGTGTTGGATTATGTTGGAGGAACTTTCGAGAACAACTACTTTAAAACAAATACCGAAGCGGTAAAATATGGTTTTGTTAATTTTGGAATTGCGCCTAGTTTTGACATGAAAGAAGACGATTGGTCTTTAGAAATTGGGGCGAGTTTGTTTTATAGCTTCAATACGCAAGCCAGTAAAAGCAAATTATATTTTTATCCAAACTTCAAAGCATCCTACAAAGTGGTGGGCGATTTGATGATCTTTTATTTAGGGGCTGATGGAAGTTTAAAACAGAATACTTATATGGATTTTGTGAATGAAAATCCATTTCTTTCACCAACTTTATTAATTCAGCCTACAGATTCTAAGTACAATCTTTTTGCTGGATTAAAAGGTAAATTGGCAAATTCAGTTAGTTATACTGTTAGTGCGTCTTACTTGAACGAAGGCAACAAAGCTTTGTTCAAAGCGAATAATTATAAAGAAAACAGTGCGAATGAGCCTTACGCTTTCGGAAATTCATTAGGCATAGTCTATGATGATGTTAAAACGATCAGCCTTTATGGCGAATTAAAAGCTGATTTTTCTAAAAATGTCACTTTCGGAATCAACGCCACCCTAAATACCTATACGACGGATACGCAGGCCGAAGCTTGGAATTTGCCCACGATGAAAATCAATTCAACCTTAGAGGTTGTTATTACCGATAAATGGTTTGCGGGCGCCAAAGTCTTTTTCGTAGGCGAGCGAAAAGAGAATCAATTCAACACGGATTTGGTTACCAATTCTAATAGTATTATTTTACCTTCTTATTTTGATGCTAATTTGCATGTAGGCTACAAATACAACGAACGCATTACCGCATTTTTAAGAGCTAACAATATTGCCAACCAAGCCTATCAAAAATGGCTCAATCTTCCCGTTCAAGGTTTTCAAATTGTAGCGGGAGCGAGTTATAAATTTGATTTTTAAATTTTTTCATAAAAACTCTGACAGGGTTCATAACCCTGTCAGTTGAAGTTTTTCTTATGACATTCAAACAAAAAATACACGCCTACTACCTACAATTAGTACAAGACCGAATCGATGCCTTTCGCGATATGATTACTGCATTGACCGAAGACTCAAAGAATGACGCAAAAGGATCAGCAGGTGACAAGCACGAAACGGCACTTTCTATGATGCATCTTGAGCAAGAAAAATTCAACCACAAACTCCAAGAAGTTTTGGGGCAAAAAGCGGTGTTAGATAAAATTGATACTACCATCGTAGCCGAAACCATCGTTGTAGGCAGTTTGGTTGTAGCCAATGGCATTTACTTGTACCTCAGTTTGGCCTTGCCCAAAATCACAATCGAAGGCACCAACATCATCGCGCTTTCGCCACAATCGCCTTTGGGCAGTAAATTAATGGGCAGCAAAGTAGGTTTCGAATTCGAAATCAACACCACCAAATACACCATTCAAGAAATACATTAAAAACAGTAGTTGGAGTAGGAGCAGGAGGCAAAAGGCTTTCTTAGCAACATCGTCCCGTGATCCGCTATATCTTTACTGCCGAACCCCGGCAGCAAAGGATGCCGCTCCTCCCGGGGCTAGTAGGGATTATTTTGGATTTTCGGGAAATATATATTCTATCAATCTGCAAGCCCTATCTTGGGCAAAACCTTCTATCGATAGTTATGGTAAAATGGCGTGAGACTTTTATCGCGTTTACGGATGGCAAAACAATTAAAATGGCGAAGATTCGGAGATGTTCGCAGCCTGTTCGACAATTTTTTTACTCTTCGAAGGGGAGGATAGAGCCGTTCTTTAAAACAACTCTGCACCAATAAAAATGAAATAAAAATAAATAAAATACTACTTTTGCAATTAAATTTATTAATAAAAATATGAAACCCCCTTTTTTAATTATCTTATTGCTTACCTTTTTTTTAAACTCATGTACTAAAGAAGAAGAAGACGCTTCTTCCATTAACGATCGACATTTTATTGATAACAACCTTAAAGAAAAAAATATACTCAAATTCTCTGAGATTTTATCTAAAGTGACTTACAATAGAAAGGATGTAAGAGTGTTCCTGAAAAATGAAGCACTGAAACAATTTGATAAAGACTATAACGTTCTTTATTATTTAGTTAGAAATAGTGTAATAAATGGAGACCGTTTTAGAGATATTTTAGTAAGCTTTTCTTCTGAAAAAGATATCGCTGAAATTGAGAAAAATGTTCCTTTAATTAATATTTTAGTTCCTAGCATTCCTTTTTTTAATATTTCTGCAAATAATTTAGATACTAATGATGCCGAAATACCGGTAGTTGTTTCAAAAGAAAACACAACGGACTTATATTTAAATGGAAAACTAGAAGTAACACTAGAGAAAGGTGAAGTTCCAGATTTTCATGTTTTTGTTGTAAAAGAAAACGATAGGGTTAACGTTAATTCCATTCATTTTAATTCATTGACAGCTAAAAACAATTCTATGAGCTTAAAAAACACTGTCGAATTTTTATCTCCTAACTTTAATGGATTAAAAAAAGATAATGTAAATACAGATAAGACGAATGTTAATAAAAATGAGTTAAGTAAAATTGTATTTGATTCTTTTTCTTTCTTTAATCAAAATACATCTTACAATGATGTAGCGGCAAACAAAGCTTATCAAAGAGATTATGTTTATTATGGAATAACAAACAAAGATTCTAAAGGTATTCTAAATCAAAATGTAACTGATTATATCGATTATTTAGAGATCAATCCTAATCTCTATTTCAAACTTGCTTTAAATTCAGGCGATAAAGGTAATCCTTCTATTACTTATGAGACAGTAACTCAGACAAAAAGACAATTGAGTACTGAAGAATTAATTGATAGAATGTGGACTAAAGGGGCTTATGAATTTAAATTTGAGATCTTTTCAGAGAACAGTAGTAATAGTTCTTCCATAATTATTCCTGTAAAACCTTCAGATATTTGGAATTTTAATATCACTCATACCAGACAGAACGGAACTGTATTTAGAAGTAGTAAAAACACTTACAAAATAAATCCAGCAAATTTCACAAGTAAAGTTTTTCGTTTAAATGATATGGTTGCTTTTAATAAGTGGGATATATCAAAAGAATCTCTACACCGCTTTATAAATGTATCCGAAGTTAATTTATCAAGTTCTATTACAGAAGAAGTTAATTATACCGTCAGTAAAGTTGCTGAAGGAAAGTTTGAAGGATCAGTAAAATTAGGTGTTGGGTCGAAAACGAGTGCCGAACTTGGAGGAAGTGGTTCTTATAAAGAAGAAACTACACAAGAAAAGAAATTTCTTAGAACATTTAATGTTGGAGATGATGTATTAGCTACTTCTATTAAAGTATATTTTTACAATCCGATTATTAATAATATTAACAACAATGGTGAATGCGACTTGTTTTACTATAGTACTGGTGCTGTTAAATTTTCTATAATTCCAAAAATTCAATAAAATTATGAAAAAAAAAATATTATTTTTCTTTTTATCCGTATTCATTTTTTCATTATATTCTTGTTCTTCAGATGACAATAACAGCGAATCTTATGATTTAAATGTTGTTTTTATTAGTAATAATCCAGATTCCAATGTATACATCAGCGGCACTGGTATTGATGGTAAGTATATTAAAAAAGCACATAAAGAAGTTGTTACTGTGCCTAGATCTAACGAAAAAAAATTTTATGCAAGATGTGAGGATGAAAAAACTTTGTTAACTATAAAAATTTTTAATTCCAAAGGGAAATTAATTCAAGAAAAATCTCAGAACTCAGTGGTAACTATTATACTGCCTAAATTTTGATAAAAAAAATTATGAAAAAAAAAATATTGTTTTTCTTTTTATCCGTATTCATTTTTTCATTATATTCTTGTTCTTCAGATGACAATAACAACGAATATTATGATTTAAATGTTGTTTTTATTAGTAATAATCCGGATTCTAATGTATTAATCAGCGGTACTGGGATCATTGGAGGTAAGTACATTAAAAAAGTACATAAAGAAGTTGTTTCTGTGCCTAGATATAGCGAAAAAATTTTTTATGCAAGCTGTGAGGATGAAAAAACTTTGTTAACTATAAAAATTTTTAATTCCAAAGGAAAATTAATTCAAGAAAAATCTCAGAACTCAGGGGTAGCTATTATTATACTGCCTAAATTTAAAAAAAAATAAGCTGTCAAAAATGACAGCTTATTTTTTTACCAAAAGGGCAATGAAATTTAGTATTGATTCGTTCTCCATTCAGGATATTTATTGTCTAAAAAATTTTGACTGTCTTTAGGTAAATTATAATAAAATTGTTCTCTCCCTTTTAAAATGCCTTTTTCAAATTCTTCTCTTTTTACTTCTTGAATATCTTTAAAAGCATTGATTCCGTAAACAGCTCCAGCAACTGCCACAACAAAGCAAATACCACAGAAGGACATGAGGACTTTTGTATTAGTATCTAAAAAAGAAATTTTAGTCTCCTTTTTTCTAAAACTTCTATTCTCTCGGGAATGGAAAGGTTTTTTAAATTGGATGTGACTTCATTTAAGGCTGTTTTTTAGCAAGCAGACTAAAAGTATTTTAGACTTTACTTTTCCTTATCTTAGCGTGACCAAACCCAATTTCAAAATTATGAAATCATTTTATCTGTTTTTTGTATCCCTATTCCTGTTTTCTTGTACGTCTAACACACAGACAGAAGTGGATACGCTTGTGACCAATACTAGCATTTATACCGTAAACGCTGCCTTTGAAAAAGCTTCTGCTATTGCCATTAAGGATGGAAAAATTCTAGCCATCGGAAATACGGATTCGCTTCTGAAAAAATATACTTCCAAGATCATTTTAGATTACAAAGGAAAATTTGTTTATCCTGGATTAATAGATGCGCATTGTCATTTTTATGGGTATGGCCTAACGTTACAAGAAGTAGATTTAAGAGGCACGAAAAGCTTCGAAGAAATAATTACGCGCCTTAAAGCGTTTCAAAAAGCAAAAAATCCAACATTTATTGTCGGTAATGGTTGGGACCAAAACGATTGGGCGGTGAAGAAATTTCCAACCAAAACAGCACTCGATGCTGCTTTTCCAAACGTTCCTGTGGTGCTCAACCGCATTGATGGGCACGCTATTGTGGTCAATTCCAAAGTGCTGCAAATGGCTGGAATTACCGCCAAAACAAAAGCGGAAGGCGGACAAATTGAACTTCAAAATGGTGAGCCAACCGGAATTCTGATTGACAATCCTATGGAATTGGTGTTTAAAATCATTCCAAAACCCAGCCGAAAAACACAAATCGCCGCGCTTTTGGATGCCGAAAAAGTAATGTTTGATTATGGCTTGACTACTGTGAACGACGCAGGATTAGAACCTGATATTATTCATTTGATAGACAGTTTGCAACAAGCGGGTAAAATGAAAATCAATGTCTATGCGATGATTACGGCGAATCAAAAAAATATGGATTTGTATTTCAAAAAAGGAATCTACAAAACCAATCAACTGAATGTGCGTTCATTCAAAATGTATGGCGACGGCGCTTTGGGGTCCAGAGGTGCTTGTATGCACAAACCGTATTCGGATAGTCCTAAACAATTTGGAGCTTTGTTGTCTCCAGTGCCTCAATTGAAAGCAGTAGCTCAACAAATTGCCAATTCGCCTTTTCAACTCAATACACACGCCATCGGAGATTCGGCCAATACTGTTTTGCTTAAAATCTACAAAGAAGTATTGACAGGTAAAAAAGACCGTCGCTGGAAAATTGAACACGCACAAGTAATTCAGGAATCCGATTTTGATTATTTCAAACTCGGAATCATTCCTTCTGTTCAACCCACACACGCCACTTCCGATATGTATTGGGCAGGTGATCGTTTAGGGAAAGACCGTTTGAAAAATGCCTATGCGTATAAAAAGCTACTTCAAAAAGCCGGTACCATAGCCCTAGGAACTGATTTTCCTGTGGAAGAAGTCAATCCAATGCTTACGTTTCACGCTGCAGTAGCACGTCAAGATGTAAAAGGATTTCCTAAAAATGGTTTCCAAATCGAAAATGCTTTGTCTCGCGAAGAAACCTTAAAAGGAATGACGCTTTGGGCCGCCTATTCTAATTTCGAAGAAAACGAAAAAGGAAGTTTGGAAGTCGGTAAGTGGGCGGATTTTGTGGTTTTTGATGTCGATTTGATGCAAGTGGAAGCTAGTCAGATTGTTAAGATGAAGCCTTCAAGTACTTATATCAAAGGATCAAAGCAAAAATAATCGTGATTATAGCAATAACTTATTTTTAATAGTCCATTTTGTCAGTTCGAGGTTTGATTTTAATTCTAAAAAAGCAATATTAAATGACATTTGCATTGTCAGGTTGAGCGCAGTCGAAACCCTTCTTAAACAAAAACGTCAATGGTAGCTCACTCGAGAACCCTTGTAATATCTCGACTGCGCTCGATATGACAAAAATAGGATTGGCTATAATGAAATAGTGTTTGGAATTAGATAGCGTTCTCGATTTACAGATTTTAAGCGTTTCTTCTAATTGGTTCTGTTTTGTATTTCATATTTTACTTAAAAATCCATTTTTGGTTATAATTTATAACTAAAAGTGGATTTTGTGTTTTCTATTTGTATCTGTTGTGTCATCTTTGCTTCATCAAATTAAATAATCAGATTAAAAAATATAGCTATGTGCGGAATTGTATGTGCCTTTGACTTAAAACAGAAATCAGAAACCCTAAGACCTCAAGTTTTAGAAATGTCTAAAATTATCCGCCACCGTGGACCAGATTGGAGTGGCATCTTTAGTAATGAAAAAGCGATTTTGTCTCACGAACGTTTGGCCATTGTAGATCCAGCTTCAGGGAAACAACCATTGTTAAGCGAAGATGGCAATTTGATTTTGGCTGCCAATGGCGAAATTTATAACCACCGCGATTTACGCAAACAGTTTGATGGTAAATATCAATTTAAGACCGAAAGTGATTGCGAAGTAATTTTGGCTTTATACAAAGAAAAAGGAGTTGATTTTATTGACGAAATGAATGGAATCTTCGGATTTGCTATTTATGATGTTGAAAAAGACGAGTACTTTGTAGCTCGTGATCATATGGGAATTATTCCTTTATATATAGGATGGGATCAACACGGCACTTTTTATGTAGCTTCTGAATTGAAAGCATTAGAAGGCTATTGTACAAAAATAGAGTTGTTTCCTCCAGGACATTATTTGTCAAGTAAAGATGGTGAGTTTGTACAATGGTACAAAAGAGATTGGACAGACTATGAAGCGGTAAAAGACAATGAAACTAGTATTCCAGCGATTAAAGAAGCTTTAGAAGCTGCGGTTCACAGACAATTAATGAGTGATGTGCCTTATGGAGTGTTGCTTTCAGGAGGTTTGGATTCGTCAATTACATCGGCGGTAGCCAAAAAATACGCTCAAAAACGTATTGAGTCAGACGATCAAGTAGATGCTTGGTATCCACAATTGCACTCGTTTTCTGTTGGTTTAGAAGGTTCGCCAGATTTAGCTGCTGCTCAAAAAGTGGCAGAACATATTGGAACGATTCATCACGAAATTAAATTTACCATTCAAGAAGGATTGGATGCTGTTCGTGATGTGATTTACAACCTAGAAACGTATGATGTTACTACTGTAAGAGCTTCAACTCCTATGTGGTTGATGGCAAGGGTGATTAAATCAATGGGAATTAAAATGGTGTTGTCTGGTGAAGGTGCCGATGAGTTATTTGGAGGCTATTTGTATTTCCATAAAGCGCCGAATGCAAGAGAATTTCACGAAGAGAACGTTCGTAAATTAGGGAAACTTCATATGTACGATTGTTTGAGAGCGAATAAAAGTTTGGCTGCTTGGGGGATTGAAGGACGTGTACCATTTTTAGACAAAGAGTTTATGGATGTAGCGATGCGCATTAATCCTCAAGATAAAATGATCAACAAAGAACATCCAATGGAGAAATGGGTGGTTCGTAAGGCTTTTGAAGACATGTTGCCTGAAAGTGTGGCTTGGAGACAGAAAGAACAATTTAGTGATGGTGTGGGATACAGTTGGATTGATACTTTGAAAGCAGTGGTTGCTGAAGAAGTAACTGACGAGCAATTAGCGAATGCTAAATATAAATTCCCTTTGCAAACACCAACTTCAAAAGAGGAGTATTACTACCGTTCTATTTTTGCAGAACATTTCCCAAGTGATGCAGCGGCTTTGTGTGTTCCTCAAGAAGCTAGTGTGGCTTGTAGTACCAAAATCGCCTTAGAATGGGATGAAGCTTTTAAAAACATGAACGATCCATCAGGTAGAGCCGTGGCCAATGTGCACGATGATGCTTATGTAAAAGCATAAATTTTGAATTAGTTATTCAGGTTTAAATGTGGAAAACGCGTCCTTTTTAAGGCGCGTTTTTTGTTTTGGGATATAAACCATAAATGTTGATAACTTGGACGCTTAAAAAGCCATTTTTGAACTAAAATCCTTTCTGCTTTTGTATATTTGCGTGTTATAGAAAATATATTTTAGAATAAACACATATGAGCGAAGAAATCAATAAGAACAATTATTCAGCAGATAGTATTCAGGCATTGGAAGGAATGGAGCACGTAAGAATGCGTCCATCGATGTATATTGGAGATGTAGGTGTCCGTGGTTTGCATCATTTAGTGTATGAAGTGGTAGATAACTCTATAGATGAGGCGATGGGTGGGCATTGCGACACCATTAGCGTTGCAATAAATGAAGATGGTTCTATTACAGTTGAAGACAACGGTCGTGGAATTCCAGTAGGGATTCATAAAAAAGAAGGCGTTTCAGCACTTGAGGTAGTAATGACCAAGATCGGAGCTGGAGGTAAATTTGATAAAGATTCTTATAAAGTATCTGGAGGTTTACACGGTGTTGGGGTGTCTTGTGTGAATGCCTTATCTTCTCACTTGAGAGCAACCGTTCATAGTAGTGATGGTAAAGTGTATGAGCAAGAATACGAAAGAGGAAAAGCTTTATATCCAGTAAAACAAATTGGAGATACCACTAAAAGAGGTACTATTGTAACTTTCTATCCTGACCCAACTATTTTTACGCAAACTACAGAGTATTCATATGATACACTTTCTGCACGTATGCGTGAATTGTCATTTTTGAATAAAGGAATTTCAATCACATTTACAGATAAAAGAGAAGTTGATAAAGATGGTAATTTCTTAGGAGAAGTATTCCATTCTACCGAAGGATTAAAGGAATACATTCGCTATTTGGATGGAAACCGTGAGCCAATTATCGGACACGTGATTTCTATGGATCACGAAAAAGGAGAGATTCCTGTTGAAGTAGCTTTAATATACAATACAAGTTATTCTGAAAATATATTTTCGTATGTAAACAATATCAATACACACGAAGGAGGAACGCATTTGCAAGGTTTTAGAAGTGGTTTGACAAGAACGCTTAAAAAGTATGCTGATGCTTCTGGAATGTTAGATAAATTAAAGTTCGAAATTACTGGAGATGATTTCCGTGAAGGGCTAACTGCGATTATTTCTGTTAAAGTAGCCGAGCCTCAGTTTGAAGGACAAACAAAAACCAAATTAGGAAATAGAGAAGTAGTTTCTCCTGTAAGTCAAGCGGTAGGTGAAATGCTGGAGAATTATTTGGAAGAGAATCCAAATGATGCTAGAATCATTATCCAAAAAGTAATTTTAGCGGCTCAAGCACGTCACGCAGCTAAGAAAGCTCGTGAAATGGTACAACGTAAAACCGTTATGGGCGGTGGAGGTTTGCCTGGTAAATTATCCGATTGTTCAGAACAAGATCCTGCAAGATGTGAAGTGTACCTTGTCGAGGGAGATTCGGCTGGTGGAACAGCAAAACAAGGTCGTGATCGTGCGTTTCAAGCTATTTTGCCTTTGAGAGGTAAGATTTTGAACGTGGAGAAAGCCATGCACCACAAAGTTTTTGAAAACGAAGAGATTCGAAATATTTTTACAGCACTTGGTGTAACTGTAGGAACAGAAGAAGATAGTAAAGCGCTTAATATTTCTAAACTACGTTATCATAAAGTAATTATTATGTGTGATGCCGATGTTGATGGTAGTCATATTTCTACGTTGATTTTGACCTTCTTTTTCCGTTTTATGAAAGAATTAATTGAAGAAGGACACGTGTATATCGCAGCGCCACCTTTGTATTTGGTTAAAAAAGGAAATAAAAAAGAATACGCTTGGAATGATGTTCAGCGTGATCAAGCCAATGAAAGGATGGGTGGTAGTGCAGCAATTCAACGTTATAAAGGTCTTGGAGAAATGAATGCGGAACAGTTGTGGGAAACGACTATGGATCCGAATTTCAGGACTTTACGACAAGTAAATATTGATAGTTTGGTAGAAGCAGATCGTGTTTTCTCAATGTTAATGGGAGATGAAGTTCCACCAAGAAGAGAATTTATTGAAAAAAATGCTGTATATGCCAATATAGATGCGTAAATTAGGGGATTGATTATAAGGATCAATTTTTATACATAAATAAAACAAAATTAAAATGAAAGTTACCATTGTAGGAGCAGGAAATGTGGGAGCAACCTGCGCAGATGTAATTGCTTACAGAGGAATTGCAAGTGAAGTAGTATTATTAGACATTAGAGAAGGTTTTGCTGAAGGTAAAGCTATGGATATTTCTCAATGTGCTACTAATACAGGATTTAATACCAGAGTTTCTGGAAGTACTAATGATTATTCTAAAACAGCGAACAGTGATGTAGTAGTGATTACTTCAGGTATTCCAAGAAAACCTGGAATGACACGTGAAGAATTAATCGGGATCAATGCTGGAATCGTAAAAACGGTTGCTGATAATATTCTAGCACATTCACCAAATGCAATTGTAGTAGTAGTGTCTAATCCAATGGATACAATGACCTATTTAGCGTTGAAAGCAACAGGTTTGCCAAAAAACAGAATCATCGGAATGGGTGGAGCTTTAGACAGTTCTCGTTTTAGATATTTCTTATCAAAAGCACTAGATGTACCCGCTAATGATGTTTCTGCTATGGTTATTGGAGGACATGGAGATACAACCATGATTCCATTAACTCGTTTAGCGTCTTATAACGGTATTCCAGTAACTCAATTTGCTTCTCAAGAAGTATTGGATAAAGTAGCGGCAGATACTATGGTTGGAGGAGCTACTTTAACCGGTTTATTAGGTACATCAGCTTGGTATGCACCAGGTGCTTCAGTAGCTTACCTTGTAGATAGTATTTTGAATGATCAAAAGAAAATGATTGCTTGTTCTGTTTTCTTAGAAGGAGAGTATGGTCAAAGCGATATTTGTATTGGTGTTCCATGTATTATTGGTAAAAATGGAGTAGAGCAAATACTTGATATTAACTTAAATGAAGCTGAAAAAGCAGCATTTGCCAAAAGTGCAGACGCTGTAAGAGCAATGAATGCTGATTTGAAAGCTGTATTGGTATAGCCATTTTTACATCTCAAAAAAAAGACTGCACTTTTGCAGTTTTTTTTTGAGATTAATGGGCAAAAAAATTGGTTTATCATTCCGTTAATGATATATTTGCTCGGTTTAAAAAAAATGATATAATGCACGATTGATTTTTTTGTTTTAAAAAAAACGAGGTCACCGCTTATTTTATTGAGGTTTAGAACAAAAAGAGTATTAAAAAAATAATTAATTTTTAGTAGTAATGCAGAATAAAGGACTAATTAAATTTTTCGCAATTCTATTTGCATTGGTAAGTATTTACCAACTTTCATTCACATTTGTTTCTGATAAGATTCAAAGTGATGCAAAATCATTTGCTGGTGGAAACACTGACAAAGAAGTAAAATATTTAGATTCCATTGGGAAAGAAAAAGTATTCAACCTTGGTTTTACTGATTTTACCTATAATGAGGTTAAAGACAAACAAATTAATAAAGGTCTTGACTTAGAAGGTGGAATTAATGTTATTCTTCAAATTTCAGTTAAGGATATCTTGAAAGGTTTGTCTAATAATTCTAAAAACCCAGTTTTTAATAAGTCATTAGCGGATGCAACTGCAAATCAAAAAGGGAATCAAACCTATTTGGATGCCTTTTTTGAGGCTTTTGAAGCCAATGCAAACGGTACTACAAAATTAGCGTCTCCTGAAATTTTCGCCAACAGAAGCTTGCAAGGTGAAGGTGGTGTTGATTTTCAAATGACAGATGCGCAAGTACAAAAAGTAATCAAAAGAAAAGTTAATGAATCTGTTGAGAGTGCTTTTGGTGTTTTAAGAGAGCGTATCGATAAATTTGGCGTTACACAACCAAACATCCAAAAATTAGGTGAGTCTGGAAGAATTCTTGTTGAATTACCTGGCGCTAAAGATGTAGATAGAATCAAAAGATTATTACAAGGAAAAGCAGAATTACAATTCTGGGAAACCTATAAAATTGAAGAAATTGGTAATTTCTTAGTAGCTGCTAATGATGTTTTGAAGAAAACGGAAGTGGCAAAAGTTGAAACTAAAAAAATAGCTAAAGATACATTAAGTGCTTTATTGGCTGACGAAAAAGATTCAACTGCTACAAAAGCAGGCAAAAATCCTTTGTTTGATAAAATTATTGCTCAAGGTGGCGGGCCTGTTTTAGGAATGTTTTCTCCAAAAGACACTGCTGTTGTTAATGGATATTTAAAAAGAGCTGATGTAAAAGTATTATTATCTGGAGATCAGCGTTATGCTAAATTTGTTTGGGGGAAACCTACATCAATTGCTGATGCAAAAGCAAAAGACAAAAAAATCGATGCGGTTGAATTATATGCCTTAAAAGGAAATAGAAATGATGCTCCTTCAATGGCTGGTGGTGTAGTTACGGATGCAATGGATACCTTTGATCAAATGGGTAAACCTGCAGTATCTATGCAAATGAACTCAAAAGGAGCCAAAGAATGGGAAGAATTAACGGGAAGAGCTTATACTACTAAAGGATATATTGCTATCGTTTTAGATAATGTGGTGTATTCTGCACCTGGAGTATCTTCAGGACCAATTTCTGGTGGTAGATCTGAGATTTCTGGAAATTTTGATATTACAGAAACTAAAGATTTAGCCAACGTTTTAAGAGCAGGTAAATTACCAGCTTCAGCTGATATTGTTCAATCAGAAGTAGTAGGGCCATCTTTAGGTCAAGAAGCTATTGATAATGGAACAATGTCTGCAATAGTTGGGCTTTTATTAGTTTCGCTTTGGATGATGGTATATTATGGTAAGGCAGGTTGGTATGCAAATATCGCATTGGCGGTTAACTTGTTGTTCTTGTTCGGAATTTTAGCAAGTTTAGGTGCGGTGTTGACCTTGCCTGGTATTGCGGGTATCGTTTTAACAATGGGTACAGCAGTGGATGCGAACATCATTATTTACGAAAGAGCGAAAGAAGAATTACGTTTAGGTAAAACATTGAATGAAGCTGTTATTGCTTCTTACAGTTGGAAAGGTGCTATGCGTTCTATTGTAGATGCTAACGTAACCCATATTCTTACTGGTGCTGTATTGTTTATTTTTGGATCAGGACCAATCAAAGGATTTGCTACTACCTTATTAATTGGTATCGTAACTTCATTGTTTACTTCTATTTTTATTGCTAGAATTTTTATTGATAGAAATATTGCAGGTAAAAATGACTTGTCATTCGTTACTAACTTCTCTAAAAATTTCTTTACTAATTTCCACTTTAATTTCTTAGGAATTAAAAAATGGTCTTATGCATTCTCAGCTATTGTAACTGTGGTATCTATTATTTCTATAGCTACAAATGGTTTTGATCAAGGGGTTGATTTCGTTGGAGGAAGAACATTCCAAGTGCGTTTTGAGAAACCTGTAAAAGCTGAGGAAATTAAAGAAGAATTGACTAAGGTTTTTGGAAGTGCTGAGGCTAAAATATTTGGTAAAGACAATCAATTGAAGATTACTACTAAATATAAGGTTGAAGAAAACGGCAGTGAAGCTGACGAGGAAGTAAACAAAATTTTATACGAAACCTTAAAAAAGCATTATTCTGCAGATGTTACTTATGATAAATTTGTAAATGCTTACGACGGTAAAGTTGTAGGGGTGGTTTCGGCTTCAAAAGTTGGACCTACAGTAGCAGAAGATATTAAAACAAATTCATACTGGGCAGTTTTAGGAGCTATGCTTATTGTTGGTTTGTATTTGGTAATCAGTTTCAGAAAATGGCAATATAGTTTAGGAGCTATTGCTGCGGTAGCGCATGACGTTATCTTTGTATTAGGAATCTATTCTTTATGCTACAAATTCATGCCATTCGGTATGGAAATTGACCAACACTTTATTGCGGCAATCTTAACAGTTATTGGTTATTCAATGAATGATACTGTAATTGTATTTGACAGAGTACGTGAATTCTTAGATGGTAAAACGAAAGGTAATTTTGCTGAAATCGTAAATAATTCTATTAACTCTACGATGTCAAGAACGATTAATACGTCATTAACGATGATTGTGGTATTGTTAATCATGTTCATCTTTGGTGGAGAGTCTATTAGAGGATTTATCTTCGCTATGTTGATTGGTATTGTAGTAGGAACATATTCTTCATTATTTATTGCTACTCCAGTATTAGTAGATTCTATCTCTATTGCTGATAAAAAATTAATTGAAGAAAGACATAACGAGAACAATTAAGTTATAGTCTGTTGATAACAAAGGGCGCATTGTATGATGAGGCCACTGAAAAACCTCGTCGAATTTGATAGGCATTGTTTTTAGACAATAAAAAAACGCTTATAATTGGAATTTTACCTTCCTTTTATAAGCGTTTTCTCTTTTTGATTAATTTTATTTGAGATTTTATTGTGGCTACATTTCGATTTATCTAAGTTCATTTTAGATGAATCTGGAAGTAGACCTGATTTGCTACATTAATTTCAGTATTCTTTTTAAATTGACTGTAAAAATAGCCATTGCACCCTGCATTTGCATATTGTCTATACCGTACGATAGTGCTCTGTCATAACCGTGTACATTTTTTAACTCACTATTTTTAGCCTCTATCTTGTATCGATGTTTTGCTTTTTCCTTGTAATATTCTGTTTCTTGAAAATCTATTTGGTCTTGATGTAATTTTGATTTTATAGATACCGAATACGTTTTTGTTTTGGCTCCATCTTTATAGCAACCTTCTTTTAAAGGACAAGACTTGCATTTTTTGATATCAAAATAATAAGTATCTACTTGATTTGCCCCGACATCTTTGGTTCCCCCTCGTGCTTTTCGTATTGCCATATGTCCTGCTGGGCAAACAAACCTATCAGCATCTTTATTGTAGTCAAATTTATCTTCATCTTTTCTAAATCCTTGTGCTATCGATGGATTTAGTTTTGCTACTATTTTAATGTTTTGTTCACTTGTTATTTTTAGGTTTTCTTTTCCAGAATAAGCCGCATCGCCAATAATGGTGTCAACATCAATTCCGTTTTCTTGACTAATTTCTAAAAGTTTAGGCAATTCCGGTCCATCGCCTTTTTCTCCTGATGTAACTACGGCCGCTGTAATGATGCGTTCTTGGGTCATTGCCAAATGGGTCTTGTATCCAAAAAAGGAGCTCTCGGCAGATTTATGGCCTATTTTTGCATCGGTATCTTTTGATAGCGTTAAATTTTCTTGAGTATCTTCTAGGGTTTCTTTTAGCAGATTTAATTTTTCTTTCACAGCGGGTATTGAACTTATCGATGGCTCATTTTCGATACGTTTTCCTAAGTCTTTGCAATAAGCTAGTTCCTTTTCTAAATCATTATCGGTATTTTTTTCAGGCATACGTTCTTTGAATTGGTCGTCAAAGATGTATACTGTTTTTCGAAGAAGTTTTGAACGTTCTCTCAATACATCGATAGCTGAAAATGGATTGGATCTTGATAAAGTATGTGTGGCATCAACGATAATAGACCTCGAACGGATGATACCTTTTTCAATAGCGATGGCTACCGTTTTGTTTATCAATAGATTTAATAAATCGGTGTCTTTTAAACGCAGTCTTCTGAATTTTGTCAACGAACTAGAATTGATAACATCGTCTTCTGGATTCATGTCCAAAAAATATTTAAAGGACATATCGTAACGCGAACGCTCTACTACATCAACATCAGAAACGGTATAAATTGTTTTAAGAAGCAGATACTTGAACATACGAACAGGACTTTCTGCCATACGCCCATTATCGGCGCAGTATTTATTCAATAACTCGTCGTAAATAAAGGAAAAATCAATCAAATCATTGATCTTTCTTAAAATATTTTCCTTTGGAACGATTAAATCATACAATGTAGAATGCTCGCTGAATCGTATTGTTTGTTGCTGTACTAACACTTAAAAAATATTAAAATTACAGCTAAATATAATAAAAAAGGAGCAGGAAAGCTAAGCTTTCTACTCCTTTAATTATCGCTTTTATTCCTTAAAGTACTTTTTCAGTGGCCTCTTGTATGATGCGCCCTTTTTTTGTTTACTCATTAGGTTTGTAGTTGTGTTAACTAAAATAGGAATTGTTGATCAGTTGCGTGAGGGATGGCAGTGGAGCTCTCCCGATTTTTCATCGGGAAGCGGGAACGTACAGCCCGACCCGGAATTTTTATGGAGGGGCACGCCCAAAAATAACTTTTGTTTTATATTTACTTTGAGGGTAATTTATTAGATTTGTTTTGAAGTATTTTTATCAAATTGTCTTCCATTTTAAATTAATTTCACATATATGAAAAAAGTAATTTTAAGTACTATGATTGTTTCTTCTTCTTTGCTTTCGTATGGGCAATCCGCGATAAAGTATCCTGCCACTAAAAAGACTGACA
Source organism: Flavobacterium succinicans LMG 10402 (assembly GCF_000611675.1). Classification (GTDB taxonomy): domain Bacteria; phylum Bacteroidota; class Bacteroidia; order Flavobacteriales; family Flavobacteriaceae; genus Flavobacterium; species Flavobacterium succinicans. The sequence goes on along the minus strand of NZ_JATV01000006.1, from coordinate 261,208 downwards.
AAGTAGATGTTTATTTTGGTAATTCTATTCCAGACCCTTTTAGATGGTTGGAAGATGACCGTTCAGCCGAGACTGCCGAATGGGTAAAAGAGCAAAACAAAGTGACCTTCGATTATTTAGCAGCGATTCCTTTTCGAAATACGATTAAAGCTCGTATGGAAAAACTTTGGAATTACGAAAAAGTATCGGCACCTTTCAAAGAAGGAGATTATACGTATTATTATAAAAATAATGGATTGCAAAACCAATCAGTATTGTTTAGAAAAGATGCTAAAGGTACTGAAGAGTTGTTTTTAGATCCCAATACTTTTTCTAAAGACGCTACAACTTCATTGGATGGTGTGAGTTTTTCTAAAGATGGTTCTTTAGTGGCTTATTCCATCTCAGAAGCGGGAAGTGATTGGAGGAAAGTTATTTTTATTGATGCTAAAACGAAGCAGAGCATTGGTGAACCTTTGGTGGATGTAAAGTTTAGTGGTTTGTCTTGGAAAGGGAATGAAGGAATTTTTTATTCTAGTTACGAAAAACCAAAAGGAAGTGAACTTTCTGCAAAAACAGACCAACACCGCTTATTCTTTCATAAGCTTGGAACTAAACAAGCAGAAGACGCTATTCTATTTGGAGATCAAGAAAAACGCAGATATGTTGGTGGCTATGTATCGGATGATAATCGTTATTTGTTTATTTCTGCGGCTAATTCTACCTCAGGAAATGAATTGTACTTTAAAGATTTGTCTGTTACAAATAGCCCTATTGTTGCTATTCATAAAGGATTTGAATATGATGTTGATGTATTGGATAATGAAGGCAGTACATTGTTTATTGTTACCAATTTAAAAGCGCCTAACAAAAGAATTGTTACTGTAGATGTAGTAAACCCAGGTGTTGAAAACTGGAAAGATTTGATTCCAGAAACCGAGCAAGTATTAAATCCATCGACTGGTGCTGGATATATTTTTGCTAATTATATGAAAGACGCTGTGTCTGTGGTCAAACAATTTGATTATAAAGGAAAACTAATCCGTACTATTGCCTTGCCAGGTGTTGGTACAGCTTCAGGTTTTGGAGGCAAAGCCAAAGATAAAGAGTTGTATTTTTCATTTACCAACTACGTTACACCAGGAACCACTTATACCTTCTTCCCTGAAAGTGGTAAGTCGTCTGTTTATGTTAAGCCTAAAGTTGATTTTGTTTCTGAAAATTATGAGTCTAAACAAGTATTTTTTACTTCAAAAGACGGAACCAAAGTTCCGATGATTATTACCCATAAGAAAGGATTGCAATTAAACGGAAAGAATCCAGCTATTTTGTATGGTTATGGTGGATTTAATGTGAGTTTAACACCAAGTTTTAGCATTGCCAATGCGGTTTGGTTAGAAATGGGCGGAATTTATGCTGTTGCCAATATGCGTGGAGGCGGTGAATACGGTAAAAAATGGCACGACGCGGGAACCAAAATGCAAAAACAAAATGTATTTGATGATTTCATTGCGGCGGGTGAGTATTTAATTGCTCAAAAATATACTTCATCCGATTTCTTAGCAATTCGTGGTGGTTCTAACGGTGGTTTATTGGTTGGAGCTGTAATGACACAAAGACCCGACTTGATGAAGGTTGCACTTCCTGCGGTTGGTGTTTTGGATATGTTGCGTTATCATACATTTACTGCTGGTGCAGGTTGGGCGTACGACTATGGCACAGCTGAAGATTCTAAAGAAATGTTTGCCTATTTAAAAGGCTATTCGCCAGTGCATAATGTAAAATCAGGAGTAAAATATCCTGCTACATTAGTAACCACTGGAGATCATGATGATCGTGTAGTTCCGGCGCACAGTTTTAAATTTGCTGCTGAATTACAAGAAAAACAAACAGGCAGTAACCCCGTTTTGATTCGTATTGAGACCAATGCGGGACATGGCGCTGGAAAACCAGTGTCTAAGACAATTGAAGAAGCTGCCGATATTCAGGCGTTTACTTTGTTCAATATGGGATTTAAATCCATTCCTAAATAATACAAATTTTTAGTTTACTTTTGAAAGCATTCCTAGAGTCATAGGAATGCTTTTTTATTTAACTCAATTAAGTGCATGCGATTATTTATTTCTTTTTTTATTTCTCCTTTGTAGTAATCTTATATGGTGTCAATCGAGTAATGATAGTTGGAAAGTAGGTTTTTCTTATGGAACAGGAAATGCTTTTAAAAACACCGATTATACGTATACCAATTCCAGTTATAAAGTGTTGTTTTATAAAAAATGGGGGACTTACAAGGGAATTGATTTTTCTTTTTTCTTTGGCCCAGAATACAATCACGCTTCTCATCAATTGCTGAATTTTTATTTTGTAAAACCTGAAACGCCAAATTATGAAGCCAAACGAGACGCTTTTATGCAATTAAAAACCATTAACGAAGGTGTTTTGCATTTAGGAATGACGGTTCAAAAAAAGATCAGTAAACGAAGTGCTATTTACGTTTTAGGAAGCATAAGTCCTATGCTTACGGATACCGAGACCGAACGCTTGTCTAAAGGTTTTGCTTTTTGTGATATTCTAGCGCTTGGGTATACTCTAGAGTTAAAGCATTTTATTATTGATATTCGTCCCAGTTATAGGCATGTTTCTAATGCAGGATTAAAGCAATCGAATGCAGGTTTTAATACTAAAAATATTGAGTTTGGAGTTGTAGTTCCATTATAAACAAAAAGCCGACTTTTGGAGTCGGCTCTTATTTTGTTGTTTGTGTTTTATTTGTTGATTGTAGCTACAATTTTTTGTGCATTGTTTTTAAAAACTTCAGCGATAGCTTTTCTGTTGACTACTAATTCTTTTTTATCAATAGCGATTTCATGCTTTACTGATTTTAGTTTGTTTTCAACTACTAAATAGTATTTTCCTTGTGGAAATTCTTCTAGATTGTAGTTTTTTATGATTCCATTTTTTCCTGATGCTTTTTCAGTAAACAATAGATTGTTTTCTTGATCATAAATCGAAATTATAACATTTTGTTGGCCATTAAGAGAAAAACTAATTTCGTTTCCAGTTCTTTTTTTTACATTCAGTAAAAAATCTCCTTCAATTGCGTAAGTGTTTAAACTTGCTAGGGCAAATACTGCTACTAAACCTAATTTTGAGAATGTTTTCATAATGTTTGTTTTAAGTTGTTAGTTAGAATTTCTGGTGCTAAATTACTTGAACATGTTTTATTCAAACACAACAGGATTTTCTAATTTAGTTGTTATTTTAACCTTTCGAAAACGTAGTAGTGTTGTTTTTGGTAATTTAGCATATGTTTTAGTTAATATAGTATAGGTTCTAGATATGAAATGTGTATTGAAAAATGATTTTTATTGTTTTTTTTATCATCTAAAGAATTTTTGTAACGTATAAAAATTGAAAAATTGGCTTTTTTTATGATAATAATATAATTTTAGTTTTTAATCTGTTTTTGTATAAATAAATGCTTTGATTTTTTCGAATTTGTTAGTGTAGCAGTAGCGGAGAACATAGTGTGTTTGCAAAACAGATGAAATGGGTGAAACTAATTAGTGGTGTTAAGAAGTTTCAAAAGTATATGGTTATTCGAAAAATCCTAATGAATAGTTGGTGAGCTAATCTTTTACTATATTCTGAAACGAGTTGTAAATGTTATTTTTTGTTTTATTCTGTAAAAAGAACAGTATTGAAGGGTATCAGCAAGTCTTTTTATGGTAAAGTAAAAGGAATGCTCAATACTAAAAAAAAAGAAGACCGCTTAGGATGGTCTTCTTAGTGTGAAAATGGATAATACAAATTTATTGCACTGTAAATAATTTTTTTTTGTCTGCCTTGTTTAGGTATACTTCTACGATTGGATTTTTACTCAATTGTGAATTGGATTGAGTAATGGTTATTTTGTGCTTTACCGATTTAAGATCACTAGATACAATTAAATAATATTGGCCTTCTGGAAATTCATCAAGATTATAGGTTTTTGTAATTCCTTTTTCGCCAATAGCCTGTTCTGAGAATAATTCTTTGTTAGCGGCATCAACAATGGAAATCTTTATTTTTTGTTTACCATTTAATATAAAATGAATTTCATTTCCCTGTCTTTTTTTGACAGTAAGAATAAAATCGCCTTCAATGGCGTACGTTTTAATACTGAAGGCGAATAAAAATACAGCGAATAAAAAAGTTGAGATAGATTTCATGCTATTTGGTTTTAGTTTGGTTGTTATTTGTCTTACAAAATTAATTTTATTAGTTCCTGATATCACAACTATTTTTTCTGATACATATGCTATTTTGTCATTATGATCTATTAATGGATTAAAATGAATTTTACTAATCTGTTTTATGTTTTATTGTGGCATAAAAAAAGCTGTCCATCAAGACAGCTTTTAAAAAAAAAAGTATAAATTCTAGTTTCTTGACCTTATTATTTTGAAACCAGCGAGTTATTTTTGAATGAATTTTTGTAAACTTCTAAATAAGCTCTTCTGTTTAAAACAGAATTACCACTATTTACTTTGATTTCGTGTTTTACTTCTTTAAGTGCAGTAGTTACCACTAAAGTGTAAGTTCCCATTGGTAAATCAGCAAGATCGTAATGTTTGATGATACCATTTTGTCCTTTTGCATTTTCAGAGTAAACCAATTCATTTTCGGCGTCGTAAATAGCAATTAAAGCTTTTTCAATTCCATTCATTGAAAAACTAATTTCGTTTCCTTTAGTGTTTTTTACATTTAGGAAAAATTCACCATCAATGGTATATGAATTTAAATTGGCTAATAAGAATATTGCGATTAAGCTTAATTTTTGAATTGATTTCATAGATTTTATTTTGTAATTGTTGTAATTAATAATTTATTTGGCAAAATTATTGAAGTTTATGCAAGACGAAAACAACTTTTTTTTTCTAATATCTATGCTATATTGTCATTTTAGAAAACGATTTATGTTAATTTTGATAATATTGATTATCTTTTATGTAGCTTTGGTAGGTCAAGTAAAATCTATGTTTTATGAAAAAAATGGAAGTTGCTTTAGAAGTTATTGCGCCCTCTTACGGGAGTTCATTTACGATTCTTCAATTTGATGAAAACACAAATAGTAAGTCACATGTGTGGCATCATCATCCCGAGATTGAAATTGTTTATGTACATGGTGGTTCAGGAAAACGCCAAATAGGGAGTCATCTTTCTTATTTTACCGAGGGTGATCTAATTTTAATTGGAAGTCATTTGCCGCACTGTGGTTTTACAAATGCTCAGACAGGAAATAAGTCCGAAACTGTGATTCAATTTCATCCTGATTTTTTAGGGGATGATTTTTTTAAGATTCCAGAAATGAGTAAAGTTTCTAATTTACTGCAACAAGCCAAGGCTGGTATTGCTTTTAGCGGTGAAGCAAAATTGCGAATTGGAGAAAAGGTCGGACAAATGAATGCTCTTGATCCATTTGAGCGTTTGCAAATGTTGTGGAGTGTGCTTTATGATATGAGTAATTCAACAGAAAACTCCATTTTGAACGCTGAGGGTTTTTCTTTAGAATTACAAGTTCAGGATAATGATCGAATAAATGTTGTTTTTAATCATGTTAAAGATCATTTTCAAGAGCCGATTACTTTAGAAGAAGTGGCAGAATTGGTCAGTATGACAATTCCTTCTTTTTGTCGTTATTTTAAGAAGATTACCAATAAGACTTTTACCACTTTTGTAAATGAGTACCGCATTGTTCATGCTTGTAAACTCTTAACAGAAAAACCCATGAGCATTAATGATGTATGTTTTGAAAGCGGATTTAATAATTTTAGTCATTTTAATAAATCTTTTAAAGCTTATACGGGCTGTAGCGCCTCTCAATATCGTAATGGATTGAAACAATCATTAAGTAGTTTATTCTTTTTTTAATACAAAGTAAAGGGTAAGTTTTGTAAATTGGCCAATAAAGTTATACTAGTACTTATGAATAGGTTCAAAATTTTTGTTTTATTATTTTTCTTTTTAATGACTATTCCCGTTTTTTCTGCCAAAGTAGATACGATTATGGTGAATAGTATTGCGATGAATAAGAATTTCAAAACTGCAGTCGTACTTCCAAATTCTTATGCCAAAAGTAAAATTTCTTATCCCGTTTTGTACTTGTTACATGGTGCTTACGGACATTTTAGTGATTGGTTAAAAAATACACCAAGCAAGAATTTAGTAAAAAATTTGGCCGATCAATATGACTTGATTATTGTGATGCCCGAAGGGGAGAAATATAGTTTTTATTTGGATAGCCCGATAAACAAAGGGAGTCAGTTTGAAACCTTTATAACCAAAGAAGTGATAGGAGCAGTTGATGCCTCCTACAGAACTATTACTGATAAACGGGCACGTGCTATTACAGGTTTGTCTATGGGTGGACATGGAGCGTTATATTTATCCGCAAAACATCCTGAATTGTTTTGTGCAGCCGGTAGTATGAGTGGTGCCGTGGATATGAGTGTTATGCTCGATAGACAGTCATCTGCTCAAGTAATTGAATTGATGCAACCTGTTTTTGGGGAGGAAAGTAATAATAGAAAATTATACGAAAAACACGCTGTTTTAAGAATGATCGATGCGATAAAGGCCAATCAAATACCTTTAATAATGGATTGTGGCGTAGATGATTTTTTGATTGAGTCTAACAGGGAATTACACCGACAATTAGTTTATAATAAAGTAGCGCATGATTATATAGAGCGAGCAGGTGCACATACTTGGGTGTATTGGGAAAATGCCCTGCCGTATCATCTCTTGTTTTTTAGTAAAATTATGTCGAGAAAATAATATTTTTTTAATAACACAAAAAATGGTTCGGTTTTTGAATTGCACACTTAATAACTTAAAAAAATAATAAAAATGAAAAGAATAATTACATTAATTGCTGTTATTGGAATGATAGCATTTTCAGGATGTTCATCTGATGATGACTTTGATTCTGATACAATTGGAGAGGTTTTTGAACTTAGAAACGTAAATTTTGATTTTAATGCAACTGATGGATATAATATTTATCAGAAACTATCGCCACAAATTTTTCCGTCTGATGTCATTTTGGTTTATAGGTTAACGGGAACGGTTAATGGTTCAACGCCTATATGGCAATCCATCCCAAGAACGCTATATACTTCTCAAGGCGAGCTAGATTATGATTTTGATTTTAGTAGAGAAGATTTTACAATTTATGCAGGTGGCAATTATAATTTAGCACTAACGCCTGAGTTTTTAAGAAATCAAACATTTAGAATTGTTATTGTACCAGCTGCTTTTTCAAGAAATTTGAATTCCAATGATTATTTCTCAGTTATAAAAGCCTTAAATTTAAATGATGGTAAAGTAAAACAGATTCAATTATAACTTGGATAGGTGTTCCAATAAAAAAAGCGGTGTTGTAAGAGACACCGCTTTTTTTTTGTTTTAATCAATGATTTCCTCTTCTTTGTTGAGTTTTAACGAAACAAGAATTCCGGTTCCTAATGAAAGTACAATAAATCCTAACGAAGCCCATTCGGGGACTTCTATATAATCATGCAGTAACATTTTCAGTCCCACAAAACTTAAAATTGCAATTAAGCTGTATTCCAAATAACTAAATTTTGCCAACATATTGGCTAAAAAGAAATACATCGAACGTAATCCTAAAATTGCAAAAATATTGGAGCTAAATACCAAAAAAGGATCTGAGGTAATGGCTAATATGGCTGGAACACTATCCACTGCAAATAAAACATCCATAACTTCAATAACGATCAACGCCACAAAAAGTGGAGTAGCATGATTTTTATCTTTTATTTTAATAAAGAAATGCTCTCTGTCAGTATGTGAAGTAAGAGGAATGATTTTGCCAAGGGTTTTGTATACAAAAGAATTTTTAGGTTCAAATTCATCATCTTCGCCAGCAAAAAGCATTTTGATGGCAGTAAATAGTAAAAATCCACCGAATAAATAGGTGGTCCAAGCAAATTTATTGATGATCATCACACCAAAGAAAATCATTAACCCTCTAAAAACGATGGCACCCAAGATACCCCAAAAGAGGACACGATGTTGGTATTTTTGTGGGATTTTGAAAGCAGCGAAAATAATGGCAATTACAAATATATTGTCCACACTCAAAGATAACTCTATCAGGTAGCCCGTGATAAATTTCATAGTAGCTACCGTGGGTTTTAGTTGAGTTGGATTGTCTATTAAGTTATTGTTGTACAGCCAATAAATTACACCAGAAAAAAGCATGGATAGCGTGAACCAAATTAAAGTCCATTTACTTGCTTCTTTAGTACTTATTATATGGGGGTTTTTATTGAAAACACCTAAATCAAGTGCTAAAACCCCCATAATCATTACAATGAAAAATCCCCAAACTATCATATATTATTGTTTTATTTGAGACAAATGTAGTTGAAGAGTTGATACTAGTAAAATTTTTAGAAAAATATTTTATATTTTTATTTGACCTCCAAAAACAACTTGGTTAAAATGTAAAAATATAGATATTAATACAGGGATAATTATGGAGTTGATAGATTTGTAACAATAAATTATTAAATTCTTATTTTTTGTATTGAGCCCTATAAAATGTAGAGGTAAAATTCATGTAGAATGATAAAAGTTTTATATTTGCATTAAATTTTAGGGGTTTAATAAATAAAAAACAATCTTTTATGTCTACATTACGTTTTCAAGCTTTAAAAGAAGCATCTACAAGAAAGCCAGTTAAATTTGAAGAAACCGATAGAAAATCAACTCTTTTTGGTTCCAATGTGTTTAATGATAAAGCGATGAAGCAATATTTGACTTCAGACGCTTATAAAGCAGTAAAAGGAGCTGTAATGCACGGAACCAAAATCGACAGAAAAATTGCTGATTATATAGCAATGGGTATGAAAGAGTGGGCTTTGTCTAAAGGGGTGACGCATTATACGCACTGGTTTCAACCATTAACAGGTACAACTGCAGAGAAACACGATGCTTTTTTTGAAACGTCATACGATGGTAGCGATTCTGTAGAGAAATTTGGTGGAGCACAATTGGTTCAACAAGAGCCAGATGCATCAAGTTTCCCAAATGGAGGGATTAGAAATACTTTTGAAGCAAGAGGATATACCGCTTGGGATCCAACATCTCCAGCTTTTATTTATGGGACTACTTTATGTATTCCAACTGTTTTTATTTCCTATACTGGCGAAGCTTTAGATAATAAAATTCCATTATTAAGAGCATTATCGGCGATGGATGAGGCTGCAACGGAAGTATGTAAATATTTTGACAAGAACGTAAAGAAAGTAACTGCTACTTTAGGATGGGAGCAAGAATACTTTTTGATTGATAGCTCTTTAGCTAATTCTCGTCCTGATTTGATGATGACTGGTAGAACTTTACTAGGGCATACTTCTGCAAAAGGACAGCAATTAGATGACCATTATTTTGGTTCAATTCCTTCACGTGCTTTAACGTACATGAGAGATTTGGAACAAGAATGTATGTTGCTTGGAATTCCAGTAAAAACACGTCATAATGAAGTAGCACCAAACCAGTTTGAGTTAGCGCCTATTTTTGAAGAAACGAACTTAGCAGTAGACCACAACTGTTTGCTAATGGATGTTATGGGTAAAGTAGCTGAAAGACATGATTTTAAAGTGTTGTTACATGAAAAACCATTCAAAGGAGTTAATGGTTCTGGAAAACATAACAACTGGTCATTAGCTACAGATACAGGGGTGAATTTGTTAAGCCCAAGTAAAACGCCAATGAGTAATTTACAGTTCTTGACTTTCTTCATTAATACGATTAAAGCAGTAAATGATTATGAAGAGTTATTAAGAGCATCTATTGCTACAGCAAGTAATGATCACAGACTTGGAGCAAATGAGGCGCCACCAGCAATTATCTCTGTTTTTATTGGAGAGCAATTGACAAAAGTTTTGGCGGAATTAGAAGGCGTAACTGCTGGAAAATTATCTCCTGAAGAAAAAACAGACTTAAAATTGAACGTTGTTGGTAAAATTCCAGACGTACTTTTAGATAATACAGATAGAAACAGAACTTCTCCATTTGCCTTTACTGGAAATAAATTTGAGTTCAGAGCAGTTGGTTCTTCTGCTAACTGTTCTAACGCAATGACTACTTTGAATGCTATCGTAGCCAAACAGTTGAAAGACTTTAAAGTAGAAGTAGATGCTTTGATTGAAGCTAATGATATGAAAAAAGATGATGCTATCTTTAATGTATTGAGAGAATACATCAAACAATCTAAGAAAATCTTATTTGAAGGAGACGGATATAGCGAAGCATGGGCCAATGAAGCAGCAAAAAGAGGATTGAGTAACTTCAAAACTACTCCAGAAGCTTTAAAAGCTAGAGCCTCTAAAAAAGCTTTAGATTTGTTTAGCGAGTTAGCAATTATGAATCACGTGGAAGTTGAGGCTCGTTATGAAATCGAATTGGAAGAGTACACTAAGAAAATCCAAATTGAAGGACGTGTATTGGGAGATATTTCTAAAAATCACGTAATACCAACAGCTATTCGTTACCAAAATACTTTAATAGAGAATGTTAAAGGATTAAAAGATATTTTTGGTTCTGATTTTGAAAATGTAGCCAAGGAACAAATTATTTTGATCAAACAAATTTCAGGTCATATTGAAGGAATTAATTCTAAAGTGGCTTTGATGACCAACGAGAGAAAAGTAGCGAACAAGTTAACAGATGCTCAAGAAATGGCTGAGGCTTACTGTAATAAAGTAAAACCTTATTTTGAAGAGATTCGTAACCACTGTGATAAACTAGAATTGTTAGTTGATAATGAGTTATGGACTTTAACTAAATACAGAGAATTATTGTTTACTAAGTAATATTAGAGTATTAAATACTTTAAGGGAGCCTATTATTAGGTTCCCTTTTTTTGTTTTAAAGCATGAATAATTAACGCTATTTTACCTACTTGTTTTATTTTGCAAAATGTAGTTTATCGGAGTAGTTTTGCACTTTGTCGAAAAGTTATGTAAATCCCTAAAATACTGTATTTTATATTTTTAAAATCCGTAAAAACCATATTATATTTGACACATCAAAATAAACAAGGTTTAAATTTTTAACAAATTAAAGCCGCTTTTTTAGAAAAGTAAAAGCCCAAATTACTTTTTTTTAAATGACCTACATAACAATTTGTATTAATAACCAATTAAATATATTTATCATGAAAAAAGTAATTTTAAGCGTCTCTGCGATGCTTGTTTCAGTTCTCGGATTTTCACAAGCAAACACTAGTGGAGTTAGTTCAGTAGGTACAGGTAATAATGTAGTAGTAACACAAACTGGAAGCGCAAATGATTCAAAAGTTAATCAATTAGGGTCTAATTTCGTTGATGGTGGACATGAAAATGATGCTCAGGTAGCGCAAACAGGTAAGAAAAACAAATCAGATGTTAAACAAGCAGGCGATCGTAATTTAGGGTCTGTAATGCAATTGGGTGACAAGAATAAGGCAAAAATCGATCAAGGAGTAGGTAATGCTGAGGATAATATTGCATCAACATCTCAAACAGGAGATATGAATACTTCTAGTCAAAAGCAACGATTTGATAATAATATGGCAACAGTAACACAAACTGGTGATGGAAATGCAGCAACGCAAGATCAAAGCTCTGGACCTAATCAATCAGCTGGAAATACTGCAAAGGCCACTCAAACTGGTGATGACAATACTTCATGGCAAAAGCAAGTAGGCAATAGTAATACTGCCACTGTACAGCAGTTTGGTACAAATCATGATGCAGTTCAAGATCAAATGGGCTTGAGTAATGTTGCTTTATCTGTTCAAAGTGGTGATAGTAATACATCTAGTCAAATTCAACTTGGCGAAAATAATGATGCCTTTATCTCACAATCTAACCTTAATAATTTTGCAGCTCAATTGCAAGTAGGAGATGGGAACAAAGCAATAATTTGGCAAGACCAAGCTGGATCTTTAGGAAGTGATCAAGCTTTACAAGCACAAGATGGAAATAACAACTATGCAGCTGTAGACCAAGGTACTTTTGGGAATGATTTGCCTGCAGCCGCTGATTTTGGATCAATTAATATATCTGCAGTAGGTTCAGTTGCTGTACCTTTTGCACCACACGGATCAAATTTGGCAGCACAAATGCAAATTGGTGATGATAACAAAGCCTACACTAGTCAAGGTGGACAATTTAATGAATCTTTGAGTTGGCAAGAAGGTAATGGAAACGACACTAAGACGTATCAATATGGTAAAAGTAACTTAGCTGCTACAAGTCAATTTGGAGACGGTAATTTCTCAAGATCGTTGCAAATTGGAAACGGCAATATGTCTGGCACAGGCCAAACAGGTACAGGACATATTAGCGCGACTTTCCAAAATGGAACAGGAAATATGGCTTTAGTGCTTCAATCTAATTAAGAATTATTTTAACTGGATGAATTGTGCATACTGCAATTCATCCAGTTTTTTTTTAAAAATTTTCCAACATGAAAAATTTAATTTTATGTATCGCATTATTTTTTCTTTTTCAGTTTAAGTTTTATGCTCAAAACCAGTTTGGTTTAGAAGATAATTTTAGTAAAGCTGAGAAACAATTGATTTTGTCCAATCAATCAGAAAAAATCAAAGGGACTGTTCGCAATACTAATGGAATTTTTATACAGCAAATTGGAAATTTTAATAGTTCAAATGTTGATGTTATAGCAAGGAGTACAGAAATAAGTTTAGATCAACAAGGGAATAACAATAGTATTATAGTTTCAAAGGAAGCCTTTACGGTACAACAGAAAATAATGCAAAAAGGAGATAATAACAACGTTTTTGATATCGGTGGTTATTCTCGACATTCAGTTTCTATGGAGTTTATGCAAACAGGAAACAATCAAAATATTCACTCTTTTGGGGCCAATTCACTTTCCAAAGACATGAAAATATCACAAAGTGGAAATGGATCAACAGTTATAGTAGTCAATTTAAAATAGCGTCATGTTTAAAATTAAGTGTTTTTTACTTTTTTTATTCTTTATCAATCTAAGTTACGCACAAGTAACTCAAGATGAGGTTAAGGCTAAAATTGAAATTAAGAACATGGAAGGAAATACTATTCTTATAGGAACAGCAGAGAACAGTTCAGATATTTTAAAAAGTGCTAGCTATAAATTAACTGTTATTAAAAAAAATAGTAAAAGTAATAATCAAACTAATAATGCTCAAGAAGGTATGTTTACTTTGAACGCTGGGGAATTTAGAAAATTATCCAGTACTCAAATAAATATTGAAGATGGTGATGAAGTAATTGTAATGTTAGTTTTTTTTGATGAAAGCAAACAGATCATTAGCAAAGATAGAGTCGTCCTTGGTGAGCAAAAAAAAAAGTTGATATAAAAATACCGATCGATGGTTTTGAGTTGCGTGGGGTAGTGCTTAATGAAACAAAAACACGAATTGGACAAGATTTTTATGATCGTTATTATTACAAGTATAATGAGATAGGAATAAATGCTAAGAAAATTGTAAGCATAGGTGAAGAATTCACTTTTGCAAGAAATACAAAAATAATAATAAGTATAGATAATTCAATAGTTTATGAATTTATTGCTCGTCCAGATGACGAGTATTTAGAATCGGTAGCTCAAGAAGCCGTTGAGGGTACTTTTTATTTTTTTAAAGAACTAGAAAAACAAAGCAAATATTTCATTCAATACTAATTTATTATTTTAACCATGAAACCAATTTTAACCCTACTTTTTATTGGCTTAGTTAGTCCCGCTTTTTTTGCACAAAGCTTGGTGTATAAACCTCGAAATCCTGCTTTTGGTGGAGATACCTTCAACTATCAGTGGTTGATGAGTTCTGCAGAAAATCAAAACAAATTCAAAGATAAATCACTTGAAAGAGTTGAGAAAACTGAACTAGAAAAGTTTACAGAGAGTTTGAATTCTCAATTATTAAATCAAATTACTAGATCTCTTTTTACCCAACAATTTGGTACTTCGGGTCTTACAGAAGGATCGTATACGTTTGGAAGTTTATCTGTAGATATTTATCCTTCAGATGGAGGACTAAGTGTGACTATTTTGGATACCAATACAGGAGAACAAACTACTGTAATAATACCAAAAAAATAGTATGAAAAGCCAAAAGTATATACTAATGACTTTGGTCATTTTACTAACTAGTTGTGGGGCTTATTTTAATCAACCTACAGGAGTGCAAAAAGCCGTTATTGGCGAAAATACCCCAGCAACTTCATTATTAAAAAACCTACCTAAACCTCAAGAACCTGTGGTTGTTGGGATCTACAAGTTTAGAGATCAAACTGGACAATACAAAGAAGCAGAAACGGGAAGTACTTTTAGCACTGCAGTAACCCAAGGTGCGACTTCAATTTTAATCAAGGCGCTAGAGGATTCCAAATGGTTTGTTCCAATTGAAAGAGAGAATATTGGAAATTTATTGCAAGAACGTAATCTTATACGTTCCACACGTCAGGAATATTCCAAAAGTTCTAATCCAAATGAAGTTCAAATCACCCCTTTATTATATGCTGGCGTATTATTAGAAGGTGGAATAATTTCATATGATTCAAATATTTTAACAGGCGGTTTTGGTGCACGTTATTTTGGTGCAGGAGGGTCGGTTAAGTACAGACAAGATCGAGTAAGTATTTATTTGAGGATGATTTCTACCGCTAATGGTAAAATTTTAAAGTCTGTGTACGTTTCTAAGACTATTCTTTCTCAAGCCATTGATCAAAGCTTGTTTCGCTATGTAAATTTCAAGAGATTGTTGGAGGTTGAAACAGGTTTTACTACAAATGAGCCTGTTCATATGGCCGTTACGGAGGCCATTGAAAAAGGTGTTCAATCCTTGGTTTTGGAAGGTTTAAAAGCTGGAATTTGGAAATCTTCCGCACCAAAAAAGGAAGTGGATGATTACATAGCAAAGTATTCTGATGAAAAAGAAGAGGCTGAGGTGGCTTTACTTCATGGAAGAGATAGAGTAGAAAAAAGAGGGCGTTTCGGTATAGAAGCAACGGGAGGTGTAACGTATATGGATGGTGATTATACAAATCCAATTGCTAAGCCAATGGGAAGAGGCGCGTTTAAATTTTATTTCACGCCCAACTTTTGTTTTAGCGCTTCCACCAATGTATTTAAGCTAGGTAACAAAAACAAACTAGATGTTGGTTATGCGACTTTAGATGCTAATTTAGAATTTTTGCTATTGCCATATGATGCTTTAAGTCCTTATGTTTTCATTGGAACAGGCTCCGGATTTAACAAAAAATATGAAAATTTTCATTCAAAAGTTCAATATGGGGCTGGACTAGAATATTTAGTTTCAAACAATTTAGGGATAAAATTGTATGGAGAGTATAATATGACTTTTTCTGACAATATAGATTATATCAGTAATGGGATTCGTGACGATTATTATTGGCGATTTGGCTTAGGCATGACCTATTATTTCCCTAAAAAATTAAAAAATAAAAAAAACTAATGTATTCTAAACATCATTCAAACATTATATACTTATTCTACATGAAAAAATTATATCTATTACTTTTTGTGTGTTTTGGTTTATTTGTAGCTTGTAGCGAAGAACAAATAGATGAAGTAGGCAAGGGAATTGTAAAAGGAAGAGTGGTTGATAAAATTAGTTTCGAGCCGATTGCTAATGCCAAAATATCTTCTAGTCCAGTAACGAGTACTGTGTTTACCGATGCTGAAGGTTATTTTACCATAAATGATGTGCCTACAGGGGAATATTCTTTTCAGGCTCAAAAGGAAGGTTTCTTAGCTAAATTCGAACCAGCAAATGTTACTTTGAATGCTACTAGCCAAATTGTATTTGAATTATCAGTATCTTCTGCTAATAATAAAGCTCCAGAAGTACCTGTTTTGTCTGCTCCAATTGACAATGCAACCAATCAGCCCTTAAATGTAAAGCTAACTTGGACAGCTTCAGATATTGACAAAGATCCTTTGGTGTACACTGTTACATTAAAAAATGGAACTAATAACGATGTGATTACCTTTGCTGACCTAAAAACGGCTAGTCTTGATTTGTCAAATTTGAGTTATAACACTAAATATTTTTGGCAAGTATCAGTTTCAGACGGGATTAATAAGCCCGTAAATAGTATTACTTTTTCCTTCACAACACTTCCATTTCCTGATGGTAGGTATTTATCAGTTAAAAAAGTGAATGCGAACAATGTTATTTTTGCAGCGAATGATCAAGGGAACCAATTGCAACTTACTTCTTCGAATAGCAATTGTTACCGACCTAGACGCAATGTAAACTCAAACAAAATTGCATACATAAGTTCCGATGGTTCGCAAAACCATATTTATACCATGAATGCTGATGGATCTTCCGTTAGAAAAGTAACCAATGCTATTCCTATTGCAGGTTTTAATATGGAGCATGTTGGATTTAGTTGGGATCATTCAGGGAATCAAATTATTTATCCCAATTTTGACAAGTTGTATCGAATTAATAGTGATGGTACAGGTCTTGTGTCCATTTTTCAAACACCGAATGGTAAATTTATTTCGGAGTGTGTTTGGAGTGCTGATGGCAGTTCTATCGTGTTAAAAGTAAATAATAATGTGGGCTATGATGTAGAGATTTATGTCATTTCTCCTTCGGGGGTAGTCTTGTATACTGTAGCTTCTGGTTTAAGTGGTGCTTTTAGTGGGTTGGATATTAATGTAGATAATAGCCGTATCGTTTTTTCTAGAGATGTAAGCGGTTTTCAAAATATTGAATACAGAAGCTTAGATGCAAGGTTGTTTATTTTTAACACGCTTTCGAAAACCACACAAGAAATTTCATCTAAAAAAGTTGCTGGATTTAATGATTTTGATGTCCGATTTTCGCCAAATCAAGCTGAGGTTATTTTTGTAAATTCATCCAATGATGGAGTTTCCACACGTGAAATTCAAAAAGTTAATCTATCCGATGTGAATTCAAGAGCCACATTATTTTCAGGGGCTTCTATGCCTGATTGGAGATAAATATTTTTTCATTTTTAGTTTTGTTTTTAAAACCGATATGATTTTCTAATCTGTCGGTTTTTTTTGTAATGCAACTTCTGGTTTAAACCGAGAATTTAAAAAAACTGGTTATCTTTGCACCACATCAACACAAACTAATTTCATGAGTTCAGATACTTCTAAAAGATATGCACAACGTGGTGTTTCGGCATCCAAAGAAGATGTGCATAATGCTATTAAAAACATCGATAAAGGTTTATTTCCACAAGCATTTTGTAAAATTGTACCCGATTACCTTACCCAAGACAAAGACTATTGCTTGATTATGCATGCCGATGGTGCAGGAACCAAATCCTCTCTTGCGTATATGTATTGGAAAGAAACTGGGGATATTTCTGTTTGGAAAGGCATTGCGCAAGATGCATTAATTATGAATATTGATGATTTATTGTGCGTAGGAGCTACTGACAATATTTTACTTTCTTCTACTATCGGAAGAAACAAAAATCTAATTCCTGCTGAGGTGATTTCGGCGATTATTAATGGTACTGAAGAATTAATTCAGGAACTGGCTACTTTTGGGGTGACTATTCATTCTACCGGTGGTGAAACGGCCGATGTAGGTGATTTAGTTCGTACCATCATTGTAGATTCTACGGTTACCGCAAGAATGAAACGTTCTAAAGTAATTGATAATGCCAATATTCAAGCTGGTGATGTTATCGTTGGTTTGGAATCTTTTGGTCAAGCGACTTATGAAAAAGAATACAACGGAGGAATGGGAAGTAACGGATTAACTTCTGCCCGCCACGACGTTTTCGAGAAATACTTAGCGGCCAAATATCCTGAGAGTTTCGATGCTGCTGTTCCTTCTGACTTGATTTATTCTGGACAAGTAAAACTAACTGACGCTGTAGAAAATTCTCCAATCGATGCAGGTAAATTGGTCTTATCACCAACAAGAACTTATGCGCCGATTATAAAAGCTATTTTAGATAAATATGCTGCTAACGAAGTGCACGGAATGGTACACTGTAGCGGAGGTGCACAAACTAAAATCTTGCATTTTGTCAATAATTTACACATCATAAAAGACAATTTGTTCCCAGTACCGCCTTTGTTTCAATTGATTCAAGAACAATCCAAAACCGATTGGAAAGAGATGTATCAAGTGTTCAATTGCGGACACCGAATGGAGTTGTACGTTCCAGAAGCTATTGCACAAGATATTATTGCGATTTCAAAATCGTTTAATGTCGATGCGAAAATTGTAGGTAGAGTAGAAGCCTCAGATGCCAAGAAACTAACCATTAACAGCGAATACGGTACTTTCGAATACTAAATTGTTTAAAAGTTTAAAATGGTTTAAGCAACTGACGATTACATCTTTTAAACAACCTTAAACCTTAAACTTTAAACCATTTTAAACAATCTTAAACCCTAACCCCTTTTCCCTATGTACGAACTACTTTTTTGGCGTTATCAAGAAGGCATTTACCTCAATCATCATTTGGTTTACGAAGCCTTGGTCGAGCAAGAAATCGTTGAGGGTTTAGAAGATTTACCTGTCGAGGTTATTTTGAATCGGTTGAATAGTGTTTTCGCTACTTGGGAAAAAGTAGACGACAGCAGTTGGAAAAACACCAAAGGAAAAGGCGCTTTTCAAGTCAAAACCACTCCACAAAGCATTCAAATTGACTGCTATGGCACCGATGGAAAAACGATGAATCTATTGGCCGACACGCTCGAAGAGTTCAAATGTCCGGTGTACGACCCTCAAGTTCCCGTTCGCTACGACGAGTTTAATGAATAATTTATAGGAGCTATTTCCAGCGCTCCGTTACAAGTCCTCACAAAAAAAATGATTTTTCTACATTCTAAAAGGAGCTTCTGTTAGTCGCTCTTTTAGAACAAGAAAAATCAATTTTTTTTGCTCCGGGCTTTCCACTACGGTCTGGACTAAGTAGGTCGCTACATAGTTTTGATTATTTTTGATGGTTTTTAAGGTTGATAAAACGCTTAAAGTTTTATCTTTAAACCTGATTCGATTAATATCCCATAAACAAAATAATGATTGTTGATTGATTACACTAAACTCAATTGCATCTCGATTTAGCGGGATGACATAATGATTACTATTTATAGGCTTTAGCCGAAATTAGTGTAGATTTTGGCTAAAGCCCAATAAGAAATTCATTTTTAAGAATGGGCTAAAGCCCATTCTTATTGATTTTTCGCAAAAAAATAATCAACTAAGGATGTAAGACTTATTTAAATACTATGAACTTTAATTTGTTTTCCAACGCTATTTTAGAAAATGACCGTGTGCAGTTACGCCCGCTAGAAATGGATGATGTTACTCATTTATTGCCCATTTCTCTTCACGAACCCGAAACTTGGGAATTCTCATTAGTAAAAGCCGATGGTCAGGCCAATCTCGAAAACTATATTCAATTAGCTTTGAAGGCTAAGGAAACGCAGAAAGAATTTCCTTTTATCGTTTATGATATACAATCGGGGAAATATGCAGGAAGTACTCGTTTTTATGACATCAACTTTGAATTCAAAACGCTGCAATTAGGCTACACTTGGTATGGTAAAGATTTTAGAGGAACGGGACTCAACAAGCATTGCAAATATTTGTTGCTTCGTTTTGCTTTCGAGACTTTAGGAATGGAACGCGTAGAATTTAGAGCCGATGCCAATAACCAACGCAGTATTGCGGCGATGAAGCGCATTGGTTGCACGGTGGAAGGTATTTTGCGAAGTCATATGCCTACGCATACTCTCGAAGTACGAAGAGATAGTATTATTTTGAGTATTTTGAAGGATGAGTGGTTTGATAAGGTAAAAATGAATTTGGAGCAACAATTGTAATCTCTTTCCAAAAAGGCAGGATGTTGTTCTTTAGCCCCGATTGTAGTTGAAATCCTTTGCTGACGGGGTTCGGCAGCAAAGATTGTAACGGAAAGCGGGACGATGTAGCCTGATAAAGCCTTTTGTATCTGCTCCTGATATAAAATAATGTTTCGATATTATTTTTTGGAATTGGGTGGTTATCCCAAAAAATGGAAATACCTTTGCGCTTTAGTTATACAATTTAACACACTTTCATATGAAAATAAATTTAAAAAGCGGGATTGAGCAGCTTTTGTTCGGGATGAAACAAAATGATGTGACCGCCATTTATGGTAAGCCAGACCGCAATTACAAAGACGAAGATGATAACGTGATTTTGGTGTACAACAAATTGAAAATGCGTTTGACTTTTTATCAAGAAGAAGAGTTGAGATTGGGCTATATCGTGGCTTCGAGTCCAAAATTAGAATTGTTTGGTAATTTGATTATTGATAAACCAATTGCATCGGTTAAAAAAGACTTGGCTGCAAAAGGAATAACCAAATTCACACAAGAAGAATTTGATACGTTTGAAAATTACTTTAACGAAGAGAATTGGTTTATTCTTCAAACCGAATTTGAAGAAGTAGTAAAGTTTGAGATTGGTGCGATTATCAATCAAAAAGACGAATTTGACTGGAAATTTGGAAAGAAATAAGTTTTCCTAAAGCATAAAAAAAACCGATAACATTCATTTTTGTTATCGGTTTTTTATTTTGTTCCAAAAAGAATTTTACATCAAGCACAATTTCTATATAGTCCAATCCTGTTTTGTCATATCGAGCGCAGTCGAGATGTAACGAGGGTTCTCGACTGCGCTCGAACTGACAAAAATTAACTATTTATAGAAGTTATTGGATTTATTTTGTTTCTGGTTTTTTATCCATTATTTCTAATTCGAATACAAGATTAGCATTAGGTGGAATTACTCCGCCAGCGCCTCTTTCTCCATAGCACAAATTAGATGGCATAACGGCAATCATTTTTTCTCCTAAATTCAAAATACCCAAGGCTTCAATAAATCCAGGTATCATGCCTGTTTTTTTGCCAGCTTCGAAAGGAAAAGGTTGGTAGCCGTTTTGAGCCGCACGGTTCGCGTCGAATTTTCCGTAAGCTTTGTTGACGTCCTGGTAGCTGCTGTCAAACAGGTTTCCATCTTCAAAATAACCTGCGTAGTGAAAATAAATCGGAGTTCCATCAGCTGGTTTTACATCGGTTCCTTTTTGGATGATTTGATAGATCAATCCCGAAGGCGTTTTTGTTCCTGATGCTCTAACTGAGGCAATGTAATCAGCTTTAGCTTTTATTACGGGACCGAATTTTGCTTCATAGGCTTTTTTGGCTTCGGCTTCTAAAGCGGCTTTTTTAGCTTTGTTTTCAGCATCAATAGCGGCTTGTTTTTTGGCATCTTCTGCTTTATTGGCATAATAGTCTGTGAAAACTTTGGCTGCATTGAATTTTTTAGCCAAAGCGCCTTTGCGTGTAATGGTAACCTTAGTAATTACATCGTTTTGTTCAATGGCATTTACTACATTCATTCCTTCGGTTACGTGACCAAACACGGTGTGCTTTCCATTTAACCAAGGCGTTTCTTTGTGTGTGATAAAGAATTGGCTTCCATTAGTAGCGGGACCAGAATTCGCCATAGATAAAATACCGCCTTTGTCGTGTTTCAAATCGGTGAATTCGTCTTTGAATTTGTAGCCAGGATCTCCTGAACCATTACCTTCTGGATCACCACCCTGAATCATAAAATCTTTAATTACACGGTGGAATTTTAATCCGTCATAAAATGGCTTTCCTTTTAGTTTTTCTTTGTTTACATAAGGATTAGTTCCTTCTGCTAAACTTACAAAATTAGCTACAGTAACCGGAGTTTTTTGAAACTCAAGCGCCAAAACAATGGTTCCTTTATTGGTTTCGATGGTAGCAAATAATCCTTCTCCAGGTGCAACTTTTGTTGGATTAACAGCGGTTTTCGCTGCTGGTTTTTTAGCAGGAGTGGCTACTTTTTTTACTTGTGCATTGATGCTTACTATTCCGAAGAATAACAAAAAAAGCAATTTTGATTTCATATTTAGATACTATTTGTTTTTTTAAAGGAATATGGTATCGCCATTCTTCATTAGTGTTTGTGATTTGGAATCATGGCGATTTCATTTGTATTGATGGTTTTTAATTAGTCCTTAGTTCTTAGTTTTCACTCCATAGTCCTTAGCTGTTGTAAATAGTGCTTAGTAATAGCTAATTACTAAGCACTATGGACTATTCACTAAATACTACATTTTCTCTAATAACTCAATTTCGAAAATAATGTTAGCATTTGGTGGAATTGGTCCTACACCTTGCGCACCATAACCTAAATTAGATGGAATGAAAATAGTAGCTTTTTCACCAAATTTCAATTTTTCAATTCCTTCGATAAATCCGGGAATCAAACCGTCTTTTTTACCATACTCAAAAGGAATTGGTAGGTATTGTTTGGCTGCGGCACGAGCGGCATCAAATTTTCCGAAAGTTTTTGAAACACTCTCGATGCTACTATCAAATAAAGTTCCGTTTTCTAAAAATCCTGCATAGTGAATGTACACATTGGCTCCAACAGCAGGTGTTTTACCATTGCTTTTTTGAGTGATAACGTATTCTAAACCTGTATTGGTTTTGGTAGCTTTTGCTTTCAAGGCTTTGAAATCGGCTACTTTTTGGTCTTGTACGGCTTTGAATTTTGCATTATAAGCGTCTAATTCGGCTTGTAATTTTTTCTGATTTTCAGCTTCAACAATATAATAATCGTGGAATGTTTTTACAGCGTTGAATTTTTTGGCTGCTTCTCCATTTCTGATAATGGTCACATTTTTCATGTGATCCCCTTGTTTGATTTGGTTGACTACTTCCATTCCGTTGCCTACAACTTGACCAAAAATAGTGTGTTTTCCGTCTAACCAAGGCGTTTCTAAATGCGTGATAAAAAATTGACTGCTATTGGTTGTTGGTCCATTATTGGCCATAGCCAAAACACCTGCTTTATCAAATCTAAATTCACAAAATTCATCTTTGAATTTGTAACCCGCATCACCAGAACCTGTTCCTAGAGGGTCTCCAGTTTGAATCATAAAATCTTCGATCACGCGGTGAAATTTTAACCCATCATAATACGGACGGTCTTTTAAATTAGGATTGGTAATGAATTCATTGGTTCCTTCAGCTAATGTTACAAAATTAGCTACCGTTACAGGAGCTTTATCATACGCTAGTTGTAAAATGATATCCCCTTTATTGGTTTCAATTTTGGCATATAATCCATCTGGCAAATCGTTTTTTTCTTCATTCTTACAAGAGAAGAATGCTGTTAAGGTCAGTAATCCAAGAATAATTCTTTTTTTCATTTCTAGTGTATTAATTTTATTGTTGTAGTGTGTCTTTTACAATAGTTTTTTGTGGCAAAAGGGCTTTGGTTTTTTGTGCTTCTTGTTTTTTGAATTCAAGTTCAGACATGAAATTATTTAAAGTAACAGTGCAAAGCAAGGGTACATTTGTGCCAATTTTTTTATTATCTCCGTGATAGCCATAACTCATGTGCGAAGGAAACATGAAAACAAACGTTTCTTTTTTATGCATCAATTTGATACCATCTCGAAGCCCCATCATGATGTTTTGCTTGTCTACATAATAGGTTTGCGGTTGGGTTTCTTCCTTAGTGTAAATGATGTTACCTTTTAAATCTTTCACTTCATAGTCGAAGAAAGCAATATCTCCTTTTTTGGGAGTAAGAGTATCTGTGATGTTTTTATTTGAAACATGATACCAATACCCTTTTTTGGAAGCTAAAAATTCGATCGCGGCATTTTTTTTGATGACCGCTTGTATTTGATCTTCTTCAGAAGCAACCAATTTTTTGTTTCGATCGATCGATTTTTTCATAAAACTACCCGAGGCTTGCGAAATGGGTCGTCTTGCTTCTTGTTGTTGTTGTTGGCAGCTATAGATGCTAAGAGCAAGAAGAACTACTATTATATTGTTTTTTGTACGATTCATGGGGTTATACATTAAGTTGATGCACTAATTCTTCAAATTTTGCTACTGTATCACTAAGCGATTCCTCAGATTTTCCTCCTGCGGCATTGATGTGGCCTCCGCCATTAAAATGGTTTCTAGCAAATTCATTGACATCAAAGCTACCTTGAGAACGGAATGAAATTTTGATGATTTTTTCTTCTTGATTTTCAATAAAAATAGCTGAAAAAATAATGCCTTTGATGCTTAATCCGTAATTGACAATGCCTTCGGTGTCGCCTTTTACAAAATGAAATTCATTCAATTCGGCTTGGGTAAGGGTAATGTAAGAAGTTTGTTTTTCAGCAATCACTTTCATGTTTTGCAAAGCTCTTCCTAGTAATTGCAATCGGTCGTAAGAACTGTTGTCGAAAAGTTGGGTTGGAATAACGGTATTTTCAACACCCAAATCAATCAATTCGGCTACAATGCGATGCGTGTTTCCTGTAGTTTTTGGAAAGCGAAACGAACCGGAATCGGTTAAAATACCTGTATAGATGCAAGTTGCAATAGTTTTATCAATACTTGATTTTTGACCTAAATAGGTAATGAAGTTGTAAATCATTTCGCAAGTAGAACCAAATTGCGTATCCGAATACATAATAGTGGCATAATCATCGGGTTTTTGATGATGATCAATCATGATAAAAGGAACGGTAAGTTGTTCTAAAACCGTTTCCATCTCACCAGTACGATGAAAAGCATTAAAGTCTAGGGTAAAAACGAGTTCGGCATCCTTTAAAATGGCAGTACAATTGTCCTTGTCCTTCTCGTATATTTTTACGGTATCAGAACCTGGTAACCAAGCCAGAAAATCCGGAAATTCATTGGGTGCAACCACAATAGGTTGATGATTCTGTTTCAGTAAAAAATGATATAAGGCCAGAGTAGAGCCCATGGCATCACCATCTGGTCCGCGATGTGGAATTATGGCAATCTTTTTAGGTGTAGCTAAAAGCGCTTGAACGGCTTGAATGTCTTGTAATTTCATAGATTGCGAAATTACATTTTTTTATCTAATGAAAAAAAAGTGTGTGTTAATTTGGGAATTTAAAAGGATGAAATTGATTTTTTAATTTTTTCATAGGCTTTATATTTTGGCCCTTTTACAATTTGCGATTTATAAATCCCTACCGAACCAGAGCAGAAGTAGGCAACGGTGCAAGCCAAAGCGATGTATAGGGCACTTTCCCAACCAAAAAGCTCTAATCCCATGATCGTACAAGCAATAGGTGTGTGCGTGGCTCCAGAAAATACGGCTACAAAACCTAATCCAGCCAAAAGAGCAATAGGCATCGGAACAACAAGCGACAAAGCACTTCCTAAAGTAGCGCCCACAAAAAACAAAGGCGTAACTTCTCCTCCTTTAAAGCCAGCACCTAAGGTGAAACCAGTGAATAGAATTTTCAATAAAAAAGCATACCAAGGATTTGCAGTACTAAAAGCTTCAACAATCACTGGTACTCCTAATCCAATATAAGGTTGAACGGAAAAATTGAAAATTACCCAAGCCAAAATACAACCGCCTACGAAAGGTCGAAAAGGCGCATAAGCAATTGTTTTGCTAAATAAATTTCCCCAAAGGTGTGTGGAACGCGAAAACAGTAATGCTGCGAGTCCGAACAAGATACTGGCCAGAATTGTCCAAAAAAACAAGGAGATAGTCATTGCTGGTACTTCAGGAATACTGTAATGTGTATGAGTTACCGGCCACAATTCAACCGTGAAATAAGCGGTAAATGCCACGGCAAAGGAAAGGACGCAATTTTTGAAGTTGATTTTGCTAAAGTAAACCACTTCGATTGCAAAAATTGCTCCCGCAAATGGAGTACCAAATACAGAGGCAAAACCCGCACTAATTCCCATTATCAGTAAAGACTTTCGATCAATAGTTGCGGTTCCAAAAAAACGCTTCATACTGTCGGCAATCGCAGCACCCATTTGTACAGCCGTACCTTCTCGTCCCGCAGATCCACCAAATAAATGTGTTAGCAAAGTGGTTATCAAAACCAACGGAGCCATTCTAAAGGCTATAGGCTGTTGTGGCGCATCGTACTCTTCTAAAATTAAATTATTGCCCTTGACTACTGCTTGTCCGTAGTAATGGTATAGTAATCCGATGGCCAATCCGCCCAAAGGCAATAAACCAATGATCCAAAAATTATCCGTTCTAATTTGTGTTACTTTTTCTAAAGCTAGTAAAAATAGGGCAGAGGCTGACCCAGAAAAAAAGCCTACCAATAATACAACAGTAAGCCATTGTAGTAAGGTAAGCGTTTTGTTTTTAATAGTGTGAAAAGTCATAAATAATAGCAATCATTAGTTTTGTTACAAAACTAAACATTCCATAGTATATTGGGAGGTTATTCTGGTGCAATTGCTGTAAATTCAATTTCGACCAAATATTCTGGCGCTACCAATTGATTAATACCATAAAACCCAGTCGTAGGTTTGATGTCTTTAAAATAAGTCGAATGTGCTCTTGCTACTTCTTCAAAAGTGCTTACATCGGTAGTGAAAATGCGTGTTCGAATCACATCTTTCATCCCTACATTCAAATCTTCTAAAACTTTTTCTACTCTTTCGAGTATGTTCAGCGTTTGCGCATACGCATCATTTGCCTTCACTTTTTCTCCATCCACAATCGCTACAGTTCCCGACACCTCTATGATGTTTCCAATGCGAACCGCTCGGCAGTATCCCATTTTGTCTTCCCATGGCGAGCCTGTTAAAATGTTTTTTCTTGTCATAATTTTGGTTGTATTGTTGCCTTATTAAGGGCATTTTGATTAGTTTTTGATTAAAACAAAACTATGAAAACGAAGGGTAATAAAAAACTCATTTTCAAGAGTAAAAGTGATACTTTTATTTTAGTAGTGGTCGTATGAACGAAATTTAAGAATAGTAAAAAAAAGTTTCATAAAAAAATCCTCAACTGCAGGTTGCAATTGAGGATTGTGATTTGGTTTGGTAAAAGAGAAGCACTTAATTCTATAGTAAACCGTATTTTTTTAAGGTCACTATTTGGGCGTTACCACAAGGGTCGGGCTTTACGTTACAATCTTTTTGAGGCAGAAAAAGCCTCAAAAAGGATTTTCACTGCAATCCCTAACACAAAATGCTGAAATTAAAAGCATTAAGCTCAGGAAATCTAGTTTTTCTCTTCTTTGTTGAAATACACTAGGTAGTAATACATTTGTTTTTCTTCGTCCCAGCCTTTTTCTACAAATTTTTCGGCACTTTCTGGATTGATAAAATCCATTTTGATTTGGATATGCGTATCGAGATTAATCACGTTTTTGATGGATTTTCTCGCGTCCGAAACGGCTGCATTGGCAATAGGGAAGGAGGTCACATCTTCGATGCTGTATTTCTCCCCTTTGTCTACTTTATAGTTTTTGAATTCAGGAATCAAATCGGGATTATCAATAACCTCGTTCAAGAAATTCGATTCTTCAAATTGGTCATTTTTAGCAAAATAATTCACCGAGCGGTTCATGAACATCACTTCTTCTTTTTTGTCTTCGGCAGGAAAAACAACGTCTTTGGCAAAGTTTTGACAAAATTTCAAGTACTTTTTGGTGATGAAGTTTTCGTCCTCAAAAGCATCTACAGACAAGAAATGCTCCAACCAATAGCGCGCATCATAACGATTGCTGTCAACGGTCAATATTTTGTAACCTTCTTCTTTTTTGTGGTTAAAGATTAAACAACCTTTGTCGAGTTTGTTCAAGCTCACGCCGTGTTGTAGAATCATCTCCAAATGCGTTTCTTTTTCCTCAAATTGTAAAAAGTCGGATTGGATTTCGCTTTTAAAAACACCAATCGCATCTACTATGTTATTGTCTATCGAAACATTCGTCAAGTGCGCTACATACACCTCGCCATTCTTGATGTGCGGATGATTGGATTGCTCGAACAAATGCTGTGTGATTTGTTTTGAAACTTCGTGCAAACTGCCTGGATTATCAAAAATTTGAGTGGCAAATTTGAACATGTCGTTGTAATCCAAATCTACTTCGTGTGCAAATTGAAAGTAATTTTCTTCTTTTTCTCTGAAAGGTTTCAAGAAGAACTCTTTAATCAACGGGACAATTTCATCGTTGAGGTTAAAAGGTTGTTCTGATAAGAAGATCGCTTCATTACGACTCTTGTTTCCAACACGATGTATGGAAAGCGTTTCGATGTGGGTGTTGAATAAGTTGATCATTAAGGTAAGCCCCTCCCTTCCTCCCCAAAAGGGAGGAGTCAAGCACTGGACAGTTTATTTGATTAAATACATTTTTGAAATCTCGTTGTAGTTCCCCTATTGTAAAGCCCCTCCTTTGGAGGGGTTGGGGAGGATGGTAGGGGGCTTCTAGTTCCAATTCTCCTCAAAACCGTAGTCTTCGAAGCTATCGTCACCACTAAACATATCTAGATCGTCTTCGTCAAGATCGTCTTCGAATTCGCCGTAGATGTCGTCGTTCATATCGGCTTCAAAGTTTTTTTCACCGGCTTCTGCAGGCATGATGCCGTGAGAGAATAAGGTTTCTGGATAGGTACCACCCGCCACTGGTTCTTCGATAGCAGCCAATTCTACTAAGAATGTCCACATGTTGATGAAATCATACACATAGATAATTTTAGTATTGGCTTCGTTTAAAATATCTGACAAAGGGTAATCGCTCATGGTGCGTTGTTCGCCGGGTACATCTCCGGTGTCAAACAAAGGGATTTCATCCTCTTGGTTCCAAGTTTGGTCACAGGTATAAAAGGAAGCTACCTCCATACCATCGAAGCCAAATGCGTTAAAAATAGCATTGTGCAAATCTTCTAAAGTATCGTCAGCAAGTATTGCTATGTCTCTAAAAATGTCTTCTTCGGTATCAAGAATAACTCTGAATTTATAAACCATAATGTTTGTTTTTGTTGAAAGGTCAAAGGTAAAATTTAATTTTAGAAAACTGTTTTGCAATCTTATTTTGTTGAAAAAATTTTATTTTCAAAAGTTACGAAAACAAAAAAAGCTGTCCGTAACAGACAGCTTTTACTATGATTAATAGTGAAGTTTTAGTGTTTTTCTTCAGAACATAAACCTACGATTTCATGGAATACATCATGTAATGCAGTCAATGATTTTAGGGTAGCTTCATCTGAACCTTTTGCTTTTACTAGTTTGTCCAAACCTTTAGCACCTTCTTGCAATTTTTTGATAGAAGCTAAGATGGCTGGCGTTTTGAATTCGGCTGGAATTGCTTCTTTTGATAAGGCGTTCGCTTTTTGAATTATTTCTTCAGAACGCGTTTTAATAGGATTCAAATCGCCTTCTTCAGCAGGATGAAAAGTTTGTGACATTACCCCGTGAAAGGTTTTGATAGCAGGCCATTTTTCAAAAGTAGTTTGTGCAGACAAATTGGAAACCACCAAAAAGAAGAATAAAACAGGTAAGAATTTTAAGAATTTCATGGTTATTGTTTAAAAGTTATTGGTTCAAAGATATTAACTTTTTAGTTGTTGAAAAAAAGAACGAATTTAAATAACAACCATTATAAGTTAAAATTGGTAATGTAAGATACTCTCAAGGTAGGATTTTCTTCTTGAATGGTGTTTTTTAAATTCCAAATGTGTTGATGGATATAAGATAATTGAATTTGATGGTGCGGATTGATATTGTAGCCAAAACCACCGATGATACGGTTTTGATTTAAAAAGGTACTTCCTGCATTGCTGCCAATATTCATAAACACTTCATCGCCTACAAAGGTAAAAAGCTTTGTTTTGCCGTCTTTTTTAGTTAAGTTATAATTGACAAGTAGCATATAACGAAGGCGGTTGCGGTAATCATGGTGATAGATTTTGTAATCTGTTTGACCAGAAACAGGGTCTTTTTGCCCCACGGCTACCCCAACAAAACGATTTTCATCTCGTAATCTATTTACAAATTTAAAATCACCTGAAGCAATGGTATAAGTACCCTGAATCCATACATGATCTTCAGGAATATTGATTTTATTCATAGCAGGATCACCATAAGAATAGGTGTTGTAATGCGAGTAACCAAGGCTTCCTACGAAGTTTTTGGTAAACTGATAATCAACAGAAGGACGCACAAACCATTGTTGTTTTTCACTAAACCCATTGGCATAGCGCATAACGGCTTCAAAGGAAACAGAGGTTTTTTTACCAATCATGTTTTTGCCAAAATAATGAAACCAAATGTTATTGTTGTCTGATTGCACTTGAGCAAAAGCAGGGTTTATGGCTAGTATTATAAACAGTAGCAGCCCTGAAATAAGTGATGTTTTTTTCATTTTATTTTAAAATACAAATGCACTTTTTTTATATTTCTAGTTGTCATTTAAAAAAAAAATCAATACCATTTGCAACTAATTACAATTAGTTGGATGAATTTAATGGGTTGTGATTTTTGCTATTTGTAGCCAATTTTTTTAAATAATATCTCTTTTAATCAGATTTCAAATCAATGAATTTAAAAAAAAGATTCTGTGAATTATTTAATCAAACTAACGCGTCCTGTATGAATGTCATATAGCATCGGAACCACTTGAATTTCTTTTTGATCGATGAAAGCATTGGCTAGGATTTGATGTGTCGAATGTTTGATATTGGCAATTACACATTCATTAAGATGTTCTTTGTGAGGTCTTGGAACGTTTTTTTCTTCATCCTCTTTTTTGATGGTTTCAATAATAGTTGAAATATGACCATGAGCCGGATGTTTTTCTGTGCTTTCTTCATCTTCTACGAAAGCCTTAATAGCACCACATTCGGTATGACCCAAAACTACCACCAACTTTGTGTTTAAATGTTCAACAGCATATTCTACGCTTCCCATCGCAAAATCAGACATCAAATTTCCGGCATTTCTAATCACGAATAAATCTCCGATTCCTTGGTCAAAAACAATTTCTGGACTTACTCTACTGTCAGCACAAGTGATGATTACGGCAAAAGGATGTTGTGCTTTTTCGTTAGCGATAACAGCAGCTTTGTCTTGGTGTAAATGAACCGATCGATTGTTTAAAAATCGCTCATTTCCTGAGGTAAGTTTGTCAATATTTGAAAGTGTAGGGGTTTGTTGTAGTGCATCGTTGCAGCTGGTTACTACCATAGAAAGTAGTAATAAGCCAATTGAATATATTTTCATTTTTAAAGTGTTAAATTGTACTGTAAATTTAATGATTTCAAGGGTTAGACATTTTTTTAGTCCCTTGTTTTTTTCCTTTTTTCCGATATTTAAAACGGGTCTCAATTGAATAAAATGCAGTGAATTTTGGTCGAAAACGATTAAGAAAACGGCTATTTTTTACGTTTTTACAATTCAGCCTTACTTTTCTACAATTCAGTCAAAACTTTTTAGAGAATCGATAATCTCGTAACATCTTTGTTGTGTTAAAAAAAACTATCAAAATGAAAACTTTTACTACACTTACCAGACGATTTCTTCAGCTTTTTCTTGCTTTATTTTTTTTAATGAGCATGACTTCATGGGCTCAAAACACCATTTCAGGAAAAGTTATTGACCCAAAAGGTAAGCCCGTCGTTAGCGCCAATATTTATATCGAAGGCACTTATGATGGCGCCACAAGTGATGAGAAAGGACTTTTCTCATTCGAAACCACAGTCAAAGGAAATGCGACCTTAATCATAAGCTCTTTGATACACGAAACAGCTACCATTTCAATAGATGTTGCGAATTACAAAGACAAAACAATAACCCTCAAAGAGAATGTCAACACCTTAGATGCGGTGGTGATTACAGCTGGAACTTTAGAATCAGGAGACAAAGCTCGTGTTTCGGTGTTGAAACCTTTAGATATTGTAACCACAGCGGGTTCTGCTGGAAATATAATTGCAGCGCTACAAACGTTGCCAGGGACACAAAACGTGGGTGAGGACGGTCGTTTGTTCGTTCGTGGGGGCGAAGCCAATGAAACGCAAACTTTTGTCGATGGTATCCGAGTAGCACAGCCTTATGGCGCCAGTACGAATAATTTGCCAACTCGCGGACGCTTTTCTCCGTTTTTGTTTAGCGGAATTTCCTTCTCTACTGGAGGTTATTCTGCCGAGTATGGCGAAGCTTTGTCGAGTGTGTTATTATTGAATACCCAAGACGAACCCGACCAAAACAAAACCGAAATCGCCTTAATGACTGTAGGTTTGGGCGTTGGAAATACACAAAAATGGAAAAAAAGCTCGTTGAGCGTCAATGCTGCTTACATCAACTTGGCGCCGTATCAAAAAGTAGTGCCTCAAAATATCGAATGGAACAATCCTTTTCAATCCCTTTCTGGCGAAACGGTATACCGCTACAACTTCAATAACGGTATCCTAAAATTATACGCAGCTTTCGATTCCTCTAAATTCGATTTGAATCAAGAAAGCGTTAATTTACCTAACAAAGTCAGAGTCGATTTGAACAATAACAACTTTTACTTAAATACTTCCTACAAAGGTGGTTTTGGAAACAATTGGCAAGTGACAACGGGATTGAGTTATGGCTATTCCAAAAACAAATTAGGATTGGATTTGGATAAACTAAACAATGACGAAAACGCCTCACATCTTAAATTCAAACTCCGTAAAAGCATTTCGCAACACGTTAAATTAGCTTTCGGAACGGATTATTTCATTACTAGTTTCAACGAAGATTTCACGCCAAATTCAGGCATAGGTGGGACTAGCGGATACAACTCTTCAATAGCAGCAGCTTTTGCCGAAGGCGATATTTTATTCACAAAAAACTTTGCTGCCAAAGTCGGGGTTCGTGCCTCATACAACGATTTGTTGAACGAAACTGCCGTTGCTCCTCGTGTTTCCTTGGCTTACAAACTGAATAAAACCAGTCAGTTTTCTTTCGCTTATGGCGATTTCACTCAGGCGCCAAGTGTCGATTTTATCAAGTATTCCAAAATGCACCAATTCGAAAGCGAAAAAGCATCGCATTACATCTTAAACTTTCAATACAACAACGACCGTCAAACGTTTAGAGCCGAGGCTTATTACAAAGACTACAGCAATTTGGTAAAATTTAATACAACAACGCCAATGTTTAATTCAGTGTACAACAACAACGGTTCTGGTTACGCCAAAGGACTCGATTTGTTCTGGAGAGATGGTAGCTCGATTAAGAATTTAGAATATTGGATTTCCTATTCTTACATCGATACCGAACGCGATTATCGCAACTTCCCTAAACAAGTCACCCCAAGTTTTGTGGCGGACCATACAGCGTCTTTGGTGACCAAATATTTCATCACCGACTGGAAATCACAAATCGGTTTCACCCATTCGTTTGCCACAGGTCGTCCGTACAACAATCCAAACGAGACCCAATTTATGAACGGAAAAACCAAAGCTTTCAATAATTTGAGTTTCAATTGGGCGTACTTGGTGTCGCAACAAAAAATCCTGTATTTCTCCGTGTCCAATATTTTGCAAACTCAAAATGTCTTTGGTTACGAGTACGCCAATACTCCAGATGCAGCGGGCGTTTACAACCGCAGAGCCATCACACCAACTGCCGATAGTTTCTTTTTCGTAGGTTTCTTTTGGACCATCAGCGACAACAAAAACGACAACCAGTTAAAGAATTTATAAGCTAATTAGGAGCAGTAAGCATAGGGCTTTTCCAGCAGGCATTGTCCCGTGATACGCTATATCTTTGCTGCCGAACCCCGTCAGCAAAGGATGCCGCTCCTCCCGGGGCTAAGAGGCAAGATAAGGTGTTTTTGGAAAGAAAAGTGTTTTTACAATTCATCCAAGGCATTTGCTTTTAAAAACATTCACCACGAATTCACTAATGAATTACGAATAAAAATGTGTTTTAATGATACGAATTATTACTATTGATGGAATTCGCGACATTCAATTTCAGTTTCGATGACAATTAGTGACAAGTCGTGTAATTAGTGGCTAACTTTTTTTAAAAGCGAATGCCTACAATTCATCCTCCAAAAACAACAGTTCAGTTGCAATCAATTTTAGTTTCGATTGGTCCAAACTACTTTTACATCAGCATAATAAAACAACCTTAAAAAAATAAATTATGAAAACATCAGTTCTTATCCTGTTCTTAGCCATAAGTGCAATGGCAACCGCTCAAGTCGCTATCAAAGTAGACATCGTTGGTCTAAAAAACAACAAAGGGCAAGTCCTAATCGGATTGTACAATTCCGAGAATCATTTTCTAAAAAAAGTCTACAAAGGCAATGTCGCTTTAATCAAAAATGCAAAAGCAACGGTCACTTTTGAAAACCTTCCTGCTGGCGAGTATGCTATTAGCGTTTTTCACGATGAAAATAGCAACGGAAAATTAGACACCAACTTTATGGGAATTCCAAAAGAAGCTTATGCCGCTTCAAACGATGCCAAAGGGTTTATGGGGCCTCCAAAATACAAAGACGCTAAGTTCCAAGCCACCCAAAACAAGCACATCGTATTGAAAGTATAATCAGTTTACAATTCATCCTCAAAAAACGACAGTTCAGTCAGAATCAATTTTACAGCAGTTACATCAGTAGTACTTTTACATCATCAAAATAACAACAACCATTTAAAAGAAATTAACAACTAAAAAAATAGAAATTATGATTAAAGTTTTAACCGCCACCGCTTTATTTATTTGCAGTTTATTAGCTGCCCAAGGACAATACGAACAAGGAATGGGAAAAGCGTTCCAATTGTGGGGAGAAGGCAAAAATACCGAAGCTGTAGCTTTATTCGAAAGAATTGCAGCAGTCGAAAAAAACAATTGGTTACCTAACTATTATGTGGCTTTAGTAAACACTACAACCGCTTTTAGAACCAAAGGTAAAGACGAAGTAACCGCTTTGTTGACAAAAGCACAAACCGCTTTGGATGTAGAATTAATCAAAAACGAAAACAATCCTGAGTTATTAGTAATGCAAGCTATGATTCACACCGCTTGGATTGCTTATGACCCAATGACCAACGGACAAAAGTTGTCTGGAAAAGTAATGGAACTCTACGGTAAAGCACAGGCTATTGCTCCAGAAAACCCAAGAGTGGTATTCTGTAAAGCCGAATTCGAAATTGGTGGAGCCAAGTTCTGGGGAACAGATACAACACCTATGTGTGCACAAATTGATAAAGCTATCGGACTTTTTGCTACTTTTAAACCAGAAACAGCTTTCTCACCAAAATGGGGATTAGATCGCGCTCAAGAAGCTCAAAAAAATTGTAAAAAATAGCATTAACCCTTTCAGAGTTTTAACCCTTTCAGAGTTTTGAACTCTGAAAGGGTTGAAAAACTCAAAACCTAAATAAAATGGAAAAACAAAAAAACAGCACGCTAGAAGTAATCAAAAAAGGTTTTATCGATTGCTTAAAGATTACACTGGTATTTACGCTTGTTTTTTCGTTGTTGCAAGGGGATTTCAGTCCTCAAAGTCTACTCACCACTTTTTTAGTTAGTGCCTTGTATTCTTACGGAATTGGTTTTGGAAACGGACTCATCAATGATATTTTGGACCGCAGATGGAATTGGTTAGAGCAAACCAATTTGAGAGTGTATTTTGGGATTTTTTGCACCATTTTGTACACCGTTCCTGTAGTTTTAGGGATAGACTATTTGACTTTTGTAGTGTTTTCAAAACTAGAAGTTTCGGAGTTTTTCAACAACAGAATGGTTTGGGTGCATATGTTTTATATCATTCTTTCTTTGGGAGTTTCTACATTTATGCACGCACGTAGTTTTATGCTCAATTGGAAACAAGCATCTAAAAAAGAAGTATTCGAACAAAAGATTATTGCAGGTACAGCTTCGGCTAAATTTGAAACCTTAAAAAATCAAATCGACCCACATTTTCTTTTCAATAGTTTGAATGTGTTAAGTTCGCTGATTGAGGAAAATCCAGAGAATGCCCAACGTTTCACTACTTCTTTGTCTAAAATTTACCGCTATGTGTTGGAACAAAAAGATAAAGAATTGGTATCGGTAGCCGAGGAATTGAGTTTTGCAACTACGTATATGAAATTGCTGAAAATGCGCTTTGAGAACAGTTTGTTTTATGAGGTGACTGCCGAAGTTCAAAATCCAGATGCCAAAGTAGTGCCGCTTTCACTGCAATTGTTATTAGAAAATACCGTAAAACACAATGTGGTAAGCGAACAAAGACCTCTACACATCCGAATTTATATTGAAAATGACTATTTGGTGATTCAGAATGATTTTCAAAAGAAAGAAGTATTGCAAGACCGACAAGGCGTTGGATTACAAAACATCATCAATCGATACGCAATCATTACCAAACGAAAAGTACTGATTGAACAAAACGAACAAACTTTTACCGTTAAAATACCCATTTTAACCCAACAAATAACTGTTATGGAGACGACATTAAATTACAGAGAAAACAATGCGTACTACCGCGCAAAAAAGAGAGTAGAGGAATTAAAAGGATTTTATGGCAACCTGATTTCGTATTGTGTAGTGATTCCCATTTTAATTTATGTGAATCTTACTTTTGTCCCACAATTTCATTGGTTTTGGTTCTCCGCTGGAGGCTGGGGATTCGGTTTGATTATGCACGGTTTCAAAGTTTTTGGTTACAGCTCTAGCTGGGAAGAACGAAAAATTCAAGAGATTTTAAGAAAAGAAGACGAACAACAAAAATGGAAATAAAGATGGAACGAATAGATACCAATCAAGAACAAGAAGCTTTGGTTCAAATGGCCAAAGAAAGAGTGAAAAAGTTTAATGATTTTTATTTTCATATGGTGTTTTTTATGCTAGGCGTAGTAATTTATGTTTTGAAAACGTATTATGGTGCACCTTTGAACTTTTTTCCCATTCGTTACATCAACGGTTTTGTAATGGCGATTTGGACTACTTTTTTTGCTATTCAAGCGGTTCAATTGTTTTTTACCGAAGTAATTTTGGGTAAATCATGGGAAGAAAAGCAAATTAAAAAAATGATAGAAAAGAACAACGAAAAACAAATCTGGAAATAATTATGGAAACGAATTTTCAAGAAGAAGATAGATATTATCAAGCCAAGAAAAGAGTAGAGGATTTAAAAGGATTTTACGGAAATTTGACCTCTTACATTGTAGTGAATATATTTTTAGCAGTAATTAATTTGTTGACCTCGCCAGGATATTTATGGTTTTTTTGGCCTTTACTAGGTTGGGGTGTAGGCGTGTTCTTTCACGCGATGAAAGTGTTCAATTGGATGCCTTTTTTCGGCAAAGAATGGGAAGAGCAAAAAATCAAAGAGTTTATGGAAAAAGAAAAACAATCCAGAAACGATTGGAAATAAATTAAAATAAAAAACATCATGGAAAATAATCAAAACAAATACGATCCATTTTTGGATAAGACTCAAGAAGAGCGTTACGAAAGCGCTTTTAAAAGAGTGCAAAAAATAAAAGGATTTTATGTGCATCTAATAGTGTATGTTTTAGTCAATATCGGATTAATCGCTATGAGAGCAAGACATTTGGATTCATTAGATACCAATTTTTGGAGTTGGCAAACACTCAATACCGCTTTCTTTTGGGGCATTGGATTGGTAGCACACGGAGCTTCTGTTTTTGGGAAAGATTTGTTTTTAGGCAAAGATTGGGAGAAAAGAAAAATGGAGGAATTTTTAAAGGAAGAAGATGAAAAACAACAACAGTGGAAATGATTTCTGTTTTCGGTTCTGAGTTTTCAGTTCTGGGTTCTCGGTTTTCTGCCTTCTGCCTTCTGCAATCTGCTTTCTGCAATCTGCCTTCTAACTTCTGCCTTCTAACTTCTGCCTTCTAACTTCTGCCTTCTGCCTTCTAACTTCTAACTTCTAACCTCAAATAATGACTACTATAATAATCGAAGACGAAAAACCAGCAGCGCGTTTGTTGCAACGTAAACTCGAAAAACTACAAATCAATGTAACCGTGTTACTGCACTCGGTAGAAGAGGCTATCGAATGGTTTTCGAACCATCCCCATCCTGACCTTATTTTTTTGGATATTCAATTATCGGATGGCTTGTCTTTTGCCATTTTTGAAGCAGTCGAAATTAAGAGTGCTATCATTTTTACCACCGCTTATGACGAATATGCTTTGCGTGCTTTTAAGCTCAACAGTATTGATTATTTACTCAAACCCATCGATGAAGATGACTTGGAAATTGCAGTGAATAAATACAAATCTCGAGTGCCAGAAAAGGCACCTGAAAACCCTTCGCTTGCGTTAGATTTTGAAGCCATCAAAAAGATGCTGACCAACCCATTTGAGAAAAATTATAAAAAGCGTTTTACACTAAAAATTGGGCAACATTTGAAAGTGATTTCAGTGGATGAAATTGAATGTTTTTACAGCGAAAATAAAGGAACCTATTTGCATACTTTCGACAACAGAGATTATCTTTTGGAAACCACTTTAGAAGTTTTGGAACAAGAATTAGATCCTGCTGCTTTTTACAGAATCAGCCGAAAATTTATCATTCCACTAAAAGCCATAAAGGAGATTGTGGTGTACAGCAACTCCCGTTTGAAGATTATTTTGCCTACTTATAAAGCAGAAGAGGTGATAGTAAGCCGAGAAAAAGTAGCCGATTTCAAAAATTGGATTGGTTAAGAATTGACTTGATTTTTTAGTTTAGATAAAAACAGTTAAAAATATTGGTTATTAGTTATTTAGATATTTGTTATAGGATTTATCTATAAGGCTTTTATTCGCAAATAAATCGTTTTCTAATGGCGATAAGCACAAAAACCATAAGTGTATAAGCAATAAAAAATGGTGCTATATATTCGATAAGATGCAAAGGTAACATCACGGCAATAATTAGCAATTGAAACCCTAAACCATAAATAGATAACAAGCTCATAAACCAATTTGGAAACGTTTTTACTTTGTAAGCTTCTTTATCTAGAGCGTGAATTATTTTGTCAAAAAGTCCATAAACTATTGTATAAATTCGGAACAAAAGAGTCACCGATTTTTGTGTTTCTCCAGGTAAAGCTTTGGGTGTTTTGTATTCAAAAATTTTACTGGTGCT
Source organism: Flavobacterium succinicans LMG 10402 (assembly GCF_000611675.1). GTDB lineage: Bacteria > Bacteroidota > Bacteroidia > Flavobacteriales > Flavobacteriaceae > Flavobacterium > Flavobacterium succinicans. Next base: position 222,225 of record NZ_JATV01000006.1, on the reverse strand, counting down.
GTCTCCTCCAACCGATTTATGTCTCAGAATTACGTAGTAATAATTGTATAAAGTTCCTTGTAATTGGATGCCAAAAAAAGCGGCAAACGCATACCAAAATGTCGTTTTTGAAACCCAACAAATGGCCATAAAAATCATAAAATTTAGGATAATATCAAACACGCTATCAAGGTATCTTCCAACATAGGAAGGGGTGTTTTTTAGTCTCGCTAATTCACCATCAGCAGCATCAATTCCTGATTTTAGAACTATAAAAAAAGCAGCCAAAAAGTAATGATTTGACAAAATACAAGCGATGGCAATTAGGCCTGAAAGACCAAAAAGTAGTGTTACGTGAATGGGTGTAAAACGTGTTTCTTTTAATTGTTGTGCAAGGAATTTACCAAATGGGCGACCATAATCGGAGAGGTCGAAGAACTTATCTTGTGCAGCAAGTTTAGACATTAATAGTGGATAAAAAGGGAAGGACAATATAGTCGAGGCGCAAAAGTAGCTCTATTTAAGTTGAATAGTTGCCTAAACAATAGTTTACTTTGTGTTAAAGTAAAAAAAGCGCGTTTCGAGTTTTAGTACTTTTATGGTATTAAAAAACCAAATTTATTGTATTATGGCGGCACCAAATTTAAAAGTAATTCAAGCCCTTAGAGAAACAGCGAAACAAATTGCAAGTAGCGGTCGTTATGAATGGGGGCATATGGGAAGTTGTAATTGTGGGCATTTGGCACAAAATATAACTTCGTTTACCAGAGCAGAAATTCAACAATTTGCCTTGCAAAAACGCGGTGATTGGTCGGAACAAGTTATAGATTATTGCCCAACGAGTGGTTATCCTATGGATTTAATCATTGGTAGAATGATTGAGTTTGGATTTACAGCTTCTGACTTAAGACAACTCGAAAACTTGTCCAATCCTGAGATTTTAGCCAAAGCTGGTGTGACTTCTTTCAATAGAAATGTGATGTCAGATACGGTAAAATATATGAATGCTTGGGCAGATTTGTTAGAGAGCCAATGGATGGAGCAAAACATAAATCACATCGTTTTACCCACTTTTGAAAGAGAAGAGATGGTGTATTAAGCCATCTCTTTTTTTTATTTAGTGAAACGGTGTAGCGTGTAAGTCATAGCTGTCAATAAAAAGAAAGCTGTGATTTGGTGTGCCAATCCTAACCAAAGGGGTACGCTGTATAACAAAGTCAAAACGCCTAGTGCAAATTGTACAAAAACAAGTATAACAAGCGCATTGAGACCGTTTTGTTGCGCTATTGACAAAGTGTACTTTTTGCTTTTGAAATACAACAAAACCATTAACGCCACAACAAGATAAGCGGTTGTACGATGCACGAATTGTACGCCGCTTTTTCCTTCAATCAAATTGAGGAAAAAACTGTTTTTTTCGATAAATACACTGTCGTGAATGAATTGGCCATCGCTCATTAATGGCCAATGGTTGTGAATTAATCCAGCGTTTAAACCTGCAACAAAACCACCGTATATGATTTGAATAATCAAAAACACAAAGGCAAATCGAGCAATAGTTCTCAACTGAGGATAAAAGTTGTCTTTGTTAGGATAAATTAAATCCAAAGCCACCCAAAGGGTATAAGCAAAGGTGATGAAAGCAAAAGTAAGGTGTAACGCCAGTCTAAAATGGCTCACATCTGGATTGTCGATTAAGCCACTTTTTACCATAAACCAACCCAAAAAACCTTGAAATCCTCCCATACACAAAAGAACAATGCATTTTTTGATAGTAGATTTGTCTAATCTTTTTTTGGCTAAAAAATAAAAGAAAGGAATTAAAAACACCATCCCGATGATTCGACCAATAAAACGGTGAAACCATTCCCAGAAGTAAATGAACTTATAGTCCGACAATTGGAAATCATTATGAATATTAATTTTTTGATACTCTGGAAATTTCTTGTATTCATTGAAGGCTTCTTGCCATTTTTCTTCACTCATCGGAGGAAAGGTATCTGTTACCAAATGCCAGTCCGTCATAGATAATCCGGAGTTGGTTAAACGTGTGATGCCACCCACAGTGACCATAATAAACAAAAGAAAGCAACCTGAAAGGAGCCAATAGATTACGGATTTATTTGAATTCATTTTCGTAGTAAATTTGATGCAAAATTAGGGGTTAACTTTTGATTCAAACACAGAACAAAAGTTAATGTTTCAAGTTATACTTAATTTTTTGTCAGTCCCATTTTTGAGGCGCGTTGCAGGATAAAATCGTAAGCTGCTTGGTATTCGTTCGGGATTTCTCCTTCGAGTATGGCTTCTTTTACAGCTTCTTTCAAAACACCAATTTCTCTTGATGGTTTTAAATTGAAGAGCTCCATTATTTCCTCACCACTGATTGGAGGTTGAAAATTCCGAACGTGATCACGATTCTCAACTTCTACAATTTTTTTGCGTACAATTTCAAAATTACTGTGGTATTTTTTGAACTTGTTTGGATTTTTAGTGGTGATATCGGCTTCACAAAGTGTCATTAAGTTTTCTACATCTTCTCCTGCATCAAAAACCAAACGACGTACTGCTGAATCGGTAACTGTGTCTTGAGCCAAGACAATAGGTCTCGAACTCATCACTACCATTTTTTGTACAAATTTCATTTTGTGGTTCAAGGGCATATGCAATCTTTCGAAGATTTTCTTAACCATTTTACCACCCAAAAACTCGTGTCCGTGAAACGTCCATCCTTGTTTTTTGTTGAAGCGTTTCGTTGGAGCTTTTCCGATATCGTGCAATAAAGCAGCCCATCGTAACCAAACATCGTCTGTGTTCGGGCAAATGTTATCGACTACTTCAAGTGTGTGATAAAAGTTGTTTTTGTGTGTGTGTCCTTCTATCTCTTCTACTTGATTCAAGGCGGTTAATTCAGGTAGAATCAGTTCTAATAATCCCGTTTTGTAAAGCAATAAAAAACCCAAAGAAGGTTTTTCAGTCAGAAGAATTTTGTTTAACTCTTCAACAATGCGTTCTCCTGAAATTATTTTTATTCTTTCTGCATTTTTGGTAATAGAAGCTAAGGATTCTGGATGTATTTCAAAACCTAATTGCGTCGCAAAACGTATGCCTCTCAACATTCTTAGCGGGTCATCCGAAAAGGTGATGTCTGGGTCAAGCGGAGTTTTTATTGTTTTAGATTCTAAATCAGAAATACCAGCAAAGGGATCTAAGAGTTCTCCGAAGTTAGATGGATTCAAAGACAAAGCCAAGGCGTTTATGGTAAAGTCACGGCGGTTTTGATCATCTTGTAAGGTTCCATTTTCTACGATAGGATTTCGGCTATCGTGGGTGTAGGATTCTTTTCTGGCACCTACAAATTCAATATCGGTATCTTCAAAACGGAGCATAGCAGTTCCGTAAGTCTTGAACACTTGCACCTTTGGTTTTTTAGGTAAAAGTTCTGAAACTTTGAGTGCCAATTCGATGCCACTGCCTACAGCCACCACATCGATATCTTTTTTAGTGCCTCTTTTTAAAAGTAAATCCCTAACGAACCCACCAATTACATAACTTTCTATGTTTAGTTCTTGGGAAGCTTTTGATATTACTTCGAATATTGTATTGTTAAGTGCTGATTTATATGAAGTTTCAATGCTCATTTTAAAATGTTTAAAGTTTAAAGTTTAAAGTTGTTAAACTGAAAACCGAAAACTGTATTCTGAAAACTATTTTCTTATGATTTTAACTTGAGAATCATTCGTCAATTTAATAATCGTAGAAGGTTTTCCTGCAATTTTTTCGTGCTGCAAATTTACAACATAGTCTACGCCTTTTATAATTTCTGGACTAATTTCTTTGAAAGAACTTGGTGTAGGTTGCCCAGAAATATTAGCAGAAGTAGAAACTAGCGGTTTCTTCATTCGCTCCAATAGCTTAAAGCAAAAAGGCTCTTTTACCAATCGAATTCCTAATGATTTGTCTTCAGAAATTAAATTAGGAGCTACATTTCTAGGATTGTCCAAAATCAAGGTGGTAGGTTTCTCAGATAAATCTAGAATTTGCCAGGCTACTTCGGGAATTTCCTTGAATACATTGTACATCATTTTTTCCCCATTCATAAGGCAAATCATACTTTTGCTTTCGGTTCTTTGTTTGAGTTGGTATATTTTGGCCACGGCTTCAGGATTCGTCGCATCGCAACCAATGCCCCAAACCGTATCCGTTGGATAAAGTATGATGCCGCCGTTTTTTATAACTTCAAAAGCATTGATAATCTCTTGATTCATCTTTATTTTATTTTAAGGATTTTGATTTTGTTCTATAAAATGCAAAACTATCCATTTGATTTTTGATAGCGTATAAAAAAGAGTATTTTTTGACACCGCTTCATAATTATAATTTGATTTCAGGTTGTTAATAGTAATAAATGATTTTGAAATCATATGCTGGCTATGTTTTATGAGGTAATCGTGCTGTAAATATTTCTATTTTTTCAATTTTTTTTCTTTTGAAAAAGTTATATTTGCTTGTGTATCAACTTAAAAAGAAATAATATGAAACGAAAAGTATTGCATCAATTTGGTTTTTTAGTACTGGTTTTATTATACTCAACTACTTTGGTATTTGGACAAAAACCGTGTGACGGATATTTTGCTGCCCACAAAGGAGCTAAATATGAAATTACGGCCTATGATAAAAAAAATGAGGTAGAGGCAGTTTCTAGTTTTTTGGTAAAAGATGCTTCATCAGGCAAAGTTGTCATTCATCTTGTGACCAATTCCAAAGGAAAGGAAACCTTGAATACCGAGTACGATATCACTTGTGATGGTAAGGTAGCTATCATGGATCAGAAAAAGATTGTAAGTAATCAATTAAAATCTAATATGAAAGATCCCAACATTACAGTAGATGTTTCTGGTAAAGATGTTGAGTCACCGCTAGATTTAAGTGTTGGTCAGACATTACCAGATAGTGAAATTGATATTGCTGTAAAATCCTCAGCAATGAATATGAATATGTATTTTAAAACCTTGGATAGAAAGGTAGTTGGGCAAGAGAAAATAACCGTTCCTGCAGGTACTTTTGACTGTATGATTATTACGGCCACAACAGATACTAAATTGCTTTTTGCCAAAAAAGGTACTACTAAGCAATGGGTTGCTAAAGGAGTAGGTATGGTGAAGCAAGAAACCTATGCTAAGAATGGCAAGATTGAGAAAACGGAGTTGTTGACCTCTTTCTCAAAGTAAAAAATGATTTTTAAATGAAAAAGGAAGCTTTACAGCTTCCTTTTTTTATGAACTGCAACTAAGCATTGAGCAACCTATCTTCACTCTTGCCCAATCAGGTCGTTTAGCGTACCACTTTTCATATTCGGGTTGTTCTTCGTAAGGTTTTTGTAAAAGTTCAAACAATTCTTTTAGTATAGAATAGTCTTCTTTTTCAGCGGCATCAATAGACAATTGCGCCATATAATTGCGAAGGACATATTTTGGGTTAACTTGATTCATAGCGGAACTTCTTTCTGCATCAGAGAATGTTTCTAGTTGAAGTCTGTTGCTATATTTAGTGAACCAATTGTGCCATTTCAGAGCAATACTTTCATTACAATCATTAGCATTATAAAAGGCAAATTCAATTTTTGTTAAAGCAGTTTCTGGAGTATCATTTTTAAGTACTAAACTCAAGTTTCTAAAGAAAATAGTCATATCTGTTTCTATGGCTTGAAGTACGTCAATAAGTTCTTGAATTAAGTCGCGATCTTCTTTATCGTTTATTTGTAATCCCAATTTTGATTGCATCATTTGGAGGTATTTTAAATCATACGCTTTGGTGTAAGCATCCAAAATAGCTTCCAGCGGTTGAGTTTCTTCAATTAAAGGATATAAGGCATTGGCCAATTGATACAAATTCCATAAACCAATTTGGGGTTGATTTTCAAAACGATATCTTTTGTTTTGATTGTCAGTGGTGTTAGGTGTCCAGGTGGGATTATAGTCTTCCAGCCATCCATAAGGACCATAGTCAATGGTAATTCCGTGAATTGACATATTATCTGTATTCATAACTCCGTGAACAAAACCTACTCTTTGCCAGTTAAGAATCATCTCCAATGTGCTTTTAGAAACCGCTTCAAAAAATTGGATGTATTTTTCTTTTCCTGTTACTTTTATCGATGGGAAATAATGCAGTATTGTAAAATCAGCCAATAGTTTAAGATTCGTATGATCTTGTCTAGCAGCGAAAATTTCAAAATTTCCAAAGCGAATAAAACTAGGAGCAACTCTGCATACGATGGCTCCTTTTTCATAAGCGGGGTTCCCATTGTACATAATGTCTCTAAGCACTTCGTCTCCAGTTAAAACCAATGAAAGTGATCGAGTGGTAGGTACTCCAAGATGATGCATAGCTTCTGCGCATAAGTATTCCCGAATGGAGGAGCGTAAAACTGCCAATCCGTCTGCTGTTCTAGAATAGGGGGTTGGTCCAGCACCTTTTAATTGTAAGGTAAAGTTTTTTTCTTTATGGTTGATTTCCATTAAATTTATGGCCCTTCCATCACCTAATTGACCTGCCCAATTCCCAAATTGATGACCTGCATAGCATAAGGCAAACGGTTGAGTGTTTGGGTAAATTTTTGCTCCTGAAAAAAAAGCTACAAAATCCTCATCTTCAATATCATTTTTATTCAAACCTATTTCTTCAGCCATTTGATGCACAACGTGAATTATCGATGGATTTGAAGGGATTTTGGGTGATACATACGAAAAGCAAGCATTGTACACCTGTCTAGGAACATTGTTGGTGTCAGTGTCGGCAGGTAATTCTTTGGTAAATAGTTTGTTGAGATTTAAGACCATTTTTTGAATGCGATAATAGTATTTCTCTAAATTGGATACAATTTTGAAATACTGAATTAGCTAGTAAAATTAAATCAATCTACTGTAATCTCTTTTGTTTTTTGATTTTTATTAACGATTGTAATCATTAGATTCTTTATATTTTATTCATTATGAAATAGTTGTGGTTTTGTTTTTTTAACTATTTTTATGATAAATTTTGTAATTTATATCTCAAAAGATACTATGAGAGGTGTTTTTTTGATACTACTTATGTTTTTATTTAATCTTATACTATGATGCAATTTTTTATGAAAAACAGCAAAAAAAGGCCCTTTACCGATTTTTTCTATTTCAATTCAAAAAGTACCTATGTTGTATTCTTTTTTATTTTGAATTCAATTGCTTTTGGTCAAACAAAAGAAGCTGTCAATAAGGATACTTTAGCCAAAGAGAACAAACAATTGGATGCACTTATGCAACAATTAAATGCAGAGAGTTTAAATGAGAATAAAACAAACTACGAGTTTAATGTGTTGACCAATAAGCAAAATAGTAGTTTTAATTTGCTTAATGAGGAAATTCAGAAAGCAAATACCATACTGAAAGAAGGTATCGATTATAAGGGCTTTACCAAAGAACTTGAATTATTAGTAGAATGGAAAGAAAAATCAGTAAAAGGCATCGTGCAGAATGTAAGTAAGATGCAGACAGCTAGGGATTTAACAACAACTTCTCTATTGTTGAAAGAATTGCTTAAAAGAACTGATTATCAATTAGATAGAATTTCATCAAATAATAAATCTTTGAGTGAAATTCAAAGAAGAATGGATTCCTTAGCTACAGATAAGATTTTTTATCAAATCCCTGCTCAAGAAGCTGCAAAAAAAAATTATTATCAGCGAATGGTATTAATGGCTAAAGATTTAAATATTGCGAATACTAATTTAAAAAATGCTATTGATAGCATCCAAAAGTTAGAGGTTAACGGAAAAATGTTCAAATTTAGTTTGGAGTCAGATTTAGCTGTTGTAAATAACGCTAGAAAGAAACTAAGTGAAAAGGTTAACTCAATTTCGCCAGATATTGTTGATGCAAAAGAGAAAAGTTTGTCATTTGTTGAGAATTTTGTGCATTCCTTTACAAAAGGATATTTATTATTTATATTTTATTTTGCCAATCAAACAGGGATTTTGTCCTTGTTACTTCTCTTTATTATTGGGCTCACACTTTATTTAAGAGTCATTAGAAGCAAATATAAGAGGGCAAACTTATATGAGAATTTAAAATACCCAGGGAACGTTTTGAATTATCCTTTGGCAGCTTCTATATTGATTATGATTTCTATTTTTCAGTTTTTCTTGCCTTCACCACCGTTTGTATTTAGTGCCTTTTTATGGATTATCGCTGGATTAGCACTAACGCTTATTTTATACAAGTCGGTTAGTAAATATTTGTTTTTAATTTGGATAGCATTTTTTGTGCTCAATAATTTGGCTTTTCAAGATAATTTATTGTTGCTCTATACTGTATCAGAGTCTCGATTCGTATTGTTTTTAAGTGTTATAGGACTTGCTTTAGGACTTTATGTGTTTTTGAACAGAAAGAAAAAGGATAAAGAAATACAAGAAAAAAGTTTTGTAATTGCATTATTGGTATTTATGGTTTTTGAATTCAGTGCTATGGTCTTATCATTTGCAAATTGTTATAATTTATCCAAAATTTTAATGACCTATGGTTATTTTACAATTTTAATCGCTTACCAATTAATTTGGTCATTTGGTTTAAGTTTAGATATTTTAAACTTTTCAAAATATTTATCACAATCTGAAGAAGATGCGCTTTTAGCAGAAGAAAAAGAAGGGGAGAGTTTTAAAGTACCAAGTTTTATTTATGTTTTATTTGCTATAGCTTGGTATGTTTTAATAAGTAGAAATTCCTATAGTTTTCAAAGTTTTATAGAGCCTATTTCCGAGGCTTTTTATGAAGAAAAACAATTTGGCGAATTCAAGTTTTCATTTAACGCGATATTCTTATTTTTCTTCATTTTATTCATGTCAGGGTTAAGTGCCAAAATTGTTTCGTTTTTAACCACCGATAATAAAGGAGCAAACAATGGAACACCAAAATCAGGTTTAGGCAGTTGGTTATTGCTGATACGTATTGCTATAATCACCATTGGTGTTTTAATCGCTTTCATATCAGTGGGAATACCTATGGATAAAATAGCATTGATGATTAGTGCATTGAGTGTGGGTATTGGTTTTGGTTTACAAAATGTAATTAACAACTTAGTTAGCGGATTAATCATTGCTTTTGAAAAACCCATCAATTTGGATGATATTGTTGAAGTAGGTGGGCAGACTGGAAAAATGAAATCAATTGGAATTCGAAGTAGTGTTATTACTACTTGGGATGGAGCCGATGTGATAATTCCAAATGGAGATTTGTTGAGTCAACATTTGGTAAATTGGACTATGGGTAGTAATCGCCGAAGATTTGAGATTGATCTTGGTGTAGCTTATGGTTCAGATCTGAATGAAGTAAAAACTATTTTGATAGAGATATTAATGCAACATGAATTGGTATTAAAAAATCCAGCTCCGATGGTTTGGGTGACTAAATTCAATGATAGTTCTATAGATTTTGCTGTAAAATATTGGGTGCCTCATTTTAATTTTGGGAATGATGTTCGCAATGATCTCATTATAGCTATTGATGTAGCTTTTAAAGCCAACGGCATAGAAATTCCTTTTCCACAGCAAGATTTGCATATTCGGCCCAATGTTTCTAATAACAATGATGAAAATTTAGATAAAGAATAATTTTTATAAAGTGGAATGATTTTTGTACTCACACGATTAAAACTATACAATTGAAAACTAATTTTTATATAAAAAAAACACACCTATGAAAAAAGCAATAATAACTCTAGCCATTGTGGCCTTTTTTGGAATAACTTCCTGTAAAAAAGAAGCAAAACCAGAGGAATCAATTACTGATACTACAACAGTTGCGGTAGATTCTTCAAAAACAGAAGCTTTGGTAGATCCAGACCCAACCGATACCATTCCAGCTGGTAGTTATGGAATTAATTCTTCTAATTTGAAAACAGCAGATTTAATCCGATTAACTATTAAGGATTTGTACAAAGATGATTTGGCAAAGAATATTGTCTCTGATTTGAGTCAAAAGTTTATTTTCTTCGAATATGATTTAAATGAAGACGGTAAAAAAGAAATTCTAGTAGGATTTACAGGACCATATTTTTGCGGTTCTGGAGGGTGTACTCAACTACTATTAGATGATCAAGGAAATGTAATTACACAATTTTCTGTATCAGGCAATCCCGTTGTAATTGATATCAATAAAACTAATGGATGGAAAGATCTTTTTATTTACAGTGGAGGAAAATACCGTATCGTGAAGTTTAATGGAAAGAAGTATCCGTCGAACCCATCAATGTTACCTGAACTAAAAGTAACTCCTGGAGATGGTTTACCAAGAGCATTAGATTTTGAGCATGAACCTTATGCTTGGTTTAAATTTTAGTATAAAAAAAAGAGGCTTTTGAATTGTTCTAAAGCCTCTTTTATTGTAATGAATTTAGAGCTGTTTCTTATAAACAGCGTAAAGTACGTTTAATGTTTTTTGATCGATAACAGCGTCTACCTCCGTTTTTATGTAGTGAAGTTTGAAGGCTTTAATGGCAGCATTCAAGTTTTTGGTATCGTATCCTATTATTCTTAAGGCCATTTCTGCATTAAAATCAGTAGGTGCATTTTCTACAACGGCGTCAGGCCAAACGCCAAATCCTTTTTCGGCTAATAATTGCCACGGAAATAAAGCACTCGGATCTACTTTTCGAGTAGGAGCAATGTCCGAATGACCAATGAAATTTTGGGTCGGAATATTATAGTCTTTTTTTAATTTGTTTAGTAATGCCAACAAACTATTGATTTGTGCTTGTGAAAAGGGTTCAACTCCATTGTTGTCTAGCTCAATCCCAATAGAAGAAGAGTTGATGTCATTATTTTTCCCCCAAATTCCATTACCAGCATGCCATGCTCTTAAGTAATCGTTTAACATTTGAATTACTCTTCCATCATCTGAAATTACGTAGTGTGCACTCACGTTGGTGCGGGCCAATGTAAATGTTTTAATAGTTTGCTGCAAGGAGTCTTGTGCAGTGTGATGGATAATCACAAAGTTGGGCTTTCTCAGGTTGAAATTTACTGTACCAATCCATTCTGTCACTGTGTTTTCTAAAGCCGCTGGATTTGTTTTGGAAATAGAATCCTTTATAGCATTAATTTGCTTGGTAAAAAGGGTATCTAATGTACTGGTAGTTTCTATTTTTTTTAAAGTAATAGCTTCTTTTTCTGCCAGTTTCTGTTGTAAAATTTTCAGTTGCTCTTCATAAGCTTTATTACTCTCTTTATACGGATTGGTTCCGCAAGAATAAAGCATAAATCCAACCGTAAGAAGTACTATAATTTTTTTAAGCATCATTTTTTTGGGTTTGGTTAGTCAATAATTGCTTTATTTTTTCTTTTTCTTTTTGAAACCTTCAGATGAGATTTTTTTGTAGATCTCTTTTTGGTCCGGATTTAGTAATTCTAGAATTTTACGATCGGTATTTTCTGAAATTACTTTTAAATCTTCTCCTTTACTTTCGTTAGAGGTTTCTTTTTTTATGATAACACCTTGGGCGTTTAGACTTTCAATCAGAATATTCTTTACCGCAATTTCTTGCAAGGCATCAAGCGATAATTCTGGTTTGAGGCGCTCCATAACTTTTGAAGCGGTCTCTTCATTAGAAGGTGGTTTTGGTGCACTTTGTTGTGAAGGTAGTTGACTCATTTGGTTCATTTGTCCCATTCTCCCATTGTTACCATAACCATTATTACCGTAGCCATTGTTGTAATATTGTGACCAACTGTTTTGTGTAAAAAACAGACCTAATCCTAAACAAACTAAAAATAATCCCTTTTGCATACTGTGTTTTTAAAAATCAAATATAACAATTATACTGGTTCTCCGTATAAATCAAATTCGGTAGCTTCGGTAATTTTTACCAACACAAATTCTCCAGTTTTAACATAATGTTTTGATGCATCAATTAAAACTTCGTTGTCAACATCAGGACTGTCAAATTCTGTTCTTCCAATAAAATGAGCACCTTCTTTGCGGTCAATAATACAACGGAACGTTTTGCCTATTTTTTCTTGGTTCAAATCCCAAGATATTTGCGATTGTAATTCCATAATTTCGTTTACACGATCTTGTTTTACATCGTCTGGAACGTCGTCTTCTAGCAAGTAAGCATGCGTGTTTTCTTCGTGTGAATAAGCAAAACAACCCATTCTGTCAAATTTCATTTCTTGAACAAAATCTTTCAAAGTGTCAAAATCCTCTTGAGTTTCACCAGGATAACCTACAATTAATGTAGTACGAATTGTAATTCCAGGTACAGCCGCTCTAAAATCTTTTAACAATTGAGTAGTTTTTGCTTGAGTAGTTCCTCGACGCATTGATTTCAGAATGCTATCCGAAATATGTTGCAAAGGAATATCAATATAGTTACAAATTTTTGGCTCTCGTTTCATGATTTCCAATACATCCATCGGGAATCCAGTAGGGAAAGCATAATGCAAACGTATCCATTCAATGCCTTCTACCTTTACCAAAGCTTCTAATAAATCACCAAGAGCACGTTTTTTATACAAATCAAGTCCGTAATACGTCAAGTCTTGCGCAATCAAAATCAATTCTTTTACACCATCTTTGGCTAAACCTTCGGCTTCTTTAACTAATTTTTCAATAGTTTGCGAAACGTTTTTACCTCGCATTAACGGAATGGCACAAAAACTACAAGGTCTGTCACATCCTTCCGAAATTTTTAAATAGGCATAATTTTTTGGTGTTGTAGTCAAACGCTCACCCAATAACTCGTGTTTGTAATCGGCTCCAAGTGCTTTCAATAATCCAGGCAATTCAGTAGTGCCAAAAAACTGATCCACATTTGGGATTTCTTTTTCTAAATCAGGACGATATCTTTCAGATAAACAACCGGTTACAAAAACTTTGTCTACCAGTCCTCTTTCTTTTTTATCAGCATATTCCAAAATCATGTTTACCGACTCTGCTTTGGCATTGTCAATAAATCCGCACGTATTGATTACAATAATATTACCCTCATCGGCCGCTTTCGCCTCATGCGTTACCTCTTTTCCACTGGCGCGAAGCTGTCCCATAAGGACCTCACTATCATATACGTTTTTAGAACAACCTAAAGTAATGACATTAATTTTGTTCTTTTTTGATGACTTTGTTCTCATAATTTTACTCTTTCTTCTTCGAAACGGCAAAATTACATTTTTTTCTACTTCAATTGCTATGATCTTCAAAAAAGCCTGCTTTTGGACCAATTATTTATAGCTTTAGTTTTTATTTAATAGTAAAAAACGTCGCACAAAATCTTTAGGTTGGTTTTTGAAGTAGTATCAATAGGCTTCTTTATTCTCAAAGTCCCGTTATCCGCTATATCTTTGCTTTGAAAAAAAAAGCAAAGGATGCCGCTCCTACCGGGGCTAAAGACCGGCATGGTTGCTTCTTTACCAGCAAAAAAAAAGCGAAGCCTACCATTTTAGACTTCGCTTTTTATTATCATACAGTTTGTTTTATAATTCAAACAATAAAGTTAAGGATACATTATTATTGATCACATCAATACTTGCCGCATCAGTCAAGCCAGTATTGAAGAGTCCTTGTTGGTAGTTTCTTTTGGCATAAGAGTAAGAAATGTCTACTCGTGTGGAGCCAAAATTATAACCCAATCCGCCGGAATAACTAGATAAATCACCTATGGTTGTATTGTTCTTATATGGACTTTCTTCCATACGGTATCCAGCTCTCAGGCTCAAAGCCTTAATTTTATACTCGGCACCTATTCTTAGTTCGGCCGCATTGCTCAAATCAGCCTGCATGGATCTATTCAAATCACTGAAATAGCTGTTGTTTGAAGGTTTGAATTTGGTGTTGCTATAGTCTTTAAGGCTGTAATCTACACTAATCAATCCTTTTCTTCCAAATACATACGCCGCACTTCCTGTAAATTTACTTGGTGTTTGTATGCGATACGGTTCGTAAAAATTAGTCACCCTTGGATCTACAAGAGTTGGTGCTAATTCACCCGAAAGACTGCTTCGAACCGAGTTAAGGCTTTGTGAATATTCGTCACTCAAGTTCATCCATGTGGGAGATTCATACGCCAAGCCCAATCGTAATCCATCAGTAACTTTCGCAATGGCGCCCAGTTGAAACGAAAATCCTGTTCCCGAAGTCAGTAAGTCATTCGAAAAGCGCATTCTTTTAATGCGTTCTACATTGGACAATGTATTGTTGTTGTCCTCATAAAAGCGTTGTGATTGCGTATAATTTGAAAAATGTGAATTCAAATTAACGCCAATATAAATACGATCTTTGTATGAAGAGGCAAAGTTAAAAGACAGTTTTCCATTGTATCCTGTACTATAAACGCTATTTTCTTGGAAATAATTTCCGCCTTCGCGTACGTTCGAAGTATAACTAGTGTTGTTGAGATCCTCACTAACGGGATTGATCATGTATCCATGATAGCCTAAAAAAGCTTGCTGCTCTGCATTGTTTAATTGCGAATAGTAACTGTTCTTTATAACTTTTAGCGGAATTCCATTGGCGTAGTTTAAGAAATAGTTTGCAATCGAATTCCTTTGATTGGTGCCTGCAGAAAACTGTTCGTTGTCAAAATTATTGGTGTTTTCATAATTAACAGCAAAAGCAATTTTTGTCCAATTGGCATTTTTTGCTTGATTTTTAAAAATGAATACGCCACCTGCCTGATTTATATCAAATGTGTTTTCAGATGCGCTTGTTGCGGTTCCAAAATAATTAGAATTGTTCTCAGTGCTATAATTCGTAAGGGTGATTCCAATTTGGTTGTTAGCAAATACCGCGCTACCCGCAGGATTTGAATTAATAGCTGATAGATCTCCGCCAAGCGCTCCAAAAGCACCTCCCATCGCTCTATAACGAGCGGTTCCATTCAGATTATCTACCGAGTAACGTAAAGCGTCTTTAATTTCTTGCGCATGTACTGATGAAACCATGAGTGCTAAGGCAATTACAATAAAATTATTCTTCATTTTCTAGTTTAGTTTTTCTATCAAAAATTCAACATTTAACTCGTGTATTTTTAACCTCGGCCACCACGACCACCTCCGCCAGAGCTTCTCATACCGCCGCCGTTGCCACCACCAGATGATCTCATGCTTCCGCTTGAAGAACTTGGAGAATAGGAGCGGGTAGGAGTGTAGTTACTGCCTCTGTTTCCTGAAGTGTTATTTGAACTGTTGTTGTTGTAAGTTCGGCTTTCGCTTCTGGTATTGTTTCTTGTGTAAGTAGAATTGTTTTGTTGATTTACTCTATTGGTAGAATATCCGGGATTAGCAGTGCTACTGCTATTTCTTCTGTTGGAAAAGTTACTAGATGTGTAGGTGGTATTATTATTTCTATTAAAAGTCGTACTGCCTCTTCTGTTGCTTGCACCATTACTAGTATAATTGCTAGAACTTATTCTGTTACCACTTCTATTTAAAGTATTGTATCCATTAGTGTATCCTGAGCTTCTTCTGCTAGAATTATAGTTGTAATTGGTATAACGATTTTGGTTTGCCCAATGTCCGTTATTCCATCCGTTGTTCCATCCCCAGTTTGGACCATACCAGTTGTTCCATCCCCAACCCATATTCCATCCCCAGTTAGGGCCGTACCAGTTGTTCCATCCCCAGCCACCATACCAGCCGTTCATGCCCCATCCCCAACCAGTGCCATACCAGTTATTCCAACCGTTGTCGTTTATGTATATGGTTGTAGATTGTGGACTGCTTCCCCAACTTGCGTATCCTGTAGAAGGCGCTTGTATGCTGTCATTACTATCGTTGTAACTATTGTAATTTTCTACATTAGTAAAAATATCATCAGAGTTTTCATTGTTTTGTAATGAATTAAAATATTCTTGATATTGAGTTCCAGAATTGTTTTGGGGTGCATTATAAACTACCCTGGGCGAACTTGTGCCATACACACCATCAGATTCGTAATAGGAGCTGTTTTGATAAGACCCACACGAGGTAATTAGTAAGGTTAAAAATCCAATAAGAGTCAATTGGCTTGTATTTCTTCGGGAAAAAAGGGTTGTTTTCATATCTATGGGATTTTTTATTGTTGAACAATACAAAAATAGTTAGTTTTGCGTAACTTATTAGTTAAATAGTATTAAAACAAAATTTGTGCCAAACAATTCAATATGAGCAAGAACCTTACTACAAGAGAAGAAGATTATTCAAAATGGTATAATGAGCTAGTGGTTAAAGCAGATTTAGCCGAGAATTCAGGAGTTAGAGGCTGTATGGTTATTAAGCCTTATGGATATGCAATCTGGGAAAAAATGCAAGCCGAATTAGATCGTAAGTTTAAAGAGACAGGGCATCAGAATGCTTATTTTCCTTTGTTTGTGCCAAAAAGCATGTTTGAGGCAGAAGAGAAAAACGCAGAGGGTTTTGCGAAGGAATGTGCTATAGTTACGCATTATAGATTAAAAAATGACCCTGATAAACCAGGTAAACTAATAGTGGATCCTAATGCTAAATTAGAAGAGGAGCTTATTGTTCGTCCAACTAGTGAGGCAATCATTTGGTCTACCTACAAAGGTTGGGTACAATCGTATCGTGATTTGCCTTTATTGATTAATCAATGGGCTAATGTGGTGCGATGGGAAATGAGAACGCGTTTGTTTTTAAGAACAGCTGAATTTTTATGGCAAGAGGGGCATACAGCACATGCTACAAAAAAAGAAGCTATAGAAGAGTCTGAAAAAATGATGAATGTATATGCTGATTTTGTACAAGATTTTATGGCTATTCCGGTGGTAAAAGGATTTAAAACGGAAACCGAAAGATTTGCTGGTGCCGAGGAAACGTATTGCATCGAAGCTTTGATGCAAGACGGAAAAGCATTGCAAGCGGGAACATCACATTTCTTGGGGCAAAATTTCGCCAAAGCTTTTGATGTTAAGTTTGCCAATGCTGAAGGGAAACAAGAATATGTTTGGGGAACTTCTTGGGGAGTTTCAACCCGATTAATGGGGGCTTTAGTTATGACGCACTCTGATGACAAAGGATTGGTGTTGCCTCCTAATTTGGCGCCAATACAAGTGGTAATTGTACCTATATATAAGTCAGAAGAGCAATTGCAAGCTATTTCGGCTGCTGTTGCTACTGTTTCAGCTGCGCTGCGCAAACTTAATATTAGTGTTAAGTATGATGATAGAACCACGCAGAAACCAGGGTTTAAATTTGCTGAGTGGGAATTAAAAGGTGTTCCTGTTCGAATTGCAGTAGGACCAAAAGATTTAGAAAATGGAACTTTTGAAGTAGCTCGACGAGATAATTTGTCCAAAGAGGTGGTTGCTGCAGACGGGATTGAAAATTATATTGCTAATTTACTTTCTCAAATTCAAACGGATTTATTTGATAAAGCTTTAGCCTATAGAGAATCTCATATTACGGAAGTAAATAGTTTTGAGGAGTTTAAGTCTGTTTTGGATCAAAAAGGTGGATTTGTAGCGGCACATTGGGACGGTACTGCTGAAACAGAAGAGAAGATTAAGGAATTGACCAAAGCGACTATTAGATGTATTCCTTTGGATAGAGTCGAAGAGTCCGGAAGCTGTGTGTTTACTGGGAATTCTTCTGTTGGAAGAGTGTTTTTTGCGAAAGCATATTAAAAAAAATATTTTTTTTAGCCTCTACTATTGTACGTTTAAAAAATAGTTGTATTTTTGCATCCGCATTAGAGAAGCAGGCCCGTTCGTCTATCGGTTAGGACGCATGGTTTTCATCCATGTAAGAGCGGTTCGATTCCGCTACGGGCTACAATTTCTTTGCAGATTAAAGTCATCCTGAACTTAAGAAGGATAATGGCCCGTTCGTCTATCGGTTAGGACGCATGGTTTTCATCCATGTAAGAGCGGTTCGATTCCGCTACGGGCTACATATTAAAGGTTAAAAAGTCATCCTGAACTTAAGAAGGATAATGGCCCGTTCGTCTATCGGTTAGGACGCATGGTTTTCATCCATGTAAGAGCGGTTCGATTCCGCTACGGGCTACTAATTCATTTTGAAAGATTGAAAAACAACTTAGGAGAACAAGGTCCGTTCGTCTAGGGGTTAGGACGCCAAGATTTCGTCTTGGTAACAGAGGTTCGATTCCTTTACGGACTACAAAAAAAAATAGTAAAAGATAAAAAAGAAATAAAATGGCAAATCATAAATCAGCTCTAAAAAGAATTAGAAGCAACGAAAAAAGAAGAGTATTAAACAGATACCAACATAAAACTACTCGTAATGCTATTAAAGCATTAAGAATAGCTACTGATAAAGTTGATGCTACATCTAAATTATCTGCTGTTATTTCTATGATTGACAAGTTAGCTAAGAAGAATATCATCCATGATAACAAAGCTTCAAACTTAAAATCTAAGTTAACTAAGCACGTTGCTAAATTGTAAAACAATTTATTTGACAATATATTAAAAAACCCTTTTTTAAGGGTTTTTTTTTTTGTTCTTTTATTTTAGCTTCTCCATTAAATATTCTAACATTTCCACGGTTATTGGTTTGGGGAGAAAATCCACGACAATGGGAAAGTTTTTTGCCCTTGCTAAGTCTTGAGGGTCAATTGTAGATGAAATGATGATTACCTTGGTGGTTTTGTTGAATCTAGAGTATTCCTCGTTTGTGAAAGTTTCTAGAAACTTCCATCCATTCATAACGGGCATGTTTAGGTCTAGAAAAATTAAGTCAATTTGTTTTATGGCTATTTCAGATTTGTCTTCTGATAATTTTTGATAAAGCTCTAGTGCATCTTGACCATTTTTTGCGGTTATTACTTCTTTGCAAAAAGCAATTTTGGTATTTACTTTTTTACAAATCAGTAATGCGATTGGGTCATCATCTATGTATAACAGTGTGTTGAACATAAATTTTAAAATAGTAAGGTGAATTCGGTTCCTTTGTTTACTTCGCTTTCTATAGCTATACTTCCTCCGAGTGATTCAATTTGAGATTTTACAAGGTAAAGTCCTAATCCTTTACTATCGGGGTGGTCGTGAAATCTTTGGTATAGTCCAAAAACAAGATCTGAATGTTGTTTTAGATCGATACCGATTCCATTGTCTTTGTATTTTAGTTGTATTTTATTTTTTACTAATGCAGTGGATATGGATATTTTTAATTTTCTGTCTTCTGATTTGTATTTTATTGAATTGGTTAATAA
Organism: Flavobacterium succinicans LMG 10402; assembly: GCF_000611675.1. Classification (GTDB taxonomy): domain Bacteria; phylum Bacteroidota; class Bacteroidia; order Flavobacteriales; family Flavobacteriaceae; genus Flavobacterium; species Flavobacterium succinicans. The sequence goes on along the minus strand of NZ_JATV01000006.1, from coordinate 203,047 downwards.
ATTCATTATAATACTTTCTAGATACGCTTTGTTGGTGTATATGCTATTGGCGGAATGTAGTTCATATTCAACTTCGGGTTCTATGTTTTTGATTTGAAATTTAAGCTGATTAAAAAGGTGTTCTAGGGTTTTGTTTATTGATACATTTTCCATGTGTATGGATACTTTGTCTTTAATTACAATAATATTTACAAGATCATTTATGGTTTCGTTTAATTGGTAGGTTGATTTTTTGAATCCATAAAGTATTTCTGATAGTTCGTGATTGTAAATAGGAATTTCTTCTAACAAATTAAGCAGACCTATTAAATTGGATAATGGTGCGCGTAAATTATGAGAGGTTATGTATGAAAATTGTTTTAAATCTTTGTTGTTTTGAGTAAGCTCTCGAATAAGTTGTTCTTTTTCTTTTTGTTGTTTGCGTTCTTCGGTAACATCTTTTTGGATAGATATCCAATGTGATAGTTCTTGTTCTGCGTTGTATACTGGTATCATGGAGAAGCGAACCCAGTATTCTTCTTTGTTTTTTTTGCAGGTTAAGGTTTCAATTTGGCATTCTCTTTTTTCCTTAATTGCTGTTTTAAATTTTTCAAACTCATTTAAATCATAAATTTCAGTATTAAATGGATTGAAGGGCTTGTATAGTACCTTTTTGGAATGGTAGCCAGTCATTAGGCTGAATGAGTTGTTTACGTATATGATATTGGGTAATGTAGTGGAGTTTGGTGCTGATTTTGTGATGACCACAGCGTCTTTAGTTTGTGTGACTACTGTTTCTAATAATTTTAAATTTTGTTCTTCTTCTTTTTGTTTTGTAATGTCCTGAATGGCACCAATCATTCTGAGTGCTCTTCCTTCTTGGTCTTTAATAAGGTAGCCTCTATCGAGAACATATTTATAGGTTTGGTCTGCGCATCTAAAGCGATATTGATCTTGCCAGTTTTCTGATTTTTGTTCAAGGAATGAATACAGTTTTATAGACATTTTTATGCTGTCCTCTGGATGAATTTTGTCAAACCACCAAGACGAACTTGTTCCTACTTGATCTTCTGTGTAACCAAAAAGGGTTTCTATTCCTTTGTTCCAGATGATGTTGTCTTCTTGGATTTTCCAATCCCAAATGGCATCACTTGTTGCTTTTGATACAATATTATATCTTTTGTTGGATGCTTTAATCTCATTGTTGATCGATTTTAAACGGTCAAGTATTTTGAGGTTTCTTTTTTCATTTTTAGATAAAATGTATCTGAATAAAAAACTTACAAATAAGATGTAAAAGACATCCTTTGCTAGGTTAAAATAGAGAAGGTTGGTGAAAAAGTATTTAGCAGATAATTTATGCCAAAATATTGCCATAAATAGCGAAAAAAGAATGAAAACGCTGATTATTTTATTCGTTTTATTTTTCATTACCCAAATATAAATAATTTTTTTGTTATAAAATTAAATATTATTTAACAAATGGATTTACTTTATTAAGAATTTACCGAATTGATTGTTATTCAAACTTTTAGTAAACAATGAGTGAAAGGTTTTTTATATGAAAATAAAGTGTACATTTGCACCCACAAAAAATCTCAGATGGAATCTATTAGAAATATTGCAATTATTGCCCACGTCGATCACGGTAAAACCACTTTGGTTGATAAAATTATGTATCACTGTCAATTATTTCGTGACAACGAAAACACAGGTGATTTAATTCTTGATAACAACGACTTAGAGCGTGAAAGAGGAATTACTATTACATCAAAAAACGTTTCGGTACAGTACAAAGGAACAAAAATCAATATTATTGATACTCCTGGTCACGCCGATTTTGGTGGAGAAGTTGAACGTGTTTTAAACATGGCTGATGGTGTTTGTTTGCTTGTAGATGCCTTTGAAGGACCAATGCCACAAACTCGTTTCGTATTGCAAAAAGCAATTGATTTAGGGTTGAAACCATGTGTAGTAATCAATAAAGTTGATAAAGAAAACTGTACTCCTGAAGAAGTTCACGAAAAAGTTTTTGACTTAATGTTCGAATTGGGTGCACAAGAATGGCAATTAGACTTTCCAACCGTTTACGGTTCTGCCAAGAACAACTGGATGTCTGATGATTGGAAAAATCAAACCGAAAACATCGAGCCATTATTGGATATGGTAATCGAAAATGTTCCAGCTCCAAAAGTATCTGAAGGGACGCCACAAATGTTGATTACCTCTCTTGATTTTTCCGCTTTTACAGGTCGTATCGCTATTGGTCGTTTGGAAAGAGGTGTTTTGAAAGAAGGTATGCCAATTTCTTTAGTAAAAAGAGATGGTTCTATCTCTAAATCTAAAATTAAAGAATTACATACTTTTGAAGGTCTTGGACGTAAAAAAGTAGAACAAGTAATTGCTGGAGATATTTGTGCCATTGTTGGAGTTGAAGGTTTTGAAATTGGTGATACTATCTCTGATTTTGAAAATCCTGAAGGATTGGCGTCTATTGCCATCGATGAACCAACCATGAGTATGTTGTTTACCATTAACGACTCTCCATTCTTTGGAAAAGAAGGTAAATTTGTAACTTCTCGTCATATTAGAGAGCGTTTAACCAAAGAATTAGAGAAAAACTTAGCTATGAAATTGGGTGAAACTGATTCAGCGGATAAGTTTATGGTTTTTGGTCGTGGTGTATTGCACTTGTCTGTTCTTATCGAAACCATGAGAAGAGAAGGATACGAGTTACAAATTGGTCAACCACAAGTAATCATCAAAGAAATTGATGGTAAAAAATGTGAGCCAATTGAAGAGTTAACTATCGACTTACCCGAAAATCTTTCTGGAAGAGCTGTAGAGTTTGTTACTTTGCGTAAAGGTGAAATGCTCTCTATGGAAACTAAAGGAGAGCGTATGATTATTAAATTTAATATTCCATCTCGTGGAATTATCGGATTGCGTAATCAATTGCTTACTGCTACTGCAGGTGAGGCTATTATGTCACACCGTTTTATCGGTTATGAGCCTTACAAAGGTGAAATTGCTGGACGTAACAAAGGTTCATTGATCTCTATGGAGAAAGGGAAAGCTATTCCTTATTCTATCGATAAATTGCAAGATCGTGGTAAGTTTTTCGTGGAGCCAAATGCTGAAATCTACGAAGGACAAGTTATTGGAGAAAACTCTCGTGGAGATGATATGTGTGTAAACGTAACGAAAGAGAAAAAACAATCTAACGTACGTTCTTCTGGAAATGATGAAAAAGCTAGAATTATTCCTCCAATTATCTTTTCATTGGAAGAAGCTTTAGAATACATTCAAAAAGATGAATATGTAGAGTGTACACCAAAATCTATTCGTTTGAGAAAAATCTATTTAACTGAAACAGATAGAAAAAGATTTAAAGTTTAAATTTTTCTAAATATCAAAATAGTAAATCCCAAATTCCAAAGTAATGGAGTTTGGGATTTTTTTATGGTGTTTCCCGCCAGAAAAAGGCGGGCCGGGCTATCCGCTATATCTTTTTGGGGCTAGAAAAAAGCCCCAAAAAGGATGCCGCTGCTATCCCTAACACAATATTACTACCATTAGAAATTATAATTTATCATTCATTTTGATCGTAATTTTTGAATCAGTGACAAGCGAAAACTTCGCATCCTCATATTTTGGAGGTCCCATAAAGCCTTTGGCATTGTTAGAACAAGCAACGGGTTCTTTGGGCATTCCGATGAAGTTTTTGTCCAATTTCCCATTGTTGTTTTCGTCGTGATATACCATAACAGTGTATTCGGATTTGGGTAAATCGCTAAAAATAACAGTTGCTGTATTTGATTTTATACTTGTTGAGGTTGTTTTATAAGCGGATTTCAAAAACTTTCCTTTCGAGTTGTAGACTTCAGCCATAAGTTTTCCAGAGTTGTTTTGAATGCCAGTGATAGTCACCGTTAAAGCGTTATTTTGAGCAAAACCTATCGCGCTAATCAGTAAAAGTAAAGAGGGTAGTTTCAATTTTATTTATTTTAATTTTTTAATAAAAACAATAAAGGAAGATCCAATCGTTTGGCCCAGGCTGTTTCGGAATGGTTTTCTCCAGGGAAAAATTTGGTTTCCCAGTTATTCGAAGTAAATCCCTTGTTCATCATCACTTGATCTACTTTTTGTTGCAAGGCTGGATATAAAGCATCCAAGGTTTGATCGCCATAATCAAAGTAGATTTTATGATTTTTAGGATCAGGAAGTTTCTTTTGAAGGTACGCTACAAAGGCATCAGGAATAGGATTATTACTTATTGCGAATGTTCCGGGCCAGTGTGTAGACAAACATGCGGCACCTCCAAAAACTTTTGGATATTCACAAATAGCATACATCGAAATCAAGCCACCCATACTAGATCCTGCTACAAAAGTGTTTTGTTGATCCTTTTTGGTAGAGAAAGTCTTGTCGATAAAGGGTTTTAGCTCGGTAACCAAAAATTTCAAATACAAATCAGAGTAGGGTTTAAAGATGTCTTTGGTTCTACCTGCTTTTTGTAATTGAGCTGTTACTGTGTCTTTTTGTATTGGAGTCAAGCTCTCAAAAGGTTTTTGAGGAAAATATTCAGGGTGGCGTTTTGGGCCGTTGTTGTAAATGCCTACCACAATAAATTTTTTAGTTTTTCCTGCGGCTATCAATTTTCCTGCTACTTCGTCTACTTCCCACGCTTGTTGGTTCCAAGTACTTTCAGCGTCATACAAGGCTTGGCCGTCATGCATATACAAGACGGCATATTTTTCTTTATTGGAATAACCTTCTGGGAGCCAGACATCGATTGTTCGAGCATCAATTAATTTTGATTTGAAATTTTCAAAGCGCTGTATTTTGCCTGAGGTGACTTTTACTTGTGCTTTTGTGAATGTAATCAAAAACAGCGTTAGGAGAAGGATGCAATACTTTTTCATCGAACTGTTATTTAATTTCTAGAATTAAGGCTGATTTTGGGGCGACTTCTAGTGTTTCATTTACATTTATTTCTTTTCCCGTTAAAGCTTCTTTTGCATTGAAGCTGGCAGGAATCATGTCATGATATGTTTTCATGTCCAAGGTGATTTTTTTATCGTTTTTATTCAAAATCACCATGATTTTTTGCGTATCGGTAGATCTGAAATAAACGTATGCTTCATTTTTCTCAGGCACATAATGGGTGAATTTTCCATCGTGAATAGCTGTAGCTGTTTTTCTCCATTGAAAGAGATTTTTGAAGAATTTTTGGGCTTCTAATTCATCGGCAGTCATTCCTTTGCCTGTAAGTGCATTTTTGGTATCACCTTCCCATCCTCCATAGAAATCGGCTCTGCGTTGCCCGTCATTACCCATTTTTTCATGTGTAAATAATAATTCGGTTCCGTAATAGATTTGCGGAATACCTCGCATGGTGGCATACAACGTCATGGCTAATTTCCAATTGTCTAAATTTTTATTCAATCTAGAGTAAATACGATCCATATCGTGATTATCTGGAAAAATCAATAGATTATTGGGGTTAGGAAAAATATGGTCTTCTCCCATACCTTTGTATACTTCTTTCCAAGTCGATTCCCATTCATTTTTGGTATTCAACGCTTTTACCAAATTATCCGTTAAGGCAAAGTCCATTAACGAGGGTAGATAGCATTGGTAACCGTCTACATTTTTTTTGTCTTTTTGCCAATAGGCTGCAATTTCTTTTACATTGGTCATTTCCTCGCCAACAACATTAAAGTTGGGATATTCCTCTAAAATAGTTTTGGTCCAATACGTCAAAAAGTCTTTATCGGCATACGAAAAAGTATCTTCTCTAAATCCTGAAAGTCCTGCATATTCGATCCACCAAATGGTGTTTTGGGTCAAATAACTGGCCATGAATGGGTTTCTTTGGTTTAAATCTGGCATAGTGGTATCAAACCAGCCATCGGTGTACCCTTTTTTATCCTCAGCGGTTGCGTAAGGATCCAAAAGTGTCGATTTAAGGTGATTGGTTCTGGTCTTGGTATCTGGAACATTTACCCAATCCTTCATCGGCATGTCTTTGATAAAGTAATATTCTAAACCACAGTGATTCAATACTACATCCCAAATCAGGCCAATGTTTCTTTTTTTAGCTTCGGTCACTAGTTTTTTGAAATCTTCATTGGTTCCAAAACGAGGATCTATTTTGTAAAAATCGGTAGCCGCATAACCATGATAGGAATATTTTGGCATGTTGTTTTCGAGTAGTGGTGTATTCCAGATTTGAGTATAACCAAGGGATTGGATATAGTCTAAGTTGTTGATGATCCCTTGAATATCGCCACCGTGTCGTCCGTTTTCGTCTGTGCGATTGGCTTTTTCAAGACTGCCAGGCATGTTGTCGTTTTTGGGATTGCCATTGGCAAAACGATCGGGCATGATTAACAGTATGGCATCTTTGTTAGAAAAACTGGCTCTAGTAGCACTGTTTTTTTCTCTTGCCAATAGCGGAAAATCTTTGGAAATAATCGTTTTTCCTTTTTTGTTGAAGTTAATTTTGGCTGTTCCTGCAACAGTTTCCGGGCTGATATTGACTGTAACAAAAAGATAATTGGGATTTTCAACTTTTTCAGTTTTTACTATACTTAACCCCTTGTATTTTGTGTTGGGTTCTAAATCTTGAATATTGTTGCCGTAAACCAAAAGGGTAATTTGGTTTAATTTCATACCTACCCACCAATTAGCGGGCTCAATGCGATTGATTTGTGCTTGAAGGGTAGTAGTGATAAGAAGTAAGAGTAGGGTTGCTTTTTTCATTTTAAAACAGATTTATTAAAGAATGATTATAAAACACTTCTCTTTTTTATTTTTTTTATGAAAAAGAGAAGTATTTCATTTCTAAATTTACCGATAAAACAAATAAGCAAATTTGTTCTTAACTTTTTTTTTAGATACTAAAGTTACGCAAACGATGGTAGTTGATAATTTTTTGTGCTAAATGATTCTTTATTTACCGTAAATCTAGCGTTTCAGGGCAAAATGACCTTTGATTTCGCGACCATCTTCGAGTGTTGCGATGTACCAATAATCATCAGCGGGTAGCGGTTGGCCGTTAAAGGTTCCGTCCCAGCCATTGCTGTTCGGGAATATTTGCTTGAGCAATTTGCCATAACGATCAAAGATTCTTATCGTCGATTTGGAATTTGCTGTAGTATTGGTTCCTTTTACATTCCAATAGTCGTTGAAACCGTCACCGTTTGGGGTGAAGAATTTAGGAGCTCCCACCACTGCGATTTCTTTGCTCACTATTCCACAGCCATTTTTATCATTGACATAAATTGTGTGAATCCCTGAAGGAATGTTTTCAAACACATTCGAGGATAAAAAAGGACCTGTCGCATCATTTAAACTGTATTCATAATCACCAGGACCTGAAACATTAATAGTTATTTTATTTATATCGTTCAAATCCACCACTTCTACCGATTCAATTTTGGCAATATCTGAGGCCGTTACTTTGATAGATCTAGTGCTACTGCAGCCTTGGAGATTGATGACTTCAACAGTATACAATCCGGCACTATTAACTGTTAAGGTATAATTTGTTTGCCCTGATAGTATCGCTCCGTCTTTTGTCCAAACATAAGTATAGTTTGTACTCGGACTTCCATCGTTGATGCCTCCATCGAGTTGTACACTGAAGGTAGGCAAATTGGTACATACCAGTTCATCTTCAGATCCATCCGTATTCAAGTTGATATTAGGCAGGGGGTTAACAATAAAAGGTATACTATAAGTTGCTTTACAATTTGGATTGCTTAGGTTTTCAATTGTGGCGGTAATATTTTGTGTTGCAGTGAGAAATGGATTGGGTAGCGGACTTGGTAATGCCGCACCATTTTGGTCAACATAAGAAACTACCAAACCTGTTTGGCCTCCAAGTAAAGTGGCTTGAATGGTTGATGTGTCAAATGCAAATTTTCCGTCTTGTGTTATTGGGTCCGCCTCATCATCGCAGGTAGTGGTTAACGATGCAGGTAATGGAAAAACTTCTGGTAAATCGTCAACAATAAACTCAATTAACGTTTCATCAAAACATTGCAGCGTGGTGTTATTGGTAACCACTGCTTTTATGATCTGTGAAGTGGAAGCAAATGTTGTTGGAAATGGGCTATTAATCAAAACTCCATTGGCATCTTTCAAAGGATTATTTGAAGCATCAAAATACCTTACTGTTACTGGAAAGGATTGATTGGTTCCGATCAAGGAACTTTCTAATGTAGAGGTGTCAAAATTAAAAACCCCGTCTTGATTATCATCGCATTGTCTAGCAATGTTAAATGGGTTTGCAATTGGCAATTTTTCTACTGTAATCGAGACAAAAGGACCTAGTCCAAAACAAGCATTATCAACATCGCTATCCACGCGCACCCAAATATCTTGTGTGTCAGGATAACCTATATTTCTATAATTGGCGATATCGGTGATGGCATTGAGTTCGGATAAAGCATCGGCCTGATTTCTATAATAAACAACGTTATACGCCACGCCAGCTGTTGTGGGTAAAAGGTCTTGAATTGTTGCTTTTGTTGTCGTTAAATCAAATGAAGCGATCCCATCTCGCTTGTTATTATTCGCATTATTGACTCCATTACTATCCAAAAAATCATCGCAAACAGTTGGGACTATAATTTTATAGTTTGAAGGAATACTTGTGGCGACAACTTGTAGGTTTATTTTAGCCACACTAAAGCAACCGTTACTGTTTACCACTCTTGCCCAAACATCCATAGTGCCTGGAATGGTATTAGTAAAAGCAAATGGTGCAGTAATTAATTGCAGGGAATTTGCAGTAGTAGCACCGGCTAGTGTGGTATAGTAAGTGAAAATTTCGTTGGCAGCATTACTGGAAATAGCGTCGTTTTTTACGGTTAAATTAAATGTAGAAATAGCATCTAAATCATCATCGCATTGCACAATGGTAATAGGGGCAACGGTTGGCAGCGCAAAAGTCGTTAAGGTTGCTACTGTAGAGATTAAACCACAAGAGTTTCCAACTCTGTTTAATAGTACTCTATAACTGTAACCATTCATAGTTGAAGCAATATTATTTACTTGCAGAATTGCTGTGGTTACCCCAGTATAATCAACATTGTTGATTAAATTGTTCCAAGTCACTCCATCAGTACTCCATTGCCATTGAAAACTTTCGGCATTGGATACCACTTCAAAAGTTGCGCTTTGCAAAAGGCATTGCGATTTGTTTGCCGGTTGCGTCGTGATTGTGATTGGTGCTGCAATACTGTAATTAGGATTTGGAAGGGTATATGGTGCACCAATTACGCGCCCGTTGGTATCAACCAAAATAGGAGCCGTTCCCAGTTTTCCATCTCCATCAGGATCAGGAAATCCAGCTTCAATAACATCGTTGCATGAATCGTTATCACGGTCAAGATCGCGATAGTTAGCACTGCCGTCAGCATCTTGATCTGAGCCTGTTTCTGTAGTATCTAAAATTCCGTCGTTGTCACTATCTAAATCTTTGTAATCGGGAATACCATCGTTATCCGTATCTATTGGAGTAAAGCCTGGTTCGAAGGCGTTATCCAACCCGTTTTTATCGGAGTCAGTGTTGGCAATTGTTACAGTAGTATTTCCTTGTGCTTCGAGGGTGTCTAAAATGCCATCGTTGTCACTGTCGGAATCAAATTGGTTAGGAATTCCGTCAGCATCTGAATCAACGGATCCAAAAGTGTAAATTTGAAAAGGAGCTTGGTTACTAGTTGATTCCGAAAGATTACTATGTTTAAAAATTAACGAGTCAATAGCATATCCTTGGATTTTAAATCGCATGCTACCAGCAGGTATGCTGGTCGTGCTTTTAAAACGGAACCTGATTTCGAAAGAGGTAAATTCTTTTACACCGCTTTCGTAAATGCCATCAAAGTTGGTGTCAATCAATAATTCATCAAACGGGTCAGTGATTGTTAGCGTTTGATTTGGAGGTACAGAAATGATAAAATCCCCATCTCCATTAGCTAAATCAGCAACTGGAGTAGTCTTTCCAATATCAGGACCTATGTAGTTAAATGTTACTGATTCAGGTTTTGTCCAGTTAAGGTTATAAATGGTAGGATTGTTTTTGCCTGCTGGAACATTTGAGACAAAGCCGTAATCAACATAGCCAGAAATAGATCCAGTACCAGTAACTGTACCAGCGTAATTGCTGCCAACTATAGGATTACTTTGATTTACCAGCATGAGCGCGCCTTCTGTTGTATTTACTATTCCATCGTTGTCCCAGTCAATATCGATGTTGTTGTTTGTGCCATCATTGTCATCATCTTTAGGACATTCACTTACGGGAATTTTATCCGAAAAAACTTCACTCAAGCAGCCAGAAATACTTCCTCTTACTTGGTAATAACCAGGAGTTGTAGGCGTATAAGTATTAGTTGTTGCTCCCGTTATTTCTACATCATCTTTGTACCATTGAAAATTATCATAAGCCGATAAACTACTAATTTTTAATACCACATTGGGTATGCAAGACGAAGTACCGATAGCTATTTTATCCGAAACAATTTCAGGTTTCAAATCAAAACCAGAATAATATCCACCATAAGTAGCCGCTCCATTAGTTCCAGAATACGAAACATAGACTTGTTTGGTGGATTTCACGGCAATATTTCCAAAAAGGCTTGTTATGGTATATTTTACAAAAGCAGGATTCCCAGTAATGGTTTGAGGTAATGCCGAAATCGGTGCGTTGTTCACTAAAACCGTAGCTCCGTTTTCTGTAATAATATTTAGTCCCCCCGAGTAAGTAATGGCTCCTATCTCTTGAATATCAGGAATGTTATCTACTACATTCGGCGTTGAGCAATTTAAGGGCGGTACAAAAAACATATTTTGATTCGCTGGTGAGTTTGTTCCCCCAATACTTTGGTAGGCAAATACTTTTTCCGAAGTTTTAATGTACAAGCTCCCGTTACTAAAATAGGATCCATCAATAACCGCATATTCTCCTTTGTTTAGAACGGCAAAAGGTATGCTATTACCATTCAACAAAATACTAGTAGCATCAGTATGCGCAACTAATAATACGCGCTCCAATTCATCGGTTCCATTGCCTTTGGCAAAAATATATTCGGTTCCCGTGCGTTCCAAAGGTACAATTTGGTCAAAACCTAGATCTCGTCCAATAGGAATGCCTGCTCCATTAACCTCAGTACTGTTACTACCACAAATTGAACCAGCATTCACCACTACTGATTTGTCTGCTTCCACTAAGGCACCAATCATTTTGGCACTATTTGACGGAATGGCGCTAGAATTTGTATTTTCTAAAGCAAGAACATAACTTTCATTTTTGTTCAGCGTCACAGTTATAGGACCGCTCACCACGCTACCATCCGTAAGCAAGGTGCCTGTTGGAAGGTTAGATATCGTAACTTTTGTCCCATTTTCAGTAGCTAACACCGAAGCAAAATTCAATAAGGTAGCATCCACCATTGGATTCAACATCGCGCCTAAACGGAATATTTTTCCTAATGCACTATTTCCTTTCGAGACGATACCTCCGGCGTGATTAAATCCGCCAAACTGACTCGGACTAGCATTCATTCGAATACTGGCATAAATTAGGTCATCAGCCTCAATCACATAGCCTTTGTTTTTCACGACCCCGATAAGACTTTTTGGAGTAATCAATTGTGTATTGTCACCCGATCCAATAGAATAACGATAAGGCGATGTTTTGCTTACGGTACCCGTAATTACAGTACCTCCATTTTCAATAATTTTAAACGGCACCGCAGTTGCATTGGGTGTCGAAATGTAGATGTAATGATCTCGAATAATATTAGTTTGACCTGTAAGTGGTGGTAAATAATGTGTTTTACTAAATTGAGCTTGAGTCAAAGCCGCTGCAAATAGCAACAAAAGGGTAAAAAGGTTTTTCATAGGTTAGTTACAAACAGTCTTGGTGGTTAAGTCATACTACTTTTTTAGGAGCAGTAACAATAGGCTTTATCAGGCAACATCGTCCCGTGATCCGCTGTATCTTTTCCTTTTTAAAGAAAAAAGGAAAAGGATGCCGCTACTCCCGGGGCTAAAATCAAAGAAGTGGCTTTTTTAGTCACAATCAACCACTTGGTATTGAGATTTCAAAACCAAAAATAGTCTTAATAAGTGGATAAAAAAAGAGTAAGAATAAGAATTATAATCACGTTTTTTCAGCGGATTTAGGTAATAAACAATCGATAGTTTAGCGCTTCAAGCTAAAATGCCCCTTGATGATTTTACCCTCTCGCAAAATCAGTTGAAACCAATAATCATCCGAGGGCAAGGGGGATCCCGTAAAGGTTCCGTTCCAGCCTTCACTGCCGTGGCTTAATTCTTTTACCAGTTTTCCATAGCGATCAAAAAGTAAGATTCTTGAAGCGGGCAAAGTCTCCCAATTCTTGATTTTCCATGTATCATTATACCCGTCACCATTTGGAGTAAAAAAGCGAGGATAATCCAACACATAAATTAAATCACTAACAGTTATACCACAACCATTTTTATCTCGAATATAGGCCGTATAACTTCCGGGCGCCATATTGCCAAAAGTGGGACTGTCTTGATATTGACTACCATCCAGTGAAAATTCATAATATCCAGTTCCTGAGAAATTTAGCGTAATGGTGTTTTTATTACCAGCAAAATCATTAACAACAGCATTTAAAAACACCGCTTTTTCAGAGGATACTACAATAAAGTCTTTTGTTTTTTGACACCCTTTTTCGTTAGTAACCGAAACAAAATACTTACCCGCTTGAGACACCACAATCGATGCTGTGGTAGCGCCAGTATTCCAAACATAACTTGTGAAATCATCGGCTACACGGAGAGTTGTATTGCTCTCCGCACAAATAAAAGCTGTGGTAGGTTCAAAATCTACCGGATCAAAAGTGTTGACAACCAAAGTAATTGGAGTGATGCCGTAACAGTCGGTACCATTTTTAATTCTAGCATAAATGGTTTGTTGCAATGCTTGAGTATTGGTAAAATTGAGGTTGATTTTATTTTTCTCCACCAAAGCATCTTCATTGGATAAATAATAATCTACGATCAATACATTAGGTAGTCCACTCAAAATAAGGGGAGTTACTTGAATAGCTAAATCAAACTGGGACAAGCCATCTTGTTTTGAATCTTGATCGCAAATTTCTATGGGACTCGGACTAGGTACTACTGTAGTAGCCGTACTCAAAGTCACTGTAACAATTTTTGTACAACCGTAAATAGAAGTCGCTTTTACATAAAGCACTTGATCGACACTCGTATTGTTAAAAGCAGCTAAACTAGTCAATGCATTACTGTTATTCTGAGCATCCATCAAGTTGAGAAACCAATTGGTCTTGGCAATTTTGGTATCGATATTTTTGAGGGCAGTATCGTAGGTTTGTAAATCATAAGTTGTCAAGCCATCGGTATCAGTATCGCATTGCAGGATTACACTATTGCTAAAAACAAGATCTGGTGCAAATTCTATTTTAATTTCTTCAGTAATAATACAAGTTGGTGAAAAAGCAACGGCTACTTTGTATGTTCCAGGAGTTGTAACCGAATAGGTAGGTTGGTTTGCGCCCGTAATCTTTAAACCATCTTTGAACCATTCAAAACTGTTGGTAGCAGGAAGATTGGTATTTAGGATCACTTGTTCCCCAAAACAAACTGGGGTATTGGTCGACAACAAACGATCAGGCCCCAAATCAATTTTGGAAGTAAAGCTTCCTGCTTCGATAAAAACAGCCGAGTTATAATCCACTAATCGATCATCCGCAATCACTAGTTTTATTTCATAGGTTTTGCCAGCGGTAACTTTGGAGCTTGCGGTTAAAACTTTAGTTTGCCCAGCATAATTTATGGGACTTGTAAAAGAATTATATCCTCCAAAATACACCTCGTTTTTGGCAGGACATCCGGGCTTGATACCATTGTTAGTGTTAGTTGGATCGATGAAGGGATGCACGCTAGTTGAGGCCACAGGAGTTGTAGATTCTGGAAGCACCGCTAAATTTTGATACGTACCGGTGCTTCCTTTTTCTTTAATCAAAAAAGCAAAGCCATCTGAATATTCGCAAGGAAAATACGAGTAGTATTCATTAGAAGCAAACACGTAATTAAAACTTATAAAATCAGTCAAAGGCACAAAATCAAATCCGATCACTGAGGCATTAATGCTTGAGATCCCCAAAATAGCATCCAAATCAGCATCGCCTTTCCAATTAGAAACTCCATTATTAATTCCATTATCGTCTTGATTAGCCAAGTATGGACCAGGAGTGTTACTACTGCTCCATGTACTCAAGAAAATTCCTTGTTTGAAAGGGAAAGAACTGCAATTAAAGTCAAAAAAACCAAGACTTTTTCGACCAGCGGTAAATGTATCTCCTGAGCTGATAAAATTAGATACTTGTGCACAAGAACTATTTACCAATACTTTTTCAACCAAATGTTGTGTACTAAATGTATCATCAACAGTTATGTTTTGGGCTTTAATTTCTGGAAGAAAATAAAAATAAACTAGTAAAAATAAAAGGAGATGGAGTCGCATAGTATGACAAATATACTATAAATCTCGCTTTTTCAATATATTGTATGATGCGTAATTTAGAATCCCCGTCCAAGCTATAACAATTAGTAGGCTACCGAATCCTACGCCATATTCTTTGGTGTTTTCAACCCCTAATTGCGAACCGATATTTTGTACCACCGATAATCTGGTGAAAGGTTCGGTAATTAAATTTGACATAGCTTCCAAGGGAAAAAATTGGGTAATGTAGCCTGCAATTGGGCTGTCAGGAAATATTTTAAAGGTTAAAATTCCGTCAGCTATTCCTTCTACTATTGATAATACTAATATAAAGCCTAAAGCAAAAGCCGAACGTTTGACCAAAATACCAGCAAACAAACACAAAGAAAAGAATCCGACTAGTTTTACAAAAAAGGCCAAAACATATTCCAAATCCGAAAAAATGATACCAATTTCAGTGTAAGAAGAAAAGCATAATCCCAAAATTAAACTCATGACAAAAACGAACACAGTAGAAGCCGCTGCAAATGAAACTACAGTTAGGAATTTAGATAATACCAGTTCTTTTTTGCTCATACCATCGATGAGGTTTTGTTTTAGCGTGCCATAACTGTATTCGTTGGCCATCATCGAAACAATAACAATGGCTAAAAAGAATTTTAAAATAGCGGCAATATAGGTGTTGAAATGCCAAATAAAAGGGAAGTTAAAGATACCCATTTCGGCCAAGTGAAATTTGAAAACACCCAAATCAAATTTGATAGAGGCAATTAAGGCGATAAAGGAAAGCAATATAAAATAAGTAAGAGTAAGGACTCTACTGGCTTTATTCAACCAGATTTTTTGGAGTTCTATAGCGAGTAATCGTTTCATGATTTTATTTTTAGAGGTAGAGAAAGTAAACTATTTTTTGGTCAATGTTAAAAATTGCTCCTCCAAACTGTTTTTACGTTTTACAAGGTGCTTTAGCGTGATCTGATTGTCAAATAAGTAGCGATTCAAATCTGATGCTGGCCACTCGCTTTTCAAGTAGACCAATATTTTAGCATCTTCATCGACCACTTTTTCTACAGCAGGATGTGTTTGCAGCATGGCTTTGAGTGCTTGATTGTCATCTGCTTCTAGTTCAAAAAATCCTTCATTTGCAGCTATTCCGTCCACAGGACCAGCATACAAAATTTCGCCTTTTTGTAAAACAACAACGTGAGAGCATACTTTTTCTACTTCGTCTAAAAGGTGGGAGGCCAACAAAATTGTGGTGCCTAAAGCGGCTATTTTTTTGATAATATCCCGAATTTGATGAATACCTTGTGGATCTAAACCATTGGTGGGTTCATCCAAAATCAAAATCTCGGGATCGTTGAGTAGGGCAGAGGCAATGGCCAAGCGTTGTTTCATACCCAAAGAAAAAGTGCTGAATTTGCTGTCTTTTCTTTCGATAAGCCCTACCAATTCTAATTTTTCTTCAATTTTAGAATAATTGATGTTTTTTATTTTGCACACTAATTTAAGATTTTCATGTGCAGTCATGTACGGATAAAAATTAGGCCTTTCGATGATGGCGCCTACTTTTTTGAGCGCCTCATGCGTTTCTGTTGTTCCATCAAACCATTGATAGTTGCCGGATGAAGCATTAACTACATTGAGTGTAATGCCTAGTGTGGTAGATTTACCACTTCCATTTGGGCCCAAAATTCCGTAAACATTGCCTTTTTTTATCTCAAACGAAACATTTTTCAAGGCTTGTATTTTGCCATATCGTTTGTTGAGATTATTGATGCTGAGTATAGTTTCCAAGTGCGTTATTTTTAGTTTATTATAGGACGACTCAATACAGTATTTGTTACTCATTTGCTTACTTTTTTATACCACAAAAGTGTATTCGATATAAAATTTGTTTTAAAAAGGAATAAAAAACCTTGTCAAGCATGGGTTTTCTCAGCATAACAACTGAAATTACTTAAATTTGTAAAAAATACATTCTTATGAGCGAGCCGTTAATGGTTTTTAAAAAGCCATCTTATCCTATCAACAAGCCTTTAATGGAATATTTAGAGCGATTTGAACGCATTTCAAAAGTGCCTATTTTTTACGATGATTTATTACGATTTTCGGGTGCCATAAATGTATACGATAAAAAAAACAACGATACGCTTTGGATTCGCGTGTATTATAATGAATTTGAAAGGGCTGAGATCGATTTGACGCTGATGAAAATTTATTCCTTACTTCATTCTGATGGAAATACCAATATCATAAAATACCTCAATATCGACTGTATCGATTATTGTACGTTCGGGAATTCGAAGCCGTTCCGTATTAAAGTTAGAAATATTTTAAACGACAATTATACTCACTTTTATATTAAAAAAGCCGACGCATCTAGAGTATATGGTTTAGAGTTTGAACACATACTTTCGCCAGATAAAATTAACTTTTTAGTGTATGGTGACACATTGGTGGAGGAGCATATTATGGGTATTCCAGGCGATATGTTCATGAAAGAACGTTTGTCAAAATGTTCAGAAACGGCCAAAGCACAAATCGCGAAGGAATTTGTTAAGTTTAATGAACGTTGTATGATCCGTCTGCTAGGGGATATGAGGGCTTATAATTATGTAATTGTTCCCACACACGATTTTGATCAAGTGGTGTATCGCATTCGAGCGATTGATTTTGATCAACAAACTTATGAAGGAAATTTTAAAGTGTATCGCCCTCAATTTTTCAAAGAAAATTACCCCATGGTGCTATTGGTGAAAGATAAATTACAAGAAAGTTCTATCGAACAATACAAGTATGAGGAACGTTCTGCTATGGCCAAAAGAATTAAATCATACGAAAATAGAATCAAACGATTGGTTCAAATTATGACCAATGATCCCGTGGCTCCCATAGAGCACGTGAATCGATTAAAGCAAGAATTATTCAATTATACCCATGATATCAATTTTAAACATGCTAAATCAATGGGAGGTATTATGAATGCGGCTTTTGATTTTGTGACCCGAAATTTTAAAAACACTCATATTAGCCCGGGCTTTTAATGTTACATTTCATTAGTTGATTTTATTTTTTATGATAAGACAAAATAATAATGCCTTGCTGTTTATTTTTATTACTGTTCTAGTAGATGTCATTGGTTTGGGAATTATTATTCCAATAGTACCCAAATTGATTGAAAACCTTACTGGGCATGGAATCAGTGAAGCTTCAAAATATGGAGGTTGGTTGTTGTTTTCATACGCCATCATGCAGTTTCTTTTTTCTCCTATTTTGGGTGGCTTAAGTGATCGTTTTGGTAGACGACCTATTTTGTTACTATCGCTATTTGGACTGGGATTGGATTATATATTTCATGCCTTTGCACCATCCATAGCGTGGCTTTTTGTGGGCCGAATTATAGCGGGAATCATGGGCGCGAGTTTTAGTACTGCTACGGCTTATATTGCTGATATTAGTACACCCGAAAAAAGAGCACAAAATTTTGGTTTGATAGGCGCCGCTTTTGGTTTAGGTTTTATTATTGGCCCTGTAATTGGAGGTATAAGTAGCAAATGGGGTACGAATGTGCCTTTTTTGATTGCTGCTGGACTTACATTGTTGAATGTCATCTACGGTTATTTTGTTTTACCAGAATCCTTATCCAAAGACCATCGTAGGGCTTTTGAATGGAAACGTGCCAATCCAATTAGTTCCTTGCGAAATTTAAAGAAATATCCAGTGGTTTCGGGATTAGTGGTCTCGTTGGTTTTAACTTTTATCGCCTCTCACGCGGTACAATCTAATTGGTCGTTTTATACAATTTACAAATTCAATTGGACAGCCGAAATTGTGGGCTATTCGCTTGCTGTAGTTGGAGTATTAGTCGCTTTTGTTCAAGGATTTTTGATTCGGAAGATCATTCCTCGATTAGGACAAACGAAATCTATTTACTTAGGGATGTCGTTTTCTGCTATTGGATTACTATTGTTTGGTTTGGCTACCGAAAGTTGGATGATGTTCGTATTTTTGATTCCGTATTGTTTGGGTGGAATCGCTGGGCCTAGTATTCAAGGAGTGATATCGAGTCAAGTGCCTGCTAACGAACAAGGAGAATTACAAGGTGCCTTAACGAGTTTGATGAGTTTGTGTGGCGTATTTGGACCTTTATTGATGACCAATTTATTCGCCTTTGCGACCGTCAAAAATGGCCCGATTTATTTGCCTGGCGCTCCTTTTTTCTTGGCCTCTTGCTTGACTTTGATCAGTTTTTACCTTTCGTATCGCACATTATCTAACAAAAGATAGTTTTTCAACAATACCGCAAATTCGCTAATTATTTTCATTCTTATCAATGGTAATTTGCGGATTTTATGGAAATAAAAAAGCCGACTTGTACCACACAAGCCGACTTCTTTAAACAAATAAAAACTAAAAAAAATCTTAGAAACAATATGCGTTTTCGTTCACAAGTTTAGCAGCAATTTGCTCTCTTAAACTCACAACATTTGGCATATTGGTATATTTCGTATAACGACGCAATCCCATTAACATCATACGTTGTTCATCACCTTCAGCAAACGAAGCGATGCCCTCTTTACCTTTTTGAGTAATGATATCTACGGCTTTGTATAAGTACAATTGTGCCATTGCGATTTGCTCTTTTACGTTGTCTGCACCATTAGTTTTAGCTAATTTTTCAGTACGTAAAATGGTACTTTCAGCCATGTAAATTTCAATCAAAATATCAGAAGCAGCCATCAATAATTGTTGGTGCGCTTCTAAGTCTGGGCCGTATTTTTGAACGGCTCCGCCTGCTACCATTAGGAACGCTTTTTTCAATTTGCCAATCATTTCCTTTTCTTCAGCAAATAATTCAGAATAATCAGGTGTTTCGAAAGAAGGAATTCCCATTAATTCCGCTTGTACTTCAGAAGCTGGTCCTAATAAATCTACGTGACCTTTCATAGCTTTTTTGATCAACATACCTACAGATAGCATACGGTTGATTTCGTTCGTTCCTTCGTAGATACGAGCGATACGTGCATCTCTCCAAGCACTTTCCATCGGAGTATCTTCAGAGAATCCCATTCCACCAAAAATTTGTATACCTTCATCAGAACAGTTTTGAACGTCTTCAGAAACCGCTACTTTCAAGATAGAGCACTCGATAGCATATTCTTCCACTCCTTTTAATTCCGCTTCTTGATGCGTTGATCCAGCTGCTTCACGCTCGATGATTCTGTCTTCGATATCTTTTGCTGCACGGTATGAAGCACTTTCACCAGCGTAGCATGAAGTTGCCATTTCAGCTAATTTCGCACGGATAGCTCCAAATTGAGAAATAGAAGTATTGAACTGAATTCTTTCATTTGAATATTTTACAGACTCCGTAATTACTCTTCTCTGAGCGTCCAAACAAGCTGCTGCCAATTTGATACGTCCCACGTTCAACGCATTCATCGCAATTTTGAATCCGTTACCTCTTTCAGATAACATGTTTTCAACAGGAACTTTAGTGTCATTAAAGAACACCTGACGTGTAGAAGAAGAACGAATACCTAATTTGTGTTCCTCTTCATTCATAGAAATTCCGTTAGATGGATCGTTTTCTACGATGAAACCTGTAATGTTTTTGTCATCGCCAATTCTAGCGAAAACAATGAAAAGCGAACAAAATCCTGCGTTAGAAATCCACATTTTTTGTCCTGTGATGCTGTAATATTTTCCATCTTCAGATAAAACTGCTTTTGTTTTTCCAGAGTTAGCATCCGATCCAGCACCTGGCTCAGTCAAACAATACGCACCAAACCACTCACCTGAAGCCAATTTTGGAACATACTTTAATTTTTGTTCTTCTGTACCATACAAAGTAATTGGCATAGTACCGATACCTGTGTGTGCTCCAAAAGCTGTAGAGAATGATCCCGTTGCTCCAGAGATATAGTCACAAACCAACATAGTCGATACGAATCCCATTCCTAATCCGCCATAAGCTTCTGGAACAGCTACGCCAAGTAAACCTAGTTCACCAGCTTTACGCATGGTTTCTTCAGTATAAGCGTAATCTTTTTTCTCAAAACGAGCTTTATGAGCCCATAATTCTTTGTCTACGAACTCTTTTACAGAGTCACGCATCATTAATTGCTCTTCATTAAAATCTGCTGGTGTGAAAATATCTTCACATTTTGTTTCCTTTACGATGAATTGACCACCTCTTGTTTTATTGCTCATGTTTTTTTTAAATTTAGATGATAGATAATAGACGAATAGATAATAGACGCCGATTATTTATGAATTAATTTATAAGTTATTTATTTAATGTGTTTTGAAATGACATTGTTGCCTTTTGAAATTCTTCAATTTTTATTTCAATAAAATTGGTGTATTCGTCTGTTATATATTTTCTATGATTTGCAAGTAAAAGTTGTGTTTGTAGTTCAAAAGACGATCCTAAAGATATATTCAGAAAATAACTAAAAGATTTATCTGTTCTACTTGATCCTTCTGCAATATTTGATGGCATAGAAACAGTAGATCGATCCATTTGACTTTTCAATCCAAATTTTTCAGAAACTGGAAATGTATCCGTTGCATCTAAAATTAGTTTAGCAATCTCCATTGCCATTTGCCAAATTTTTAGTTTTTTGAAATTATGTCTTTTGAATTCGCTCATGTTTTTAAATTTTCGATGATAGACTGAAAGATGATAGGTAACAGATGGATAGACGGATAGATGAAAGATTTTGATTTGATAAAATTGAACAAAAATCTATTATCCATCCGTCTCTCATCTATTATCTCCTTTTACACCAACTCAAATATCCCTGCACTTCCTTGTCCTGTACCTACGCACATAGAAACAATTCCGTATTTGTTGCCTCTGCGTTTCATTTCGTCGAATAATTGAACCGAAAGTTTAGCACCTGTACAACCTAGAGGGTGACCTAAAGCAATAGCTCCACCGTTTACGTTGATGATGTCAGGATTTAAGTTGAGCTCTCTAGTTACTGCTAAAGCTTGAGAAGCAAAAGCCTCATTTAGCTCAATCAAATCGATGTCATTTAGTGTCAATCCTGCTTGTTTTAAGGCTTTTGGAATGGCTTTTACCGGACCAATTCCCATAATTCTTGGTTCTACACCAGCAGAAGCAAAGTTTACCAAACGGGCAATCGGCTGAATGTTTAATTCTTTTACCATTTCTTCGCTCATCACCAAAACGAAAGCAGCACCATCACTCATTTGAGAAGAGTTACCTGCTGTTACACTTCCGTCTGCTGCAAAAACAGCTCTAAGACCTGCTAGTCCTTCCAACGAAGTACCAACTCTTGGGCCTTCATCTTTAGTTACCACATAAGATTTGGTTTCTTTTTTACCATTTTCATTGATAAAAGTTTGCTCAACTGTAATAGGTACAATTTGGTTGTCAAATTTTCCTTCTGCTTGGGCTTTTAAGGCTTTATTGTGCGATTGAAAAGCAAACTCATCTTGGTCTGCACGAGAAATGTTGAATTGTTTTGCTACCGCTTCAGAAGTCAATCCCATTCCCCAGTAGTAATCTTCGTGACCAGCTGCAGCCACTTTGTAATCTGGTGTTGGTTTGTAACCTCCCATTGGAATATAACTCATACTTTCAGCTCCACCTGCAATGATACAATGTGCCATTCCAGATTGGATTTTGGCAGTTGCCATCCCGATAGTTTCTAAACCTGAAGCACAGTATCTGTTTACGGTAACTCCAGGAACATCGTCTACTTTTAATCCCATCAAAGAAATCAAACGTCCGACATTTAGGCCTTGTTCAGCTTCTGGCATAGCATTTCCAACCATTACGTCATCAATACGGGTTTTGTCAAAATCAGGCAACTCATTCATCATGTACTGAATGGTTTCTGCTGCTAATTCATCAGGGCGTTTGAATCTAAAAACTCCCTTTGGTGCTTTTCCTACGGCTGTACGATAAGCTTTTACAATATATGCTGTTTTCATTGTTAAAAGTATTAAGATTGGAGAATTAAGTATTAAGATTTTCCAATCGTTATTTGTTAATAGATTTTAGAGATTTTTGAAGAGTAAAATTCATGTTACTCACTTCCACTAAATTAGAGATGATTGGAGTAATTTTTTCTTCTTCAACTAATTCTAAGCGTTTTGAAATCATTAATTGAGTGATTAATTCATAAGTAGAACCATTTGCAATACCAAGAAAATGCACAAACTCATTATTTGAGTTTCTTCCTGATCCCTCAGCAATATTTGATGGAATAGAAACGGCACATTTTTTAATTTGATGTGTTAAGTTAAATTTCTCATCAGAAGGTAATTCTGAAGTGACTTTGTAAACATCTACAGCAATATCCATTGCTTTTTGCCAAATCTTTAATTTCTCAAATTGATGCATATTTCTAGGTCTTGATACTTAATACTTAATTCTTTGTACTTCAATCTAGTTTCTCAACGGTTTCCCTTTAGTTAACATAAATTGAATTCTCTCTAAGGTCTTTCTTTCTGTACAAAGCGATAAGAAAGCTTCTCTTTCGATATCCAATAAGTATTGTTCAGATACTAAGGTCGCTTCAGATAAATCTCCACCAGCCATTACATAAGCCAGTTTGTTGGCAATTTTCTTATCGTGTTCAGAGATGTATTTACCTGCTTGCATTTGGTCAGTTCCAACTAAGAACATTCCCAAGGCTTGTTTTCCTAATACTTTTACATCTTTTCTGCGAATAGGTTGAGTGTAACCAGCTTCGGCCATCAATAAAGCATGTTTTTTAGCCTCAGCAATCTGGCGATCTTTGTTGACTACCACCACGTCTTTACCATGTTGTAAAATACCTAAGTCAAAAGCTTCATAAGCAGATGTAGATACTTTGGCCATTGCCACTGTTAAGAAATACTCTTGAAGCACGTTCAATTCTACGTCGTTTTTACGGAACAAATCAGACGCTCTCAACGCCATTTCTTTTGATCCACCACCACCAGGAATAACACCTACACCAAATTCTACTAATCCAATGTACGATTCAGCTGCAGCTACAACTTTGTCAGCATGTAAACTCATTTCGCAACCACCACCCAATGTCATACCGTGTGGTGCAACTACTACTGGAATTCCAGAGTAACGCACGCGCATCATAGTGTCTTGAAACATTTTGATCGCCATGTTCAATTCGTCGTATTCTTGCTCTACAGCCATCATGAAAATCATTCCAATATTGGCTCCAACAGAAAAGTTTGCTGCTTGATTTCCAATTACTAAACCTTGGTATTCTTTCTCGGCTAGATCGATTGCTTTGTTGATTCCTTGCAATACATCGCCACCAATAGTATTCATTTTAGATTGGAATTCTAAGTTTAAGATACCATCTCCCAAATCTTGAATAATGGCGCCACTGTTGCTCCATACTTTTTTGGTTTCGCGTATGTTGTTCAAGATGATGAATGCATCTTGACCAGGAACTTTGGTTTGTGATTTTGTTGGAACATTGTAGAAATAAGTAGCACCTTCTTTTACTGTATAAAAACTAGTATTTCCAGTAGCTATCATTTCGGTAACCCATGCAGCAGGAGTAAGACCTTCAGCTTGCATAATTTCAATTCCTTTTTCAACACCTATGGCATCCCAAATTTCGAATGGACCATTTTCCCATCCAAAACCAGCTTTCATAGCGTCGTCAATTTTGTATAATTCATCTGAGATTTCAGGAATTCTATTCGAAACATAAGCAAACATTCCAGCAAAACTTTTTCTGTAGAATTCACCCGCTTTGTCTTTTCCTTTTACTAAAACTTTAAATCTATTGATTGGCTTGTCAATTGTTTTTGTCAATTCCAAAGTTGCGAAAGAAGCTCTTTTTGCAGCACGATATTCTAAAGTGTCTAAGTCTAAAGATAAAATTTCTTTGCCTTCTTTTTTGTAGAAACCTTGTCCTGTTTTACTTCCCAACCATTTGTTTTCCATCATTTTGTTGACGAAATCTGGTAGTTTGAACAACTCATGTTGCTCATCAGTTGGGCAGTTTTCGTAGATTCCGTTGGCCACATGTACCAAAGTATCTAGTCCTACAACGTCAACCGTTCTGAAGGTAGCCGATTTTGGACGACCAATAACTGGTCCTGTCAATTTATCAACTTCTTCAATAGTTAATCCCAATTCTTTTACCAAGTGAAACAAACTTTGGATTCCGTAGATTCCAATTCTGTTTCCGATAAAAGCTGGAGTGTCTTTGGCTACTACCGAAGTTTTTCCTAAGAATTTCTCACCATATCCAGTTAAGAAATCCAGAACTTCAGTAGAAGTTTGTGGACCTGGAATGATTTCGAATAATTTCAAGTAACGCGCAGGGTTAAAAAAGTGAGTTCCGCAGAAGTGCTTTTGGAAATCTTCACTACGACCTTCACTCATGAAGTGAATCGGAATACCAGAAGTGTTTGAGGTTACCAAAGTACCTGGTTTTCTGAATTTTTCAATTTGTTCAAAAACCAATTTTTTGATGTCTAAACGCTCAACAACTACCTCGATAATCCAATCTACACCTGCAATTTTCGCCATATCATCTGTAGTGTTTCCAGTACTGATACGGTTTGCGAATTTTTGATTGTAAATAGGAGAGGGCTTTGATTTTAAAGCGGTAGCTAAACTATCATTTACCAATCGGTTTCTCACGATTTTGCTTTCGAGAGTTAATCCTTTTTTGGCTTCTGCATCCGTCAATTCTCTTGGAACAATATCCAAAAGCAAGACTTCAACACCAATGTTGGCAAAATGGCAAGCAATTCCAGAACCCATAATTCCAGATCCGATTACTGCGACTTTTTTAATTGTGCGTTTCATACTTAGTTACTATTTATTTTTTTTGATTAATTTGGAATTCGTTTTTTTATGAAAGTTCATTCTCATCATAATAAGAATCATTTTCATTGAATGTGATATCTTCAGTATTGAAAATTCTTTTTTCGAGAATTAAGTCATTGATGATTTCGGCTACCTCCATAAAATGAAGTAATTTTTCTTCAGAGACGTGTTCACGTACAGTTTCATTGAACCGAAGTACCGTGTTTTTGGAAAGGTCTCTTTTTTCTTTACCAAAAGGAGTCAGATATAGTAAAACTCCCCGACCATCTTCTGGATTTTTTTTTCTATAAATCAACCCTCTTTCTTCCATTGATTTGAGTGTTCGGGTTAAACTAGTAGCTTCCATTCCCATTCTTGGTCCCAAAGCAGTCGATGGTGTTCCATCTTCCTTGTCAATGCTTAATAAGGCAAATCCTGTTGCCATGGTGGCATCATATTTAGCAGCTTCTTCGTTATACATTCTAGATACGGCTTGCCAAGTTGCTCTCAAAATGTAATCAATTGTTTTGTCTTTCATAGTTTACTATATCGATTTCAAATATATATAAAAAATACTATGCACGCATATTATTTTTTTTGTTTTTTTATAAAAATAAAAATTTAACACTGATAATCAGTATTTTGTATTTTATTTTCAATCTTTTATTAAGTTTTTTGACTCCAATTTTGGAAGGTGCAAAAAAAAAGTCTTTATGTGGTTCTTTGTTCAAAATGACTCTCTTTTTTTAATGGTATACCAGTACTTTTTCTAGCTAGATTTTTTTTAAGATTTTAAAAATATATAAAAACTGATCGGTATACTCCAAAAAAAAAGTCCTGAATTTGTAAATCAGGACTTTTGGTTGTGGTTGCATTTTTTTATGATTGACCGTAAATTTTTTCATATAACGGTTTATACATTTCCATGATAACCTTTCGTTTTAGTTTTAAGGTAGGGGTAAGTTGACCGCCATCAATAGACCAAACATCTGGAGTCAATTCAAAACGTTTTATTTTTTCCCAATTCCCAAATTTAGCATTCAAATGATCTACTTCTTCCTGTATTCTTGCAATAACTTTTGGATGCGAAATTACTTCCTGATTGGTTTTGCCAACTTCAATATCATGTAATTTTTCCCATTCTTTGATGAATTCAAAACTAGGTTGAATGAAAGCGGCTGGCATTTTTTCACCATCACCAATCACCATGATTTGTTCAATAAAACGAGATTGTTTCATTTTGTTTTCAATCATTTGAGGTGCAATATATTTTCCTCCTGAGGTTTTGAACATTTCTTTTTTTCGATCTGTAATGGTCAAAAAGCCCTCTGAATCGATGTTGCCAATATCTCCCGTATGAAAATAACCACCTGATAATACTTCGGCTGTTTTTTCAGGGTCTTTGTAATATCCCATCATTACGTTAGGTCCTTTACAAAGAATTTCTCCATCTTCGGCAATTTTCACTTCTACATTTTGAATAACCTTACCTACGGTTCCAACTTTGAAACCTTTGTTTCTCATATCATTTACAGCAATTACTGGGGAAGTCTCTGTTAGACCATATCCTTCCATTACTGGAATTTCGGCAGCGGCAAATACTCTAGATAATCGGGGTTGCAAAGCTGCACTTCCTGAGACCATTAAATCTAATTTTCCTCCTAATCCTTCTTTCCATTTGCTAAAAATTAATTTTCTAGCAATTTTTAATTGGAATTCATACCAAAAACCATTCGCGCCATACGGCGCATAATGTAGGCCCAAATTAATCGCCCAAAAGAAAAGCAATCTTTTGATTCCGGTTAATTCAGCTCCTTTGGCATAAATTTTATCGTATACTTTTTCTAGTAAGCGAGGCACGGCAGTAATCACATTAGGTCGCACCTCTTTAAGGTTATCGCTAATTTTGTCTATCGATTCTCCAAAATAAACCGAAACACCACAATATTGGTACAAATACAAAATCATGCGTTCAAAAATATGGCAAATTGGCAAGAAGCTTAAGGCAGTGTTTTTTCCTGATTCAAAAGGAACTCTTGGCGCACTATTTAATACATCCGAAACAATATTTTGATGAGAAAGCATCACACCTTTTGGTTTTCCAGTGGTACCAGAGGTGTATATGATAGTCGCCAAATCCATTTCGTTAACGCTAGATTTGCGTTGCTCTACTTCATTTTGGTTGCTTTCATCATTTCCTAAAGCGAATAAAGTAGTCCAATTTTGGCAACCTTCAATCTCATTAAACGAATATACTTCCTTTAAGCCCGGCACATTGGCTTGTATGTTTTTTAGTTTGTTGTACACATCAACATCCGAGACAAAACAATATTTGGATTCAGAATGATTCAAAATATATTCATAGTCTTCCTCTCCAATGGTAGGATATATCGGCACCGTTTGAGCTCCAGTTTGCAATACCCCAATATCCATAATATGCCATTCGGTTCTATTATTGGATGAGATAATGGCAATTTTGTCATTTTTTTGAATGCCCATTCGGAGCAATGCTCTTGAAATCGTGTTCGATTTTGCAATGTATTCTTCTGTCGAAGTTTTGATCCAAACTCCATTTTGCTTCGTCGCTAAAGCATCTGGAATGGAGTTAAATTTTTCTAATTGATAGTAGGGGAAATCAAAAAGACGTGTGATATTGACCATTGTAAATAAATTGAATTTGACGCAAATTAAATAAAAAATGCTAATTTCCTAACGTTTTGTAAAAGTAATTATTCTATTGATTACTAATTGTTTGGAATTCAGCGAAATCGTTTTCATAAATAATGGGATTTAACATTTTTAGAGCAGGCACAATTGGCATTTTAACATATATTGTCCCGCTGTTCGTTATATCTTTCCCGCCGAACCCCGTCGGCAAAGGATACCACTTCCATCGGGGCTATGAGGAATTATGGTTTCTTTTTTTGTTGTCATTATCATTTTAACTTTTGATAAAAAAAGCTCATTCCTATTTAGAATGAGCTTTTTACAGAAAGTAAAAAATGTTTTATTGTTTTTCAATCCATTTTCTAGCGTTTACAAAAGCTTCTAACCAAGGCGAAACTTCATCTTTTTGCCCGTTGTCTGGGTAATGTGCCCAGTTCCAAGGGAAAATAGAACGCTCAATATGTGGCATCATCACCAAGTGACGACCGGTAGCATCACATAACATAGCTGTGTTGTAATCCGAACCATTTGGGTTAGAAGGATAGCCTTCATAACCATATTTTGCTACGATATTATAATTTGCTTCTTGTTCTGGTAAATGGAATTTTCCTTCACCGTGTGACACCCAAACCCCAAGTGTAGCACCTTCTAAGCTAGAAAGCATCACCGAGTTGTTTTTTTGCACTTTTACCGAGGTAAAAATACTTTCGTGTTTGTTCGAAGTATTGTGGTGCATTTTTCCGTGTACTTTATGTTCTGGATTAATTAATTCTAATTCCATCCACAACTGACAACCATTGCAAATTCCCACAGATAAAGTGTCTTCACGTTTGAAGAAGTTTTTCAAAGCAGTATTGGCTTTTTCGTTGTACAAGAAAGCACCCGCCCAACCTTTGGCAGAGCCCAAAACATCTGAGTTAGAGAAACCACCCACAGCACCAATAAACTGAATGTCTTCCAATGTCTCACGTCCCGAAATCAAATCGGTCATATGTACATCTTTCACATCAAAACCAGCCAAGTACATAGCGTTTGCCATTTCACGCTCGGAATTACTTCCTTTTTCACGGATAATAGCCGCTTTTGGCTTCTCGACTGCGCTCGAAGTGACACCGACTGCGCTCGAAATGACAGCTGCTTTACCTGTAAAATGCGCAGGGAATTGATAGTCTAACGGTTGGTTTTTGTAATTGGCATAACGCGCTTCAGCCATTCCGTTGCGAGATTGCTTAGCATCTAACAAATACGAAGTTTTAAACCAAGTATCTCTTGTTTCATTTACGTTAAAAGTAAACGTATCTGCATTATTTTGAATAGTAACTAAGTCTCCTTCGGTAACCGTTCCAATTTTGAAAATCTCAACATTTTGAGCGGCAAAAAGAGCTTCAATGGCTGCATCGGCTTGGAAAACCACAGCAATATTTTCATTAAATAGTGTTTTTACTGAATCTGCTTCACCAAGAACGCTCAAGTCATAAGTCGCGCCTAAGTCTACTTCTGCAAACGAAAGTTCTAATAAAGTAGTAATCAAACCACCGCTGCCTACGTCGTGACCCGCTTTGATTTGGCGGTTTTTGATAGCGTCTTGTAAGGTGTTGAAAGCTGTTTTAAAATATGCCGCATCGGTAATACTTGGCACATCGGTTCCTACTTTGTTCAAAATTTGAGCAAACGAAGAACCACCCAATTTGAAACTATCTTGAGATAAGTTCAAATAGTAAATGTTGCCGCCATTGCGTTGTAAAACAGGTTCGACAACTTTGGTAATATTGGTACAATTTCCTGCCGCCGAAATAATCACTGTTCCTGGAGCAATAACCTCGTCGTTAGGATATTTTTGTTTCATTGAAAGTGAATCTTTACCCGTTGGGATATTGATTCCTAATTCGATGGCGAAATCAGAACACGCTTGAACTGCTTCGAACAAACGAGCATCTTCGCCTTCGTTTTTACAAGCCCACATCCAGTTGGCCGATAAAGAAACCGATTGTAAACCGTCTTTTAAAGGAGCCCAAACGATATTAGAAAGTGCTTCTGCAATAGCAGTTCTTGTTCCCGCTACAGGGTCAATTAACGAAGCTACTGGCGAGTGACCTACAGTGGTCGCAATTCCTTCTTTGCCTTTGAAATCCAAAGCCATAACTCCCACATTGTTAAGTGGTAATTGCAATGGACCAGCACATTGTTGTTTGGCCACGCGACCTCCCACACAACGGTCTACTTTATTGGTTAACCAGTCTTTACAAGCAACCGCTTCTAATTGCAGTACTTGATTAAGATAGTTCGGGATATTTTCAGTAGTATAATTTAGTTCTGTATAATTTACAGCTACTTTTTTGTCTGTCATTATCGTTTTTGGAGAACTTCCAAAGAAATCTTCCAAAGCATAATCCATAGGTTTTACTCCTGTAGTTTTGGATTCAAAAGTAAAACGATGGTCGTTCGTCACGTCACCTACTTGGTACATTGGAGAACGTTCTCTATCAGCAATGCGTTGTAAGGTGTCAATGTCTTTTTCGCCAATCACTAATCCCATACGCTCTTGCGATTCGTTACCAATGATTTCCTTAGCAGAAAGCGTTGGGTCACCTACTGGTAATTTATCCAAATCAATCAATCCACCAGTTTCTTCTACCAATTCCGAAAGACAGTTGAGGTGTCCACCTGCTCCGTGGTCGTGAATTGACACGATAGGGTTATGGTCGCTTTCTACTAGTCCACGAATGGCATTCGCAGCACGTTTTTGCATTTCTGGATTAGAACGTTGTACGGCGTTCAATTCGATTCCGGAGCCAAAAGCACCTGTATCGGCTGAAGAAACCGCTGCACCACCCATTCCAATTCTATAGTTTTCTCCACCTAAAATAACGATTTTATCGCCAGCTGTAGGTTTCTTTTTTATCGCTTGGTCTAATTTTCCGTAACCAATTCCACCCGCTTGCATAATGACTTTGTCGTAGCCAATTTTACGGTTGTTTTCTTCGTGTTCGAAAGTCAAAACAGAACCCGTAATCAACGGTTGTCCAAATTTGTTTCCAAAATCAGACGCTCCATTCGAAGCTTTAATCAAAATATCCATTGGTGTTTGGTACAACCAAGGTCTTTCTGCCATTCCTTTTTCCCAAGGTCTGTCATCCTGAGCGGAGTCGAAGGAGTTTAATCGAGAATACGCAGTCATATAAACCGCTGTTCCTGCTAATGGCAACGAACCTTGTCCTCCTGCCAAACGGTCACGAATTTCACCACCAGAACCTGTTGCCGCTCCGTTGAAAGGTTCTACAGTAGTAGGGAAGTTGTGCGTTTCAGCTTTTAAGGAAAGTACGGCGTCAAATTCTTTTTCTTCGTAAAAATCAGGCTTGTCAGCACTTTTTGGTGCAAATTGTGTCACTTTTGGTCCTTTTACAAAAGCCACATTATCTTTATAGGCAGAAACAATATCGTTTGGATTCGTTTCTGAGGTTTTCTTAATTAATTTGAAAAGAGAAGTCGGTTTTTCTTCGCCATCAATTACAAAAGTTCCATTAAAAATTTTGTGACGACAGTGCTCTGAATTCGCTTGCGAGAACGCAAAAATCTCAGAGTCGGTTAATTTTCGACCTAATTTGGTTGCCAAATTAGAAAGGTACTCCACTTCTTCTGGACTCAAAGCCAAACCTTCGGATTGGTTGTATCCTTCAATATCGTCAATTTCTAAAATAGGTTCTGGTTGGATATTGATGGTAAAAATATCTTGATTGAGTTCGCTAAACTTTTGCGAAAGCATAGGGTCAAAATCCGAAAAATCTTGAGTGACACGTTGAAATTCCTCTATTCTGATGATGCCAGAAATACCCATATTTTGAGTAATTTCAACCGCGTTGGTACTCCAAGGCGTAATCATAGTGGCGCGTGGACCAACAAAAAAATCCGACAAGACGGATTTTTCTATTTTAGTGGCATCAGCAAATAGCCAGTTGAGTTTTGAGATGTCTTGAGCTGAAATTTCGTTCTGCGTGTGTACGGCAAAAACAGTGTTACTTTGGTTTTCAAAGAAATGAATCATTGTTGTAGGGTTTGTTGTATTGCGGTGCAAATTTAGTTAATTAAGGCCTAAAAAAAAAGCGGCAATTGCTGCCGCTTTAAATAAAATTATCTTATCGTTATCTAATTTACAATTAGCTTTTTGGTTGTTGATTTTCCTTCTTTTGTGACTTTGACCAAATAAATACCTTTTTGAAGATTATTTACAGCCGCAGCAGCGGTGTTATTGTATTCTTTTTCAAAAACTTTTTGTCCCGAAACAGAAAATATGGTAACGTCGTGTTTGTCGTTAGCATTTTCAAAATTGATTTTTACCGTTCCATTAGAAGGATTAGGATAAATATTGAATTCATTAGCGTCAAAATCAATATTAGAAAGGGTTGCCAATGAATGACTCCCCAATCCATTGCAAGTATCCTTAGTATATACATCCCATTCAACAGTTTTGTTGAAAGTAGTGTTTGGACCTGTAATGCTCGGTTTTCTACGCAAGGTCTCATCAATTGCAAAATTTGGAGATCCTCCATTGAATGTTCCTATGATATCGATTAACACTCCATTTTTAAATAATCCCATAGGATCATTCCCATTGAATGCTTCTTGAGCTGATGATAGATTGGCATTTGCTACAGTGAAACAAGTTGTAGTGATTTGTGGATCAACTAAAATAAATACAGCACCAGAATTTAAAGTTCCAGTTAAATTAAGTCCTGTGGCGCTCCAAGCTCCAGCACCATTAGATTGTTTTTTTATAGAATAACCTGTCAAGTCAACTGCAGCTCCAGTAAAGTTAGCAATTTCTAACGCTTTGTTAAAACCAGTTCCTTCAACATACTCTGAAAAGAATAACTCTGTAGCTCCGGATCCACCTGATGGGGCAGCCGTAGTTGTTCCCGTTACCGAAGCACTCGCCACAGAAGCATTTCTATCAGCGTCTCTAGCAATTAAATAAAAGGTATAAGTTGTCTCAGCTGCTAAACCAGTGATAGTTGTAGTTATCCCAGTTACTGAAGTTTTCAAGGTGCTATTTACATATACATCATAGCCTGTAACTCCCACATTGTCTGCTGCCGCAGTCCAAGTTAAAGTTGCTGCATTGGTAGTGGTTTCGGTTACTACTAGATTGGTTGGGGCAGTTGGAGCTTCAGTATCAACGGTACCTGCTTTCCAAATTTCGGTTACATAGTTTGGGTTATCAATAAATGGATTTCTATTGTTTTGTCTGGCATAAATGGCATTGTTTCTTGCAATTTCCCTTGCGCTTACGGGGTCTTGATTGTGCCAAGCTAATAATTGATTTAAAAAAGCAGTGGTAAAAACTTGATTGCTGGTATTGTTGAACATCGCATAGTTGTAACCTGCTACGGTATTTTCATATCGAGTAGCAAAGTAGAAATACATTCTAGCAATATCTCCTTTGAATTCATCGATGGGTTCAAAAACCAATCCGCTGTAACCGGCTGTTGTGCTTGTTCCCAGTTTGCTTCCATTTAAGGTAGTTTGCGAAGGCGTTACTACAACTGAATGCGGATAGTTAGAACGGATTCCATTTACTTTTCCATCGGTTGGCGTAATAAAATGTGCATCAGAAACCATTGGTGAAAGCTCATTAAATACCGATTGCGGAATAATGTGTTCTCTGTTATAACAATCACCTTCGTTAGTGTAATTGCCACATCTTTGAGTGGCTGCAATGCTGTAGTTGTAAGGGTCTGTTCCTGCAGGATTCTCCGAATACATATCTAAAACGGAACCGTCTTTTTCGAAAAAATTGTCAATGTCAGAAGTTTGATAGGTGACATATAACCCTGCATAATCAATAACAGTATGGTCTTTAATAATGTTGTACAATTGGGTTTTTAGCGTGTAGCCTGTACCTGTTGCGGTGGAATAATATCCAGCCGGAGCTTGGGCAAAACTCGCTGAAAAGAGGACTAAAAAAAGTAGGGAGTAGATTTGTTTCATAATGTGAAATGGGATAAAATGTTTAAAAGTTTGTAAAGCTATTCTTTACAAATGGAACCTAGGTTAAGAAATATTTAAATATTAGTGGATTGGGGTTTATTCTTTTATGAAGAAAAAAGTATTGAGTTAACATAAAAAAAACGACACAATTGTGTCGTTTTTCATATTGGAACTGGTTGTAATTAGTTGATAATTATCTTTTTGTAGATAGTTTGTGTAGCGTCTTCTATTTTGATCAAATAGAATCCTTTTGGAATAGTGTTTAGAGTCACCGAAGGTTGCGTAATGTTTTCTTTCTCAAAAATGATTTGTCCTAACAATGAGATAAGCTGAATAGAATAATTTTTGTTAGAATTGTTGTAATTAATCGTGAAATCACCGTGAGAAGGATTGGGGTAAATTGAAATTGCATCGATATCAGTTACTTCTTCTTTGTTCACTTTAGTGCTAGTTTTGCTACCAAGGTTGTTGCAAGTGTCTGTTGTGAAAGAATCCCATTGGCTTGAAAGATTAAAGGTTGTGCTGGGTGACGTTACCGTTGCTTTTCTTCTCAAGGTTACATCGGCAGCGAAATTAGCCGTTCCTCCATTAAAAGTCCCAATGATATCAATCAATACTCCATTTTTAAAAAGGCCTACAGCATCATTTCCGTTAAATGCTAATTCGGTTGCGGCTGTTGAAATATTGGCAGATGTTTTAGGATAGCAAGTGGATGTGATAGAACTATTCACTATGGTAAATTTACCACCACTTGTTAATGTTCCTGACAAAGTTAGTCCCGTGCTCCAAGCTCCAGCACCATTAGTTTGTTTTTTGATGGTATAGCTCGATAAGTTTACTGCCGCTCCAGTGTTATTGGCAATTTCTAATGCTTTGTTGTTCGATGAACCTTCTATGTATTCAGAGAAAAGCAAGTCGATTGCAGCTGTTCCACCGCTATTAGTTGTTGCTGTAATGGTAGTACTTTTTGTTGAACTATTTCCTGCAGCGTCTTTTGCAATTACATAAAAAGAGTAAGCGGTAGAAGCAGTCAATCCTGTTATAGAGGCAGTTGTACCAGTAACAGTAGTTTTGAGGGTGTTGTTCATATAAATAGCATACCCAGTTACTCCCACATTATCTGTTGAAGCAGTCCAATTTAATGAAACAGAAGTAGCTGTAATAGCAGAGGCTGTTAAATTGGTTGGAATAGTTGGTACTTGCGTATCAGAAGAAGGAGCGTATCCCCAAATAGCTTGTACATATTCAGGATGGTCTATATAGGGGTTACGGTTATTTTGTCTTGTATAAATAGCATTGTTTCGAGCTATTTCTCTTGCACTCACAGGATCTTGATTATGCCATGCTAATAATTGATTTAAAAAAGCGGTAGTAAAAACTTTGTTGCTAGAACCATCAAACATTGCAAAGGAATAGCCTGCTACGGTATTTTCGTATCGAGTGGCAAAGTAGAAATACATTCTTGCAATATCACCTTTGAAATCATTTATTGGCTCAAAAACAGTTCCGCTATACCCAGATACACCACTCGAACCCAATTTCCCTCCGTTCAATGACGTCCAACTTGCAGTAGTGACATTTCCGTGTGGATAATTAGAACGCTGTCCGTTTACTTTTCCGTCAGTAGGAGTAATGAAATGTGCATCAGAAACCATTGGTGCAGCAGAGTTAAAGGTAGATTGTGGGATAATATGTTCTCTATTGTAGCAATCGCCTTCAACTGAGTAAGTACCACATCTTTGCGTCGAACCCGAACTGTAATTGTAAGGATCTGTACCAGAAGGTTTTTCGGAATACATATCTAAAATGGTTCCATCATTTTCATAAAAAGAATCGATGTCAGAGGTTTGATAAGTGGTGTACAGTCCAGCGTAACCATTGTCGGTGTGACCTTTGATGATGTTGTAAAGTTGGGTTTTTAAAGTATATCCAGTACCAGTTGCAGTGCTGTAATAACCAGATGGAATTTGTCCAAATCCAATCGAAGCCGAAAGAATAAGAAGTAAAACGTAGAGTTTTTTCATAAGTGCAAGTTTTAGTTAAGTTAATAGATTAGGGTTTTATGTGTTTGGTTTTCAATATTATAATCTAGGTTTAATAACAAAAGTACCTTTTTTTGTTATACATTATGTTAAGAAATAGTAATATAAATATGGTTTTTCTTATTTTTTAATGAAGTATGATATAATGGTAAATTTTGAGTAATTAGATAGCTATAATGTATTCTCAAAAAAAAGTGCTGACGTAAAAGCATAAGTAGTTGCATCATCTGCATAACTAAATGCTGATGACGAGATACTTTAAAAAACGGTAGAATTAATTGGTTTTCGGAAAAGCTTTATTTTGATAAGCACCCAAATCAGGTGGCAGGGTTCTGCTTGTTCCTAAAATGTCCAATGGAATTAAATAACTAGTATTCCCTTTAGCAAAAGCCGCCGAAGTATTGTCAATGTTGAGTTGGTTCTGATTTACTTTGAAAAATTTGGGGTCTTTGTTTAAAATTATCCCACTGTAGTGAGTGGCATCCGTCTCAAATTGGTATAAAGGGTTATTTGTAAAAGAATTACTGCTATTGTTGAATTTAAGCAAACAATGATTGAATTGATAATTGAAAGCCGAAGTAGCTTTTTTATTCAACAGCATTTCATTAGAGTAAGAGCCGTAAATGATACAGTTATTAAAAGTAGCTTGCGTCAAATCTTTAGACTCAGGAACGGCGCCAGTAATAAAGTTGCTGACCAAAACTGCAACTTGTGAGGAACTGTTCCAATTGTTATTGAAAGTAGAATGCGTAAAATTATATTCTCCACCATACAAACAAGCCAAACTTGCCACACCTGCATTGTTTATCACTACATTTTCACCTACGATTTTTCCCGTTTGAGCCAGAATGCCGTAGTTACTTGAATTATAGATTTGAGTATTTTTTAGTTGTACTGTAGTTCCATCGTTATTTTGAATCAAAAGTCCGATGGTTGCATTTTTTATAGTCAAATGGTTGATGCGGTTATTGGTGCTTCCGTTGGTTAGCCATAACGCTCCCCATTGTCCTGCTACATTCGAAAATCCGGGCTCTAAGCGATTGCCTTCAAAAATGACTTCATTTTCTAAAGCATTCGTGGTTGAGGTAGTTCCGTTGATTTGAATGCTTCCTTGATTGGCAACAATCAATCCAGAATTGGCGTGAAAATGCACTCGAGAACCCGCATCAAAAACAGCTATTTTTCCCGAAGGAACTGCAGCATAACCATAAATAACATAAGCTTTTGTTTTGGTAAAATGCAACTCATTGCCATTGATTGGGTCATTTTCGTCCAAATAAAAACCTTCGATTTTTTCGCTGCCAATCGGCAGAGTTTCGGTCGTGCCATCCGCGAATCGCTGTGGATAAAGAAAAATAGCATCTTGAATTAGCGTAACCAATTCAACCGTTTGTAAATTGGCACCACTATCAAATTGAATTTTATCGGTATACAAAAAATCAGTAGGGTTAGCATCAGCGATACTTGCCGTGGTTTCGATGAAAATATACAAACTGTCTTTGGCCAACAACGTAATGTCTTTGAAAATCTTATCCGCTGTTCCTTGCTGTCCGTCTACGGTCATTCGGTATTTCGAATTGAGTCCTTTTTCGAATTGAATGATTGGAATGTTGATGTCCTTTTTACTTTTATTATAGACTTTTAGTTGGTACGTACTCGAACCAATATTGGTAAAAACCGTGTCCAAATACACCGTATCCTTAGAAAATTTCAAATCGCCCGTGCTAGCCACAGTTTCAAAATCAGCTCGGCAAGAACCCAGCAGCAGTATAATTCCAAGAATAAAAACGGTAGCAATGGAGCGCATTTCTTATTTTTTTTGGTAAAAATAACGATTAATTAGAATATGCCATCGCAAAACCCACAAATTTGATGGTGATGGCTGTTGCCTTTAAATCTAGTCAATTATACTAAAAAACAAGGATAGGTTTGTACTGACCAATTAGTTCGCTTATTTTTACAAGAAATATAATGACAATGGAAAAAGACAAAGAAAAAATGCTCCAATTTTGCAATGACTTTTCGAAGAATACGTTGATGGAGACCTTAAATATAGAATACATTGATGCTGGCGAAGGTTTTTTGGTAGCCAAAATGCCAGTCAATTCCACAGTACATCAGCCTATGGGATTGTTGCACGGCGGAGCTTCTGTGGCTTTGGCAGAGAGTGTTG
This sequence comes from Flavobacterium succinicans LMG 10402, assembly GCF_000611675.1. GTDB lineage: Bacteria > Bacteroidota > Bacteroidia > Flavobacteriales > Flavobacteriaceae > Flavobacterium > Flavobacterium succinicans. The sequence goes on along the minus strand of NZ_JATV01000006.1, from coordinate 164,846 downwards.
GGAGTGCGGCTTCTCACTTTTTTATCAATCCTAAGGAACAAGAAGTTCGTGGCATTGAAATCTCGGTGAATCATCTAAAAAGCATACGTGAAGGTGTAGTTTTCGGTACCGCCAAAATTATTCATAAAGGTAAAACCGTACATTTATGGGAAATAAGAATCACCGACGAAGCCGGAAATTTGATTTCTTTATGTAAATTGACGAATATGGTTTTGCAAAAAAAGCCTTAATTATTTACCAACCATAAAATAGCGGTTATGATTGATTTTTTTATAAAAGTACAGCAGCAAATTGCCTTAAATTTACCTTTTGTTATCTATCACAAACCTAATAAAAGTAAGATAGTGGGCTTTTTTCAAAAAAATGACCACTTGTTTTTTGTAGATGATTTTAAAGAAAGTGGATTTGTTTTTTCACCTTTCAATGGGAACCAGATCATTTTGATTCCACTCAAAGAGTCTGTTAAATGGGAAACGATTGTGCCAACCGTTGATTTCGAAGAAACAAAAGTTACTTCTTCAGATGAAAATCAGGAGGCAAAAAATCATTTTTTAGCACTAATTGAAAAAGGAGTCGAAACGATTAAAAAAGGAGTTTTTGATAAAGTGGTTTTGTCTCGACAAGAAGAGGTCAATGTGTCCAATTTTGATGTTGTTACTACTTTCGAAAAATTAATTGCTTTGTATCCTACAGCTTTTACGTATTGTTGGTTTCATCCCAAAATAGGGCTATGGATGGGCGCTACACCCGAACGATTGTTGAAGGCGAACAAATTTAAGTTTTATACCACTGCTTTGGCCGGAACACAAACCTTTGACCCCAAAAAACGAACAACAGTTTGGGGAAATAAGGAACAAAAAGAGCAACAATATGTTACGGATTCTATTTTAGATAGTCTTAAAAACCATACTTCTGAGATTGTAATTTCGAGTCCTTACACCATTCAAGCAGGAAAGTTGCTGCACATCAACACAGATATCGAAGGCGTACTAAAACGAAGTTCGAGTTTAAAAGAAGTAGTTTCGGTTTTGCATCCAACTCCTGCTGTTTGCGGATTACCCAAGGAGCAAGCTAAAGATTTTATTTTGGATAATGAAGGCTATGACCGCAGTTATTATACTGGTTTTTTGGGTGAGCTAAATGTCAAAGGAGATTATTTGAATAAACCAAAATCTCATTTATTTGTAAATTTGCGTTGTATGCAAATTAAGCAAAGTGAAGACAAATCCGATACAGCAAAAGCTTATTTATATATGGGTTGCGGTATTACTTTAGAAAGTCTTCCAGAGAAAGAATGGGAGGAAAGTGTCAACAAATCGATGACGATGAAAAGGGTTTTGGGTTAATTGGAAGAAATTTTAATTTAAATAAACAAATAAATGACAACATTAAAAAAAGGAGATCAAGCACCCCAGTTTTCTGGAGTAGATCAAGACGGAAACACGCATCAATTATCTGATTATGCTGGAAAAAAATTGGTGGTTTTCTTCTACCCAAAAGCCAATACGCCAGGTTGTACAGCCGAAGCTTGTGATTTGAGAGATAATTTTGCTCGATTTGAAACACAGAATTATGCCTTGTTAGGCGTAAGTGCCGATAGCGCCAAAGCACAAGCAAAATTTAAAGATAAATATGAGTTTCCATTTCCTTTGTTGGCCGATGAAGATAAATCAGTGATTCAAGCTTTTGGTGTCTGGGGACCCAAGAAGTTCATGGGAAAAGAATACGATGGGATTCATAGAACCACTTTTGTGATTGATGAAAAAGGGGTTATAGAAGATGTGATTTCTGATGTTAAGACAAAAGTTCATGCTTCGCAAATTTTGAAATAAAAACAATTTTAGTTGTTTAAAGTAAGCCAAATGATTCGTTTTATTTGGCTTTTTTTGTTACTACATGTTAAAGAATCAAGACTGTTAAATAATGATTATATTTGATAATTACTTAAATCTTCACTGTTTCTTAATTCTCAAGTTATGAAAAAAACACTGCTACTTTTTACGTTTTTTTTGTCATTTACTTCAAGCTATGCTCAAAATGACAATCCAAAATATGATGCATCATTGGCACAACAACTGGGAGCCGATGAATATGGTATGAAAAACTATGTTTTTGTATTGCTAAAAACAGGAACGAATACGACTAAAGATAAGCAATTCATAGCGGATTGCTTTGCTGGTCATATGGCTAATATTGCTAAATTGGCCAACGTTAAAAAATTGATTGTGGCAGGGCCAATGGGCAAAAATGAGGCCAATTTGAGAGGGATTTTTATTTTGAATGTGGCCACGATTGAAGAAGCCAACAAATTATTAGAAACAGATCCAGCTATCAAAGCCAATTTATTAAGTGCTGAGGTGTTTCCTTGGTATGGCTCAGCGGCATTACCCGAATATTTGCCTTTTCACGAAAAAGTATCGAAAAAGAACCATTAATAATACAAAAGCCAAGTCTAGAACTTGGCTTTTACGGTTTTATTAGGCTTGTAACATTTTTTCTGGATCGTAACCAAATAAGCGCTGTTTTTTGATGATTTCTGCAACACCAGAAGGTAACATAGGTTCCCATCCAGGCTTACCTTGGCTAATCATTTTGAGGACTTCTCTCGAGAAAATCTCAAGGATTTTTGGGTCATAGTCCGTGATGTCTTCAACTTTTCCATTGAATTTAAAGAATTTGTACAACTCTTTCATTCTAGGATGAACTTTAAGGTTGGCTGAGGTAATAATTTCGCCTTCTTCACCAATCATCGGATATAAAAATACTTTCATGTCTCGGTAAAACAATTTACCAAAAGCTTCCAAAATACCTCCACTCAAATGGCGGTAGTATTTCTCGTCAAAAATATCAATTAAATTGTTAACGCCCATTGCTAATCCCATTCTGGCTTTGGTGTAGTTAGAGAAATATTCAACTACTTTGTAATACTCTTGGAAATTTGAAATCATTACGGTTTGTCCAAGCGAGCACAATAATTCGGCTCGATCCATGAAATCTCTTTCATCAATTTCACCATCAGAACGAAGATTCGATAAGGTAATTTCAAAGATAACCTGTGTGTTTTCTTTTTCTACTTTGTTTTCTTCCAAAAACATTTCGATGGATTTTTCATACATGTCCATATTAACTTTGGTCACAGGACGGAAACTTCCTCTAAAAGCCAAGATGTTTTTCTTGTATAAAATGGCTGCAGGAAGAATGTTTTTTCCTTCTGGATTGAACATCACAGCGTCGGTCATGCCGTTTTTAACCAATTGTAAACTCATCAAACGATTGTCAACTTCAGCAAATCGAGGTCCAGAAAAGTTGATGGTATCTATTTCAAGTTGGTCTTTATCTAAGTGATCGTACAAATAGCGCAACAATTTTTTCGGATCGTTGTATTTATAAAAAGCACCATAAATTAAATTCACCCCAAGGATTCCAAGCGTTTCTTGTTGTAAACGAGAGTCAGTTTCTTTGAAACGAATGTGAAGTATAATTTCGTTATACGCCTCAGTAGGATCCAATTGGTAGCGAATACCCACCCAGCCGTGGCCTTTGAATTGCTTTGCAAAATCGATAGTCGCAACAGTATTGGCGTAGCTAAAGAATAACTTGTTTGGGTGTTTGACTCTGCTCAAACGTTCTTCAATCAATTCTCCTTCAAAAGTCAACATTTTTTTAAGACGACTTTCGGTTACATATCGTCCATCTTCTTCGATTCCGTATACTGCGTCACTAAAATCTTTATCATAAGCAGACATTGCTTTCGCAATCGTTCCAGAAGAACCTCCTGCTCTAAAAAAATGTCTTACCGTTTCTTGTCCCGCACCAATTTCAGCAAAAGTACCGTATATGTTCTCGTTTAGATTTATTCGCAGTGTTTTGTCTTTTATGGATGGAATTTGTTCAATAAATTTATCCCCTTTGAGTTTGATTTTTTTTGTGTCCATTGGCTATCTAAAAAGTAGAATTTTGTTACAAAGTTAACTAATTCGATTTCGAATTGAATGATAAATAATTCTATTTTTGTAAAAAAAATAACAAACATTGAACATCTATTTTTTAGGTACAGGCACGTCACAAGGAATTCCTATTATTGGGAGTTCTCATCCTGTTTGTAAAAGTATTGATCCTAAGGATAAAAGGCTCCGCGTTTCGCTCTGGATGTCGTGGAATAATCATTCCTACGTTATCGATTGCGGGCCGGATTTTAGACAACAAATGTTGGCGGCTGATTGTCAGAAAGTAGATGGTATTTTATTTACCCATGAGCATTCAGATCATACGGCGGGTTTAGACGATATTCGCCCCTTTAACTTTAAGCAAGGGGAAATGCCTATTTACGCCCATCAGCGGGTTATTGAGAACTTGAAAAAACGATTTGATTATGTTTTTGAAACCGAAAACCGATATCCAGGCGCTCCCTCGGTAAAGACGATTGAAGTGATCAATGACCATCCTTTTGAACTGGGAGGCAAAACAGTTATTCCGATTAACGTTATGCATGGGAATTTACAAGTTTTTGGGTATCGCATAGAAAATTTTGCCTATCTCACAGATGTGAAAACGGTAGCTCAAGAAGAAATTGATAAATTGAAAAATTTAGAAGTTTTAGTATTGAATGCTTTGCGTATTGAACCGCATACTACGCATTTTAATCTTCAAGAAGCATTAAGTTTTATTGCTTTAGTACAACCTAAAAAAGTGTATTTGACGCATATTAGTCATTTGTTAGGTTTTCATGAGGAAGTACAACAACAATTGCCAGAAAATGTATTTTTGGCCTATGATAATTTAGCCATTACCCTTTAATCTTTATATTTAAAATGAAAAATTCGCTTTTACTTTATGGTTTTATTTTGGCAGTTTTATTCAATATTTACACCTATATGTTTTTGAGCAAAGAGGTGAAATTTGAACAAGATAAAAGTGCAAAAATAGCCAACAAACTTCGAGACAGTATCAAAACAGTAGGTTTAAAATTAGACGATGCGAATTACTTTTCGCTAGCTAAAAATGAGAATGCTCAAAACTATTTCGAAGCCAGTAATCCTAATAAAACTATTCTTATTGATCAATTGATTCCTGTTGTAACTGAAAAATTATTAGATTATAATGATGATCCAAAAGGCAATCCCTACACCGGGCAAGATCGCATTGGAGCAAATAAATTTGTGATCAACAAAGTCAGAATCTTAAATCACCGTTGGATTATTGCTGATTTTAGTGATGGAGAATATTGGGGAGAAGTACTCTTAAAATACTTTGTCAACTCCGATGATACGATTTCGTTTGAAGTAAATCAGTCTATTTTGTATCAAAAATAATTTTAGACATTAGTTTAAATGAATGTAACTCCTACGATCGAAAGAGTAACCATAAAGGACGCAGCTGAAATTAGCGATTTGATTTTAAATAATGCCTCATTTTATTTAAGGTCACATTATTCTGATGCACAATGGAGAGTTTTCAAGAGGTATTATTCAATTGAAACCATTCAACAAAAAATCCTAAAACAGCAAATGTTTTGTGCTAAACTAGAAAATACAATAGTGGGAACCATTGCTATAGATCACGATTATATTGTGGGGTTCTATACCCATGTTGATTATGCTAATAAAGGAATTGGGTCAAAGTTGCTTTGTTATATTGAAAAGGAAGCGCAAGAAATGGGACATTCTGAAATTTATTTGGCATCATCTCCAGTTGGAGTTGATTTTTATCTAAAATTTGGATGGCAGATAGTGGAAGAACTTGCCATCGAATATTTGGGAGTTCCTTTTGTAGAAGCGGTAATGAAAAAGCGACTTTAATCGATGGATTAAAGCCGCTTTTTTTGTACTTGAAAGGACTGCTATTTGTTTATTGCAACCAATTTTTAAAATCATAAAAATTTTGCGGCGAAACACCATGCCCAATAGGATATTCTTTATAAGTTATAGCAACGCCTAATTTTTCCATAAAAGGAGTTGTTTTTCTAGCCCATTCTACTGGAATTACTTGATCTACAGTTCCGTGAGAGGCAAAAATGCGTAACGAATTCAGATTGTTTTTTAAGTAATCTTCAGTAATGATATCAGGATTCAAATAACCGCTCATCGCTACTATTTGTTTTATTTTTTCTGGGTAAGAAAGTGCGACAGCATAACTCAAAATAGCACCTTGACTAAAACCAATAAGAGTTACTTCTTCTTTGTTGATAGGGTAATGTTGTGTTAATTCGTCGATAAAGTTCGCAATGCAATCACGAGATTCGCGTGCTTGATCATTATCTGAAAATTTGTTTTGATCGGCATCAAAATTAATCGCATACCAAGCATAACTTCCGTATTGTAAATCATAGGGCGCTCTGGCTGAAATGATATAATAATGCTCTGGTAATTCTGGTGCAAAAGAAAACAAATCAGCTTCATTACTACCGTAACCGTGCAGTAAAATCAAAACAGGATTTTTTTCTAAAACAACTTTAGGCTCTCTTATTTTGTATTCTAAGGATAAATTCATGAAATGTATTTGATTTATTTTATGTTTTTAAAAATCTTTTGAAATTGTTCACCTAAAAGCGGAATGAGTTTGGTTTCTCCTTGTAAGGCGGCAGTAAAACCATAAATCCAAAGGATAAAATAGAATACATAAAAGGCAGATGAGATCATCCAACTATCAAAATAGCCAATGAAATAGCCAATTAGAAAAAAAGAAATAAAAATTCCTAACGCCTGACGAATATGAAATGCGGCAAAAGTATCTTTTTTTTCTGAGTTCATGAAAATAGCAATCACGGCTCCAATTATGGTGATATAACTAACAATGGCCGTGTTTTTGCCTTCTTTAGTAGGATTCATTTTTTTGAATTTAATTTAATACAATTTGGTTTTGGTGAATACAGCCATACACTTTTCCTTTCATCGGCTGTCCTAAAAAGGCTGAATTTTTAGATTTGGAAAGGATGTTTTCTTTCTCAAAAACGCTTTCTCCTTCAGAAGTGAAAAGGGTTATATTGGCCATTTGTCCTTCTTCAATTGTTGTTACTGGAATTCCAAAAGTGGTTTTGCCAGCCGTTAGTTTGTCAATGATTACAGGCGTTGGCAAAACGGTAGATAAAGCTCCAAACGCACTTTCTAATCCAATGGTTCCGATTTTGGCTCCATCAAATTCCATTTTCTTGTGTTCAATATCAATTGGATTGTGATCGGAAGTAATCATGTCTATCGTTCCGTCGAGAACGCCTTCTATTAGAGCTTTTCTGTCTGCTTCGCTTCTAAGCGGTGGACTGACTTTGTAACGGGTATCAAAGCCATCGAGTAAGTCTTCGTTTAATACTAAATGATGCACACTCACACTACAGCTTACGGCTAGTCCTTTAGCTTTAGCTTCTTTAATTAAAGCTACCGATTTTTGAGTAGAGATGGTAGGAATATGAAGTTTTCCACCGGTGTATTCTAATAGAAATAAGTTTCTAGCAATATGTAATTCTTCGGCCAAAGCTGGAATTCCTTTTAAACCTAATCGGGTAGAAGCTAAGCCTTCGTTGGCGACTCCGTTTCCTTTGATTTTTTCATCTTGTGCAAAAGCGATGACAAGGCCATCAAAATCTTGTACGTATTGCAAAGCGATTTTCATCAAATTAGCGTTGTCCAAACTTTTATTATAATCACCAAAGGCAATCGCTCCTGCTTTCTTCATATCGTATAATTCTGCCATGTCTTTTCCTTCGCTTCCTACTGTAAGGGCGCCAATTGGATAAAGTTGTGTTACAGAATGCTGAGCTTTGTTGCGTACGAAATTAATCTGTGATTGATTGTCAATAATCGGAAACGAGTTGGGCTGCAACGCAATGGCAGTAAATCCGCTCTTGGCAGCTACGGTCAGACCGTTGCTGATGGTTTCTCGGTCTTCAAAACCGGGTTCGCCTAAAGATACACTACTATCAAACCAACCTGTAGAGATTTGTAAGTTTGGTAACTGGATTTCTTGTGCACCGTCATTTTGAAGTTCGGGACCTATTTTTTTTATCCAGCCGTCTTGGATATAAACATCCAAGGTTTGGTTATGAAAGGGACTTTTAGAATCGAGAATAGTGGCTGCTCTAAGGAGAATTTTCATGGGTTGAGAAGATTATTTTTTGAAACTTTTTTATTTGACAAATCGGATAATGGCCATTTCTGCTAGCAAAAAAGCTAGGGCAAAGATAAGAAACCATTTCCAAAGTTGATGGTCTGTTCTGTTGATTTGTAACGTGTTGAAAACGCTTTTGATACTATCAATTGTTTCAAAATCCGACGTCCATTGGGTGTTGATTTGGTTCAAATCGCTCTCCGTTCTGGCATAATTAAAGGAGAGGTTTTCTATGGTTTTATTTTGATTTTGTAAGCTGTAGTTTCCAGAGGTATGTGGTAGGTCAGCAAAAGTAACTTTGACTTTGTTGTCCAACATTTGTTGTATGGGTATAAACTGTTCTGTGGTGCCTTTTACGGTCAGCACGGCTTCTTTACTCAAAGATGTAGTGGCCCAAAACGGAATGTTGTTGCCAATCGTTATTGCATTGAGTAAGGTATTGTTGTTGGTTACGGCCATTTTATAGAAAACCGGAACAATTAATGGTGATTGCTGAAAATTACTATTGTCCGTATTTAGAGGTGCAGCGAAAACAAAAACGGCTCCAACGGATTTAGGAATAGCTGTTACAAATTGGGTTTGATCCTCGAACGAAAGAATGGAAGGATATGAGCTATTCAAAACAAAGCTGTTTTCGGTTTTTGGATATTGAAAATTAGAGGTTTTACTTTCGAAAACACCGCCAAAAAGAGGATGGTCAAAATTGATTTTGGTAATTTGTTGGGCTTGATTTTTTAGCGCAGCCAATTGTACACTTCCTAAGGTTTTTAGGAACGAATTGGTGGTTTCAAGTACGGAAGTTTCAGAGGGGATTAACACCAAATTCCCACCTTTGGCCACAAAAGAATGCAGTGTTGTTTGTAAGGCTTGTGGAATATCGGCTACTTCGTTGAGAATAATTGTTGATTGGTTTTCGATCAGGTTGTAATTCAAACTGCGCAATTCAGTAGGCGTGAAATTGAATTCTTCTGGGGTGAAAATACGAGAGAGAAAGTTGTTTTTTTGGGTGTCTCCTATACTTAAAACGGAAATTTTTTTGTTTTTGCTGATGCTGAAAAAATATTCATTATCGTAGGTTAAGCCTTTGTCCTTGATGGTAGCATAACCATGAAATTCTTGTTTGGGAATGGTGAAATTTACCTTTTTCTTAGGGGTTTCAAAGTTGACGATAGTTTTGGCTATCAATTTGTTTTGATTGTACAATGCTAGGGGAATGGGGCTAAAGTCGGATCCGAAGGCCTGTAAAGCTACAGTTATTTCATAAAAATTATCGAGTGTTTTATGAATGTAAACACTATCAATCGCGACATTGTTTTTTTGTTCAGCTTCGGATATAATGAAATAGGGTATGGGTTGATCCGATTTTTTTTGAGCTGTTTTTTGGGGCTTGCCAACAGCATCTGAGAGGATGATGATGTCTTTATTTACGGCTGATTTACGAGCGTTGACTTGGGTTAATTGCTCGTTGATGTCAAAGGGTTTTGCGGAGTAGCTTACTTGATGTAACTCACTTTGTATGGATTTGATGTCCGTGTTCCAAAACGTTTGGTCGTTGGTTAAAAGCGAAAAAGTAGTGTTTTCAGGAGTATCTTCTAGTAGTTCTTGAACGGCTCTTTTTAGGAGTTCGCCACGATTGCCTTTGGCTTGCATACTGAAGGAGTTGTCTAAAATGATGTACAACTCGTTGTTGGTATTGCTGCTGTCTTTGGCAGCAAAAAAGGGTTGTGCAAAGGCCAAGATTAATCCGGTGAGCAGTAATAAGCGCGTGGCCAATAAAAGTCTTTTTTTGATTTTAGAACTTTTTCTGGATTCGATGGTTAGTTTTTTTAGAAAACGGACATTGGTAAAATATTCTGTTTTAAATTTTCGCAACTGGAACAAATGCACCAAAATAGGTACTAAGAGAAGGAATAAAAAATATAGAATTTCGGGGTGTTTGAAATGCATTCTATGTTGGTTTTACTTGAATATTAGATTAAGCGTATTGGTTTTAATGCTTTTTGATAAAGCCCATTGTTATGATTTAGCCCCGATCGAAGTGGCATCCTTTTTTTTATAGTTAATAGGTGCAAACCGGTTAACTATAAAAAAAAGATACAACGTAGAGCGGGACGATGTGTGTTAAAAGGCCAATTGTTCATGCTCCTAAAAAAAAAGAGTAGCCCAGTGAACGAGCTTTCAAAAATACAAATTTGTGACCAATGCTGATGGAAATTATAGGTGTTTTTGAGTAGGAAATATTTTGTTTCAAATTCTTGAAAATTGCTGTACTTTCGCAGCAAAATTTGACCGTTACTATCGGAAATACAGGATCGAGATGGTTTAGTTACTAATCGATTAGATAATGGTCAAAAGCCTCAATTACAAAAATCAATTGTTATGAAAATTAAAGCGTTATCATTTTCTTTTTTATTCTTTTTTACGGCTGTACAAGCGCAACAAAATTTGTATCATTTATTGGTAGGAACCTACACCAATAAATGCGAGAACAAAGGTGTTTTTAATTACAAGTTAGAAGTAAATTCTGGAAACTCGTTATTGCATGGTTCGACTGTTAATATTCAAAATCCGAGTTTCTTGGCTCTTTCGTCAGATAATAAGCATTTGTATGCGGTTAATGAATCAGGTAATTCTAGTACTGTGACTTCATTTAATTACGATGGCAAAGCGGGAAAAATTATTATGCTGAATAAGCAGGCTACTAAAGGAGCGGATCCTTGTTACTTGATTACAGATGATAAAAATGTGATTACAGCCAATTATTCAGGTGGCAGTATTACGGTGTTTTTTAAGAATGTGGATGGTAGTTTGACAGATGCTAAGCAAGTGGTACAACTTTCTGGTAGTGGTCCGAATAAAGAGCGTCAAGAAGCGTCACACTTGCATATGGTGGCTTTTTCTGAAGATCATAAGTATGTTTTGGCTGTTGATTTGGGGGCGGATAAAATTTATGTGTACAATTATAATGCCGATGCGAGTAAAGATATTTTGACCTTTAAGGGAAGTGTGAGCATGAAACCAGGTGCTGGGCCGCGACATTTAACGTTTAGTGAAGATGGGAAATTTGTGTATGTTTTGAACGAACTAGATGGTGGTTTGTTGACGTATAGTTTTTTGAAAGGGGAATTGATTTTGCTGGATGACACCTCGGTAATGCCAAGAGATTATACTGGTGATTTTCGTGCAGCTGCTATCTTATTATCGCCAGATGGTAAGTTTTTGTACGCAACTAATAGAGGGGAAGCCAATACGATTTCTGTTTTTAAGGTGTTGAAAAACGGGAAATTAGAGTTTAAAGAAACGGTAAGTACTTTGGGTAAAGGGCCAAGAAGCTTTGTGATTGATCCAACGGGTAATTTATTGTTGGTGGCTAATCAGTTTAGTAACGAAGTAGTGATTTTTAAACGCGATAAAGAAACGGGAAGTTTAACGGATTCAGAGAAGAGGATTTCGGTGTGCGAACCGGTTCATTTGCTTTTTGAAAAGCGATTGTAATCTGTTGAAAACAAAATATCAAGTTAAAGCCACGAATTCACCCATTTTATTAATTTGTGAATTCGTGGCTTACTTTTTATTTTTTGCTCTTATTTATTGGAGTCTTTGCGTTTTTTATTTCTGGTTTTAAGCATGTTTCGGTTTACGGAGCCATGTGTTTTTTTCTTGGTTACCCCAGGTCCTCCCAAATTAACTTTTTTATTCTTTTTGCTTTTTTCGTGAAAAGCGCCATCACCCTCTAATTTCACCTTTTTCATTAGGAATTTAATAGGTTGGCGATCTTTTTCGGGTTCGATGAGTTTGGTGGAGATTTCGACTTCTTCTGGAAAATCAGCGATGGGTAATTCCATGTTCATCAAGACTTCGACTTCTATCTTTGATTCTTCTTCACGTGGAGTTACAAAACTGATGGCTGTTCCTGTAGCGTCGGCTCTACCGGTTCTACCAATACGGTGCATGTACAATTCTGGCATTTCCGGCATTTCAAAATTGATAACATGAGTAATGTTTGAAATGTCCAAACCTCTAGCCATAATATCGGTAGTAATTAGCCCGCGTAAGTTTCCTTGCTGAAATTCGGCCATGGTGCTCAAACGGTAATTTTGGGATTTGTTGGAGTGGATCACACCAAATTGCCCTTCAAATACTTCGTCCATTCTGGTAAAAAGCATGTCCGAAATCTTTTTGTTGTTTACAAATACTAAAATGCGGCTCATGTCCTCATTATTTTCTAGTAAATGCTGTAAAAGATTGATTTTGGTGTTGAAGTTAGGAAGATTGTAACTTATTTGGGAAATGTTTTCCAATGGTGTTCCTGAAGCTGCAAGCGTTACTTCTTCTGGGAAATCAAAATAGTCATTCAATACAGCATCCACTTCATCGGTCATGGTGGCCGAAAACAAAATGTTCTGTCTTTTAGTTTTCATCATCGCCAATAAGGCGGTTAACTGTGTTCTAAAACCTAAGTTGAGCATTTCGTCAAACTCATCAATCACTAATTTTTGTGTTTCGTCAAAACGGACTACGGCATCTAAAGCCAAATCCATCATTCTACCAGGTGTTCCCACCAAGATGTCAACACCTTCATAGATGGCTTTTTTTTGAGTATTGATGTTAACTCCACCGAAGATTCCAAGGGTTTTAACCGACATGTATTGGGTTAATTTTTCAACTTCTTCAACAACTTGTACTACTAATTCTCGAGTAGGAACTAAGATTACGATTTTAGGAGTATTGGTGTTGGTAAATTTATATAGTTTTAAAAGCGGCACTAAGTAAGCAAAGGTCTTACCTGTTCCGGTTTGTGCAATTCCCATCATATCTCTTCCTGACATAATTACCGAAAAGGTTTTTTCCTGAATGGGAGTAGGAGAAGTGAATCCTATTTCATCAATTGCTTTTTGTAAAGATTTAGGAAGGTTAAATTGCTCGAAAGTACTCATTTGTATTAATTTTTTTGCAAAGGTACACTTTTTTTTGGTCTTGTTTTGTGTTGTTATTCAGTGGTTTATGTAAATGAATAGGATCAGAATAACATAATTAGATCAGATGTAATCATGCAGACTCCTGCTTTTTGTGAGATGATTTTTGATTATTTTTTCAATAAACGCTTTATTCGTAGTAAAAGTTCGTTGGGATTGAATGGTTTGGCAATAAAATCTGAAACACCTAATTGAAAGGCTTCTTCAACTGTTTTTTCTTCGTCTGCCAAGTTGGAAAGGGCTACGATCGGAATGTTGGGATAGTTTTTACTTAGGTAATTGATAACTTCTAATCCTGATCGTGGCGGAATGAGTATTGCTATTAATATCAAGTCGAATGGTTTTTTTTGTACCAGTGAAATGGCTTCGTTCCCATCTTTGGCGATGGTTAAATTAAACTTTTCTCTTTCTAGAATAATTGACAAAATATCCGAAGTCATGGTATCATTTTCAATAATCAATAGGTTTGGAATTGTATTCATATCAAATGGGGTTTTAATTCAAAAAAACTTCGATTTCATCCAACATTATCATTGGTTTTTTGTTTTTACGAAAACGCCAACTAGGCACTGTTTCTTGATTTTGAATGACTAATTTAATTTTTTTATATTTTCTAAAATTAGGATTTGTTATTTCCCATGTTTTAGGTGTAATATCATAATTTTCAATTATAGGTTCTCCTTTTTTAGTGGTGATTGTCTCCCAATGCTTGTTTTTTAGCCCCAAAATCGTCAAAGCTTTGGGCGGAAAAATCCAATGTCTTTGATCTTCTAGGAACGTTACTTTTATGGTATTGAACGCTATCGCATTGGGATTGATTTCTATTTCTGGGTTTGTGCCATACCAACCCATCCAATTGATGTTAAAATCATGATACCCTTTTATGCCATCCATTAATTCTTGTGCTCCTTTGCCTGCATATTCAGGGGCTGGAGATGTTAGTATATTGATTTTCATTTTTTCTCCCAAATGTTGGGTGGTATTTTTACTAATCACCAACCAATCTTCATAATATTTATTTGGCGAAATTCCTCCTTCACTTAATTCATAGATGCCCATTTTATTGCATTGTTGGCTAAATTGAAGCACTCTCTCGGTAAGTCCATTTCTAACCATTTTTTTACCATTTTCATCACTTACAAAAAGGCCATGCGCATCGGTACCATAAAATTTAGACTGTTCGAAATAAACGTATTCTAGGGAGAGTCTTAATTTTTCTATTCTAGATTTGATAAGGTTATCATTTGTGACAGCATTTAAAGCCTCTTCCAAAATTTGATCATATTGATCCATTGCTTCTGGTGTGAGATACGTATTTCTGTTTTGTATAGGACCAGAATAAATATCGAGATAGGCTTTTGATTTTTTTTGATTTGACGAAAGTAGATTTAAATACTCTTGGATAGAATTGGCTGCTTTTCCATAATATCCTCTCAGAAAATCGGCGGTTGTGGTTTGAACATCGATATTGGTATCCCAAAGTAGTTTTGCTAGAAGATATTGTCTTAGTTCAGAAAGGTCTCCTGGTACATCTGCGTAGCCTTGAACAAATACTCCCTTTACATTACTTTTTTTGAATTTTGTGTAGTTTTCTTTACAATACGAAAGATTTGGAAAAGGAGACAAATAATTTGAAAATTGAACGGTATAATCCCAAACCAATACATTTTTGTTGGTTTTTCCCCATCGATTCAGCGTATTGGCAATAGATTTATTTCTGTTTTCTAGAGATATAGGAAGACCACGATCCATTTCTATTGGGCAGAATATAGTGGTAATATTAGGAGCTATAGTTAGATTAGTGGGAGGATTGAAAGTGTGTAAATAGGCCAAAGTACTTATTTGTATTTTTGGATACTTTTTTGCGATTACATTCAAAAAATGATAGAGAGCGCCCTGAGGACCTCCGTGTTTTGAATTTAAATCTTTACATTTTTGACATTCACAATGTATCACATCATCGTTTTGGCTAATAGAAAAAAATTTGGCATTTGGCTTTTGGTCTATTTCCTTTTTTAAATAGTCGGAGACTAGTTTTACGACAGTATCATTGGTCATGCATAGGGATTCAGCTCTTCTTTTCCCATTGTAAAGTGCAAATAGCTTAGGATTTTTTTTGAAAAAGTCTTTGGGAGGGACTAGGCGATCAAAGGTGTGTCCCCAAAGGCCAAAGTCGTCTTGGTGCCAATCAAGTTTGTGCCATTCTCTAAAGGATTCATCATAGCAATCAGGATAAAGCAGGTATCTGTAGGTAAACGATGGCGAGTACTTTTGGTAAAAGTTTTGAGGAAAAGAAAACGATATTGGTTTGGGTACATAGGTTACAGTACTGCTGAATTTTCTAAATTCCCATTTTTCTAACAATGTATATACCGCATATTTTAACGCTTTTAAATTGGTAGCAAGTAAAGAAATACTTAGAGTGTTACTTTTTAGTATGAACTCTTGATCTTTTAATTCTTTATTCTTTTTTTCTATCTCAAGAATAATTGTAGTATCGTTATTAGACGTTTTAGTGTTGCTTATTTCAAAAGTGTTGGGAAATGATTTTTCTACAAACGAATAGAGTATTTCAGCAGCGAATTTGGATTCAGCGCAAGAGTAGGTGATGGCTACTTTTTTTTGCTGATTCGAAATTTGGATGGTATTAGATTGCGCCATACTAGTAGTTAAGGAAATAATTCCATTGATAAATAACAGTAAAAGTTTTGTTTTTAAGTTCATAGCTACAATTTATAATGTAATAATAGCGATAGTTCGTATTCATTTTGATATTCGTTAGGAATGTATTCTTGATAATTATAGTTGAATTGAATACCGGTAATGAATTTTTCAAATAAAAGTCTATAATAGCCAATACCCATTCTGTAGGAGTTTAAATTGAGTCGATTTTGTAATTGGGCTATGGTGGTTCTCTCATCAGGAGACGTTCCAAAACCTAAATTTAGTGTGGCATAATCGTATTTAGAATCAAAATAGTATCGATTGTTTAAAGAAAACACAGGATTATATCTTTTTTTATTGTTGTTAAGATAAGCTTTAAAAGACAGCCAATAAGGCCCAATAGTTTTAGTAACTCCAGTTACCATTGTTAAGACATCAAGGTTTTGCGTTTTGATGAAACGAAGTCCTAAATCGGTTTCCCATCCTTTTTTGAAATTTAAATAGAAAGAGCCTCCAAGTTTGTATTTCGGAAAGACAAGGTCGTTACTGTAAGTAGCATCCCAATAAGTATAGCTTCTTTTACTTGTTTTATAATAGGATTCTAGTTCATATTGCATGCCTTTAATAACAAAATTATTGATGGCATGCCGTTCAGCATAGCTAATTCTACCTATTATAGAACCCCATTTTTGATCATTAACATATTCTAGATTGAGCAAATGCCAAGGGCCAATTTCTTGTCGGCTTATAGTAGTGTAATTATAGTTAATTCCCATTCTGTTGTTCTTATTCTCTTGATGAAGTTGTTCTAATGCAGAGCGGGTTTGAGGATCGTAGGGAAAAATTTCGAGTGTTTCTTTTAGGCTTTTTATTTGTTGTTCTCTGTCTTGAAGTAAACCATAGATTTCGGATTTTTTTTGATAAAATAGAATTGATTTTGAATGTAAAATAATCGTTTTTTCGGTGGTTTCTAGTGCTTGATTATATTTTTTTTCTTGGATGTCTAAGTTAATGGAATATAAAAAGGCATCTTCGTATTTTGGGTTTTTATCCATTACTTTTTGGTAATAATATCGTGCGCTATCGGTTTGTTTTGTGAATTCATAGTTTCTACCAAGGAGCAATTGATAATCTAAATAGTCTGGTGCTATTTTTTTTCCTAATAGGCATTTTTCTATATTTTTTTGATAATTATTGGATGTTTTCATGTCTGAAATAATCACAACCAGCAAACTATCTGTATTTAATTTTTGAGCACAAACCGACATTGTCCCCAAAAAGAGTATCATTGTGTAAATGAATCGGAAATAACAATAGTAATATCTCATGTTTTTAGGTTTGTCTAGGTTGTTCGTATCCCTTTCGAACCATAACTCCCCATTTTTGTTCTTTTTGATTAAAAAAATCCCAATATCCTTTTAATGAAGTAAAAATGGTTAAAGGATGGTATACAATAGGTTCAATGATTGCCATTCCAATTAAAATAAGAAGTTCTTTGTAATTGGCATAACTTCTGTATAATGTTTCGTCAATTAAGATACACATCAAGGTGATGCATAAATAAACTAAATATACAAAGGCGGTCATGATGACTAGAAAATCAAAATTTATAAGTCCCCAAGCATAACTTAATATCAGAACTATTATTCCTAAAAATTCAATAATAGGAACTAAAAACTCAAAAGCAAAAAAGAAAGGTAAGGTGACAAATGCTGTTCGACCATATTTTTTATTGTAAAACATTTTTCTATGCAAATAAAGGGTCTGGACTAAGCCTCTGGCCCATCTCACCCTTTGTCTAATAAAAATAGTTTTAGTCTCAGGAACCTCTGTCCAACATAAAGATTCTGGTATATATCGTATTAAAAAAGGTTCGTTTTTATGATGCATATATTTTCTCATGCGAGTAATCAATTCCATATCTTCTCCAAGAGATTTGTGCCAATATCCTCCTGCGGCAATTACAATTTCTTTATCAAACATCCCCAATCCACCTGAAACGAGTAATAATCCATTGATTTGGCTCCAAGCCATTCTCCCAAAGATGAAAGAACGCACATATTCCAATTCTTGAAATCGTGGATACCATTTTTTAGGAAAATGAACTTTCACTAGCAATCCATCTTTTATTTCACAAGAATTAGAGATACGGATACCAGCTCCAGTAGCAATAACTCTTTTTTCGTTTTCTATAAAAGGTTTTGATAATTTGAGTAGGGTATCTCTTTTCAATATGCAATCAACATCAGTACACAAAAACAAGGGATGTTGTGACGAGTTTATGCCAGCATTTGAGGCATCTGCTTTGCTTTTGCCATTTTCTTTATCTACAATCAGGAGTTTTGAGTAGACTGGATTTTTAGACTTGTAATGGCCTTTTACAGGTTGCGTTTTTATTTTTTCTTGATAATAAAAATCAATTTTTTCTAATTCAAATTCGTTGATGAGTTTTTCAAGTGTATCGTCAGTACTCCCGTCGTTTATGATAATAATTTCATAGTTAGGATAGGTTAATGACAATAAAGATTTTACATTATAAACAATATTAATTCCTTCATTATAGGCCGGGGCAATAACAGAAATACCTGGCATATAATTAGAACGCGCAATAACATCATCTTCTAAAAATTTTTTGTTATTAATGTGTTTTAGGATTGCGATGTATGATAATATTGCTAAACATAAATAGAAAAAAATGTAGGAAAAAGAGAAAATTGCTATGAAAATTTCATACAGAGATAAAAAAACGTCTACTATGTTTTTAATTACATCCATAGCGATTTCACGTGTTGTAACATTTTGGAATACTCATTATTACAAGAAGCCATGTTTTGGGCTAAAATTGGATCAATTTTTAGTATGCAATACATTGCAGCTAATTGTATCTCTGGATCATTAATGTGTTTAAAGCTAGATTTTATATACGTTGTAGTGCTATGAGAACCTATTTCTGCCAAACACCAATAGCATTTTATTTGAGCTTTTTTTGAATAGATATTTATTTTATTTAGAATGGGTTCTTCAGCTTCTTGAAGGTAGAGTTTGCTAGCTGCAATTAATGCCTCTATTCTCGTAGATTCAACTGGGTAATTCAAAAGTTGAATGATTCTTTTTGAAGCGTTTCTGTTATTAAAATAGGTGACTATTTTTAATCCTAATTCAATTAAGGAGCTTTTATCAGCTTCTAAAAAAAAATCAAGGTTTTTGGGATAGTCTTTTTTGATTTCAAAGAAAATATCCATTATTTTGATTTGATTGAGTTTTGAAATTTTATCAGGAACATGAGATAATTGTTCTTGATTTAAATCAATAAGTGCTATGAAGCTAATAGTGGCATTGGATTGAATTAAATCATTTTCACTATTTAAGAAAGGTAAGATTTGATGTTTTCCTTTGGTATATTTCATCATCTGAAAATGATAAAAACCAATACATTTTTTATAAGGTCTAAAATCATGGATCAGTTTTGAAGAATATTTATTGAGGTTTAAGCTTTTATACAAAAGCGAAATAATAGTTGTTTTGTCCCCTTTGATATTCTTTTTTAATCGGATCATCTCATTGATAACGATAATTTTGCACCAATTTCTTTTAAATGGAATTGCTTTTCGAAAGTCTTTAAGTTTAGCTTTAAGCTCTTGTTTGTCATAATCATGTATGACAATTTCTATTAAGAATTGTTGAATGATCACTCTATACTTTTTTTTAAGGCGATACAGCCATTGATTATAAAATCTTTTTGTTAGTAAAAGAATACTAACAAATAGAATTACAATAACCAAGATGGGAATAGCGAAATTTTTTATATAAAATAAAAAAGCACCCATAAAAAAGATTTGTTACTCAAATGTAGTAAAAATATTGGTAACTTTTTGTTTTTTACAGGTTTATGTGTTTAGAAGTCCTCGAAAACGCCTAGTCCAAATAAGGCAAAATCATACTTAACGGGGTCTTTTGGATCTAAAAGTCGGAGTTGAGTGTCGAGTTCATAGAGTGCTTTAGCGTCATTTTGTTTTCTGGTTAAAAGGCCTAGTTTTCTTGCTACATTTCCAGAATGAACATCAAGCGGACACGAAAGTTTGGAAGTGGAAATGCTTTTCCAAATACCTAAGTCTACACCTTTGTTATCTTGTCGGCACATCCACCTCAAATACATGTTAATTCTCTTCGCTGCTGAGTTATTCAGCGGGTCGGATATGTGTTTTTGGCTTCTTTGAGGTTGATTGGCTTCAAAAAAAACTTTTTTAAATTCATGTATGCTTTTTTGGACACTTGTTGCCTCTTGATGTTTTGCAAAAACAGATTCTAAACCACCATGATTGTTATAAACGTGTTTCAATCCTTTGATAAAAGATTGAAAATCCTGTCCATTAAAAGTACGGTGAACAAATGTATTGAGTTTTTCTAAATGATGTTCTGAATGCGATAAAACAAAATCATAGGGAGAATTACCCATCACATCCATCATTTTGATGCTGTTTTTGATAATCATTTTGCGGTTGCCCCAAGCAATAGTAGCACTCAAGAAACCTGCAATCTCGATATCTTCTTTTTGAGTAAATAAATGCGGAATTTGAACCGGATCACTTTCTATAAAGTCAAGCGTGTTGTATTGTAGTACTTTTTCGTTAAGAAAGTCTTTAAGTTCAGCCTCAGTCATATTTTTAAATAAATGCTTTTTTGGGTTCTAATCGCTAAGCACTAATTTGCCCATCAACCATCACTAATTTTCTATCGGCCATATTGGCTAACTCCTCATTGTGTGTAACAATAACAAAGGTTTGTCCCAACTCGTCTCTAAGCTTAAAGAAGAGTTGATGCAAATTTTCTGCTGATGTAGTGTCCAAATTCCCTGAAGGTTCATCTGCAAATAGGATGTCGGGTTTATTGATTAATGCTCTAGCTACCGCCACTCGTTGTTGTTCACCACCTGATAATTCGTTAGGTTTATGATGATGTCTATGCGAAAGCCCTAAATAATCCAATAATTTCTTTGCTTCAATTTCTGTTTCTAATTTGTTTTTTCCAGCTATAAAAGCAGGAATACATACGTTTTCTAATGCGGTAAATTCAGGTAATAACTGATGAAATTGGAAAATAAACCCAAGGTTTAAATTTCTAAAACGTGACAAAGCTTTGTCGTTCATTTTCAAGACATCTTCTCCATTAATCAACAAACTTGAATTTTCATTCGAAGTCGGTCTGTCCAAAGTGCCAAGTATTTGAAGTAAAGTGGTTTTTCCAGCACCAGAGGCTCCCACTATAGATACAATTTCTCCTTTAGTGATATGTAAATCAACTCCTTTTAAAACCTCAAGTTGGTCGTAGAATTTATGTATGTTTTTTGCAAGTATCATTCCAATCTATTTTTACAAAGAAACAAAGATTTTGTCTGCCACTCAACTATTATAAAATTTCTTTATGGTAACATTTATTAATATTTAGTTAAATCATCTTTTTTGTTTAATTAATTACTATTTTTGTTAAACAAAATTATAATTCAATTTTTAATGAATAAATCGATTGCAACATTTGCTGGAGGCTGTTTTTGGTGTACCGAGGCTGTTTTTTTACAGCTCAAAGGAGTAGAATCAGTAGTATCGGGTTATATTGGAGGTACTGTTGAAAATCCAACCTACCAACAAATATGTACAGGTACAACAGGACACGCAGAAGCTATTCAAATTACATATGATCAGGACTTAATTGCTTTTGAAACTCTTTTAGAAGTATTTTTTGCTACACACAATCCAACAACACTCAATAGACAAGGCGCCGATGTAGGAACACAATACCGAAGTGAAGTTTTTTATCATTCGGACAATCAAAAGTTACTTGCTGAGGCCTATATCCAGCAATTAGAAGAAGCTAAAGTTTTTGATTCCCCTATCGTTACTCAGCTTTCACCAGTTTCAAAGTTTTATCCTGCAGAATCGTATCATCAAAACTATTATCAACTCAATAAGGAACAATCGTATTGTCATTACGTCATTACTCCCAAAATGAATAAACTTTCTGAATCGTTTACTAGATTATTAAAATAAATAACACCTAAAATATGAACACAGTATTAGACAGAGAATTAATTGAAATTTTAGGTGATAATCACCAAGCCACTAGTGCAGATACACCTCTTAGAGCTGACGCATTTGTAAAATCGGATGCCCAGAAAATGGAACGAATTGAGCATCATTTTCACGCCATTATGGAAGAAATGGGATTGGATATGACAGATGATAGCCTGAGCGGTACCCCGTTTCGTGTAGCTAAAATGTACATTCAAGAAATTTTTAGTGGTTTAGACCCTAAAAACAAACCCAAAATTTCGGTTTTCGAGAATACCTATCATTATGACAAAATGTTGGTTGAAGCCAACATTAATTTCAACTCTACTTGCGAACATCATTTCTTGCCAATTGTGGGTAAAGCGCACATTGGTTATGTCTCTAGCGGAAAAGTGATTGGTTTGTCAAAATTGAACCGAATCGTTGATTATTATTCTCGTCGTCCCCAAGTTCAAGAGCGCTTGATTATGCAAATTTTTAATGAATTAAAAACTGTTTTGGAGACGGATAACGTTATCATTGTTATGGAAGCCAAACATTTGTGCGTTTCAAGCCGTGGAATCAAAGATGAAACTAGTTTTACCTCTACCATTCAATATGGAGGAATTTTTAATGAAAAAGAAAATAGAAATGATTTCTTCAATATGATTAAGCAAGAATAAAAGGCACTATTTTTGTTTGGACTTTTTCAAAAATTAAAAAATGACAAACCAAGCAGAAATTAGCGCTGAAGCTTCTCTAAAAAAAAGACATTTATTTTTAAGTATCTTGTTTGATGCCATTGGGATGCTCTCTTTTTCCATTCCATTGATTGGTGAATTCTCAGATGTTATTTGGGCACCTTTAGCGGGTTTTCTGATGACCTGGATGTACAAAGGAAGTGTAGGCAAAGTAGTAGGAGCGATTACATTTGTAGAAGAAGCTTTTCCTTTCTCGGATGTTATTCCCACGTTTACTTTGACTTGGATATACACTTATCTCATCAAGAAACAGAAAAATTCTTAATTAATAGCAACAAAAAAAGCTTCAGAAAGGAAGCTTTTTTTTATGTTTTGAAAAGAAAACCGAGTCCCATACTTCGGAGCATTTTTTTTTCGAAAGCCCAAAAAAATCGAAATTGACCAAACAAAAATCCTATGCAAACTAAAAGTACTTGATAAATAGGAAAAATAAGTAGGAGTCGGACAGGAGTGAACCAAAGTCCTAAATCAGATTTGGTAATACCTAGCCAATAACAAAAAGGTTTAGATAACCATGCGGATGCTGAACCAGTGATTGCAAAAACAATAAAAATTAATGTTAATTGAAAGTTACTTTCTATTCCCCAACGTTCTTTTAATTTTTTCATTCTAAAGTGTCAATTGTACAAATATACTAAGATTATCGTATTGGGACATTGCCAAATAGCCTTTGCTGGTATCGATTTTGGAAATAAATCATATAATTGTAGATTAAATAATTCACTTCGTATCCATAATTTATCTGTGGGTCATAATTTATTGTCATTTCATATAAATTTGGGTCAAATCGTAACGGTTGTTGCGCTCTATTGTTCCATTCTGTAATATAAAATCGGTTCTTATTTTCTAAATAAAATTGCGAATAATAACCTCTTGGAAGCGCAATAGAATTCAACCAAGTGCTAAAGCCAGGGTCAATAATGATAACCTCGTATTCAAGTGAATCATTAGCAATTCTTACCGTGTCTCCTTTAACGGCAGCGGTGGCAGGAAGAGAGGCGAGATTGTTTTTTGGAGTCGAACAAGCGCCAAGTATTGCAATAAGCACTATTATAAAAGCTATCTTTTTCATGGCTTAACTATTGAAATCGAAATTTACAAAATCTGAGCCTGAAAAATGTAAATTCTATCATAAAAAAGCGTCATTTCTTTTAAGGAAATGACGCTTTTCTCTATGTTTTTAGCTTTTATTTACCAAATAATTTACCGAGTATTCCTCCAATCCCGCCACTGCCTTTTGCTAAATCCATGGCGTCACTAATATCTACTTTACCATCTGCATTTTGGTCTAAACCAAATTGTGTTCCGTACTTAGAAATAGTATCCATAATACCGCCAGCTTGTTCACTATTACTAGCAATTGCGCCAATAATATCCGAAATTTGAAAACTATCGTTTGGGTCATTGGCTTTGCCCATCAATCCTCCTAGTATTTTCGGAATCATATCTCCAGCAACACCAGATGCTGCTTCTCCACTTATTCCGAATTTCTCACTCAAACTTCCAGTAAGTTGTTGCGTGATTTGTTGGACTGCAGGATTCGAACTATCCTGAGCAGTATTGCCTTGCAACAAACCTGCCAATTGCTCAACTCCTCCTTCAGAAGCCATTTTTTGTAAACTTGAAAAAATTGAACTTCCAGCTTCTTGTAAGACAGCTTCGTTTTGCTCATTTGGGATAGCGCTGTTTTTCACAACAGCATCCTCTCCAAATTGCTGTACTAATTGTGTTAATTGCTCAAACATAGTCTTTTAGATTTAAAGTATTCTCAAATTTAAATAAAAAAGGGTAATTTATAACTACTGTTAATAAATTACCCTTTTGGTATGTTGAAGGCTTAAAATTATCCTAACAATGCAATAATTTGTGAGGCTAATTCTGTTCCAATTCTGTCTTGAGCTTCTCCTGTAGCAGCACCAATATGAGGTGTCAACGAAATTTTAGAATGCATCAAAATGGCCATTTCTGGTTTTGGTTCGCTTTCAAAAACATCTAAACCTGCAAAAGCAACTTTTCCACTGTCTAAAGCTTTTACTAAAGCAACTTCGTCAATTACACCACCACGCGCACAATTTACAATTCCTACTCCATCTTTCATAGTAGCCAATTGCTCCTCACCAATGATGTATCCGTCTTGTGCTGGTACGTGCAAAGTAATAAAGTCTGCTTCTTGAAACAATGATTCCAAAGATTGAGAAACAATTGTAGTTGTTATAGATTGCCCATCAAAAAACTCCACTTTAATATCAACTTGAGGGATAAAGCTATCGGCAGCGATAACTTTCATACCTAGTCCTAAAGCCATTTTTGCAGTAGCTTGACCAATACGTCCAATACCTACAATTCCTAAAGTTTTTCCTCTTAGTTCAGTACCATTAGCATAGGCTTTTTTCAAACCATCAAAATTTGAGTCTCCCTCAAGAGGCATATTTCTGTTAGAATCGTGTAAAAAACGAACTCCTGTAAACAAATGTCCAAAAACCAATTCCGCCACCGATTCTGAGGAAGAAGCAGGAGTGTTGATTACGTGAATTCCTTTACTTTTTGCATAGTCCACATCAATATTATCCATACCAACACCTCCACGTCCAATAATTTTGATACCAGGACAAGCATCGATAATGTCTTTGCGCACTTTGGTAGCACTTCTTACCAAAATAACGCTTACGTTGTTTTCATTAATAAAATTGGCTACTTGTTCTTGCGCCACTTTTGTAGTGATTACTTCAAAACCACCTTTTTCTAAAGCTAGAATTCCACTTTTTGAAATTCCGTCATTGGCTAATACTTTCATTTTGTTTTTATTTTGTTTCTCTAATTCCTTGTTTGTGGCAAAGAATCAACTATACTATATTTTTATTTTTTTTGGAGCTAATCCCGCTATCCGTTCTTATCTTTTCTATTTTTAAAGAAAAAATAGAAAAGGATATCCACTGCTATCGGGGCTAGGGGAATGTGCTTTTAAGAAAATTTGGTTTAAGCGATTAAACCGCAGCTTCCAACGCTTTCATAACATCAACCAAAACTTGAACACTTTCTATTGGCATCGCATTGTAGATAGATGCTCTATAACCTCCTACAGAACGGTGTCCTGGAAGACCAGAAATGTTAGCAGCTTTCCATATTGCGTCAAAAGTGTCTTTATGCGCTTCGTCGTTCAATAAGAAAGTTACGTTCATATTCGAACGGTCTTCTATAGCAGCTGTTCCTCTAAACAATGGATTTCTGTCGATTTCATTGTACAATAAAGCCGCTTTTTCATTATTGATTTTTTCGATGGCAGCTACACCTCCCAAGTTTTTCAACCATTGTAAAGTCAATAGCGAAGTGTATACTGGGAAAACTGGTGGAGTATTGTACATACTCTCTGCTTTGATATGTTTAGCATAATCCAACATACTTGGAATCACGCGACCATTTTTGCCCAAAATCTCTTCTTTAATCACTACTAAAGTTGTTCCTGCTGGTCCCATATTTTTTTGAGCACCTGCGTAAATAATATCAAATTGTGTGAAATCCAAAACACGCGAAAAAATATCCGAACTCATATCACATACGATTGGAATATTCAATTTTGGAAATTCTTTCATTTGTGTTCCAAAAATGGTGTTGTTGCTCGTACAGTGAAAATAATCTGCATCTTCAGGCACAGTATACCCTTTTGGAATATGATTGTAGTTTTGTTCTTTGGAGGATGCCACGATTACCGTTTCTCCAAAAGTTTTAGCTTCTTTAATGGCAGCACTAGCCCAAGTTCCAGAATCTAAATAGGCCGCTTTGCCTCCTTCTTTCATCAAGTTGTAAGGCGCCATAATAAACTCTAAACTAGCTCCTCCGGCCAAGAATAAAGCTTGGTAGCCTTTGCCTGTTAGACCCAATAAGTCTAAAGCAAGAGCTCTCGCTTCTTCCATTACGGCAACAAAGTCTTTACTGCGGTGTGAAATTTCTAAAATGGATAACCCTGAGTTATTGAAGTCTAAAATAGCTTGTGCTGATTTTTCAAAAACTTCTTGAGTTAAAATACTGGGTCCTGCGCTGTAGTTGTGTTTTTTCATGGTTTGTAAGTATCCGAAAATTTAAAAATGCAAATTTCGACAATCATACCTGAAATCAAGCTGAATTATTCGAAATAATTATACAATTTTTTACTTTATTGTTAGTAAAAATGAAATAGTATCTATATTATCTGCATAATCCCATAATTCAGGGGTTTGGGTGTGGCCAAATGGGATGCTGTTGGTAGTTAAATTATTGGAAACAATACATTGAATGTGTTCATTTTCATGACGTAAGCGCTCGGTAATAACTCCAACGTTTTCGTAGTATTCATAAAACGTACTCGATATCGGGGAGGCGTATCCAGGGTCTTCTTTTAGTGTTAAAAAGCCATTGTCTAACAGCTTGAAATTACTCATCAAAAAGACGGCTTTGTTATAGTCGTAATTATTGGCGTATTTTTCATATTCGATTACATCTTTATACTTGAAAATGGCCTCAAAAAAGGCTACAAATGAATAGTCTTTGGGAACAAATAGTTTCGAAACATTACGGCAACCTAAACCAAAATAGCGGAAAATATCTTCTCCCAAAGCTTCTAGTTGTTCACGAGTTTCTTCACCAGTAAGCAATGCCACCGAGTTTCGGTTTTTTCTAATAATGGATGGTTTGTCTTTGAAATAATATTCAAAATAGCGAGCAGTATTATTACTTCCTGTTGCGATAACGGCATCAAAATTTTCTAATTTTCCTTCCACAAAAGTGATTTTCTCTTTGAATTCAGGAGCAATGTGTATTAGGTATTTCGCTATAAACGGAAGTAAATGCTGATCATTCGAAGAGGTCTTTACTAGAACATTATGTCCCGAAATCAATACCGATAAAAAATCATGAAAACCTACCAAAGGAATATTTCCTGCCAATATCAGCGCAATGGTTTTGGACGATATAGTTGTTAATTCATAATTAGAAAGCCATTGGTTTAATTTGTCTTCAGTCAAAGCCTTTGCCCAAGATTGAAAAGCGAAACAAACTTGCTCGGGTGTGTACCAACCATTATGCGACTGAGAAAGAGCAATTAGATTAAGACATTCGTCAAAAAAGAGATCGTTGCCTTGTGCTTCATTTTTGATTGGATTTTCTAAAGAAGGAAATTGACTTAAGAATTTACCCAATTCAACAAATTTACTTTTTTTTGTTTCTAATGTCATATTGCTTGTGTATGAAATCTTTTGATTGTAATTTTGCACAAAAATAGGCTTTTTAGAAGCGAATGACAATAGTTGTTTTTTTATTATGAAGTTCAAATTAAAAAACAATACTTAGTAGGATTTTAATTAAAAAATTTAGTTAAAGATGGCGATTATTATTACAGACGAATGCATTAACTGTGGGGCTTGTGAACCAGAATGTCCAAATACTGCAATTTATGAAGGTGCGGATGATTGGCGTTACAAAGACGGAACCAAGTTAAAAGGAAAGGTAATTTTACCCGATGGTACCGAAATTGATGCTGATGCGGCTCAAACTCCAATTTCTGATGAAGTGTATTACATTGTACCTGGTAAATGTACAGAGTGTAAAGGATTTCATGATGAGCCGCAATGTGCAGCTGTTTGTCCTGTTGATTGTTGTATTCCTGATGACAACCACGTCGAATCTGATGAAACATTATTGAACCGACAATCGTTTTTACATAACGAATAGCCTGTTTTTTGATACCCTATACAACCTGAGTTTACTCAGGTTTTTTTGTTTTATACAACCAAGTTCAGGTTTATTCACCTAGGTCTTAGATTAAAGGATTGGGATTTATTTTTGAATTTTAGTATTTTTATTACGTTTTTTTGTATATGTTTATGTTGTTGTAAAATGCTTTTTCGTAATTTTCTGAATATTAAAACTTTGTTTATGAAGAATGTATTATTTTTCTTTTTGTTTGCTAATTTGGTCGTGGCTCAAAAAGTTGAGAAAACGATACTTATTAAAGATATCGATACGCAGTTGACAATAGAAGAGGTTTCGGTTTTGGTGTTAAAAACCAAACAGATTTTGTTGAGTAATCAGCAGGGTGAGGTAAGCTTTATGATTACAGGAGGCTCGGCTTTAAAACTATCACATCCTTCGTATGAAGAATTGGTAGTAAAAGCGGCTGTATTGAAGCAAAATAATGCAGTTGTTTATTTGAAAAGCAGTCTTAACAAATTAGACGAATTAATTGTGACACGACAACACCCACAAAAAATTCTAAAAAGCTTAGTGTCTAATTCCATTAAGAGTCTAAATATTCCGGCTCGTTTGAAAGTTTATAGTCGTGAATTTTTTAAACACAACGGTGTCTATTCTTATTATACCGATGGATTGCTTAATTTTCAATTGGCTGCCAATCAAAAGAAAGTGAATGCTACTATTTTAGTCGAGCAAAATCGCTCTTTTGGTACTATTGATCAAGAGGTAAGTCCTGATTTGTTGGGTTACAACTTAAATAATATTATGGAAAATTATTATAGTTTTAAGTATTTGGCTCCTGTTTTAGATCCTAAATTTAAAGATAAGTATTACTTTTTGATTCGATCGTATTCTGAAAATGATGCGTATTATGTGTTAACTGCCACGCCACTTGATAATTCAAAGGAGGTTTTAGACGAGTATAGGGTGATTTATGACAATCAAAAGAAATTAATTATTGAAGTAAGTTCCAAAATATTTCAAGGTAACTTGGCTAATAACTTGATTCAAAGAAAAGGGACTAAAAATGTTTATAAATCTGATTTTAAAACTACCTACAGAGTTGAAGATACTAATTATTTTTTAGTGAGTTCCAAAGAAGAAATTGGTTTTGAAAAGCAGTATAAAAAAGGAATTAAAAACATCGAGGTTAAGAATTATTTGGTGACGACCAATTTTAGCAATCAGAATTATACCTACAGAGAACCACAAGTGTTTAAGGATAAAACCCTGATCAATAAAGGGAATAGTGTTTTGACAAATTACTGGGATTTTTCAGGCTTAGCGGCTACCGATGAGGAACAACGTATTATTGAGTTGATCAAATCCAACTAAGTTTTACTAAGGCTCCATCGATTCTTTGAGCAACTTATCGTGATTGTTTTTTTTGAGCCACGATCACAAAGGTGTCATAGGCATATGTTTTACGATCAATGACCTCTAAAATCTCAAAACCTTTGAGTTGTAAAAACAATTGCATTTCATTCAATGTGAATACTCTAACCGTAGAGAAATCCTCGGCTATGATTTCTTTTTGTTGGTTGTTTACAATGTAATACACTGCAGTCCATTCCATCAAAAAATTGTCAGCAGTTGTAATTTTCCAATTGCTTTCTCGATAATACTGCTTGTCTTCGTATTGGGCTTCGTGAAGTATTTTGGTATTCTTTTCTGTGTATGGAATGTATCTGTTGGCATCGATAAAATCAAATACAAATATACCGTTGTCACATAGGTTTTGTTGCACCGATTCAAAGCAATAATACACATCTTCGTTCGAAATTAAATAACTGGTAGATCGTCCAGTAATTATTATGGCTTGTACTGGGGTTTGTAAAACAAATTCTCGCATGTCCTCATGAATAAAACAGCTGTTTGGTGCTTTCTTTTGTGCAATTGCAATCATGTCTTCGCTAACGTCTAATCCAGTGTAATCCATCAAGTTGTTTGAGAAAAGTTGGGCTAAATTTCCTGTTCCGCTTCCTAATTCAAGAACCGATCGGCACTTGTTTTTTTGCAAAATTTCATTGTAAAATTCAAACTCTTGAGGATAATCAATGAAAGTTTGGTACATCGCGTCGTATATGCTGGCCATTTCATTTTTGTATAAATCACTCATATTGTATTTTTTAAGTGCAATAAATATAGTGATTTTTCAAAAGAAAAGGGCTGTCGAAATGACAACCCTTTGTTTTTTAATTTGTAAAAAAAATTAGAATTTATAGTTAAGTGATAAGTTTAACATGGTTCCTAATTGGCTAAAGTGATATCCATCATAAGTCATTTGAGAATAACGTCCGTTAAACGTAATCAAATTGAATTGTGCTTTGGTTTGCAATGGGTCGTTTAAAATAGCTTGACCCGCTGCATTTTCAGCTTTGAATTCCCATTCTGGTAAAACATTCAATAAGTTGTTCACGTTCAATGCTAGAGTTAGTTTGTCAGTAGCATTGAAATTAATTCCTAAATCGGTTACGATTTTTGGTATAAATTCTGTTCTCAAATCATTACTCATACCATCTTGCTTGAAAGTAGTTTTTCCAAAATAGGTGTTATTAAGCGAGAATCCAAATTTGCCAATTTCATAATTAGCACCTAGTATCCATTTAGTTTCTGGTCTTGAAGTAAAAGTCAATGCATCTAAAATAGGTCCAAAAGAGTTGTTTCTTACGTCAGAAATTCTTTCGTTTTGCAATGTAATATTTCCTGATAAATTAAATCCTAATTTTCCTGATCCAACTTCTAAATTGTTGTAATTAGCTACAAAGTCTAATCCAGAAGTTCTAGAATCGAATGAGTTGGAGAACCAAGCTACATTCGAAACTACACCATTAATGGTTTTGTCTTGTCTGTCTCCTAATACTATTCTGTCTTCTACTTTGATGTTGTAATAATCAATTGTGAAGTTGAAGTTTTTGGATGGTTTAGCTCCAATTCCTACCGTAATATTGGTGGAGTTTTCAGCTTTTAAAGAAGGTATTCCAAGAATGCGTGCTTGTGGTGAAACGTTATTTATAATTCCACTTACCTGAATACCTTGTCCAGCTACGAAAGAATATTGTGCTTTTTGGGTATAAATTTGGTGTAAAGTAGGGGCTCTAAATCCAGTAGATACAGATCCTCTTAAAGTGATTTTATCATCAAGAAATTTGTAGCGAGTACTTAATTTCCACACAGTAGCTCCACCAAAATCACTATATTCTTCGTGACGTAACGTTCCATTTAATAGAAAATCTTCAGTAACATCAAAAGCAATATCAGCATAGAAACCTAAATTATAACGATTCCATTTTCCAGAGTTTTCAGGTCTGTTTCCTGCAAAGGAGTCAGCGCCTAAGCCATCCCAAGAGGCTTTTTCTCCTTCGATCACTTCAAAAGTTTCTGTTCTAAATTCTGATCCAAAACCAATACTAACTTTGTCGGATAAGTTTTTAGAAATATCGATATTACCAACAACATGGTTGAATTTTGTTCCACCTGGTTTGAAAGTAATAGGAGAGTTCTCTTTATATACATTTTGGTTGTTACTATCTTTAATATCAGATCTGTTTTGAGAATTTTCTACAGTATAGATTTGACTGTTTCCACCTACAGTGATACTTCCGTCAGTATTCCATCCATTGGTTTGGTTTTTGAAACCTAGGGTAGCATTGTAATCGTTAAGATCTCCAACAAATGTAGGTACATAACCTTTATAAGACGGTTTTGCATCATTTCCGTTTCCGAAAAAATCATTTAGATATGGATTTGTTGGGTCTAATGTTCTCCAGTAAGGGGTTCTGTAGTTGGCAAAGGAGTTTACTTTCTTATACACATAAGCAGCGTTATAGTACAATTGTGTTTTATCACTTAAATCGCGACCTCCGTTTACTAAGAATTTTGCAGCAAGTGTTTCTGGTGACCCGTTAATGTTTCCAGCATCTGGATATTTTGCTAAAAAAGCTTGAACGTCAGATAAGTCAGCACCAAAGTCACTTGCTTCGCCAGCGGCATCAACTGTACCTGGACGATTGGCTAATTTTACTTTTGAGAAATCTAAAGTATAGTTTAAAAAACCTTTTTCACCAACAGTAGTTCCGTTATTGATGCTAATGCCTAACATTTCTCCATCTCCCTCTGTGGTGATACCACTTCTAAGAGTAGCGGATCCAGAGTTGTTGTTTTTCTTTAAAATGATATTCATAACCCCTGCAATCGCATCCGATCCGTATTGAGCAGAGGCTCCGTCACGTAAAATTTCTACTCTCTCGATAGCGTCAGTCGGAATAGCTGAGATATCAGCACCAGTTTCACCACGTCCTGGCGATGTTTGCACATACACCAATGAACTTAGGTTTTTACGTTTACCATTAATTAAAATTAAAGTTCTACTCGGTCCCATGTTTCTTATTTCATATGGATCTAATAAGGATGTTGCATCGTTTACCGGCGTTTGTACTGTATTAAAAGAAGGAATTTTGTACTGCAATGCTTTGTCAAAAGTTGCTTGTCCTGTTGAAACTAAATCTTTTGATGAAAGTACATCAATTGGTAAAGCAGTTGTAGTATTACTTCTAGGCGCTGTTCTTGTACCTGTTACCACAACTTCTTCAAGATTTTGAGAACCTTCTTCTGTTAGGGTTACGTTAAGTACAATTCCTGCAGTTGATTTAGTTACTGTTGTGTAGCCAATATAGCTAAATACCAAAAAGGAGTCTTCGTTAATCCTTATTTTGTATTTCCCATCCATGTCGGTGGAGGTACCGTTAGAAGTCCCTTTTTCGATGATATTTACACCGGGTAACGGGTTGCCTTGGTTGTCTTTTACCATACCAGTTACTTCTTTTTGTGCTACCATGACAAAGGAGCATAAAAGAAAAAATAATAAGCTTAGTTTTTTCATAAAATGGTTGTTTTTTGGTTATTGAATAAGTTAATATGATGTTAAATATAGCTTAATTTTAACAAAATACATCTTGATTGTTTATTTTTTTTTAAAATGGTCATTTAAATTAAATTTAGAATGTTTTCAACTAGGATATTTTAAATCATATATTTGCAAACTTTTAAATGTAATAGTAAAATGAGGATTGTTAATTGATTCTCGGAAAAATAAAAACTATGAAAGCAGGAATTGTAGGCTTACCTAATGTTGGAAAATCCACATTGTTCAATTGTTTGTCAAATGCCAAAGCGCAAAGTGCAAACTTCCCATTTTGTACTATCGAACCTAATATAGGTGTAGTAAATGTACCCGATCCTAGAATTGAAAAATTAGAAGAGTTGGTAAAGCCAGAACGTGTGCAAATGGCAACAGTTGATATTGTTGATATTGCAGGTTTGGTAAAAGGAGCTAGTAAGGGCGAGGGGTTAGGAAATCAGTTTTTAGGAAACATTAGAGAGTGTAACGCTATTATTCATGTTTTACGTTGTTTTGATAACGATAATATTGTGCATGTTGACGGTAACGTCAACCCAATTCGAGATAAAGAAACTATCGATATCGAATTACAATTAAAAGATTTAGAGAATGTTGAAAAACGTTTGGAAAAAGTAAATCGTGCGGCAAAAACGGGAAACAAAGAGGCGCAAACTGAGAAAGCTTTATTGGATCGAATTAGAGAGGCGCTTTTACAAGCCAAATCGGCTAGAACTATTTTTCCTCAAAGTAATGAAGAAGAAGTTTTGATGGAAAGTTTTCAATTGATTACAGCAAAGCCTGTTTTGTATGTTTGTAATGTTGACGAAAATTCTGCGGTAAATGGAAATGCATATGTTGACCAAGTACGTGAATTGGTAAAAGATGAAGAGGCAGAGGTAATCGTACTTTCAGTAGGAGCAGAGGCAGATATTACGGAGCTAGAAAGCTACGAAGAGCGCCAAGTTTTTCTTGAAGATATGGGCTTGAAGGAGCCTGGTGCTTCAGTATTAATTCGTGCAGCCTACAAATTATTAAAACAGCAAACTTATTTTACAGCCGGTGTAAAAGAAGTGCGCGCTTGGACCATTAACATCGGAGCTACTGCGCCTCAAGCAGCTGGTGTTATTCATACCGATTTTGAAAAAGGATTTATTCGTGCCGAAGTAATTTCTTATGAAGATTTTGTACAGTACGGATCAGAAGCCAAATGTAAGGAAGCTGGAAAATTTAAAGTAGAAGGAAAAGAATACATCGTTAAAGATGGAGATGTAATGCATTTTAGATTTAACGTATAATTTTTTTAACACAAAACGAAAGCCTGTAATTGAGTTTACAGGCTTTTTTTGTGGAATGATTTATCATTAACGGATAGTTTTATCCAATTTAAGGATAAAAACTAACAATTTGTTGGGAAAGAGATACCAAGTAAAGGTTGTAAATTTGTGAAAACATAAAAATTTTTACATTATGAAACTAAATACTATAGGATTGCCAATCGAAGAAACGGATAAAATTGTACTTGAATTAAATGTTTTATTGTCTAATTTTCAAGTGTACTATCAAAGTTTAAGAGGAATGCATTGGAACATTCGCGGGAAACGTTTTTTTGATTTGCATGTGAAATTTGAAGAATTGTATAACGACTCTCAAATTAAAATTGATTTAATTGCAGAACGTGTCTTGACCCTTGGTGGAACGCCTTTGCATACTTTTGAAGATTATATCAAGCACAACAAAATCGAAATTGGTAAAAATATTTCAAACGATGAAAAAGCCATTCAGTTAATTGTGGAATCATTAGCCGCATTATTAACTATCGAAAGACAAATTTTAGCAAATGCTTCAGAAATTAATGATGAAGGGACGAGTTCTATGATGAGTGACTTTATTGTAGAACAAGAAAAAACGATTTGGATGATGCAAGCTTGGTTAGCTTAAACTCATCCCGATAGTACTCATAAAAAAAAAACGAAACGTACGGTTTCGTTTTTTTTATATTAGTCTTCATTGAGATTTTCATTAAAGGATGAAGGCAATAATGTGGGGATAAATTTTATTAAAATAGGTAAGAGTAAACTTCCTCCAGGTAATAAAAATATAGTAAGCGAAGGAATAGTTTTGCAAATATCAAGGACTTGTTTTCTTACTTTTTTCTTTTCTTTCTCGTCCAAATCTCTTCGGGTAGAGTGAGCCAACAAGACCATTAACTCTTTACTCTCCATGATTTCTTTAACCAGTCTATTTTTGTTTCGAGTGACTAAATTCACAACACTTTCGGTAGTTTGATCGTAAAAGTGTTTTACAGGATTGGAATAATTAAAATACGGAATCTCTTTTTTATGATTGCTGATAAAATCGTTAGTGTGGTGAATAGATGCTTCCACAAATTCATCAGTTTCGCTCAAGATACTACCTAAAGTATACAAGAAATAGGCTTCTTCTTTTTCTATAATACCATCACTCCATAAGGCCATTCCAGTGACATCAATCAAGTATTTTCGCTCTAATTCATGACTAAAATAGTCTAATTCTAACGATTCTAAGGTAACTACTGCATTTTTAGAAAATTTAGAATAACGAACGGAAGCTTCAAAAAGTTTGATCAGTAAATCATCATAATTACTTTTATTACTTTTTATTTTTAAAGCTAAAGCAACAATATTGACTACGGTTTCTTCGATTCGTTTTAAATATTTTTCTGGAATTTCTCCGTGTTGCAAAAAGCGACAAAACGCCAAAACATCAATAAATAAAAGGGCATTAGTTACCAGATGAGAGAAATTTTTATTGATTATTCCATCATTGGTTTGTACTCTTTCGTTAATATAATTTTCAAGTGTAAGCGATCGGCTACTTTTGGGTAATATTTTTTTAAACAAATTGAACCCAGAAGGATTCATTTGGTTGTAAAAATCAAGTGTTTTAGCAATAAAAGCTTCAGGAGCGGTCTGTTTTTCAAATAAACAATAAGCGCCATAAAGTGTATTTAACAACGCAATTTTTGAAATTTCTTCTTTGAACCATCTTTTTGATTCGATCGGATTTATGGTATTAAAAGCAATAATATGACCATAAATAAAACCTGTATCTCTGGTTTTTAGATAAAAAGAGGCCTTGCTTTCTTGGGAAAGCACTTCAGAAAAGGGTTGTTCAATGAAGTATTTGTCTATCCAACCTGGAGCTGAAGGGTTAATCATTGTTGTAATTTAAAAATGCAAAACTAGGGTATTTAATAATTACCAAAGATAAGTCTAAGTTAAACTTTTGTCATCGCTAGCTGAAGCTTGTTTTTTGTTTTTGACAGAATGCTGCAAGAAACAGTGATTTTTATTTTCTGGACTAAGTAAAATATTAAAAATAAGCATGTTATGTGTTGAATGTATTTAAATTTATAGAGGTCAATATTTAGTTTCATATCTTTGAAGTCAACAAAAAAGCTTTTTTATGGATATTTTTAAAGGACAAAACCTCATAGAGTTTGCTGAACGCTTCAAAACAGATGAGAATTGCAAAGAATATTTGTCTGTTTTGAAATGGGAAAATGGGTATACTTGTCGAAAATGCGGTCATAAAAAAAGTCAAATCCGTAAGGATTTTTCAAGAACATGTAACATATGTAGTGATACAGAATCCAGTACTGCAAATACCTTATTTCACAAAGTAAAATTTGGTTTACGAAAAGCATTTTTCATTTGTTTTGAAATGGTAACCACCACAAAAAGTCTTTCGGCAATGCAGATAAGTGTGCGCTATAGTGTTCAGGAAAGTACGGCCCGATTATTTATGCATAAAGTAAGAGAAGCTATGAAATCCAGTGGTAATAATCCCATTGATGGGATTGTTCATGTAGATGAATTTGTGGTTGGAGGATATGAAGAATCTAAACAAGGAAGAAGTTACGATAGTAAAAAGAAAAAGTCCGTTTGTGCAGTAGAATTAACCCCTGAGGGGAAAGTGAAACGATTTTATGCTTTAAAAATAAACGATTTTTCGGCAAAATCACTCAGAAAGATATTCGAGAATCACATCGGTAAAGAAGCAAAAATAACCACTGACAATTGGAAAGGGTATAGACCGATTGCAAAGGATTATAATATCACACAAATCCCGAGTGAATCAGGCAAAAACTTCAAAGCTTTACACACGATGATACATCAAATTAAAACTTGGATAAGGACAACATATTCATGGGTTAGTGAAGGAAACATTGAGCGCTATTTTAATGAGTTCTGTTATAGAATAAATCGTTCACAAAACAAAGACACAATATTCAATAATCTAATCAAAAGAATGGTCAAATCTGACAATATTACACATAAGCAAATTATATGTAATTAAATATTGACCTCTATAAATTTAAAAGAAAGCTAAAGTTAATAATTTATAATTTGTAGGTTATTTTTATCTCATTATAATCTTAAAAGATAAAAGATTGAGTAAAGAGCAACCACTTTTAATAGGTTAGTTGCTCTAACTAGAATTCATATGTTTTGAGTTAAGAATTAAATGCTATTTCGGCAGCTTCCCAATTGACTACATTCCAAAACGAAGCAATGTAATCGGCTCTTCGGTTTTGATTTTTAAGATAATAGGCGTGTTCCCAAACATC
Source organism: Flavobacterium succinicans LMG 10402 (assembly GCF_000611675.1). Classification (GTDB taxonomy): domain Bacteria; phylum Bacteroidota; class Bacteroidia; order Flavobacteriales; family Flavobacteriaceae; genus Flavobacterium; species Flavobacterium succinicans. Next base: position 127,068 of record NZ_JATV01000006.1, on the reverse strand, counting down.
TAAAGCCAAAACTGGTTTTCCTTTTGAAATAATAGTTGGTAAATTCATCAACGGATTGTCTTGATTTGGGGTCGAAGTGATTACTAATTTTCCATCTGAAATCACCAGCCACGCCCATCCGGAACCGAATCGTTTTGCCGCCGCCTCAGAAAATTGTTTTTTGAAGTTGTCAAACGAACCAAAAGTTTGGTTGATGCTTTCGGCTAATTTGCCTTTTGGACTGCCGCCACCATTAGGTTTCATTAAATTCCAAAACAAGCTATGATTATAATGTCCACCGGCATTATTACGAATAACTTCTGGGAAAAGTTTCATGTTTTCAAAAATCGAATTCAAATTCTGGGCTTTGTCCTGTAGATTTTTGTCTAGACTTTGTACTCCTTTGTTCAGATTGGTAATATACGCTTGATGGTGTTTGGAATGATGAATTTCCATCGTCAATTTATCAATATGCGGTTCTAAAGCATCATAGGAATAAGGAAGTTTTGGAAGTGTAAAAATGTCTTCTGCTTGCAAAAAATCATCTTCGTTTTGTACCTGGGAAACCGAATTAGAAGCCAATAGGGAATGTAGGACAGAACTTCCCATAAAAATTCCGGTAGATAGTAAACCTGTCTTTTTTAGAAATTCTCTGCGGTTATTATTGTTTTTCATAGCTCAATGTTTTTTTGATGAATTATAGAAAAAAATTATTTGGTTTTTTCACCGACAAAGTTATGCGATGGTGACTTGAACAGCACGTTAAAAGTAGTTAAAGTGCCATAGATACGGGTTAAATATTGTTGCAACTCAATTTTTTCTAATTCTTCTATTTTGCTTGAGTTGATCTTTTGTTCCATGACTCTAAGTCGATCTCTAACCATTATTATTTTATGGAAAAAAGTATCTATTGGAATTTCTTTTGAGGCTAAACTAGGTTGGCCAGGTTCTAAAATAATTTTACCGCCTTTCCATTTATCGGCCAAAGGAACAATTTCTGAGACATCGGACCATTTTTTCAAAATTGTTTTTAACGTATTTTCAATTTCGTATAAACTAATAGTGTCCACTTCATTTTCCGCGGCTTCTATAACATGGAACGTTTCGTCCAATGCAATAGTTTCTAATCCAGAATCTATGAAAGTAACCCAATATTGCGTTGAGGTAACATTGGTTACTACGCCTTTACCGTGTTTTTCATGTTCTATTCGTGATCCAATTCCTAATATTTTCATTTTTTCGAGGTTGTTTTTTTTCTTAATTAAATATTAAACTTTTTAAAATAGCATTCTTTCGAAACGATTTTGGTATGGTTTTAGTAAATTTACATTTCAACAATAAATAAATACATAATGAAAAATTTTTCTCTAGTAACAGCATTAATTTTTATGACATTCACTTCTTGTACTACCACCAAAAATACAACAAATTCTGCTAATTCATTGCAAGGCGAATGGGTATTGACATTTATAAGCGGACCAAGAATTGCATTTCAGGGCTTGTATCCTGATGCCAAACCTACGATCAACTTTGACCTAGCGGGTAAAAAAGTTTTCGGAAATAATAGTTGTAATAATTACACTGGTGCGCTACAAGCTGAAGGTAATAAAATTTCGTTTAAAGACAGTAAAATGGCCGTGACTATGATGGCTTGTCAAGGAAATGGGGATTCGGTTTACATGAATATGCTTGAGAAAATAGCGACTTATACCTTATCAGAAGACGGTAAGGTACTTACTTTTGAAGGTGAAGGCGTGGCTTTGATGCGTTTTGAGAAAAAATAATTTTGTTATCATTTAAAAATACATATTTCAGTATTGATATTTGATCCTATAGCAACATAGAATTGTAATTTTTTATAGGTTTTGGATAAAAGTAAATCCATTTTCTGTATTAGTTTTTTATAATTCTATGTTGTTTTTTGTTACGCCAAATTCCTCTTTTTTCAGGGTTATTCACTTTTGAAATGGTGATAATGCTGCTGTGGATTCTTATAATTTTACTAACTCTATAATTTACAATTTATGAATACATTATTGAAAAAACACGTTGTCTTATTGTTGTTATTGGTTACAGGATTTTCTTATGCTCAAGAAAAAACAAAAAAAGAACTGAAAAATGATCAAAAGATAGCACAGCAAAAAAAGATTGAAAGTTTATTAGCTACTCAAAAATTTCAATTTGTGGCTAATAGGGCTTTTCCCATGGGATATAGAAGTATTGATTTGACCACTAATCCTAATTTTATTTCTTTTTCTCCAGAAATGATTGTAAGTGAAATGCCTTTTTTTGGACGAGCCACAGGTAGTCTTCCTTATGGAGGCGGAGAGGGTGGTTTGAAATTTGAGGGTGTTCCGGATATTTACACCATTGAAAAAACTAAAAAAGGACATGAATTGAAGGCGAACGTAAAGGGGAAAAATGATAGTTATAAAATCCTATTGACCATTTTTAATGACGGAGGAGGTTCTTTAGTGATTACTAGTAACAATAGGGCAAGTATAAGCTACACCGGCTTAGTGAGTGAGAAAAAATAATTAAAACGACTAGCTAAAAGGAAAGCATTTCTTTTCGTGTTTTTATGGAGTGGATTTGTGATAAAAAGTATCATATTAAGATCCTGCTTGATTTATATATTAGGTATTACTAATGAAAGTCTGTTTTTTTTTCTTAAATTTATAAAGTAGATACTATGGATTCAAGACGGATCTTAGTAGTGGTGTTTAAACGTAAAATTCAAATCCCATGAAATATAGTGTGTTGTTTTTTTTCGCAACTGGATTCTTGTTGTTCTCATGTAAACAACAAGAGCAACAAGTGTCCCAAAATGATTCAGTAACCGAATTGAATGCTATTGATGGAGTTTCTTCCTCAAAAATAATACCCAAAGGAGATACTTCGCAAAACGCTTTGGATTGGAATGGCGTTTATAAAGGTGTACTTCCATGTGCCAATTGTGAAGGTATTGAAACAGAGTTATCGTTGTTGCTTAATGGTACTTTTGTTTTAAAAACGAAGTATTTAGGTAAGGGTTCTGGGGAAATAAATGAAATTAAAGGAGCATTTTCTTGGGATGAATCGGGTTCTATAGTGGTTCTATCAGGTTTGGATTATAGTCCTAATCAATATAAGGTTGGAGAAAATCAATTGTTTCAGTTGGATAGACAAGGTGAGGTAGTTAAAGGTGATTTAGCTTCCTTGTATATTCTTAAGAAAGTAGAGTGATAATGTTTTATTTTGTTCAAAAAAAACTCAAAATCAAGTATTGATTCTGAGTTTTTTTATGCTTTACGATTTAATATCGAAAAATCGGAGATCTATAAAGTGATTGCTAAATCATAGCCATATAGATGTTCGTCTCTAACAAATCCCATTTTGTGATATAGATTTTGAGCGGCAAAATTATTTTTTGCGGTTCTTAATCTTATGACAGGAGCGCCTATTTTTTTTGCTAAATCTTTGGTCTCTTCAATAAGTTTTTTAGCGGTGCCGTTTTTTCTTAAAGAGGTATCCACAAATAAATCATTAAGAATCACGATTTTGTTGAGCAACAAAGATGAAAATGTGATGTAATTCAATACAAATCCAATAGGATTGTTTTGTTCGTCGAAAGCCATGTATACTATAGCTTCGTTATTTTCTAATCGTTCTTTCAAATAGTTCTTATGGCGTTCTATATCAGATTTTTTTTTGTAAAAAACCAAATATTGATCAAACATCAGGGCTAAGGAATCAAGATCATTGAGGGTAGCTTTTCGGATCATAACTATTTGTTTTAAAGTTGGTTGAGACTAAAGTTACATTTTTTTTTAAAACTTTCAAAATATAGCTTGTTATATCCAAAAAACAACAACTTACAAAGACCACTTTGTGAGCGTCTTAAAAATTCAATTGATATACTTCATCCAAATCTTTATTACAATTAATATTCACCTTTAAATCGGTTATATAGCCAGAGTTTAATCCGTATACCCAACCATGTAAAGAGAGCGCTTGATTGCTTTTCCATGCAGATTGCACTATTGAGGTTTTGGCCAAGTCAAACACTTGTTCTTTGATGTTCAACTCCACAAATTTATTAAATCGATCGTCAGTGTTTTGAATGTCGTCTAATTCATCTTTATGATGTCTGTAAACATCTTTAATATGACGAATCCAATTGTCGATTAATCCAATTGAATTGTTTTCCATAGCGGCTTTAATACCTCCACAACCATAATGACCACATACAATTATATGTTTTACTTTTAAAACATTAACTGCATAATCCAATACACTTAGCATATTCATGTCGGTATGAATGACCATATTGGCAATGTTTCTGTGTACAAAAACTTCTCCTGGTTTTGCGCCAATAATTTCATTTGCGGGTACTCGACTGTCAGAGCAACCAATCCATAACAAAGGAGGGTTTTGGCCTTGTGCTAAATCTTTAAAGCAATTAGGGTCTAAAGCCAAAGAATCTTCTACCCATTTTTTGTTTTTTTCTATTATGTTTTTATAAAATTCGCTCATATTCTTTAAAAATTAATATATGTTTTTGTTCAAAAAGGAGTAAAGCTTTAAAGTTGATATTCTTTTCTAAAATTAATTAATTCAACTGTAATATTACGATTTTTAGATTGTATGTTTTGGAACTCTTTAAGAATGTCTAATACATCATGCGTAATGTAAACAGTATCAACGGCATTAATAATTACTTTGGTATTTTCTGGAATCTCGTTTAAAGTTGACTTGATTTCAGCTTTGTTTAAAAAAGAAACTTCTTCGGCCAAATCAATATGGGTGACTTCGTTATTGTCTTTTCTTAATGTAAAAGCTTTTTTGAGATTTCCTTTTAAGATAAAAAAGATACTGATCACGATTCCTAGCGCTACTCCTTTTAATAAATCCATAAACACTACAGCCAGTAAGGTGGCTATAAACGGAATGAATTGATATTTGCCTTTCAGCCAAAAATGCTTTATGACCGATGGATTAGCTAATTTGTAACCGATAAGTAATAAAATTGAAGCTAGGGTGGCTAGTGGGATTTTATTTAACAACCAAGGAATGGTAATTGCGCAAACCAATAAAAGGAGGCCATGAAATATGGTAGATAGTTTAGTTTGAGCACCAGCGTTATTATTGGCAGAGGTTCTAACAATTACCGAAGTCATGGGTAGTCCTCCTAAAAGGGATGAAACTATATTACCTGTACCTTGTGCTATTAATTCGATATTTGTATTAGTGTTTCTTTTTTGAAAATCAATTCTATCAGCAGCTTCAATACATAATAAGGTTTCTATAGAAGCCACTATTGCAATGGTAATGGCAACACTCCAAACTTTTGGATTGGTAATGCTTGAAAAATTTGGAGAGGTAAAAATAGATTTTAGTTCATCTATAGATTCAGGAATTGGAAGTGTAACTAATTGATCTTTTGAAATGGCTAAAGAACTTTTAGTGTAAACAAAAAAGTAATTTATTAAAATACCAATAATGACAACTACTAGAGCGCTTGGTATAAGTTTTATTTTTTTTAAGAAAGGTATTTTATCCCATGATAATAGTAGGGCAACGGATATAATTGTAATAAGTAAGGATCCATAATGAATTGAGCTTAGCAGTTCAGACGGAGAGGAGGTGTTATTTAAACCGGAGTTGATGCCCAATGCGTAGGGTAATTGTTTAAAGAAAATAATCACTCCTATACCAGCAAGCATTCCTTCGATTACGTTACTAGGGATGTAATTTGAAAGACTTCCAGCTTTTATAAAACCTAAGATAAGTTGAAAAATTCCAGCCAAAAAAACAGCTAGTAAAAATATGTTGAATGCCCCTAAGTCTGTAATAGCAGTTAAGACTATAGCGGTAAGACCAGCAGCGGGACCTGATACACTAATATGTGATTGGCTGATCATTCCTACAATGATTCCTCCTACAATTCCTGATATAATTCCTGAAAATAATGGTGCCCCAGAGGCAAGAGCGATACCTAAACATAAAGGTAAGGCGACTAAAAAGACAACTAGTCCTGAGGACAAGTCTGCAGTTATGTTGGAAAATAAATTTGTTTTTTTAAGCATTTTGTAAAATTATAAATTGGTATTAGTGTAGTTTTTAAAAGTAGATTAAGGATGGTTTAAATGTGTTTCAAAAAAGAAAAAAGAGAATTTGATTTCTTAGGAATGAATGGTTTTTGTGAATTTTATTTTCTATTAAGCAATTCATTACTACATAGGTTTTTTTGAAAAGGTGACATGTTGATATTTTTTTTAATGTAATAAAATAAAAAATAAAAATTAAGGAAGCTTACTTTTTGTTTTGATTACTTGGAAAGTAAAATTAAACAAATAAATAAGAAAATAGAAGTCGGTTTTGGCTTTTGAGAATTCTTTATTTTTTTACACAATCACATTGTTTGAATTTTTTGTGTATTGTTGAGAATAGGTTCTTTAATTATTAAAAACAGTGCTAAATGTTGTGTTGGGTATTTTTATTTTTTAGTAGCTATTGTGTGATTTTTAATGTGGGTTGTTTTTTAAATTTTAATATTTTGAACGATAATGACGTTTTTTGATAGGGGTGTATGTGTATTTTTGTGTTTTTTTTGTTGAAACACCCTTTATGTTATTTTTGTTATAAGGCTATTAAAATATTGAATTAATATTATTTTAATCTAATATTTTAGATTTCGTAATTCTTCAATGAAAAAGTAAAATACTCTTTTTTAGATGTAAGTTCTTAGAAAAAAAGGTAATAAATTCGTCCAATAAAAAAAGGAAAAAAGCTTACAAAGTTCTTTTTTTAAGTTCGATTTTTAGCTAAAGTCATATCGCATACCAAAAAACAATAACCAAATAATTGAAATTTTAACCAAAATTAAATGCACATGAAAAAAGCCACCTTTATTTTTGCTTTATTGCTCTCTTCTAATTTTATTATAGCACAAGAGGGAGAAACTAAAACCACTCCAACCACTATTTTTGCAGGTTCAGCAGATGCTTATTATAAATATGATTTTGCTAATGATCCAGCCAATAATAAAACCAGTTTTACAAATTCAAGTAATTCTTTTGAGTTAGGAATGGCTTCTATTGAGGCGTCTCATAAATTTGGTAAAGCATCTGTTTTTGTGGACTTAGGTTTCGGAAAAAGAGCAGCAGATTTTTCTTATAATGACACATCTCCAAATGATAATGCTACATTTTTGATAAAACAATTGAATTTTACCTATGAATTCTCAGATAAGTTTAAAATAATTGCGGGTAGTTTTGCAACTCATATAGGGTATGAATTAGTTGATGCTGTAGATAATAAGAATTACAGCATGTCATACGCTTTTACCAATGGCCCTTTCTTTAATACTGGGGTAAAAGCACAATATACTGCGGGTAAATTCGGAATTATGGCTGGTGTGACTAATCCTACCGATTTTAAAACGGCTTTGGATAGCGGAACAGATCAAAAAACTTATATTGGTCAAATTTCTTATACAGGAGATACTGGTGCAGTTTATTTAAATTTCACTTCAGGTAGTAATAACCCCTCTTCAGAAACTAATGCCACTCAATTTGATATTGTAGCTACCAAAAAATTGAATGATAAATTTTCCTTAGGATTTAATGGTACTTATGCTTCATTGAAAGACGATTCAGATAGTGCGTTGGATGCTAATTGGTTTGCATTAATAGGATATGCTAATTATTTCTTTACAGATAAAGTGAGCTTGGCTTACAGAGTAGAGTATTTTGATGATAAAGATGCTGCTAAATATTTGCTTGTTGATAACAATGTTTTTTCAAATACCTTATCGTTGAACTTCAAAGAAGGTAATTTTACTTTCATACCAGAAATTCGATTTGATTCTGCTTCAAAAGATATGTTTTTCAAAAGTAATGGTAATGCTACAAGTTCAGCAGGGAATATTCTGTTCGGTACCACGTATTCTTTTTAATAACACAAACTATTTTTTTTTCTGCCATGGCACTTTATCTAAAAGTGTTGTGGCAGTTTTTTTTATTAATCGCACTACTTGTTTTGATAAAATTCAAAATCAAGTAGTGCTTTTAAGAATTGTTTTAGGTAGTGAAATGTTTTTTTCTAAACCAAAAAGCAAGATTAACCAGTGCTATCAAAGCTGGTACTTCTACCAATGGTCCAATTACACCTGCAAATGCTTGTCCGCTATTGATGCCAAAAACACCGATACTTACTGCAATGGCTAGCTCAAAATTGTTTCCCGTGGCCGTAAACGCAATAGCAGTTGCTTTTGAATAATCTGCGCCAAAATATTTTCCTAGAAAAAAACTAATGATGAACATGATGCTAAAGTAAATAATTAACGGAATAGCTATTCGTACTACATCCATTGGGATTTGAATGATTAATTCGCCTTTTAGACTAAACATGATTACGATGGTAAAAAGTAATGCGATCAATGTCATTGGCGATATTAGTGGGATGTATTTGTTGTTAAACCATTCTTTTCCTTTACACGCAATCAAGCCATATCGGCTTATAACGCCTAATGCAAAAGGGATTCCCAAATAGATACCCACACTTTCTGCGATTGCCTTTATACTAATGTCTACTTCAAAACCAGTATATCCAAAATAGGGAGGTAGAATGGTAATGAATATATAAGCATAGACACTATACAGAAGTACTTGGAAGATACTGTTTAGGGCAATCAAGCCTGCGGCGTATTCTCGGTTTCCATCAGCTAAGTCATTCCATACAACAACCATGGCGATACATCTGGCTAATCCAATCAAGATTACACCAATCATGTATTCAGGATAACCATTTAGAAAAAAAAGTGCTAAGAAAAACATTAAAATAGGTCCAATGATCCAGTTTAAAAACAAGGAAGTGCCGAGTACTTTAGTGTTTTGAAACACTTGTCCTATTTTACCATAATCTACTTTTGCCAATGGCGGGTACATCATTACGATTAACCCGATGGCTAAGGGAACGTTAGTGGTTCCCTTGGAAAAAGAGTTGATGAAATCGGCACTATTGGGTAAGAAATAACCAATGCTGACTCCAATTGCCATGGCGAGGAAAATCCAAAGCGTTAAATTTTTATCTAGAAAACTTAATTTTTTTCGTTCTGCTGCTGGGCTGCAATTTGTTGCTGACATTATGTGTTATTTTTTAATTTTACTGAATACATACATGAAGTCGGTTGCGATTTGTAGGCTTCGCTCCTCGTATTTTTGAGTTTGTAACGGGGTATTGTCAAAAGCTTTTGGGTCTTCAAACATGATTGGGATACGTTTTTCTGCTCCTGCAATAAAAGGGCAACCTTCGTCTGCGCTTGAACAAGTAAGTACCGCGGCAAAATCTTTATTAGGATTAAAAGCGTCATCATACGTTTTGGAAAACCCGATGATTGGATGGTCTTGTGTGTTGTATTTTATAGTATAAATTGGATTCTTTCCTTCTGCAATGGTTTTGATTTGAAAACCAGTGTTTTCCAATGTTTCAGCTATCTTTGGGAATAAAGCGGTTGCTTCGGTACCGCCAGAATAGCATGCAACATTAGGGATGTTGTAAAATGATGCAGCGGTTTGTGCCCAAATTTGAGAAAGATGACTTCTTCTGGAATTGTGCGTACAAATGAAATTGATACGAACCGCAGATGTAGTATTAACTTTTTCTTGAATGTAGTCAATAAGTGGTTGTAATGTTGCTTTTCTTTCTTCAGTTATGGAATTAAAATTTAAATCATTGATGGTACTGGTGATTTTTGTAAACATAATATCTAATGTGTGGTTTATGATTTTTTTAGTTTTAGCAACAACCTCCTCCAGGAATACAAGTGTTGTTGGTGTTTCCAAGATTGATTAAAGCTTTCTTTTGTTTTGTTTCAGGTATACCGCAATTGTCTTTTGCTAAGCAATCTGTTTGTTTGTTGACTAGTAAAAAGTGACTTCCATTGAAATCGAGATTGTATTTGCCAATCGTCTCGTTTTGATATTCTACCTCAATTTCGTAATCTTCTATGGCTAATGCCTTTTCTGCTAGTTCAATGATCGCTAATAATTTCGTTGGTTTTAATCGGTGGTCGGTATCATTCGCGTTCCATAATTGGAAATTTACTACTTGCTCAACTCTTATCGTACCACCACAATCGATAAATTTTTTGGTAACAATACCGACTTCTGTTACGTGAAAATGAATAGGAATCATTTGGCCGTTGGGTAAGCTAAAATTGACATCTTCTAGTTTTTGTAGATTTTCTTTTACTTCGGATACTTTCATAATGATTAATTTTTAAAGTTTAGCAACAAGTTGATACGGTTGTACAGTCGACATCTTCTGTTTTGGTTGATATCAGATTACAAAACGCTTTTATTTTTTCAAAGCCATTCTCATTAATACAGTAGCATATTGAGTTTCCTTCAATGGTCCCTTTGATGAGTCCAGCGTTTTTTAATTCTTTTAAATGTTGTGAAATGGTGGGTTGTGCAAGAGGTAATTCAAGGACGAGATCGCCACAGATACAAGATTTTGATTGTAAAATGAATTCTAAAATAGCAATTCTTGCAGGGTGGCCAATGGCTTTAGCTACCATAGCTAGTTCGTTTTGAGTTGCTGAAAATTGGTCTGACTTGGAGATTCCCATATTTTTGTTTTTGTATATTGCAATATTACGATAATATATTTATTATTTTGATTTTTTATAAAAAAAATGCCATCTGATAATGATGGCATTTTGAATGTGAAGGAAATTTTTATTTACTATTGAGCGACCAGTTGTAAGCGCGAGTCATTACTTTATAGGTAGTCTCAATTTTTTTCTCTAAAAAGATATTGATAAAGTCTATTTCATTAAAATATCCTGTAACAAAATCGCCTTTATATGTTTCAAACATTTTAGGCAATTCGATTGAGTTGGTGTTTTTAAAAATTCTATAGAAGTCTTTGTCGTTAATATACAACCTAGCTCGTTGTTTGATTTGATCGTTTACTTTTTCTGGAGTGTAGGCTTCATTCAAAAGTGGAGCATCTCCATTAGTCCCTTTGCATAAAACGAAATGTACACCAGCATCAGCAATAACTTCTCTTAGTATGGTGTTTTCAATGTCATTGAGTGTTAATTCTTGCTTAGCAACAATAAAAGTTCTTTCATCAAAAAAACCAGGTACTGCATTTACTGCTACTATAGGGAATTTTTCAACCACCGATTTTATCACTAATAAATTGTAGGTGTTAATCCAAAATGCTTTGGCTTCTTCTTTGGTTTTGAAGTCTGTTTTGAGTTTTGAAATATTGTCTAAAATATAAATCAATTCACCGGGGCTTTTTTTCAATTGTGCGTAGCCTATTTTTCCAGTTTCGGAGACATTTTTCTTTAAAAATTCGTTGGTTTGTTCAAAGAAATCATTTAAAGTTTGTGCCTGAGTGAATGAACTAGCGACACAAAACAAAATGAGAAGTAATTTTTTTTTCATAAAAGGGTATTTACTTATCTTACATATATTCATATTAAATAATCGGCAAATAAACTGTTTTTTTTTCTATCTATGTAGTTTTTTATGTCAAAATTTTAATTAAATTTTAAGATTTATGTTTATTAATAAAGGACAAATTATGAATTATATTTTTAGATGTTTTGTGATCTAAATTCTGGATTTTTTGATTAGCTATTTAGTTTGTTTTTAGAGTGCAATTAAACAAATGGTTTGGCTAGTAACCTGAAACGTATTTTGAGGCTTTTTAAATTGATGTTATAGGTATTTTTTAGACGAAAGTTAGTCTAGAGCAGAGAAATTACTTTACTTTTGGGGATTATTTCAAATTTAAATCAAAATTTTGAGTTCAGGTATTTTAGTTTCAGTTGTTATTCCGGTTTTTAATGTTGAGGGGTTCATCTCTGAGACTATAGAAAGCGTTTTGAGTCAATCTCTAAAGGATATTGAAGTGATTTTAGTGGATGATGGATCAACTGACAAATCATTAATAATTTGTCAAGAATATTTGAATAAGGATTCAAGAATTAAAATAGTAAAACAATTAAATTCAGGGGTTTCAATAGCACGTAATAGAGGTTTAGAGCTTGCGATAGGTGAATACATTTTTTTTATGGATGCTGATGATACAATAGATTTTGATTTTTTGAATTCATCGTATAAAGTAGCAAAACAGAAAGATTTTGATATTGTAGTGCTTGGAGAGGACTGTTGCAGTCGTTTACCAAATGTTTCGGCATTACCAACATGGGGACAATTTCTAAGACATGATTTTTTAAAAAAACATTCAAGAATTAGATTTCCAGAAAACATTCAGCCTTGTGAAGATGGATTGTTTTCACATCAGCTATTAGCGTTGACCCAAAAAATTGGCACAAATCCTCAGGCTAAATATCATTATCGACATCACGAGAATCAAAATCATAAAAAAAATAATGACCGCGTTGACAAGGTGCTTCTACAAATTCCACTTTGGCTTACAATTTTAGAAGATTTTTATAAGGAGTACAATTTGTTCGAAACTCACGCGCTTCATCTAGCGCTTTTTATGGAACATGAGCCCCTAGAGTTAAGGTATTTTTCAATGCCATTAAATCCGAATCAAAAAGAGTGTTTACATGCATTGATTGTTCAGTTTATGCAAAAAAATGTATTGCCTTTTTTAGGAAACGAGGATCAAAAAGTATTAAAAAAATATTTTTTGATGTTTATACAATCTAAAGATTATTCAGATTTTGATCATGCGTTCAAGATGTTGATCTTAAAATGTAAAATTAAGTTGTTTTTGCTGCGATTTGTTCCCGTTTCAAAACTTAGAAAAAGAATGCGAAAAGAAATAAAATCAAATATTTTTAAATGAAGATCATCATAATTCAGCACACAGGTTTTTTAAATGGATCAGGAGGAACTGAAAAAATATGTTGCTTTTTATCTAATATTTTTAGTAAAAATAATTTTGAAGTAGAAATTGCTACCAATCAGGATCTTTCTGGAAGTCCTATGTTTGAATTGGATGAAAAAGTGACTATTACTAATATTTTTGATAAAAATGTTCCGCAAAAAAAGCTGCTAGAATTATATAATTACGAAGGCAGAAATCCTTTTTTTTGGCTTTATTTTAAAGTTAAGAAAAAGTATTGCAAGGCACATAATAAGGCTTTATTAAAAAAAATGAATGGGATGGATGGTTTTAATACCTTCAACTTGTTGCATCGTTCTCAAAACTGGAAAAATTATATTGTCAGAGCCAATCCTGATTTGATCATTACCATGACAATTGGGTCCTTATTAGAGCTTACTTATAAGAATGAGTACAGCGTACCGATAATTAATTCCGTAAATGGTCGACCCGATTATGATTTTTCAGATGTATTATGGTATCGTTCTGCAATTGAAATGGATCAACTTAAGGATGCTTACAGACATTTAACTGCTATTCAGGTTTTATTTGATAGTTATAAAAAATATTTGCCCAATACTTTCAAAGGAAAAGCTTTTACTATTCCTAATCCAGTTTTTCAGATCGATGATGCAGAAATTGTTTCTCATTATACGGATAAAGAAAGGTTTAAAATTATAAATGTTGCTTCTCTAGTTACAAGCTGCAAACAGCAACATATTGCTATTGAAGTTTTTTCTAAAATTGCCAATAAGTATACAACGTGGGATTTTCATTTTTGGGGAACCGGTGATGATTTAGAAGTATTAGAAAGTCAAGTAAAACGATTACAACTTGAAAACAGAGTGTTTTTTAATGGGTTTACAAAAAATCCGATGGATGAAATGAAAGCATCTGATATATTTATTTTCCCTAGTAAGTATGAAGGGTTTCCTTTAGCTTTGACTGAGGCTATGTCTGTAGGGTTGCCGTCCATTGGTTTTGAAAGCTGTTCTGGAGTAAATGAGCTTATTGAAAACAATGTTAATGGCTTTTTAGTAAATAATGAAATCGACTTGCAGGAATCTTTAGAGAAATTAATACTTAGCAAAGATTTGCGACAACAAACAGGTTCGGCTGCGCATCAAATGGTGAAAAAGTACTGTGAAAAAAATGTAGCGGATCAGTGGATGCATTTAATAACTCAAGTTTTAATAAAATAGATTATGCGTATTTTATATTTCTATCCAGAGAATCCATTATCTTATACTCAAGGTAACAATGCAAGGGCTTTATCGTTACTACAGTATTTTAAAAACCGTAAAATTTATCTTGATTTTGTTGGAGAAGCATCAAAGGAATTTGAGGAAGATGCTATAAATGAATTAAAAAGAGAGAATTTAATTAAAAACGGATATCTGTTAAAGAAAGAAAAGAAAAGTAGTAACATCATTAAATATTATCTGAATTATTCTTTTCCAAAAAAGTTCAATAGTAAGTTGAAGGATTTTGACCGAACAAAATTTGGCTATAAAGAGCAATTTTCGAAGATAGTACGTGATAATGACTATGATTTTATAATTGTTTCATATGTTTATTGGTCTCCACTTTTAGATGCTGTAACAAAAGGATGTAATACGAAATGGATTATCGATACACATGATTTTTTAACCTCTCAATTTCAAGATCATAAAAAGTTTGCTTTGGATCGGTATTTCAAAAAGGAGATTTCTGTAATGAAGAAATTTGATGAGGTATGGGTGATTTCAAATGAAGAAAAATACCTTTTTTCTCAGTTTATAACAAAACAGGTAAGTCTTATTACTCATAGTTTGCCTAATGCTATTGAAACTTCATCAAAAACGGAGAAAACAATCGATGTTTTATATGTAGCCAGTGAGAATTTCCATAATATAAAATCTGCAAAGTGGTTTTTTAAAGAAGTATATCCTTTATTGTCTTCAGATTTAAAAATTACGATAGTTGGAAAAGTCGGGAATCATATTTCTAATTTTGAAAATGTTGAAAAATTGATTTTTGTAAAAGAATTAGAGGATGTTTATTCAAAGGCTAAAATTACTGTTTGTCCAATGTTATCGGGTACTGGAGTTAAAATAAAAGTAATTGAATCATTATCGCACGGAATACCAGTGGTATGTACAGAAAGAGGTGTTGATGGTTTACTGAATAAAACGAATAACGGATGTTTAACTACAAATGATCCGCTTTTATTTTCAAAACACATTAATACACTTTTAAATGATAATGAGTTTTACAAAAAAAATCATTTAGAAGCGAAGCGGTTTTTTGAGAACCATTTTGATGTCAAAAAAACATATAAAGTGCTTGATGCTATCTTTGCAAAAAATTAAAACAACAAACAAAATCCATTCAAAATGTTCAAATCAATTAAGTTATATTTTCGATTAAAGTCATTAGGCAATAAACTAAGAAAGCAAAAGAAAGAAGTGGATTTTACTAGTAATTTGAAATATACTAGAAACGTTATAATAATTGATACTAAAGTTCCTGAGTACAATAAAGATTCAGGTTCCAGAAGATTAACAGAAATTATAAAATTGCTTATAAAAAATAATATCGGCGTTTTTTTAATGGCTGATTTTAAGGAATATCGTTTTACAACTGATTATGTGCAGTACTTTAAAAATTTAGGTGTTGTGGTGTATGAGCCTGGCGTGGATAAAAAAGGCGAGTTAATTGCTAAAAATGATTTTATAAAGCAAGTACTTCCTTTTGCAGATTTTGTTTGGTTGCATAGACCTGAAATTTTTGCAAAGTATTATCCAATTATTACAAAATGTAAACCTGAAGCCAAAGTGTTTTTTGATATGGTTGATTTTCATTATCTGAGATTTAAGAGAGAATCTGAGTTGACACAAAACGCTGATATTTTAAAAAAAGCAGATAAATACCTCAAATTAGAACTTGATAATTGTAAAAAAGCAGATAAAATCATTGTGATTTCTGATGTTGAAAAAGAAAGTTTAAAAGATTTTTATAAAGAGGAAGCTAAAATAATCAGCATTGGTAATATTCATCAATTTATAGAAAATGAAAATCCTGTTTCTTATGAAAATCGTAAAGATTTGTTGTTTATAGGAGGTTTTGATCATAAACCAAATGTTGATGCGGTAAACTATTTGGCAGAAGAAATTATGCCTTTGTTATGGAAATCAAATCCAGACATTTCAATTACTATCATAGGAAGTAATCCTCCGGAATCCATTCAAAAATTGAATTCTGAAAAATTCAAAGTAGTAGGATATGTCGAGGACGTAACTCCCTATTTTTTAAACACACGAATCTTTGTAGCGCCACTTCGATACGGTGCAGGAATTAAAGGCAAAATTGGACAAAGTTTAGAGTTTGGACTTCCGCTTGTAACGACAAACATTGGAGCTGAAGGTTTCGATTTTCAAGGAAATAGACATGTGATAGTAGGAAATACAAGCCATGAAATTGTTGATAATATCCTTTCTTTATACCTAAACAAAGAACTTTGGCAGAAAGTAAGTACTGATTCAAAAAAGGTGATTGAGCCTTTTTCTATAGCTACTATCGAAGAAAAAATAGTGCGTTTGATTCAGTAATTTAATTAAGTTCGAATACTGTATTTACCCAATTTTCAATCGTGTATTTGTGATATACTTCCTCATCTAGTGGCTCATAAGGCGTGTTGAAAAAATCAGGGTTTATTTTTATTGGTTTGTTTTCTTCAAGTATCAAAATGTTATTTGGGTTATAAAAATCGTACTGGCTAATCGACTGATTTGTTGTGATTATTTTTCGTTGCATGGCCAAGGCTTCAAAAATTCGAAAACTAAGTCCATTATGACCATGTCTGATTAAATCAAGGAATATTTTTGAATGTTCTAAATCATTTTGCAAGTCTTCTTGAAAAACATGCTTTCTAGAATAAAAAATATTTGGATTAATACCTTCGGGTTTTCTTTTACCGATAATCAAAAATTTATATTCAATGTTGTGTTTTGATAGATAATTAGCGAGGTTATTCAAAAACGGAATACGTTCATCGATAGAAATTACGATAAAAACATTTTGATTGGTTTGATGATCTTTAATTTGTTTTTTGTCAATATATATGTAATTCGTTATAAAGTTGAAATTGTACTTTTTGCAGTCATCCAAATCAAATGAAAAGATTTTGTCAAATACACCATCAAGTAAATGATCAGTAGGAAATCTTGTGCAACTATCATACAGATAAGCAATATATTTATTGGTATGTTTTTTGATCTCTAAATGTGTTTGCTTGGTGAAACAGTCAGGGCGAATAACTAAAATTATATCATAATGTTCTTCCTTTTTAAAATGAGCAAGAACATGCTCTTCCATTTTTATATTTTTTATGTTTTTTTTGAAAATTAATTTATTAAAAAAATTTCTTACTCTATCAAAAACTGAGGAATATTTATATTTGAATTGAGAGATATCAATATGGTCTACCTGAACATTTCTCCTATTTAATTCTAAGACAATTTTTTGATCAAAATTAAAAAAATCAAAGCTGAGGATGCCTATTTTCATAAGAGTGTTTTTTTAATGGTTTAGTGTGATAAGTCGCGTTTTTACTGAATTAAAGCAATATGAAATATAAAAAAAAACGTCAAGAAGTGCGTAAATAAATTTCATAAAAGGCTCGACAAAAGTAGATATTAATTATTAACTTGCAGAATGTTTTATAATCAATTTTAATGAGTGGAAAGATACACATAGGTTATTTAGTTTCATATGATTATGAATTATTAAAGACATCTATCCCTACAATATATACTGAAGCGGATGCTATTTTTTTGGCTATTGATAAAAACAGGCAAACTTGGAAAGGAGAGCCTATTTTTATAGATGAGTCCTTTTTTGAATGGATTAAGGTTTTTGATGCTGAAAAAAAAATCACCATCTATGAAGATACTTTTTATGTTGAACATTTAACAACGATGGAGTGCGAAATTAGGGAGAGAAAAATGCTTTCTCAAAAAATGGGAATAGGGAATTGGCTTATTCAAATAGATAGTGATGAATATTTTGTTGATTTTAAAAAATTTGTTGCCAATTTAAGGAAGTACGATTCTTATCTTATTAACCCAGAAGAAAAACCGATACAAATTTGTGCTTTTTGGGTAATGCTCTATAAATATACCGAAAATGGGATTTTATATGTAAACAAACCTTTAAAAGCTATTTTTGCTACAAACTTCCCAAATTATGTCAATGGTAGGAGGATTAAGGGACGTCAAATTTATACCGACACTATAGTCTTGCATGAATCTTTATCTCGTAGTGAGGAGGAATTACGTTTTAAGTTTGAAAACTGGGGACATAATACCGATGTGAATGAAGGCTTTTTAGATAAATGGCTGGCTGTAAATGAGGATAATTATAAAGAATATGAAGATTTTTACTATCTACAGCCTAAAAAATGGAAAGAGTTGGCCTTTTTTCCAACAAAAAACATCTGTGAGATAAAGGATTTTATTCAAAACGAAAGCAAATTAAATACATTAAGTTCAGTTCTTTATATTAAGAATTTAGGGCATAAACTTAAGTTTTTATTGAAAAAGAACCTCTTAGAGTAGTATTTTTTTATAAACTTCAAGATATTCAGCCGCCGCAGTTTTCCAATCGAATGTTGCGGCTCTTTTTTTAAGTAAAATTTCCGCTACATTTTTGTTTGTTTCATGATAAGTTAATCCATTAAAAAGAACACTTTTCATATCTTCAGGATCAAAATTTGTCCAATAATTAGCCACATCGCCCCCAATTTCAGGGAGAGATGTTTTATCGGAAAGGAAAACTGGTTTGCCAAAGCTCATTGCTTCAATTGGAGGTAGACCGAACCCCTCTTTTAATGAAGGAAATAAAAATGCTGTACAGTTCTTCATGAAAAATTGTTTTCCTTCATTGCTTACTTTTCCAGTTAAAAAAACTTGCTTGCTTAATCCGTTTTGTTGGATCATTTTTTTTATTTCGTCACCATATTTTTTATCGTTGTTTCCTGAAATAATTAAATTAAAGTCTTTTATTACTTTCATCATATTGATAATGGATTCATAATTTTTTCTTTCTATGAAGTCTCCGATAGAATAGAAAAATGGGCGATCTACAGGGACATTTGGAATATATGAAGAAGTGTCCAATATTGCACTAATAGGATTTCCATTATGAATTACATATTCTGGGATGTTAGGTACCGAAAAGTGCTTGTGAGTTTCGATTTTTGTAAATTCAGAAACGTAAGTTATAGCTGTTGCTCGGGCTAACTTTTCAGTAAATAATTTGTTTAATTTGTAATTACGACTAGAGTCTAATTCATCTCTAAAATGAATGTCGTGTATGGTTAGTAAATAATTATTAAAATGATAAGGCTCTACTTTGGTGTTTTGATTGACAGAATGCCATAAGTCATTTTTTTTTCGAACCCGAAAAAGAGAATGTCTGGAGATACTTTGATATTTGTGGTATTCAAATTTATCTTTGAATTCTTTTTTTAATAATTCTGGATTTGAAGTGTTTAACGTCAATTCAAAACCATCTAAATTTAATAAAGATAAGCCTTTTATTAATTCGTAGTTAAAGGTTCCTAATCCAGTGTTTTTATTGTTAATGTTGTGGGTCTCTAGAAAAACACTTTTAAAAGGCATTGGTTTTTTTTTGCTAAATTACAATATTAATTTTAACTCTTAAAATGTATATACTTACTTTTGTGGTTCAAATATAAGAACAATGTGTGATAAAATTAACTCAGTTTACAAAAACAAAAAGCAATTGCTTTTAAATTATATTTCTGATTTCAATACTTCAGGAATACTTTTTGGAAATGGAGATCGCAACACCATAAAATTATTTGATCTTGAAGGCAAAACCATTAATGTTAAGTCCTTCAAAATACCTCATTTAGTAAACAAAATCGCTTACAAATATTTCAGAAAGTCAAAAGCAAGACGTTCATTTGAATATGCGACGGCTTTGTTGGAAAAAGGAATTGGCACACCAGAACCTATTGCATATTTTGAAAATTATGATCTGCTAGGATTAAAAGATAGTTATTACGTTAGCGAACATTTATCCTGTGATTTGACCTTTCGCGAATTAGTTGAAATCCCTGATTATCCTGATCATGAGAATATTCTAAGGCAGTTTACTAAATTCAGTTTTGATCTTCATGAAAAAGGAATTGAATTTATTGACCATTCTCCCGGAAACACTTTGATTAGAAAAAATGAGCAAGGAAATTATGATTTTTTCCTAGTTGATTTGAATCGTATGCAATTTCATTCAACGATGGATTTTGATATGCGAATGAAAAACCTAAGAAGGCTTACTCCTGAAAAGAGAATGGTTGCCGTGATGAGTAACGAATATGCTAAGCTGTATGGTGCATCTGAAATAATGATTTTTGATGCTTTGTGGAAGTATACAACAGATTTTCAAGAGCAGTTTTACAGAAAGAAAAGGCTAAAACGAAAAATCAAATTCTGGAAGCGGTAATTTTTTTTAGTTCCTTATAACGAATAAAAATACTATACGCATTGAGATAACAAATAATTACACCTCTTATACCATCTAAAAAACCTAACCTGATCAGGAATTGGTATAAAAAGGTGTAAATAGGATGAAGAAAGGCTACTATTTGCTGCGGTTTTTGTGCTTTTTTAATTTTTTCATTGGCTTTTAAAATCCCGTACTGTATCATTTTTAGTTTGTACTCTTGGTAGGAAGTGTAGGAAAAGTGAATGATTTTATTTTTTAAAACTGCTATTTCCCCCTGAACAATTAGCTTTTCGTGCACCATTCGGTCTTCATTGTATCTACAGGCAGATTTGTTGAAGAGCCTGAAAATCTTGTCAGTTTGCCAACCACTAAAATTGAGTTTTTTGTTTTTGAACATAAAAGTTCTGTACACCAAATAGGCGCTTGCAGCATCCTTGCTGTTTATGGTGGTGACAATCTCAGTTTTCAGTTTTGGAGTCAAAAGCTCATCCGCATCAAGGAATAATATCCAGTCATTTTTTGCCTGATCTATTGCGAAATTTCTTTGCGAAGTATAATTGATAAAATGGTTTTGAATTAATGTTACATGAGGCATTGAGGCTACAATACTAATCGTTTTGTCCGTACTATAGGAGTCAATCACAATTACTTCATCGGCAAAATCAATATCTTTTAGTAAAGATGCAATAAAACGTTCCTCGTTAAGAGTGATAATTAAAACAGATAACTTTTGTTTTCCTGTAAAATTCATGTGATATTTTTACTTTTTTCAATTTTTGTATTCTTGAAAATAAGTTTCTAATTTTTCTAGTAGTAGTGGTAATGGGTATTCATCATAAAATTTAAAAGTATGCTCTTTTATATATTGCTCAGTGTGCTGTTGGTAAATTTCAGGTTTTAAATCTTTTAAATGAATCGACACATTCTTTGCTTCATTTTCAAATAGCTGCCATGTTTCTTTTCTTACAGAAGGAGTAAAAAGTGAAAAAGTAGGAATTTCAAGTGCTTTGGCCATATTTACAGCGCCTCCTTCGTTTCCAATCAACATTTCACATTGGGAGAGAAGTGCTAAAAACGGTCGTAATTCCACACTATACAAATCCAAAACAATGTGTTTTTTGGTCGCTTCACTACAATAATTATAAACTTCTAAGGCTAGATCTTTTTGAAAAGGAACATAGTTGAATAGGATGGTAGCATTGGTTTTGGCAACAGTAAAATCAATAATTTTCGCCATTCCTTCCAAAGGATACGTTTTATAGACTTCACTGCCCAAAATACCAAACATAATTATGGGTTTTGTAGTGTCTATGTTGTGGCTCTTTAAAAGAGTTTTAGCGTCTTCAATTTCCGCATTATTTAAAAATATTTTGGGTTTTACCGCGGTTATTTTTTCAGAAATAAAAGGTTTTAGGAGTAACAACCTATTTTCAATTGCTAATCCATGTTCCGAGGCAATGGCATCAAAACGCTCGTACGTGTAATTGTAAAATATTTTGGAGTACCATTTGTGATAGGAGACCTTGTATTTTGCCCCTGAAAATAAAGTGATTAGATTGGTTTCTAATTTTGAATACACATCAATTACCGCGTCGTATTTTTCGCTACGTATTTTAAAAATAAATATAAATAAGGAAATATATGATTTTCTTACCTTATTAGACAAAGGAATGATGTGGTCAATATTTGGATTTTCTTTTAAAACATCTACAGAATTGGGATAGCACATATAATCAATTACAGCGTCTGGAAACTTTGCTTTTAAATTGTTGCAGATTATGGTGCTAGTTAAAACATCTCCAATTCTTTTTTGCTGTATGACTAATATCTTCATGTAATTATCGTTCAATTTGTGGGCTAAATTACAAACTATTTTATGAAGTGCGCAAGTCTATGTTTGTGATTCGGGAAAACTAAAGCAAAATTGTTTTATTTTTGCCGCAAATAATTTTAACTTTTGTTATGGGAATTAGTGGTCTGGTTATTACTTTCAACGAAGAAAAAAACATAGGAAAATGCATCGATGCTTTATTTAAAGTTTGCGATGAAGTGATAGTGGTGGATTCATTTAGTAAAGACCGCACTGTGGAAATTGCCAAAGCAAAAGGAGCAAAAGTTATTGAGCAAAAATTTTTAGGCGATGGTCCACAGCGTACGCATGGTCTTCCTTATTGTAAAAACAATTGGATTTTGAACCTTGATGCCGATGAGTTTCTTGATAAAGATGCTGAAGAATTTATCCTGAATAAAAAATATTTAGAAGGCAATTATGATGCTTTTAGTTTTAGAGTAAAAAACTATCTCGCGGATAAATTAATTGATTTTTCGGGCTGGTATCCGGATCAAAAGGTTCGTTTTTTTAATAAACAATCGGCTCATCCATCGGATGCTAAGGTGCATCAAAAAATTGTTACACAAAATGAGAAAAAAGTAGCCGTTCATATTCTGCATTACGGTTGGGATTCTCTGGATCAGATTATATCCAAAAAAAATCAATATTCCGATTGGCATGCGCATCAATTGTTTGAGCAGGGAAAAAGGATAAACGCATTTAAACCCGTTCTTAATGGTACGGTTGCCTTTGTTCGTTGCTATTTTTTTAAGAAAGGAATTTTTAATGGAATAGATGGTTTGTCGATTGCCATGATTCAAAGTTTCTTTTCTTATATGAAATATGCCAAGCTTTTAAAACTGCAAAACAAAATCAAATAAAAAATTCCAAATTCCTCTTGAAGTCAATTGGAATTTGGAATTTCAGTATGTTTTTTTCTGAAATTATACCGCTACATCATATTCGCGTAAGGCATTATTCAAAGAAGTTTTCAAATCTGTTGATGGTTTACGAGTTCCAATGATCAAGGCGCAAGGAACTTGATACTCACCAGCAGCGAATTTTTTAGTATAACTTCCTGGGATTACCACTGAACGAGCAGGAACATGACCTTTCATTTCAACAGGTTCGTCTCCAGTTACATCAATAATTTTTGTTGAGGCAGTCAAGCAAACGTTAGCTCCCAAAACCGCTTCTTTTCCTACGTGAACACCTTCTACCACAATACAACGAGAACCAATGAAAGCACCATCTTCAATAATAACAGGTGCAGCTTGTAAAGGTTCTAAAACACCACCAATTCCAACTCCACCACTCAAATGAACATCTTTGCCAATTTGAGCACAACTTCCTACAGTTGCCCAAGTGTCAACCATAGTTCCAGCATCAACATAAGCACCAATATTCACGTAACTTGGCATCATGATTACACCACTTGAGATATAAGCACCATAACGAGCAGACGCACCAGGAACTACACGAACTCCTTTTTCGGCATACTCTTTTTTCAGTAACATTTTGTCATGGTACTCAAAAATACCCGATTCCCATGTTTCCATTTTTTGAATAGGGAAGTACATTACCACAGCTTTTTTTACCCATTCGTTTACTTGCCATCCGTCAGCCACAGGTTCAGCTACTCTCAGTTTACCAGAATCTAGTAACTCGATTACTTCTCTAATGGCATCTGTTGTAGTGGTTTCTTGTAATAAAGCTCTGTTTTCCCAAGCTTGTTCTATAATTGTTTGTAATGAATTCATTTTTCTAAATATTTTTTGCAAAGATAAATTGATTTTTTTTAAAACCCGCTTTGTTTATTTTTTAGTAACATTTTTATTCGTTTTGTGAAATTTTGATAAATAATTATAGTCATGGGTGAGGAGTGATAGAAATCGATTGCGAAGTCGGTATTTTGACAGAATATATGATAAAAATCATTTTTCAATCGATTTCTTAACATTATTTTTGGCCACTTTTTGAAAGGAAGAGACTAACAATTAATACCAAATATAATACTTATGGGAGCAAATCAATTATTTCAAATGCCAGTAATTATTGATAAAGAAGTTGCTTGGGACAAAACCAGGACGATTATGAGTAAAACCGATCATCGTGGGATAATCGAATATGCTAATGAAGTTTTTTCTGATGTTTGTGGATACGAAGATTATGAACTTATGGGGCAACCCCATAGCATTGTAAGACATCCTGATATGCCGAAAGTTATTTTTAAAGTGCTTTGGGATAATCTGAATCAGGGTAATAATTTTCATGCTATTGTTAAGAATTTGGCCAAGTCAGGTCGATACTATTGGGTAGTAACGGATTTTGAAGTAACCAAAAACGAAACAGGAGAAGTGGTGAACATTTTTGGTAAAAGAAAAGCAGTGCCTAATGAAATTATCAAAGAACACATTGAGCCTTTGTACAAAAAATTATTGCAAATTGAACAAGCCAGCGGAGTGGCTTACAGTGAAAAATATTTGATTGGTTTTCTAGAAGAAAGAAAATGTTCATATATAGAATTTGTTGGGCAATTATTTGCTCAATATGAAGCATCACAAGGTACAGTAAACGAAAAAAAGACGGAAACTATCGATACTAGTAAAAGTTTTTTTAAACGTTTTTTCTTGGGATAATATAAAATTGGAATTTAAATAAGATGTACCGCTTTAGTTTTAAAGCGGTTTCTTTGGTTATATTTGTACTTTAAATTTTTAAAATGCCAAGAATTCTAGCCATAGATTACGGACAAAAACGTACAGGAATTGCCGTTACCGATGAATTACAAATTATTGCTTCGGGTTTGACTACCATTCCTTCCGAAACCGCCATATCCTTTCTCAAAGATTATTTTTCAAAGGAAAAAGTAGAAGCGGTGCTCATAGGCGAACCCAAGCAAATGAACGGAGAACCTTCGCAAAGCGCTTCAATTATTAAAGGGTTTGTTACGCATTTTACCAATCATTTTCCAGAAATGAAAGTGATTCGAGTGGACGAACGATTTACTTCTAAAATGGCTTTTCAAACCATGATTGATTCTGGGTTGAAAAAAAAGCAGCGCCAAAACAAAGCTCTTATTGACGAAATTTCGGCTACTATTATGCTGCAAGATTTTTTGAATAGAAAATAACGAAATTAATTTTCCAGTAAAATTTTGGTGTTTTTTAGGATGTTTTCTGAAAGATTGGTCAACCAAACTAATTGTTCAATGATGAGTTGTGCTTCTTGCATCTGTATGGAATGATCCAATGTTGTCGAAGCTTCCTTAGCTGATATTTCATTCATTTTTATTTTCATTAGTTCTAGAAATCCTGATGCTTTTTCTGTATTGGAAACCGTTACTTGTTCCGTTGGGGTGTTCGGATTTAATAATTGTAAGGCTTCCTCTAAGTTTTGAATCACAGTCGTCATAACGCTATTAAAGGCAATTGATGCAGCAGTAGTTTTGTGCGATTGGATGTAGGTACCCATTGAGGCTATCGAAGAAAGTAACGTGTGGTTTAGTACTGCAAGTTTGTATACTTGCGCTATTTTTACTTGTTTTGATTTTGGTTCTTGACTCATGCGTTGAAACGAGGCCATCAAATTGCCTATCTCCACAAAAGCATTTTTACGAGCTACTTTATACACCGTTGAGACGGTTCCTTTCTCGTTGTAAAACAGTGCGATTTGATTCAAATAATTTTTATTGGCCTGAATGGCTTTTTCAATGTGTTTCGGCGTATTGATGAATTCCCAAGACGGCCAAAAAAAATGATTGAAAGTGTAAGCAATTATGGCTCCTATGAGTGTGTCGATAATTCTTAATTCAATGACATTAGATATTTCTGGTGTTAAAATACTGTATAAAAAGACTACATACATGGTCACAAATGTGGCGCTAGTTTTGTAACTAATATTCGTGAATGCCATACCCAATAAAATGCATACAATAGCCATCATGCTCCGAACAACGGTATTGTCAATAAAGTACAGACATCCAAAAGCAATAAAGCCTCCGAGTATGGTTCCGATTGTTCGTTGGTAAGAGCGTACTTTGGTCAGTCCATAGCCTGGCCGCATAATTACGATGATGGTTAACAAAATCCAAAATACGTTTTGAAACGGTAAAAAGCTTCCAACACAAAATCCAAACAATAAAGCTACCGATAAACGAAGAGAATGCCTGAATAAAGTTGACGAAAAACTTAGATTATTGATAAAGGTAGATAAGGGATAATATTGAGGTGTTAGGAATTTTTGAAGTTCTTTTCGATTGATTTCAGGGTGTTTCTCTTTTATTTTTAAATCAAAAGCTCTTTCTATGGTTTTGATTTTTTCCACCTGACGCTCTGCATAATGTAGCATGTTGGTTAGCATGGATATTCCTTCATGTGATCCGGAATCTTTGATGTTGTTTTGATACTCAAGGATAGTGGATTCAAAATTTTTGAGGTCAACTTCTAAGGAATGTTTCGAACGATATTGGGAACTCTTAGGGATGTTATTGCTCAGTTGCTTTAGCGTTTTTTTTAAATTAGTGGCAAGTGTAGCGTAGCTTTTAATAATTTCTGGTTGTACATCAAACTTCTCATGAAGTGTTTTGTGGTCAAATGAAGTGGCCAATGCCAATTCTAAAATTTCGACCAAATTGATAAATACAATGAGGAGTTTTCTATTTTGTGCGGTATCCGAATATAAAGATTGATTCCCGATAAGTACACTTCTAATGGTTTCATGAACCGTATTCAATTCTACTTGTAACACAAGCTGTTTCTCAATAATACTTTTTCGATCGGCTTCTTTTTTCCATAAATCGGCTCTGAGTTTTAGGTATTTTGCCGTCAACTCAATGCAAGAAACCAACTGTAATTCAATAAAACGAAAAGGATTAAGGTAATGAAAAAGTAAAGAAACTAACAAGTAAAAAAGACCACCCGTAAATATTAGTGCGGCATAGCCTAACATTTCCCATCCGGTATGCAAATGTGCAAAAGCCAAACAAAGGGATAGCAAGCACGAAAATGAAACCGCCGTTGCTCTTTGTCCATAAACAGAGATCATGGAAAAAAGAAAAATTAATATTCCAAAAATCGGATAAAAAACAAATTTGTATGGATAGAGGATATTGACTAATAAATTGACTAATGCAATTAAAGAGGCAGTTACTAGTAAGCCTTTGATTTTGTGACTTAAACTACTTGGAATGTCACTGGGATAGGTAAAAAATGCCCCTAATGCTATTGAAAATCCTATATCAAAATGACCTAAATAGGTAAATAGTAATACAGGGATAACCGTGGCTGTGGTTACTTTTAATGCGTTAGTGAAATGAATAGTCTGAGTAAAATTTATTATTTTTTCAATCATAGGAATACAATGAACCTCAAAGATAGGAATTGTGTAGGGCTTGTTGATAGTAATGAGTATAGAAATTGAAATTTTAGTAAAATCTAAACTTATTGCCAATTGGAATTCGGCATTGTTGAATTTTTACTATTTTTGCCAACCAATTAAAAAGGAAGTATTCCCTTTTGTGGTACAAACTTAATTCTATAAAAAATGATTTTACCAATTATAGGTTACGGTGACCCAGTTTTACGAAAAGTTGGCGAAGCACTTACTCCTGATTATCCCAACTTAAAAGAAGTGATTGATAACATGTATGAAACCATGTATAATGCCTCTGGAGTTGGTTTAGCAGCAGAACAAGTAGGGTTATCTGTGCGCCTTTTTGTAATTGACACTACTCCTTTTAGTGATGATGAAGATTTAGAATCGGATGCTCAAAATAAATTGAAAGGTTTCAAGAGAACGTTCATTAATGCCAAAATCATCAAAGAAGAAGGTGAGGAATGGGCTTTTAATGAAGGATGTTTGAGTATTCCTGATGTTCGCGAAGACGTATACAGAAAACCAATCGTGACTATTGAGTATTGCGAAGAGGATTTTGTAATGAAAACCGAAGTATTTGATGGTTTAATTGCTCGCGTCATTCAGCACGAATACGATCACATTGAAGGCGTTTTGTTTACCGACAAAATTTCGTCTCTAAAAAAACGGTTGATTCAAAAAAAATTAAAAAATATTACCGAGGGAAAAACATTTCAAGACTACCGAATGAAATTTTTTGCCAAAAAAGGAAGATAAATTAGCAATAGCAAGAGTTGATTTTTGAATCAACAATTTTATACCATTGCCAACGAACTATAAATAAAAAGAAAATGAATTTAGAGAAAATTTTAGCCATTTCAGGTAAACCAGGATTGTTTGCTTTGAAAGTACAAACCAGAACAGGTTTTGTTGCAGAATCATTAGTTGATGGAAAAAAAGTAACCGTAAGTTTGAAAAGTAATGTAAGTTTATTAACTGAAATTTCGGTGTACACTTATGAGGCAGAAAAACCTTTGGCTGAAGTAATGTCTAATATTGCTAAAAAAGAAAATAACGGAAAAGCCATCTCTCATAAAGAAGATAACGCTACTTTGAATGCTTATTTTAGAGAAATTTTGCCAGAGTATGATGAAGAAAGAGTATACGCTTCAGATATTAAAAAAATCTTGAATTGGTATAATATGTTGCAAGAACGTGGCTTGGTAACCAATGATGCTCCGCCAGCCATTGGAACTGAAGAAACTGTAGCTGTAGCACCTGAGGCCGAAGCTAAGCCAAAAAAAGCAAAAGCTAAGAAAGAGTAGTACTAACTACCTGAAAGATAAAATCCTGTTGAGTTGTTTTTCTTGACAGGATTTTTTTATTTTTACCAAAAACCATTATGTTATGAATACAAGAGCCCAACAATTAGAAGCCTTTGATCGATTGTTAACCATTATGGATGAGTTGCGCGAACAATGTCCTTGGGACAAAAAGCAAACCATGCAATCCTTACGGCATTTGACCATAGAGGAAACCTATGAATTAGGCGATGCTATCTTGGATAATGATCTACAAGAAGTCAAGAAAGAATTGGGTGATGTATTGTTGCATATGGTGTTTTATGCCAAGATTGGTAGCGAAACCAACGATTTCGATATAGCAGATGTTTGTAATGAAATTTGCGAAAAATTGATTCATCGTCATCCTCACATTTACAGTGACACTGTGGTTGAAAATGAAGAGGAAGTCAAGCAAAACTGGGAAAAACTCAAACTGAAAGAAGGTAAGAAATCGGTTTTGGAAGGAGTCCCTAAAAGTTTACCAGCCCTAGTAAAAGCCAGTCGCATTCAAGATAAAGTAAAAGCGGTAGGTTTTGATTGGGACGAACCCCATCAAGTTTGGGAAAAAGTACAAGAAGAATTGCAAGAACTGCAAGTAGAAGTGGCAGCTAAAGACCAAGATAAAATAGAAGCTGAGTTTGGAGACGTGCTTTTTTCCATAATAAATTACGCTCGTTTTTTAAATGTAAATCCCGAAGATGCTTTGGAACGAACTA
This sequence comes from Flavobacterium succinicans LMG 10402, assembly GCF_000611675.1. GTDB lineage: Bacteria > Bacteroidota > Bacteroidia > Flavobacteriales > Flavobacteriaceae > Flavobacterium > Flavobacterium succinicans. The sequence continues at coordinate 97,471 of NZ_JATV01000006.1, read as the reverse complement.
ATAAAAAATTTATAAAAAGATTTCAGTATTTAGAAAGTAAAGCTAGCGAATTAGGCAAGCCACTTATGGATATGACTTTGGCTGAAATGGATGTTTTTTGGAACGAAGCAAAAAAAATATAATAAAAGTATCATTCAATAGTATAGTATAGTTTACACTTCATGTCAGAAAACAAAACCGAATTAAAGCGCTCTTTAGGATTAGTTGATGCTACTAGTTTAGTGGCAGGGTCTATGATTGGTTCTGGTATTTTTATCGTTACCTCGGCCATGGCTAGGGATATTGGTTCGGCAGCTTGGTTGCTGTTGATTTGGGTTGTGACAGGAGTCATTACCGTAGCTGCGGCCTTGAGTTACGGCGAATTAGCAGGAATGATGCCTAACGCTGGCGGGCAATTTGTTTATATTCAGAGAGCTTACGGTCGATTGGTATCTTTCTTATATGGTTGGACTGTTTTTTCGGTGATTCAAACAGGAGTGATTGCAGCTATTGCGGTTACATTTGCCAATTATAGTGCTATTTTTTTTCCGTTTTTAGATACTAAATTATACCAATCCGGATCGTTTATTATAGCGTATAAGCAAGTTTTGGCGGTGATGAGTATTTTTTTATTAACGTATATCAATACGAAAGGAATTGAAAATGGTAAATGGATTCAGTTGATTTTAACAGCGGCCAAGTTAATTGCTCTATTTGCACTCATCATACTAGGTATTTATGTTGGCATAAAAAAAGACACCTTGTTCGTTAATTTTGAAACGATGTGGGATGCTTATAAAACGGTTCAACATCCCGACGGATCGGTTACGGTTACTAAATTAGTTGGAACGGCTATTTTGGGAGCGGCTACTGCAACCATGGTGAATTCATTGTTTTCGAGCGATGCATGGAATAATGTGACGTTTATTGCTGGCGAAATTAAAGAGCCTAAAAAAAACATACCAAGAAGTTTGGTACTAGGAACACTCATTGTTACCGTGGTTTATGTACTGGCCAATGTGTCTTATTTGGCGCTCTTGCCGCTACAAGGCAATCCAGTGGGAGAAGATGCTTTGGCAAAAGGCATCATGTTTGCTTCCAATGATAGAGTAGGAGCAGCTGCTGCGAGTGTTATTATGGGAAATACAGGTGTTTTTTTAATGTCTGCTTTGATCATGATCTCTACATTTGGATGCAACAGTGGTCTGATTCTTTCGGGAGGAAGATTGTTTTATGCTATGGCTCAGCAAGGCTTGTTTTTCAAAAAGGCCATGCAACTCAATAAGCATCAAGTACCAGCAAAAGCACTTTGGTTACAAGGTTTATGGGCCAGTGTGCTTTGTGTTTCGGGAAAATTTGGAGATTTATTGACCTATGCTACTTTTGCTTCTTTGTTGTTTTATATTTTGACTATTCTTGGGGTTTTTATTTTGAGAAAAAAGGAACCTCATGCCGCTCGACCCTACAAAGCTTTTGGATATCCCATCGTTCCAGCACTCTATATCATAGTAGCTCTAGGAATAAGTGGTACTTTGTTAGTGTATGATACTGTGAATACAACTTTGGGATTAGGGATTGTTTTTTTAGGAATACCAATATATTATGGAATGCTCAAAAAAAAATAGCAGTTATTCTGCTATTTTTTTAAGTTGATTCAAATCTTTAACGGCAATTTTTTTACCGACCAATTCTATTGTACCATTTTTATTGAATTCAGATAAAATTCGGATACAACTTTCGGTTGCGGTTCCAATCATCCCGGCTAATTCTTCTCGAGACAGTTGTATTTTTAGTGTTTTGTCAGGATTGGTGCCAAATGTTTCTTGCAAATAAATTAAGGTTTCTGCCAAACGATTTTTGACTGTTTTTTGAGCCATCGAAACTACGTGCATATCTGAATCTTTCAAGTCACCACAAACCGATTTCATTAAGCTTAATGAAAATTGATTGTTGGTATTGAAAAAACCAAGAATCTCTGTTTTAGGAATAAAACATACCTCCATGTCCTCAATAGCTATGGCAGTAAGATTGGCTGGCTCGTCGCTTACCATAGATCGCTGTCCTAATAGTTCTCCTGCTTTTACTAATTTTACAATTTGATCTTTTCCATTAGTACTGAGTTTTGATAGTTTGCAATAACCATCTTTAATGCAATACACACCATTAACAGTATCACCTTCTTCAAAAATAGGTTCGCCTTTCTTTATAGTGTACGAAGTTTTACAACTGGCTATCTTTAATAATTCATCTTTGTTTAATGCTTTTAAAGCACTAAATTCACGAACAATGCATTGCTCACATTTACTCATTTGCGACAGGTATATTTTTCGGCAAAAATAATCAAATTTATGACAAATATCATATTTTTGAGAGGATCAAATGGTAATATTTGCTCTACTTTAACAGGAAAAATTTATTATGGGAAAAGAGAATTGTTTTCATTGTGGCTTAAACATTGAAAAGTCAGAGGAGATACATTTTGATGACAAATTGTTTTGCTGCAATGGTTGTAAAACAGTTTATGAAATATTTAGTACGAACGACCTCACTTGTTATTATGATTTCGAGCAATCACCAGGCGCTACACCCCAAGATATTGCTGGAAAATATGATTTTTTAGATAATAAAGCTATTGTTGATAAATTACTCGATTTCCAAGAAGCGACTACCGAAATCATTACGCTTAGTATTCCGCATATCCATTGTAGTTCATGTATTTGGATTTTAGAAAATCTGCAACGTTTACAGCCGGGTATCAATACTTCAACAGTGAATTTTCCTGATAAAAAAGTAAGAATAAATTACAACCCCGAACTAGTTTCAATAAAAACAATTGTTCATTTATTGAGCTCTATTGGCTATGAGCCCTACATTAGTCTTGAAAATTATGCGGCTGGAAAAGAGACGATTGATAGGAGTTTGACCTATAAATTAGGAGTAGCCTTCTTTTGTTTCGGTAACATTATGTTGCTTTCGTTTCCTGAGTATTTTGAGGTCGAAGAATATTGGTTAGACCAGTATCGCGGTTTTTTTCGTTGGTTGATTTTTGCGCTTTCACTCCCTAGTTTCTTTTATTCGGCTAGTGGTTATTATGTTTCGGCTTACAAAAGTATTCGTTCGAAGATGCTTAACATTGATATTCCTATTGCTCTGGGGATTGTGGTGATGTTTGTGCGAAGTACGTTTGATATCATAATGGACTATGGTTCTGGTTTTTTTGATAGTTTGTGTGGCTTGATTTTCTTTATGCTTTTAGGTAAAATGTTTCAAATCAAAACCTATAGTTTTTTAAGTTTTGAACGCGATTTTAAATCCTATTTTCCTATTGCGATTACCAGAATTAATCCTGATAATACCGAAGAGAGTATTCCAGTATATGATATTCAAAAAGGGAATAGGTTATTGGTTCGAAATCAAGAATTAATTCCTGTAGACGGAATTTTGATCAGTGAAACGGCCGAAATTGACTATAGTTTTGTAACCGGTGAAGCAATTCCAATTATAAAAAAATCTGGCGATAAAGTATTCGCTGGCGGTAAACAAATTGGAAAAGTAATCGAAATGGAGGTGTTGCATTCGGTTTCACAAAGCTATTTAACGCAGCTATGGAGTAATGATGTTTTTCAGAAGAATGTAGAGCAAAAACACAAAACAATTACCGATGCCATTTCGCGTTATTTTACCCCAATTTTATTGCTAATTGCTTTTGCTGGGTTTGGATACTGGATTTTTTTTAGTGCCAATACTGCATTTAATGTTTTTACTGCTGTACTTATCGTAGCTTGTCCTTGCGCCTTGGCACTTACGGCTCCTTTCACCATGGGTAATGTATTGCGCATTATGGGAAAACAAAAATTTTATCTGAAGAACGCTTTAGTTATTGAACAATTGGCTAAGGTTGATACGATTGTTTTTGACAAAACAGGAACCATAACGACCAATAAAAAATCAAATATTTCTTATATTGGTAAAGCATTGAATGAAGAGGAAACCATTTTGATCAAAAGTGTTTTACGAGCATCGAATCATCCTTTGAGTAGAATGTTGTATGATTATTTGCCAGAGTTATCAAGGGTAAAAGTTACGCATTTTAACGAAATTCCAGGAAAAGGAATTGAAGCCACTTTGGCAGATAAAAAAGTGGTGTTAGGCTCCGCTTCTTTTGTTGGAGTACAACTAGAAGATGGATTGCAACAAACCACGGTGCATATTGCTATAAACGATGCATATAGTGGATATTTTGTGTTTAATAATGAATATAGAGAAGGTTTAGAAAGTCTATTTCAATTGTTACATGAAAACTATGAAATAAAAATTCTTTCAGGAGATAATGAAGGTGAGCGTCCCGTTTTAGAAAAAATGCTTCCAAAAGATGTCACCTTTGTTTTTAATCAAAAACCTGATCAAAAGCTAGCATACATCAAACAATTGCAAGAGCAAGGCAAAAACGTGATGATGGTAGGTGATGGTTTGAATGATGCTGGGGCCTTAGCGCAAAGCAACGTTGGCATATCTATTTCTGAAAATGTTAATGTTTTCTCACCTGCTTGCGATGCTATATTGGATGCCTCAGAGTTTTTTAAATTGAAGTACTTTTTGAATTTATCCAAAGACGCGATAAAAACCATTAAAATGAGCTTTGTGTTGTCACTACTTTATAATGTTGTAGGGCTTTCATTTGCTATCACAGGAAATCTTTTGCCTTTGGTTGCGGCAATAATTATGCCATTGAGTACCATTACAATAGTAAGTTTTGTAACGGTGATGAGTAATTATTATTCACGAAAAAAATAAATTATTAAAAGCTACAATTGGTTTTTTTTGCATAATTTTAACAAAAGTAGATTTAATATGATAAAAATCATATTTTGAAATTATTCTTAAAACTATTTTTGTCTTACTAAAACGAGTGAAATGAGTGTGATTTACCTTTTAATTTCGATCAGTATTTTCGTAGCAATAGGGTTCTTTATTGCCTTTGTAATTGCCGTTCGATCTGGGCAATATGATGATGATTATACCCCGTCGGTTCGCATGCTTTTTGACGATGAGCTTGCTAAAAAAACTAAAAAATCAACAACAATAATAAAAGAAAACTAATTTAATTATGGAGATGCAACAATTTTATTACGACAACAAAATTGTAAAGAAGTTTATTTACGCCACCATCGTCTTTGGTGTAGTAGGTATGCTTGTAGGTCTTATTTTGGCTATAATGTTTCTTTTTCCAAACATTACCGATGGAATATCTTGGTTAAGTTTTGGTAGATTGAGACCTTTACACACCAACGCTGTTATTTTTGCCTTTGTAGGAAACGCAATGTTTGCTGGGGTGTATTATTCTTTACAGCGATTATTAAAAGCAAGAATGTTCAGTGATTTCTTGAGTAACCTTAATTTTTGGGGTTGGCAATTAATTATTGTTGCTGCTGCAATTTCATTGCCTCTAGGGTATACTTCCTCCAAGGAGTATGCAGAGCTTGAATGGCCTATTGACATTGCGATTGCGTTGATTTGGGTTGTTTTTGGTATCAACATGATTGGAACCATGCTTAAAAGACGTGAGCGTCACTTATATGTTGCAATTTGGTTTTATCTAGCGACTTTCATTACAGTAGCAGTATTGCATATTTTCAATAGTTTAGAATTGCCTATTTCGGCCATGAAAAGTTATTCTGTGTATGCAGGGGTTCAAGATGCTTTAGTGCAGTGGTGGTATGGTCATAATGCGGTTGCTTTTTTCTTGACCACTCCTTTCTTAGGTTTAATGTACTATTTTGTACCTAAAGTAGCCAATCGTCCGGTATATTCTTACCGTTTATCTATTATTCACTTTTGGTCTTTGATTTTCTTATACATCTGGGCTGGTCCTCACCACTTGTTATATTCTGCATTACCTACTTGGGCACAAAACTTAGGTGTAGTTTTCTCAGTGATGTTGATCGCTCCATCTTGGGGAGGTATGATCAATGGATTGTTAACCTTAAGAGGTGTTTGGGACAAAGTTAGAGTAGAGCCTGTGTTGAAATTCTTTGTGGTAGCCATGACAGGTTACGGTATGGCAACTTTTGAAGGACCTATGTTGTCTTTGAAAAATGTAAACGCTATTGCGCACTATACGGATTGGATTATTGCTCACGTTCACGTAGGAGCATTAGCTTGGAACGGATTTATGGCTTTTGGTATTATTTATTGGTTAATCCCAAGAATGTCAAAAGGCACTTTATACTCCACTAAATTGGCTAATTTCCACTTTTGGATTGGTACTTTAGGAATTATTCTTTACGCTTTACCAATGTATGTTGCAGGTTTCTTGCAAGCTTCAATGTGGAAGCAGTTCAATCCTGATGGTACATTAACTTACGGAAACTTCTTAGAAACAGTGACTCAAATCATGCCAATGTATTGGATGAGAGCTGTTGGTGGAACGTTATATTTAACAGGAATGTTGGTGTTGGTGTACAATATTGTACAAACCGTTAGAAACAGTGATGCTATCGAAGATGAGTTAGCCGAAGCACCTGCCTTAAAAGAAATTAGCACCAAACGAATTAAAGGTGAAAAATACCATACTTGGTTAGAAAGAAGACCAATACAAATGGCAATTTTAGCTACAGTAGCGATTTTAATTGGTGGAATTATCCAAATTGTTCCTACGATAATGGTCAAATCTAATATTCCTACCATTGCAAGTGTTAAGCCTTATTCTCCACTTGAATTAGAAGGGCGTGACTTATATATTCGTGAAGGATGTGTGGGATGTCACTCTCAATCGGTGAGACCGTTTAGAAGCGAGGTAGAGCGTTACGGACCTCAAGCCAAAGCGGGTGAATTTGTTTACGATCATCCATTCCTTTGGGGATCCAAACGTACAGGTCCAGATTTACAACGTGTGGGGCAAAAATACAATGACAACTGGCACTTTAATCATTTCTGGAATCCACAGAGTATTTCTGCAGGTTCTATCATGCCAAGTTACAAATGGTTGTTTGACAATGAAGCCATGGATGTTTCTATGTTAGAAAAAAAGATGAAAGCAATGGTTACTTTAGGTGTTCCTTACACCGAAGAACAGATTGCTAACGGTCAAAAAGATTTAAGAGCTCAAGCCTTAAAAATTGAGGAAAGCTTGAAAAACGATCCTGACTTTGTAAAAAGTTATGAAGAAAGTAAAAAGAAAGCTGCAGCAAGAGGTGAAAAATTTGTTCCGATGAACGAGAGAGAAATTATAGCCCTAATTGCATACATGCAACGTCTAGGTACAGATATTAAAGTAAAAGAATCTAAATAAAGTCGGTTATGTTTGAACAAATTAAACACAATATGGAGACCATCGTTGGGATCGAAATTTATCCCATCCTTTCTCTATTGATTTTCTTTTTCTTTTTTGTTGGATTAGCCATTTGGGTATTCTCTTATCAAAAAGAGACCATTCAAGAAATGAGCAACATCCCTTTAGAAGATAATCTTACTTTATAATTTTTAAAGCTTTAAAAAATGAAAAAATTAATTCCAGTATACGTTAGGGTTCCCCTTATTTTCTTTGCCGTATTTGGCGCAATGGAGTATTTTATTGACTCAGGAGATCGTCCTGCGTTTATAAAGTTCCCAATGGTATCTTTATTCTTATTTGTTTTTCTTTTTCTGCTAATCGCGATTGAGGTGACCATAAGTGCTATTGATACAATTACCTATCATTTGTTAACTGACGAACAGAAAGCCAAATTAGAGGAAGCGACTTCGTTAAGTTTTGGTGAAAGTGATTGGTATAAAAATATCATGAAAAAATTAACCAAATCAACTCCAATTGAAAAAGAAGGCGAGTTGCTTTTGGATCATGATTATGATGGTATTCGCGAGTTAGACAATAGTTTGCCGCCATGGTGGGTTTATTTGTTTTATGCTTGTATTGTTTTTGCAGTGGTTTATTTGGTTCGTTTTGAAATTCTTGGTGCACCAGATCAAGAAATGGAATTAAAAAATGATATTGCGCAAGCCAAAATTGAAATAGCGGAATACATGAAAACGGCCCCAGATTTGATGGATGAGAAAACGGTTACTTTGTTAACTGATCCAGCTGAATTAGCCATTGGGAAAGAAATTTTTACAACCAACTGCGCTGCTTGTCACCGTGCCGATGCCGGAGGACAAATTGGCCCCAACCTTACTGATGAACAATGGATTTTGGGCGGAGGGATCAAAAACGTTTTTCATACTATTATGAATGGTGGTCGTGACGGTAAAGGAATGATCTCTTGGAAAGGTACTTTAAAACCGAAAGAAATGCAAAAAGTAGCGAGCTACATTTTGTCCTTGAAAGGAAGTAATCCAAAAGATGCCAAAGCGCCTGAAGGTGAAATATGGGTAGATGATGCAGCTTCAAAAAACGAAGCTTCTGCTGCTCCTGCTGTAGATACTACGGCTGCTCAATAAATAGTTTCTGTCCTATTCTATACCCTGTGTCAAAGTATCTTACTTTGACACAGTTGTTTTAATAAGTTTTAATAAGTTTTAAAAAATTAGCTATGGCTGTTTTACCTGATGACTCCTTTAGAGACAGTATTGCGACTATTGATCAAGAAGGCAATAGAAAATATATTTATCCCAAAAAACCTAGTGGTAAGTTCTATGACTACCGCAAATGGGTGAGTTATATTTTACTCATCATCCTTGTGGCTAGTCCATTTATCAAAATTAATGGAAACCAATTCATGATGTTCAATGTTTTGGAACGTCGTTTTTCTATTTTTAGTTTTCCATTTTGGCCTCAAGATTTTTATTTGTTTGTTCTGTTCATGATTGTTGGGGTAGTGTTTGTAATTCTATTCACTGTAATTTTTGGGCGTATTTTTTGTGGTTGGATTTGCCCTCAAACCATTTTCTTAGAAATGGTTTTCAGACGTATTGAATATTGGATCGAAGGAGATAGAGGAGCACAAATTAGATTGGACAAACAAAAATGGGATTCGGAGAAAATTCGAAAAAAAGGAATTAAATGGTCTCTTTTCTTGGTCATCTCTTTTTTTATTGCGAATGTATTTTTAGCCTACTTAATTGGTAGTGATGTGTTGTTTAAAATGATCGAAGAAGGACCGAAAAACCACATCAGTACTTTAATTTCTTTATTTATTTTTACTGGAGTTTTTTATTTTGTGTTTGCTTGGTTTAGAGAACAAGTGTGCATAATTGCTTGCCCGTATGGACGTTTGCAAGGCGTTTTACTTGATAATAAATCTATTAATGTTGCTTATGATTTTGTTCGTGGCGAAAAAGAAATAGGACGAGCAAAATTCAATAAACAAGAAAATCGAGCCGAAACAGGAAAAGGAGATTGTATAGATTGCAAACAATGCGTACATGTTTGTCCAACCGGTATAGATATTCGAAATGGAACACAATTAGAATGTATTAATTGTACGGCTTGTATCGATGAATGTGATACCATTATGGAAGGTGTGGGATTACCAAAAGGCTTAATTCGCTATGCCTCTGAAGATGAAATTGAGAAAAACGAAAAATTCAAGTTTACAGCGCGTATGAAAGGGTACAGCGCCGTATTGTTGATTTTGATGGGAATTCTTTCGGGACTTTTGTTTTTGCGCTCCGAAGTAGAAACTTCAATTTTAAGATTACCAGGACAATTGTTCCAGCATAAAGGTGAAAATATTAGTAATGTTTACACCTTTAAAGTGATTAACAAATCTAATAATGAAATTAAAAATGTTCATTTTAAATTAAAAGAGATCAAAGGTACTTTGAAAATTGTGGGTAAGAATCAGTTAACTGTTCCTAGACAAGGTTTGACAAGTGGTACTTTATTTATCGAAATCAATAAATATTTGCTAGAAAGTGATAAAACTACTATTGAAATTGAAGTATATGAAGCCGACGAATTGATTCAAACAACGGCAACTAATTTCTTGGGGCCAAGAAGTTTCGATTAAAGTATTATTCTTTTTTTAAAAAAAAAATATGAAATTAAAATTCAACTGGGGAACATATATTGTGATTGCTTTTGCTTTGTTTATTACTTTTATTCTCTATTTTGTGGTAAAAGTACAATCGGATTCCAAATATGATAACGATTTGGTGGTCGAGGAATATTATAAGCATGATATTCATTATCAAGAGGAGATGCAAAGGGTTCAAAATGCCCAAGATTTAGCTACAAAACCCAAGGTTACACAATTGGATCAAGAAGTAACCATCACCTTTCCGGCCAACTTTGTTCCTAAAAAAATCAAGGGAACCGTATCGTTATATCGTCCGTCTAATAAAAAACTTGATTTTCAAGTGAAATTAGACCTAACCGAGTCTACTGTTCATATTCCTAAAACCAATTTGGTAGGTGGAAGTTGGGATATCAATATGGAATGGCAGTATGAAGGAAAATCCTATTTGACCAAGGAGACACTCTATATAAATTAAAATAAAGGTGTAATTCTAACTTGATTCATGTCATGGAGTTGCATTGAAAAACGATAATAAATGCTCTATACCGCTTTTATTTTAGGCTTGATTAGTAGTTTTCATTGTGTTGGAATGTGTGGTCCAATTGCATTAATGTTGCCTGTGGATCATTCGAATCCAACCAAAAAAGCTTCGCAAATACTTACCTATCACATAGGAAGATTGTTGGCTTATGGTGGTATGGGACTATTGTTTGGCTTACTTGGGAAAGGTTTTTTTGTAGCGGGTATTCAACAAAAACTATCTATTTTTATTGGTGTTTTGATGATTATCGTGGCGTTACTTCCTGAGCGTGTTTTTGCAAAGTATAATTTTTCCAAGCCAATTTTTAGAATGATTTCTAAATTGAAGCAAAAATTAGGTAGTCAATTCAAGAAAAAATCATACAGTTCATTGTTGACTATTGGGTTCCTAAATGGTTTACTCCCATGTGGAATGGTGTATGTAGCTTTGTTTGGTGCCATTGCTATGCAAAGTGCATTGGTTGGTGTTGTATACATGGTTTTGTTTGGCCTGGGAACAATTCCTTTGATGAGTGTGGTGGTTTATTTGAAATCCTTTTTAAGTCTTTCTGCGCGAAATACTATTCAAAAAGTTATTCCATATGTAATGGTAGTAATTGGGGTGTTATTCGTGTTACGAGGCTTGGGGCTTGGGATTCCTTATGTTTCTCCTACAACCTTAAGTTTGTTTGTTCAAGAAACCCCTAATTGTCATTAAATTAAAGGAAGTATTTGGATAAGTACGTTAATGATTTAGGATTGTTTAAAAGGGTTTAATGTTTTTATTTACCGTTTTTTGCGTTAGGGTTTGCAGTAAAAATCCTTTTTAGGCTTTTTCTGCCTCAAAAAGATTGTAACCTAAAGCCTGACCCTTGTGGTAACGCCCAAATATTGAGATTTACCGTAATGTGGTTTATTAAAAAAGTAAACGAATAAAAGTGATTGCGTTAGACTGTCATTGAAAACAAGGCGGTTTCTGGCGCTTTTCTTTTTAATAAAAGATCAAAGGCCATGCAAATGTTTCTGACAAAGGGTTTGCCTTCTTCTAATACCTTGATACTTTGTTTTTCAATGGTAATCAATCCGTCTTTTTGCATTTCTTCTAATTGCATGAGGACTTCTGGAAGCTCTTTAAAATAGCCATTTTCTTTGTCCCATGAGGTTTGAAATTGGCACATTAAATTTAATATATGCTGTCTGATGATTAAATCTTCTGAAGTAAGAATATGACCACGATAAACCGGTAGCTCTCCTTTTTCAAGACTAGCATAATATTCTTCAATTGTTTTTACATTTTGGGCAAAACTCGTCCAACTATCACTGATAGAAGATACGCCAAGACCAATCATAACTTGTGTTTTTGAAGAGCTATAACCCATGAAGTTACGATGAAGTTTTTCGGATTTGAAGGATGTGTAAAGACTGTCTTCTTCTAAAGCAAAATGGTCCATACCAATTTCATGATATCCGTTTTTACTCAATAATTGTTTGCCTACTTCGTATAATTGTCTTTTTTCTTGATCTTTTGGAATATCGCTATCCTTAAATCCTCTTTGTCCGTTTCCTTTGATCCATGGCACATGCGCATAGCTATAAAACGCTAAACGATCCGGATTTAATGATTTTGTTTTTTCGATGGTATCAATTACATCGTCAAGTTGTTGAAACGGAAGGCCGAAAATGATGTCATGACCGATAGAGGTGTAACCAATTTCTTTAGCCCAAAATGTTACTTTGGCAACGTTATGGAAGGATTGCACCCTGTGAATTGCTTGTTGCACTTTTTCGGAATAATCTTGTACGCCAAAACTTACTCTCCTAAAACCTAAATTGTAGAATGTTTGTAATTGAACTTTGGTAGTATTGTTGGGATGTCCTTCAAAACTGAATTCGTACCCAATCGCTTTAGTGGCTTTGTTTAAGATTCCATGAATTAACTTCTCGAGGTTTTCGGACGAAAAGAAAGTTGGAGTACCGCCGCCCAAATGAATTTCTTTAATGATTGGTTTTTCTTCTAGTAGTGAACAATAAAGATCCCATTCTTTTAAAACAGCCAATATGTATGTTTCTTCAACATTGTGATTCTTTGTAATTCTCTTGTTGCATCCGCAAAATGTGCAAAGACTTTCGCAAAAAGGCAAATGAATGTATAAGCTAATTCCTTCTTTTGTATTACTTTCTTTAAAAGATTGTTGAAGCGTTTTTAACCACAAGTCAGTAGAAAAAAGTAATTCATTCCAATACGGAACCGTAGGGTAGCTAGTATACCTAGGGCCAGGAACATTGTATTTTTGAATAAGATTATTTTTCATATTAACTTAATTTTGTAGAACAAAAGTATCTTATAATACTTTTAGTGCAAATGATATTTATCATAAATATTAAAACACTGAGAAATGAATAATTATTTTCGTTTCTCAGTGTTTTGTTTTAGTATTTTTTTAGGTATTTATAAACAATTGCGTTCTTAATGTGTTAAACAGTTGTCTATAATTTTTTTCCATTTTTTAGCCAATTGACCATCTTCATGTTCGCATATTTGATTTATTAGATCATATTCTGCATTGTAAACGGTAATTGATTCTTTGATATTACTAGTGCTTGATATGAAGTATAGCTCAATTTTTTTAGTTAGATCGTTTGCCACATCTTTAATGTACTTGATCTCACAACTGGATATGGTATTGAGTTCAATCAGTTTTGAAAAGGGTTCTTTCGGATGAAAGTCCATAAACAAAAACGCCTGGTTTAGTGTATCAATGGAGTATACCTTTTTGTTTTGATTTTCAGTTATAGTAAAGTTGTACTTGTTTTTAGGATTGTGAATAGCTTGTATTGATAGTATTCTTTTTTTCTGAATAGCGTTACTTTTAAAGATAAAATAGAGAGGTATCGCAATTAGTAATGTTATTACCAATCCGATGATAGTTACGGAAGTGTCCATAGTGTAAATTTTTGATTTTTTTAAATAGTGAAACATGCGAATTCATTAGTAATTCGCAAAGTGGATCGAGAAGTTGATCTCTAAAGATTGCACTATCTAGTTACCAAAAATAATGTTTTGGAAAGAGCAGGCACGATACGGCTGGTATTGCATTAATGCTCTTGTAAAGGAATGCTTTTGAAGCGACTTTGTTGCTGTAGTTGATAAGGAGAGCTACATGGGCAAAAGACGCAAAAGTAGCTTGAATAGGTGGGTAAAAATGATATGTTGCAACCGTATAACTTAGAGTTTTAGGTAACATACATGGCAAATTGTTTTTGTCAATTTGCTCGAAAGAAGTTTCTTTTTGAGCTGTACCATTATCAAAGTAATGCTTGTTGTTTTTTGTTTGTAAAACAAAAAACAATAATACAACTCCTATAGTTAAAATTATTTTGCTCAAAAACTTCATTTGGCAAAATTACTTTATTTATGTTTTAAAGGTTTGGGAGTTTGTATAAAGTATTGTTAATCTTTAAGGTATAAAAATAAAGCCTCAAAATTTACTTTGAGGCTTTATTGTATTTATTCGATGGTTAAATTTCGAAGTTGATGAAGTTTTTCTTTCCAAACTTCTAAGCTTTCTTTGTGGATGGCTATGTTTTTTCGGACTTCTAAAACAATCGAATTTTCCTTTTTTGCGTTTTTGGTATTGGTAAAAAACTGAATGTTATTTTCTAATTGGAAAATTTCATTTTGAACTTCCTCAATTTTACGCATTAAAAAGATTTTTTCATTGTCTAGTTTGCGAATATCATTGCTTTCGGATAAGTTTTCCATACGATTTGAAAAACGCATCATATCTGTTTCTTTTTTACTCAAACTTAACTTGGCAAACAAAGCATCTAGAATTTTATTGAATTTCCCTTCTATATGTCGTCTTGGAAACGGTACTTTTCCAAAATTTTTCCAGTTTTCAATATGTTTTTTTATACTCTCAAGATCCGTTTTGTGATCTCCTGTTAGTTGAAATTCTTTGATGCTTTCTAGGTATGCTTTTTTGTTTTCAAAAGCAGCAATTTCTTCACTATTTTCTTCATTGCGTTGCTCTTTTACCTTAGCAAAGTAATGGTTGCAAGCTTCCTTGAATTCATTCCAAATTTTATCTGAATATTTTCTTGGAACATGACCTATTTGTTTCCATTCTTCCTGAATTTGTTTCATTATAGGCGTTGTTGTTGCAAAATCTTCACTTTCTTGTAATTCTTTGGCTTTGGCAACTAAGGCTATTTTTTTATTTAAATTGTCGGTTTGGTCTTTTTTAATGTCTTTGTAAAAGGAGTTTTTAAAGCTATTAAAGTTTCTAACCGCTGTTTTGAATGCTGACCAAGTAGCTTCGTTTACCTCAGAAGGTACTTTTCCTGTAGAGAAAAAAGCATTTCTTAGCGCCTCAACTTTGTCAATTTGAACCAGCCATTGCGAATGACTGTTGACTTTTTCAGTGGCTAAGATTTCAATTTTGGCAATTATATCTTTTTTTACTGCTAAATTCTCTAATTCAACCCCTCTTAGTTTTTCAAACAATTTTTCACGATTGTCATGCATTTGCTTGGTCAATTCGCTGAACTTATTCCAAATCTCATCGCGATGTTCTTTGGAAACTGGCCCAATATCTTCTTTCCAAATTTTATGTAAATCTTGTAATTCTCGAAACGATTTGTTGATATCCTCTTCTTTGGTAAGCTCTTCAACTCTGGCGATTATTTTTAATTTTAAATCAAGATTGTGTTTAAAATCGATGTCTCTAGCCTCACGGTCTAAATGCAAATAATCGTAAAAATTTTCAACATGGAAATGATAATTATTCCACACATGATTGTATTTATCTTTCGGAATCGGACCAGCATTTTTCCAGCGATCTCTAAGGTCATTGAAGTGTTTGAGGGTATCCTTAATGTTCGCTTGTGGATCAATTAAGTTTCTCAACTCTTCAACAATTGCTAATCGATGCTCTAAATTGCTTTTTAAATTGGTCTGAAGGCTTTTAAAATGCGCGTTTTTTTGATCTTTATAATTGGTGTAGTATTGATCGAACTTGTTTTTTAACGGGAAATGATATTCGAAAGTTTCATTTGTATCCTGATTTTCAGCAGCAAATTCTTCTCTTTTCTCTTCTAAAAGATGATGATATTTAGCTAAGAAAGCTTTTTTGATTTCTTCAACGTGAAGTTTAATTGACATTACTGTCTCTGTAGTGACTAGTTTTTGTAATTCTTCTACTAATGCAGCCATGTCCATAGCTTCATAATCTAATAGAGGAATATCATGGCGCCCTTTTAGGGTTTCATCTTCACTTTCTTCAGCATTGTTGCTGGTTATCGCATCAAGGATGGTTTGGTTTTCGTGTACCTCCGCAGTTGTAGAATCTGTTGTTGCTGCATTATCCTCATTTGTAGTCAAGTCAGTTGATACTTGATCTACTACTTCTTGTTGTTGTTCTCCGTCTGCAACTGGCAGGTTATCTTGCTTTTCTTCTAACATTTTTGAAATGTTTAAGGTTGTTTTTATAATGCGAAAGGTACTAAAGGATTGGTTAATTGCAAAATTTTTCTATGTTTTATAGTTGATTTACTGTGTAAAATACCTTAAAAATGCTTTTCAGTATCATCTAGATTAATATCGGATAAGCATTCCTACTTCAAAACCATAATTATATGCTTTTTTATTTCCAAAGGCTAAACTCGGATGGATATAAAAAAAGGAGTCGGGAGTGATTTTTCGTCCAAATTCAATAAAGGTACTGTTTTGAAAACCATTTAACACTTCATTGTATCGAAACGAAATATTGGCACTCATCCAATTCTTTGAAAAGGAATAAATCAAGCTGTTTTCAAGTACTGTGATCCTGACGTCATCTCTATTGGTATCTCCAGCTATGCTATATTGGTATTCCAAATCCGTTATAAATACAATGTTTTTGGCACTATCAATAAAGGTTCCGTAGAAAATGGCGGGAACAACAACCCATTTTCCTAGCCCAAAATTTCTATCTGTAGCTGTATTTGCTATAAGTCTTACTCGTGTAGCAATGCCCGATGTTTTGGTTAAAAATGGTATAAATGAAGTCGCTATACTAAGATCTCCTAGTCCTGTTTTATTTTTGGTCGATGAGTTAGTTGAAACAAGTGGAGTATCAAAACGTATCGTCCAAGCCCGATTACCTATTGGTTTTAGTAAACGAAAGGTAGTTGTGTTAAAAGAACCATTTTTAGTGTCTAAATATTCATTAAATAAGATTATAGTCTCTTTGAAATAATTAAAGCGCGCTTCAGAAAAGGGATTTTGCTCCTCTCTGATTTTTTTTTTATCCTGAGCATTTACACTTGAGGTGTAAAAAAATAGCGCCAAAAATAGTAGAATTAGCTTTTGCATAACATTACATAAAATTACATAAAATTACATAAAATTTCGTACTGCTAATTTACTTAAATGTTTTGATAATTAAATGGTTGCGTTTTTTTTTTAATACGTTTTTTCTATTTAGTATACCACTGAATTGGTGTACACTTTGTAGCGTTTATTCTGTCTTGTTTTTTTTGACAATTTATTTGGACGTTTTACTATGGTGTTTTTTTACTATTTATTCCAAATACGCCATGCTTTTTCTGCTTGAAGTACTAACATTTCAAGTCCGTTTTTAATAGTAGCGCCTCTTTTTTTTGCTTTTTTTAGAAATACGGTTTCCGCTGGATTGTAGATCAAATCGTAGGCAATGTGTTTCTCTGTGAAAAACTCATAAGGTATATCAGGGAAATTATCTGTGTTTGGGCTAGTTCCCAATGGTGTGGTATTGATGATAATGGTGTGATTCTCAAAAATAGTGGCATTGAGTAAATCATAACGAATGGTTTGTTCTTTATTTTCTCTCGAAACAAAGGTGTATAAAATACCCAATTCTTCCAACGCAAAAGCAACGCCTTTAGCGGCACCTCCAGTGCCTAGAATTAAAGCTTTGGTGTGATGCGGTTGTAATAAAGGTTGTAAGGATTTTTTGAAACCAAAATAATCGGTATTGTATCCTTTTAGTTTTCCTTTTTTGGTGAATTTTATCGTATTTACTGCGCCAATGGCCGTAGCTTTTTTTGAAAGTTTATCCAAAAAGGGAAGTATGGCTTCTTTGTAAGGAATAGTTACATTTAGGCCGCGTAAATCAGGATTATTCTTGACTAATTCTGTAAAATAATTGATGTCTTGTATGTCGAAATTTTCATAACTATAGCCTTCAAATACTGGATTGTTAAACTTTTCGGTAAAATGTCCTTTAGAAAATGAATAGCTAATATTGCGTCCGAGTAAGCCAAAACGCATCTTAATAGAATCAGTCATTATTATTTTTATTTTTTGTAATATAATTTTGAACCAATTTTCGGTTCCAAACTACTGGGAATAAATCTTCAAGTATATTATGGTTTTCAAAGTTAATGCGTAAACCGTTGCCGAGATGTTTTTTTCCTTTGGTGTCATTTTGTAGCATAAAATACAGGCCTGCTAAGCGGTATTCTATCTCGTTTTCTTCTGGAAAAAATTCGCCCGCTTGCAAAAGGGTTTGTATCGCTGTTTCAAATTCGCCTAAAAATTGCAAAATATCTACCCAAAACAACCAAGTATCGAGTTGATAGTCGCCATATTCTACTGCTTTTCGATATCCAAATTCTGCTTCTTCAAAAAAGTTCATTTGTTTGTTGATGTTGGCGTAACGCTTCCAATACAATCTATTTTGATTGTCGATTGCCAAGGCTTTGTTGACAAAAAACAAGGCTTTTTGGTAGTTTTTTTGACGGATATAGAAATCAGTAATGGCAATCCAACCTTTATCTAGTAATGGATCTTCATGGACTGTTTGGTTGAAAAACTGTAAGGCTAATGCTTTATTGCCCAGTTTTTCATGACATTTTCCAATCCTCAATAAGGCATATGAAGTGGCATCGTCAAGATCAATAGTACGAGTATAGCTTTCTATGGCTTCTTCGTATCTTTTTAAACGTTCCAAAGCTTTTGCTTTTTCCATAAAAGCACCTAGAAACTCTTCGTCGATTAGCGTAGCATAATCAAAAGCGCGAATGGCATTTTCGTATTCTTTTACGCTATAATGCAATCTGCCTATTTGGTGCCAAGCAATCTCGCTGTATGGATTTTTGTTAATGTATTGGTTTAAATAGACAATTGCTTCTTGAATTTGATCTAAAAACTCAAAACAATAGACTACATTGTAAAGGGCTGATTGGTCCTCAATGTCTTCTTCTAAACATTGTATGAAGCTTTGTTTGGCTAATTCTAAATTGTCCATGAACAAATATTCCATACCGATTAAGTTGTAAACATCAGCATAATCATCTGTATACTTTAAAGCTATTTTGAGCTCAGCAACTGCTTTTTCATGTTGGTCTCTTTTGGACCAAATATTGGCTTTTTGGATATAAATTTCTTCGTTTGTAGGCTCTATAGCGTACAACTCATTGAGCATTTTTTCGGCCAAATCTAACTTGTCATCATACACCAACATTTCGATTTGGACTAATTTTAGTCCAGTGGATTTTGGGTGTTGATCTAGTGCTAATTTTAAGGCTTTTTTAGCCAGATTGGCTTTTCCCATATCTAGGTAGTGAAGAATGATTTCTTCAAATTCCTCTGAGTCAAAAAAAAGAACTTTGTTCGTTTTTAACATGGACTCAAATTTGGAAAGCGATAAGCTGTAATCTTCTTCTTCGTTGCTTAATTGCATACTTGTTTTTTTTTGAGTTTGCCTATTTTAAAAGTAGGCATCCTTACTGTTATTGTGAGGTTTTTTTAGAATTGTTGTGAACAATTTAATTAACAAACTCTCATTTTATACTTGGCTTGTTTGTGCTAATTTGTGAATGGGCTACAAACAAAATAATTTTTATTCTGAAAGGACTTCATCCATTGCTTCTAATATAATAGCACAGCCTTCACGTATTTCGCTTTCAGAGATGTTCAAAGGTGGTGTTATACGTATGGCACACGCTTCAAAAAGCAACCAAAACAGTATCAGTCCTTTATCTTGGCATTTAAAAATAACTTTATTGGTAATTTCTGCGCTTTCAGTCATGGCTGCCAGCATCAATCCTTTGCCTCTAATATCTTTTATCAAAGGATGTACCAAAAGACTACGAAACAGCTTTTCTTTCTCTAAAGCTTCTGGCATTAGATTAGTT
Source organism: Flavobacterium succinicans LMG 10402 (assembly GCF_000611675.1). Taxonomy (GTDB): domain Bacteria; phylum Bacteroidota; class Bacteroidia; order Flavobacteriales; family Flavobacteriaceae; genus Flavobacterium; species Flavobacterium succinicans. Next base: position 77,861 of record NZ_JATV01000006.1, on the reverse strand, counting down.
TCGGTAATTTCTTGCAAGGTAGCCAAACTCGCTGCCGCAATGACAGGATGTCCACCAAAAGTGGTAATGTGTCCCAGTTTTGGATCATGACTTAATAAATCCATCCTCTCTGGTGCTGCGGTAAAAGCACCTACTGGCATGCCGCCTCCCATTCCTTTTCCCATCACAACAATGTCAGGAACTACATCATAGTTTTGAAAACCAAATAATTTTCCCGTTCTACCAAATCCGGGTTGTATTTCATCAACAATCATCATGGCACCCACCTCGGTACAGCGTTGTCTTACTTTTTGTAGAAAATTATTTTCTGGTTGAATAAAACCTGCGCCACCTTGAATGGTTTCTAGAATGATTCCCGCGGTTTTGGTGGTTATTTTTTCTAAATCGGCTTCGTTGTTGAAGGTGATAAAATCCACATCTGGAATCAAAGGACGAAAGATTTGTTTTCGTTCTTCAAAACCCATTACGCTCATGGACCCCATCGTGTTACCATGATAGGCATTGTGGCATGAAATAAGCTGACTTCTGCCTGTGGTTCTTCGGGCTAATTTTAAGGCACCTTCGATGGCTTCGGTTCCTGAATTGACTAAATAGGTTTTTTTTAGTGGTTCAGGCATGTGCTCGGCTAGTAGTTTACAAAATTCCACGGCAGGGCTTTGTGAATATTCGCCGTAAACCATCACGTGTGAGTATTTGTCTAACTGATTTTTGATCGCATCATTCACACGTTTATTTTGATGCCCTAGAGTACAGGCTGATACACCGGCTACAAAATCTAAATATTTCTTATTGTTGGTATCATATATATAGGAACCAATAGCATGCGAAACTTCCATTCCTAAAGGATAAGGTGACGTTTGTGCTTGGTATTTTATAAAATCTGGATTCATTTTATTTGCTCTAAATTAATGATGAATGTATGGCACTGGTTCTCCTTTTAGTTTTTTTAAATAGTAGCAATACACTTCTCAAATGCTATTTTTTATTCTTGTTCGTCCCTTTTTTCTTGTCGTAGTTTACGGTTTCTTTTCTGGGCTTCAAAGGTGTTTTTGCTTTGTCGGCAGCAGCTTTGGTTTGTTTGGCAATTTTTTCATTGTCCATATTTTCTTCAGGTGGAAAAATATCATCTTTTGATTTAATTCTTTCGTCGCCTCGCCACACTAATCCCCTAAATTTCCGAGCGTTTTCTGGAAGATCTTTTTCGGGAAACAAATCCCCATCTACATCTTGAAAAAAGGTTAGGGTTTCCACGTCATTATTTTCGAAAATAATATTGATTTTACTGCTCTTGTTTTTATTGATTCCAATCAGTTCTTGTTGATCGTTTCGCATATAATAAATGACTTCGGTATTTTTAACAATATCAACATCATGCAGCTTTCCATCTTTGAACTTCCCAAATAAATTTTGTCCTTTGACTTGGTTAAAACCTGTGCCTAAAGTATCCTTGGAGACGATGAACGTATTGTTTATTACTTTTAGAGAATCTAGTTTTTCAGTTTTTGAATTGCCTATGAGATGCATCAAATCGCCTGTGATTTGATTTTCAGCATTCCATAAAATCGGATTTCCAATGAGTTTGGTCAGTGCTTCTTTGGTGCTGGAATGAATTGAATCACATTTGCCACTCATGTCTGTTTTGTAAAAGCGAACATTGTTAAAGGCTCGAATGATACGATTGCCTTCTTTTCCGGTCACCATCAACTTTTTGCCATGAATATAAACCGAATCGTTTTCGACAAAGTTCACAGCAAGTGCTCTTTTGGTCACATACATCGAATCCTTTTTTTTGAAAATCTCGGCATAATGTCCTTTTACAATACCTCTGTTAATTGAATCTGTAATTTTTACGTTCCGTGTTGCCGAAGCAAATTCGCGGTTTCTATCATAATATAAACTGTCGCCTCTGATGAGTCTGTCGTCGTATTTGATATAGGATTTATTCAAAAAATGCGCTAAATTTTTCTTAGTGTCATAAAATCCTTTTTCGGTATAAATATAATTAGCCTTACTGGTTATGGTCGAAGGGCCTAATAAGTACGAGTGTCCCGAATTACTGTAATAATCGAGATGATTAGATTTTATGGTATAAGTCGGATTGGTTAAAGTCACGGCTGTTAAAAAGCGAAACTTCTTTTCCGATACATAATAGCGTCCCGATTTGCTTTTTAGGGTGTTTTCTTTGTTTATAATTGTTCCGTTGGTGTTGTAAAAAACTTCTTGTACGTTGCGATCAAAATTAATAGTGTCCGTGGCCAAAGTAGCATCAGGTGAGCTCATAACGGCATTTCCTGTGGCGAACGCTTTTTTTACATTCCCACTATATTCAGCGTATTTGCTATTTAGATACAAAGTGTCTCCTTGCACTAATTGTACATTTCCAAAGGCTTTGATGTAATTTTCCTTTTGAAAATAATAGGCTTTATTACAGGTCATGATTACGCCATCGTGAGTCATTCTTACGTTTCCAGTTAGTAACGCAGCATCAGGCGCTTCGACTTGATTTACGGTAAAAAAATCAGAATGTTCAATTATTATTTTTTTAGGAGCTTGAGCCAATAATTGAGAAGTAATGCTTATTATCAAACAAAAACGGATACTATCTACTAGTTTTTTCAAGGGTTAAAATTTTTGTCAAATTTATGAAAATCCTAATTAGTATAGCTTTAATATATTTTAATTGTAATTGTTAAAGTTAGTGTTAAAATAGTAGGCTAGGGTAGGCTATAAATTACTAACAATTTTTTTAACTCTCACGTTGTAGTTGCTATTGTTTTGTGCGGTTAACTGTTGCATAGTTGTTAAAAAGATATTATTTGGGGCTATTTTTTGTAAATTTATAAAATGGAATAGTTATTTCTTCATTATTAATAAAAAAGACAGAAATGCATAAAATCATCATTATGTTTAAAAAAATTACCTTATTTTTAGTTGCAAGTGCTTTGCTTGTGGTAGGATGTAAATCAAAAGATTTGAAAATGAATGCTGAAAACAAACCAACAGAACACCAACATAAAAAAGTGGTGTATCAGGTCTTTACAAGATTGTTTGGGAATACTAATACAACCAACAAACCTTGGGGAACCATAGAAGAAAATGGAGTAGGTAAATTCAATGACTTTACTGATAAAGCATTGCATGAAATTAAAGATTTAGGAGTAACACATATTTGGTATACAGGTGTACCTCACCATGCTGTAATTAAAGATTATACCGCTTTTGGCATTTCGAATGATGATCCAGATGTGGTAAAAGGGAGAGCCGGATCACCTTATGCGGTTAAAGATTATTACAATGTTAATCCTGATTTAGCCGTTAATCCAGCAAATCGTTTGGCAGAATTTGAAGCACTGATTGCACGAACGCACAAAGCGGGTATGCAAGTAATTATTGATATTGTACCTAATCACATTGCCCGTAAGTACAAAGGTAAGAGTAATCCAAAAGGAGTTAGAGATTTTGGTGCCGATGACGATGTTAGTGTTGAATACAAAAGAGATAATAATTTTTATTACATTCCTAATACTCGTTTTGAAGTTCCAGATGCTCCGAAACCACTCAATGGAGAAAATCATCCTTTGGCAGATGGTAAATTTGAAGAGTTTCCTGCGAAATGGACCGGAAATGGCTCTAGATTGGCTAAGCCAGATAAGAATGATTGGTATGAAACGATCAAAGTAAATTACGGTATTCGTCCTGATGGAAGTAAAGATTTCCCAACGCTTCCCGAAGGTTTTGATAAGAAGGATTACAAAGAGCATTTTGCCTTTTGGGCAGATAAGAATGTTCCAAGCTCATGGGTGAAATTCAAAGATATTGCGTTGTATTGGATTGCAAAAGGTGTTGATGGTTTTCGTTATGATATGGCCGAGATGGTGCCATATGAGTTTTGGAGTTACATGAATTCAGCGATAAAAATGGCCAAGCCTACTTCTTTTTTAATGGCCGAGGTGTACAACCCTAAAGAATATCGAAACTATCTTCATTTGGGTAAAATGGACTACTTATATGATAAAGTAGAAACATACGATAAATTGAAGGATATCATTCAAGGAAGATCATGGCCTGATGAACTTTCTTCGATTCAATACAATATGGTTGATATCGAACATCACATGTTGAAATTCTTAGACAATCACGATGAACAACGTTTGTCTAGTCCAGAATTTGCTAGAACGGCAGAGCGCGGTAAGCCATTAATGGTGGTATCTACTACTTTGAGTTCTGCGCCAACTATGATTTATTTTGGGCAAGAAGTTGGTGAACCAGGAAAAGAAGATGCTGGTTTTGGAACGCATTCTAGAACGTCAATTTTTGATTATATTGGAGTGCCACACCATCAACGTTGGATTAACAATGGCAAATTCGATGGAGGTCAATTATCTTCAAGTGAAAAAGATTTGCGTGATTTTTATAAACGTCTTTTGAATTTTTCATTAAAGAGCAGTGCTTTAATGGGAAGTTTCCAAGAAATTCAAGGAGCTAATCGAAATATTGTTCAAGGATATGATAAAGATTTGTATACTTTTACTCGTTGGTCTGATACAGAAAAATTAATTATCATTGCTAATTTCTCTTCTGAGGTTAGTAGTACGTATGAAATGAAAGTGCCAGCGGATTTACTTCAAAAGTGGAATGTAAAAGACGGAAGTTACACTTTAGTAGATCAATTGTACGGGAAGTTTAAAACTGAATTAAAAGTAAGTAATGGAGTGGGTACAGCTGCTATCACGATTGCTCCTTCTGAATCTTTTGTTTTGAAACTGCAATAAATCTCACTAGTAATAGGTTTGAAAATGCTCCAACTAAGGAGCATTTTTTTTTGTACTCCATTGATGTTTTCTTGTTTATGATTACTCGAGTTTCCTTAATTGGGTTTTGCTGGTTTGTTTCAGAGACTTACTTCTTTTTAGTGCTGTATTTTGTGTTAGGGATTACTTCACTTATACTATTTTCATTGGAGTTCAGTGAACTTCGTTTGCAGTGAAAATCCTTTTAAGGCTTTTTCTGCCTCAAAAAGATTGTAGCGTAAAAGCCCAACCCTTGTGGTAACGCCCAAATATTGAGTTTTGAAATTTTTTTTGTTATGGTATTCAGTGGTTTCGGTCTTTTAAATCAGGATGTTGTCTGGGAACTAACTCAATAGAAAAATTAGTAGAAGTTCTTTGTTTTGAAGGTGACATCGAAGACTGTAGTGTATCAGTGCAACAATGGAAATAAGTATTGCGTTCAATGGTCAATAATTTAAGATGTTTTTGATTGAAAAGTAACGATTCTTGATTTTAAATTTTGTGCTAATAAATAAGAAAAACTAGTTTTTTCAATGGTTTATACATCAGCAATCAAGAATCGTTATTCAAAAATCAGTAATCAAATTATTGATTATTCCTTAACTTAATGACATTGGGATTGCGGTTGGTTGTAGCAGGTTTCTAATGCGTAATTTGGGATGAATACCTTATAAAAAAAGGCATGAATCTGTTGTGATGATTCATGCCTTCTGGCTTATTTTTTCTTGAAAGTAGCTTGATAATTTTCATTTACTTTTTGCCAATTTATCGTTTCAAAAAAGGCGTCAATGTATTTTTTTCTTTTGTATTGGTAGTCCATATAATAAGCGTGTTCCCAAAGATCTATACCTAATATTGGTTTTCCGTGGTATCCAATCACTGGCGCATTAGGCATTAATGGATTGTCTTGATTTTGAGTGCTTGTAATTTGTAATTTCCCTTCACGATCTACCACTAGCCAAACCCAACCAGAACCAAAATGCTTTGAAGCGGTGTTTTTGAATTGCGTGGTGAAATTTTCAAAGGAACCAAAGTTTTTAGTGATGGCGCCTGCTAGGGTATCTTTAGGAGCGCCCTCGGATTTTGGATCCATTATTTTCCATAAAAGAGAGTGGTTGTAATACCCTCCGGCGTTATTTCTCAAATCGGCATTATTGATATCTAATTTGGTTAGGACTTCTTCAATCGTTAGATTTTCTAGAGGAGTTCCTTTAATGGCTTTGTTTAAATTATTGGTATACGTTAAGTAGTGTTTAGAAAAATGAAGTTCTAAGGCTAAAGCAGAAATAGAAGGTGATAAAGCATCGTATTTATAAGGCAAAGGTTCAATTTGGAAAGAACCATCGTCAGCTTTTACATCTTCTGGATTTCCTATCGTTATTTTTTCTTCGGCACTTGGTAGCGGAACTTCGACAACTTCAACTAATTCTTTTTTTTGACAACTGATAAGAAATAAAACGGATAATAAAGGTGTTATAAAAAAATATTTTTTCATGACGGATTGTTTTTTAATATGTCGTTTACTGTCTCAATATATTTTTTTTTGGCTTGCTCTTGGGTTAAATGACTAATTTGTATCCAAGCATTTGTTTTAAACGCATTTCGTAAATCAAAATTGTCATTTCTATTATAATTCGACGTACCAAAGGTAGCTTGTTTGAAATAGGCATACAGTCGCAACATCACGTCTGGCGGTAAAGGCTGTGTCATGTTTGAAGCCTTTTCAAAAGCTTCTTTGAATTCTAATTCCAATGTGTCGTTGGTCATTATGCTTTACTTGCAATAATAGTTTTTCCTCCAATGGCTTTTTGATTCAATACTACATTAATTGGAGTGCCTAAAGGTAAAAATAAATCTACTCTAGAACCAAATTTTATAAATCCAGCATCGGTTCCTTGAATGACTTGCATACCTTCTTCGGCATAATTAACAATTCTTTTGGCTAAAGCACCTGCTATTTGACGGTACAAAACAGCACCAAAAGTATCGTTCTCTACAACAATTGTAGTTCTTTCGTTTTCTTCACTTGCTTTAGGATGCCAAGCTACTAAGAATTTCCCAGGATGGTATTTGCTAAATTTTACTAGACCGCTCAGTCCGTAACGAGTCACGTGTACGTTTATTGGAGACATGAAAATAGACACTTGAATACGTTTGTCTTTAAAGTATTCTTTTTCAAACACTTCTTCAATAACTACTACTTTTCCATCAACAGGTGATAATATATGTTTTTCATTAAGAATTACGGTTCGTTTCGGGTTTCTGAAAAACTGTAGAATAATGATCAAAAATGCTAATGTAGCTAATTGTATAGTCATTTTTATCCAATTGGTTTCAATTAGATAGTCAGTGAGTAGCAAAACAATCGCAGTAAAAGTTGTTCCTAATAAAATGCTCGGGGTTCCTTCTTTATGAAACATAATTTAAAATTTGGTAAAATAAAAATATTATTGGCGCTACAAATATAACACTATCTAGTCGATCTAGTATGCCTCCGTGTCCCGGCATGATGCTTCCGCTGTCTTTTACTTCAGCAATTCGTTTAAATTTAGATTCTATTAAATCACCAATGGTGCCTAATACGCCTACAATTACTGCAATCGAGGTCCAAATTAAAATTGATTTTTGACTAAACTCAGGTTTGGGTTCAATGTAAAGTTTTGAAATTAGGTAGCCAGCAAAAACTGCAAAAGCTATACCGCCTAGAAAACCTTCTATTGTTTTTTTAGGTGAGATTTTTTCAAATAACTTATGTTTTCCCATTGATTTCCCTACGATGTAAGCGAAAGTGTCATTGGTCCAAATCAATATAAAAAGGCCAATAATTATTTTTGGATTATAGGAATTGACACCGAAAGATATTTTTGTAATAAATACAAAAGGCAATATAATATAGCCCAATAAATAAAGATATTTCCCCGACAAGCTTATTTTTTGTACTGAATCGTAAAATAAAAATAGAATACATTTTACGGATACGACTAGGGTTATGGCTAATAAAACAATATCTAACTGTTGTATGTTTACAGATAAATCCCATTGAGTGAGAAATACTCTGTTGAGAAATACTGTAGTTTCTTTGTTATAATTACTTATTAATGTGATGCTTGTGTAAAGCGTACTACCGAATAGTATTGGAAAAATTGAATTAAGTTGTACTAAAGCACAGAATTCATAAATTGCAATAACAAGAAATATACCAAATAGTATAAAAAAACTTTCAGTAGAGTAGAGGATGGATGCTAGTAATAAAGTAATATATACTGCTCCAGACAGGGATCTTTTAAGCGTTTCATTCATTATTATAGATCCTCTAGTAGTATAAGGTATAAATTTTTAGCAGCACTTCCATACTGTGTAAAATCTTCTTCTTGTGCTTTTTCGAAATACTTTATTGTGGTAATATTGCTGGGGTATTCTTTTTTGTATTTGTTTTTGATAGCACAGAGAATATCACTTTTATTAGCAATAATTTGACTAGTTTTTGCAATGATTACCATATTTGTAGGTAACTCATTTGGTTTTTTTTGTTTGATTTGACTGGAAGAAAAGGAAATGGATCCTTCATCAGCAACCAGATTTTCGCAAGTGGCCAATAGAAAATTAGGTTTTTGCGTGTTTTCAAAAAAGATATTATTTTCTTTTAACATTGAAAATAAATTAGGTTCAAAGCAAAGGGCTTCACTTTCAAACCAATCGTTCTCTTCCAATATGTTTTCAAATTGTTCTTTTACTTCAGTTATGGAGTCACAATATAAAAATTTCCCGCCGTTTCTCTTGAAATTAAAGATAAATTGTTCATCAACAGGGATATTCTGTTCAAATGAGAGTTTTTGTTCCTCTTTTTCTTCATCTGAATTTGTTTGACCAGAACTAAAAAATTTTCTGAAAAGATTCATATTGGGTTACTATTCTTAATAATCTATTGGAAATCGGTCAAAGATAAAAAAATCTTAATTCAAAAGTTGATTTTGAATTAAGATTTTAAAAAATATATATTTTATGTTTTGAGAGGTTATGAAACCGTTTCTTCCAAATTTTTATCGAAAGAACGTTTTCCGAAAATAGTTTCTAAATCATCTTTAAAAATTACTTCTTTTTCAATTAGTATATCCGCCAATTGGTTCAGTTTGTCTTTGTTTTCTTCTAAAATACTGATCGCTCTTTGGTATTGACCTTCGATTAATTCTGAAATTTCCGCATCAATAATTTTGGCTGTATCATCAGAATATGGTTTTGAGAATCCGTACTCATTTTGACCTGTAGAATCGTAGTAAGTTACGTTACCTATCTTATCGTTCAATCCATAAATAGTTACCATTGCTCTAGCCTGGCGAGTTACTTTTTCTAAATCGCTTAAAGCACCAGTTGAAATTCTATCAAAGGTTACTTTTTCAGCAGCTCTACCGCCCATAGTGGCACACATTTCGTCTAACATTTGGTCTGTTCTAACGATTTGTCTTTCTTCTGGCAAATACCAAGCAGCTCCTAAACTTTGACCACGAGGGACAATTGTCACTTTAATTAGCGGCGCGGCATGTTCAAGCATCCAACTAACTGTTGCATGACCAGCTTCGTGTATCGCAATTGCTCTTTTTTCATCTGGAGTGATGATTTTGTTTTTCTTTTCTAAACCACCAATGATTCTGTCTACAGCATCTAAGAAATCTTGTCTATCAACAGCGGTTTTGTTGTTACGAGCAGCAATCAGCGCAGCTTCGTTACAAACATTAGCAATATCAGCACCAGAGAAACCAGGAGTTTGCTTAGCTAAGAAGTCTAAATCTAATCCTTCTACCTTTTTAATTGGAGCTAAGTGAACCGCAAAGATTTCTGCTCTTTCACGGATATCTGGAAGGTCAACAAAGATTTGTCTATCAAAACGTCCTGCACGCATTAATGCTTTGTCTAATACATCAGCTCTATTAGTTGCTGCCAAAACAATTACATTGGAATTGGTACCAAAACCATCCATTTCTGTTAAAAGTTGGTTCAATGTATTTTCGCGTTCGTCGTTTCCGCCTGACATATTGCTTTTTCCTCTGGCTCTACCAACTGCGTCAATTTCATCAATAAAGATAATTGCAGGTGATTTTTCTTTAGCTTGTTTGAATAAGTCACGGACACGTGAAGCTCCTACACCTACAAACATTTCCACAAAATCAGAACCTGATAAGGAGAAGAAAGGTACTTGCGCTTCGCCTGCAACAGCTTTAGCTAAAAGAGTTTTTCCTGTTCCTGGAGGTCCTACTAATAAGGCTCCTTTTGGAATTTTACCACCTAGATTGGTATATTTTTCAGGATTTTTCAGGAATTCAACAATTTCTTGAATTTCTTCTTTGGCTCCTTCTAAACCAGCAACATCTTTAAATGTGGTTTTGATATCTGTTTTTTCGTCGAATAATTTGGCTTTAGATTTTCCAATGTTGAAAATCTGTCCACCACCTCCAGCTCCTCCGCCAGACATTTTTCGCATAATGAATATCCATACTCCAATAATGATGATGATTGGGAGTAGACTAATTAAAATATCAGACCAATTGTTTTTTTGTAAAAAGTTAAAGTCTTTTAGTTTTCCTTCTTTAACCGCTTTTTCTAACTTGGTTTGGAAAATTTGATCATTTCCAATTTCTAGTGTATAATGAGGCCCTTTGTTAGGTCTTTCAAATACATCTTTAGAAACTTTTTGATGTGTTTTTTCTTTAAGTGCAGCTGCATTTAAAAAGACTTCTGCTTCAGATTTGTTGTAAACGATTACTTTTTCTATTTGCCCTTTTTCTAAATAATCATTGAATTTAGAAGATGTCAATTGCGAGGCTTCTTGTAAACTAGAACCTCCAGTTGCAAAGTTTATTAATAGAAAAATGATAAGTATCGCCGCGTAAATTAACCAAGGACTTATTTTAAATTTATTGGAATTTGGATTATTCTCTTTAGCCATTAGACGTTAAGTTTCTTTAGTATTTATTTTCGATAGTTGTTATTTTGGCATCTCCCCAAAGACTTTCAATATTGTAGTACTCACGAATGTGTTTTTGAAATACATGAACAACAATATTCACATAATCCATCAATACCCATTCTGCATTGTCAGTACCTTCAACATGCCAAGGTTTGTCTTTCAATTCTTTTGAAACTGTTTTTTGTATAGAATTGACAATGGCATTGACCTGAGTATTTGATGTACCATTGCAAATTATGAAATAATCACATACCGCAGTATCAATTTCTCTTAAATCAAGAATGGTAATATCATTTCCTTTTACTTCTTCGATCCCTTTGATGATGTTTGCTAGTAAAACATCATTATTAACAGTCTTTTTCGCCATGAATTATTTTTATATAAGTTTGTAAAGTTACCATTTTTTGTGATTATTTTTGAACCTTAACATAATATTAAATTATGTTTTTTTAAAAAAATAGTAAATGAAGTTAATCAAACTCGATGCCATAGATTCTACAAACGATTTTCTCAAGGGTATTTCGGTTCTTCCTGAAACTACTAATTTTACTGTAGTTACCGCCGAAAGACAAATGAAAGGAAAGGGGCAAATGGGGCAAAAATGGGAGTCAGAATATGGTAAAAATTTGATTATGAGTGTTTTGGTTGGTGATTTTTGTCAGGACATCAACCAGTTGTTCCATTTGAACATAGCCTTTGCTTTGTCGGTAATTGAGGCCTTAGAAAGCTTTAAAGTTCCTGAATTAAGTGTTAAGTGGCCAAACGACATAATGTCATACCAGAAAAAAATTGGTGGCATTTTAATCGAAAACAGTATCAAAAGTGACGGTACTATTGATTCGATCATTGGTTTAGGATTGAATGTAAATCAGACTAATTTTACCGGTTTACCAAAGGCTTCTTCGATGTCAGTTGTTTGCGAACAAGCCTTTGAAAGGGACGTAATTCTAGAGCAGATTATAGAAAAATTAAAAAATAAAATTGCTCAATGGAATGAAAAGGAAGTGCAGTTTTGGACTGATTATAAGAATTTGCTTTTTAAAATTGGGACGCCTATGCCATTCTCTACTGCAAACGGGGAGCATTTTATGGGTATGATTCAGGGCGTTTCGTCTATAGGTAAATTGCAAGTATTGTTAGAAGATGATACTGTTGCAGAATTTGATATTAAAGAAATTCAGATGTTATATTGAAAACAAAAGGGCGAAAAAATAATTTTTCACCCTTTTTTATACTTTACCATGCAAGATTAGAGCTTGGTCATATTAGTAGCTAATGTTTCGATAAATTTTCCAATAGGTCCTTTAATCATCATGGCCATCATTGGGTTAAATTCGCCAACAAAATCCAATTTTACATCGCTTGAAGTTTCGGAAACACTATCAATTGAAGCGGTAAGTGTAAACGGTAATTTATCACTAGCAGCACCCAAAACCACTTTATTTGGTGCCACTTTTTCTTTCATTTTTAATTTGATTTCAGGCATTCCTTTTAATCCAAAAATGAAAGCATCTTCGCCAATTACTTCAAATTTAGCAATGTTATCTGGCATTAATTTTTCAAAATTCTTTACATCTGTCAATAAATCAAATAGTTCTTGGTCTGATTTTGACACTGTAACTTTAGGGCTTTCTAAATTCATTTGGTTTTTGTTAAAATATTATTGTTCTGTTCCCCAGGTTGACGGAGAAGCATTCCATTCTCTTAGTGTACTTTCTTCTTTTTCGGTTATGTATTGTTTGGCCACCGCCAAATTGAGAAGATTTTGGTAATTGCTCAAGGTGTACAAGTCTAAATTGGCTTTTTTGAAGTTTTGTTCCGAAACATCAAATCCATAAGTAAATATGGCTGCCATACCTTTGACCACAGCTCCTGCTTCTTTTAAAGCTTCAAAAGCTTGTAGGCTACTACCTCCAGTACTAATTAAATCTTCTACAATGACTACATTTTGTCCTTTTTGTAAAAAACCTTCAATTTGGTTTTGTCGGCCATGCTTTTTGGGTTCGGGTCGAACATAAACAAAGGGTAATCCCATGCTTTCAGCTACTAGCATACCAATACCAATAGCTCCAGTGGCTACACCAGCAATAACATCTGGTTTTCCAAATTGTTTTTCTATGTGCTTGGAAAATTCGTCTCTAACATAATTTCTTATCACTGGAAATGAAAGAATTAGACGATTATCACAATAAATAGGGGATTTCCAGCCAGAAGCCCACGTAAAAGGATTTCCGGGATTCAATTTAATTGCATTTATTTGCAAAAGCAATTCGGCTGTTTTTTCGGCAGTATCTTTATTAAAAATCATAATACAAATGTATAAAGTTTTTGTGAACGACAAACCACTTTTTTTGACAAATCAAATTTCTAAAGAAACCGATTTTGAGTTGTTTCTTTTGGAAAGTATTGATTTCGAAAGGGTTATTATAAAAATGTTTCAAAATAAAATTCAAAAGGCCTACTTGTACCATCCTGATGAAAAAGAGATAATGAAAACCTTAAAAGCTAAAATTCCTGTTTGTAAAGCAGGTGGCGGTTTGGTATACAATACAAAAGGTGAGGTTTTATTTATTTTTAGAAACGGAAAATGGGATTTACCCAAAGGCGGCATCGAGAAAGGCGAGGAGATCGAAGTCACTGCAATGCGTGAAGTAGAGGAAGAAACAGGGGTTAATCAATTAAGGGTTACTGATAAACTCCAAAAAACCTATCATGTTTTTAAACGAAATGGCAAATACAAACTCAAAGTGACCCATTGGTTTGAAATGCAGTCTAAGTTTGATGGAATCCCAAAAGGGCAGCTTGAAGAAGGTATAGAGAAAGTAGCTTGGTTGAATCCTGAGGAAATCAAGGAGGCATTAAAAAATTCCTATGAAAATATAAAATTGTTATTTGAAGAAGAAAAGCTCCTAAAATAGGAGCTTTATTTTTGTTATAAAACGCGGCAAACCGGGTAATTGAGGTGTGCTTTTTCGTAATAAACAGAATGTTTATAAATCCAGTCCAATTGTGCTTCAGGATTTTTATTGAAAGCAGCGTCTTTTGTTTTTAAGGCTTCAAATTCGGTCTTTAAACTAGGGTTGTCTTTCAATAATTGAGCAGCAGTATCTTCAAAAACATAGTCTGAATACCCTTCTTTTTGTTGTAGGATAGTATCAAAAAAGTTCCAATTAAAAAAAGAATCTACGCCTTCTGGCTCAAGTGTTTCTAATAAGTATTTTACTCCTTTTTGTTGGGTCGAAATTAAATAATCGCCTTTTCTGAACGGTACTTTTTCTGTCGAAGCCTTGACGGTTGTATTACGATGGAGATAATGACCTTCGTAGGCATTGGGCGTGGTTTTAAAATCTGCAATACGATAGCGTTCAACAGTTATTAGCGTATCGTTTTCTATTGCTTTCATTTTGATTCCATTGTGTTTTAGTAAATCGATTACGGACCAGAAACCTTGCGGAATAATGTAATATTTAGGGATTTCAATTTCTTTTACAGCTTTGTAGTCTTTGATAAAAGGGACTTCTTTTTTGTACGGTTTTGTACGGTCATAAAACAAACGATTTCCTGTGGTGGCATCGCTTTTTTTATAATTAGCTTCAAAGCCTAAAAAGGGGATAGTTGTTTTTTTAGTGGTATCTATTTCCCATTTTATAGTGTAATTTTTATTGGGTAAATATTGTCCTTCATTCTGTTGGCGCAAAGTTTTAATTTTCTGATAATTATTATCGGTATAATCTATAGTGGAACGCATGTATTCGTAGGTCACTTTTACTCTATCCGAATATTTTTTTAGCATATGCGTTTCCACAACAAAACCGATGGTATTGAATAAGGAAGTGTAGCCTGTGGTATAACGTGGGCTTTCAAAGAATTGACCAAAACCTTTATCAGGAGTGTCAGAAAAAGTATTAACATAAGGTGTACTTTCTATTTTCTTTTTTTGAAGATCATTCACGATAGAAGGCATCATTTCTTCATTTAAAAAATTACCCAAAACAGTTCCTAATTTGTTGTGTTGGGTCATGATATAGGTCAGTTTATATTGATAATCGGAACCATTACTTACGTGATTGTCGATAAAAACATCGGGTTGGGTGAGATGGAAAATTTCAATAAAACTCTTGGTGTTTTTGGTGTCAGATTTTATAAAATCACGATTCAAATCAAAATTACGAGCATTGCCTCGAAACCCATATTCCTCTGGGCCGTTTTGATTGGCTCTTGAGCTCGAATTTCGGTTTAAAGCACCACCAATATTGTACACTGGAATACAAACTAAAACAGTGTTCTTGGGGGCTTTTATTTTTTCCAAGGCCAAGTCGCGATACAATTGCATGCTGGCATCAATGCCGTCGGGTTCGCCAGCATGAATGCCGTTGTTGAGAAGCACAACGGCTTTGGTGGTGTTTAGTTTGGTAAAGTCGAACTCTTTTTCGGGATTATAAACAACAATATGCAAGGGTTTTCCGCTATCGGTTAGTCCCATTTCCTTTAGTTGGATGGTTTCGAAGTCATTTGCTAAAAGTTGATAATAACGAATGGTTTCTTCGTAAGTAGCCGATTGATTTCCATTTCCTTTTTCGAAAAAAGTATCGTATTTGTTGCTTTTTTGTGCTATGGAGAATGTCGAAAATAGCAGGAAAATGAAAGGAAGTTTATTCATAATTTTATAGTGTTTGGGAAAAATCAAATATACTTATTTCTCGTATTATTTGATAGAAACGATGTTGTGAAACACTCAAAATAGGCGCTACCAACTATTTTAACTACTTTTGCACTATGAATACACCATCAAATTTCCATCCGATTCTTGCTAATTTTGGAATTTCAAGCCTGAATGAAATGCAAGAAGTGTCGCATGATGCGATTCTTAACGAGAATAATGTTTTATTGCTTTCACCTACGGGTTCTGGCAAAACATTGGCTTTTTTACTCCCAATTTTCGAATTGCTGCAACCTGAAATTCTATCGGTTCAGTGTTTAATTTTGGTTCCCTCACGTGAGTTGGGATTGCAAATTGAGCAAGTTTGGAAAAAAATGAATACGGGCTACAAAGTAAATGTATGTTACGGTGGTCATTCCATCGATACTGAAATCAAAAATTTGAGCAATCCACCCGCTGTTTTGATAGGAACTCCTGGGAGAATCGCCGATCATATCGATCGTGGTACGTTTCGTGTGGACAAAATTCAGACCTTAGTTTTGGATGAGTTTGACAAGTCTTTACAACTCGGATTTCATGAACAAATGTCGTTTGTGATTGGTAAATTGTCTAAATTGAACAAACGTGTTTTGGTTTCGGCAACCTCGGGTATCGAAATTCCTAAATATACAAGGGTTGTGAATCCTTTGGTGTTGGATTTTATACCAGAACATCAAGAGGAAAATAACCTTTCTATGCAATTGGTGGTTTCGAAAGAAAAAGATAAATTGAATACTTTGTTTCAGTTGATTTGTTCATTAAAATCTGAAGCAGCTATTGTTTTTTGTAATCATCGTGATGCTGCCGAGCGCATTAGTGATACTTTGAATGAAAAAGGTATTTATGCTACCTATTATCATGGAGGAATGGATCAAGAAGAACGGGAACGTGCTTTGATTCAGTTCAGAAATGGGAGTATGAGTTATCTTATCACGACTGATTTAGCTGCCCGTGGATTGGATATTCCAGAAATGAAACACGTTATTCATTATCATTTACCTTTAAAGGAAGAAGAATTTACCCATCGAAACGGTAGAACAGCGCGTATGCAAGCCTCAGGAACAGCTTATCTCGTGATACATGAAAGCGAAAAGAAGTTAGAGTATGTTGATTATGGAATGTCGGTTTTGACAGTGAATAGTACTACTGCTTTGCCAAAACCACCGCAATTTCAAACCATTTATATTAGTGGTGGGAAGAAAAATAAATTGAATAAAATTGATATTGTAGGTTTCTTTTCTCAAAAAGGAAAATTAGAAAAAGGTGATTTGGGATTAATTGAAGTCAAAGATTTCATTTCGTTTGCAGCTGTAAAATACAATAAAGTGAAAGATTTGCTTTCTAATATTCGTGATGAAAAAATGAAAGGAAAGAAGTTTAAAATTGAAGTCGCCAGAAAAGTCATAAAGAAAGAAGAGGAGTAGAGAGACTTCAGATTGTAGATTTTAGTCTTCAAATTTCAGATAAAAAAAACGAAAACACTTTGAAACACAAAGCGTTTTCGTTTTTTTTGCTAACTGCAAGTTATATTTTCTTCACATACTGCGTGATGATCACGATTTGTTGTCCATCTACTTTTCCTTCGATGTATTCGGCATTTTCATGATCTAGGCGAATGTTTCTAACGGCAGTTCCTTGTTTAGCTACCATGCTAGAGCCTTTTACTTTTAAATCTTTGATGAGTACTACAGAGTCGCCGTGTTCAAGAATGACACCATTGCTGTCTCGGTGAACGATTTTGTTTTCGTCTTCTTCTCCTTCGCCTGTAGCTTTTGCCCAAGCCAAATCCTCTTCTTCAAAGTACATTTGATCGGCCAGTTCTTGGTTGCCTAAACGACTCAACATTCTCCAAGATAGCACCTGTACTGGAAGATGTTCGCTCCACATACTATCGTTTAAACATCTCCAAAGATTAATATCCATGGATTCAGGATTTTCTATTTGGTCGATCAGTGTTTGATTAATCAAAACATGTTCGTCTATGCCTCCTTTTCTGGTGGGTAAAATTTGGTACACTTTTAAATCTTCTGTAACTCCTGAAAGTTCACATTTACCACCACTACGTTTGTTTAATTCTCTCTCTATACTCATTTTTTTATGTCTTAAATCGTTGGCAAAAATACCGTTAAATGGTTGGTTTTACAACTACCTGTTGCTATGTTAGCATTTATTTATGCAATTTCACTCGTACGGATTCTGGAACCAACAATTTGTAATCACCATGGTTTCGAATCACATCTCTTACAATACTTGAGCTTATATAGGAAGTTCTAGCTGCGGTTAATAAAAAGACAGTTTCAATTTTTGATAGTTTTCTGTTGGTATGCGCAATGGCTTTTTCAAATTCAAAATCGGCTGGATTTCTTAGACCTCTTAAAATAAAATCGGCATTTATTTTTTGGCACAAATCAATAGTTAGGCCTTCATAGGTAATAACGCTAACCTTCGGTTCGTTTTGGAAAGTTTCCTCGATAAATCGTTTTCTATCATCTAATGAAAACATGTATTTTTTTTCAGCGTTCACTCCAATAGCGATGACGATCTCATCAAAAAGAGGTAAGGCTCTTTTAATGATGTCTTCGTGCCCTAAAGTGATGGGATCAAAGGATCCTGGGAATATGGCTTTTTTCATTTTTTTAAGGTTGGGTGTTGCGAAGTGCTTAGTGGCTCAGCATCTTAGCCACTCAGAAACTTAATTAAGCGCTAACTCAATAGCATTAGTAAACAAATCTTCAAGAGAAATTCCTGCCGCTCTGGCTTGTTGTGGAATCAAACTTTCAGTAGTTAAACCTGGGATCGTATTCATTTCTAGCATATGAGGTTCGCCATCCACAATTATGAATTCGCTTCGGGAGAATCCTTTCATTTTCAAAACTTCATAGGCGCGTTTGGCAATATCGCCTACTTTTTGTGTCATTTCATCAGAAATACGAGCAGGCGTAATTTCTTGTGATTTGCCCTCATATTTGGCTTCATAGTCAAAGAAATCATTTTCAGAAACAATTTCAGTAATTGGTAACACGGTAATATTTCCTTTATAATTAATGACACCAACGGATACTTCGGTGCCGTCTAAGAAACTTTCAATAATAATTTCGTTATCTTCTTTATAAGCAACTTCGATAGCAATAGGTAATTCGGCTTCCGTTTTTACTTTTGAAATTCCAAAACTAGAACCGGCTTTGTTGGGTTTTACGAAGCAAGGCAGTCCTACTTTTTTTACGATTTCGTCGGTATGAATCACATCGCCTTTGTTCAGGTAATAAGAAGTAGCTGTTTTGATGCCATAGGGTTTCAAAACTGATAATAAGTCTCTTTTGTTGAAAGTCAAGGCCGCTTGGTAATAATCGCAAGCTGTTTGTGGTATTCCTAAAAGTTCAAAATAAGCTTGCATAAGGCCGTCTTCTCCGGGTGTTCCGTGAATGGCATTGAAGACGACATCAAAACTAATTTTAGTACCGTTTACAGTCACAGAAAAGTCGTTGCGATCGATAGGGAATTCGGCATCATTGGCATCTACATATACCCATTTTTCTTTGAAGATGTGGATTCTGTATGCTGAATATTTGGTTTTATCAAGGGTTTGATAGACTACGTTTCCGCTGATGAGAGAGATTTTGTATTCGCTTGAATAACCTCCCATGATGATGGCAATGTTTTTCATTTTAAAAAATTAATCGGTTAACCGTTTAATCGATCAAGAGATTAAACGTATTCAAAACAAAATTATCATTTTTTTTGAAACGAAATACCTTTATCTTTGCGGCTTACTAAAAATAAGTTTATGAGTTTACGCAAGTATCTAAGTAGTCGTGTTTTTTTCGGTCAATTGTTCCTAGCAATTGCTTTTATAGTGCTTTTAGCGTATTTTTTTATGCATTGGCTAACGTATACCACGGATCATGGTCACGAGATTTCGGTTCCTGATTTGTCAAAATTGACTGAGGAGCAAGTAGAAGAAAAATTAGATGAATTGGATTTGGACTACGAACTGTTAGATAGCGTAGATTACCGAAGTGACTTTCCTAAATTTAGCGTTGTAGAGCAAGATCCTTCACCAGGGACGAAAGTAAAAGTTGGTCGTAAAGTCTATATCAAAATCAATTCTTCTGGCTTTTCTTCCGTACAACTTCCAAACCTAATTGAAAAAACCTATCGTGAGGTGGTTCCTACGCTTAAAGCCTTAGGGTTAGAAGCAGGAACAGTAACGTATATACCCAATATAGCCAAGGATATGGTGCTAGAAATCCGTTTTAAAGGACGTAATCTTAAAGCAGGAGATCGTGTTTTAAAAGCCTCTAAAATCGATTTGGTTTTAGGCGATGGAAAAGCAACCTATGAAGAAGTGATTGCAAATGATAGTTTGCAAGTGCCGGCTGTAGAATCTGAAAATAACACCAATGAACAATAATATTGAAGCCAATGATTTAGAAGACGAATTATTCGAGCACTATCGATTTGAGGTTCCCAAAGGGCAAGCCATTTTGAGAATCGATAAATACTTGATGAATTTGATTCAAAATGCTACGCGAAATAAAATACAGAACGCCGCTACCGAAGGTAATATCTTTGTGAACGATCTTCCGGTGAAGTCCAATTACAAAGTAAAACCCTTTGATGTGATTACGGTGATGTTGACGCATCCTCCTTTTGAAAATCATATTTTACCCGAGGATCTTCCATTGAATATAGTGTATGAGGACGATGCTTTGTTGTTGGTCAACAAAGAGCCAGGTATGGTGGTTCATCCTGGTCATGGTAATTATACAGGGACTTTGGTCAATGCTTTGGCACATCATTTTGATAATTTGCCGATGAATAGCAGCGAACGTCCTGGTTTGGTACATCGTATTGACAAAGACACTTCAGGATTGCTTGTGATAGCCAAGACCGAAGCGGCTATGACGCATTTGGCCAAACAATTTGAGGCCAAAACAACCGAACGAGAGTATCTTGCTTTGGTTTGGGGAAATGTAGCTGCAGAAAGCGGAACTATCGAAGGGAATCTTGCCCGTCATTTGAAAGACAGAATGCAAATGGCTGTTTTTGACGATCCCGAAATTGGTAAACCAGCGATCACGCATTATAAAGTATTGGAACGATTTGGTTATGTTACTTTAATTTCTTGCAATCTAGAAACTGGACGTACGCACCAAATTAGAGCGCACATGAAACATATTGGGCACCCCTTATTCAATGATGAGCGTTATGGTGGGCATTTGATTTTAAAAGGAACTACTTTTACCAAATACAAACAGTTTATAGAAAATTGTTTCAAAGCTTTACCACGCCAAGCCTTGCATGCTAAAACCTTAGGGTTTGTGCATCCAAATACTGGCGAAATGATGCGCTTTGATACCGAAATTCCAGCCGATTTTCAAGATTGTATTGACCGTTGGCGTAATTACTGCAAGACGCATGTTGCAGACGAAGATTAAGTATAAAAAAAGGACTTGTAATTATTAACAAGTCCTTTTTTTTGCTTTACAACTGAATTTTTTCGATGACAATAGGGGCATCGTTTTGGTCGAAATAGGTACAAGTTTTATCCAAAATGTTTACCGTCCAGCGGGCAATACCACACTGGGCTACTTGCGCGCAAAACGTAAGATAATCGGTTTGGCCTTCTTGGTGCATCACCAAATATTCAATGAAACGTTCTTTGTTGGCAGACGCGGCAATTGTTAAAGGTTCATACGTTTCGGTAGCGGACGTTCGAAAATTGTCAGCGCCAAAATACGTTACGCGACCATCGGCCACAGAAGTATCGTAACCGATCACTCCTAAATTAATTAAATCTTGAATATATTTTGGGAAATCTTCGCCTGATTTTACTTTGGCGTGCGCTTCTTTTATTTGGGCAATGGTAAACATAGGTTAGGTATCTAAAGTGAAATAAAATCAGTAGTTTTTGGAAACGCATTGAAAGAATCAATCACGATTTGAGGGGTTGGACTCGCCAATTTCCTTGCTTTGGTATCCATCCAAGCACCATCCACCGTGATGGTAGCACAGAGCACCTCGTCTCTATACATTTCATGTTTGATCGTCCAGCGTGAGGCATCGGGTTTCATTTTGGCAATTTTAGTATTCAAAATGATGGTGTCGGCCAAATGTATTTCTCTTTTAAAAACACACTCTTCTCTAAATAAAACGGGACCAATATGTTGAGATTTCATGACTCCCAAGGTTAACCCTAATTCTTCTAGAATCTCAATACGGTGTTGGGCTCCAAAATCGTAGTAAGCGCTATGACGCATATGAAAGTTAGGATCAAGATCAGACCATCTTACGGAAATTTGTTTGCTAAATGTGGGCATAAACGTTATTTTTTTGAGCTTTTTTTGAATTTGCAAAAGTAAAACATAAATCCAAGAGCAAGATGGAATTAAATAGAAATTAACACTATTCTTACTGTTGATTACTACAGCCTTTTTTCGAATTTCACTATTTGGGCGTTACCACAAGGGGCGGGCTTTACGCTACAATCTTTTTGAGGCAGAAAAAGCCTCAAAAAGGATTTTCACTGCAAACGAAGTTCACTGAACTCCTATGAAAATAGTATAAGTGAAGTAATCTCTAATCAAAAAGAACTGTGCGTAATAGAATTTAGAGCTTGTTCTAAAAACGAGAAAGGTATAAAAAAAGGTCCTTTTAAAGCATAAAAATGCTTTAAAAAGACCTGATTTTTGGTGTCATTTACATAACAACACTAAGTATCATGGGATCAACCTGTGTTTTTCAAACCACTTGAGATGGAGTTAACAATGCTTAATAGTTTGGTCAAAAGTTTATTTTTTTCAATACTATTTTCATCTGCAATATTTCTCCATTGCGTCAAGTATTTAAGATGTAGTTTATGCAAAACCTTAAGTTTTTCATTTCTCCACTCTAAATTATCATATTGACCACCTCTACGTTTGGAAGCTGGTTCGTCAAATAATTCTTCAATGATTGAGAATCCGTTGTGATAATCGGTTAGGATTTTGTCCATGAACAGTTTTCTCTCTGCTTCGTTTTCATCCAAATTAGCATACAAATTCATCATTTCTTTATTAGAAAGGATAAGGTTTGTTTCTGTTTGAATCATTAAGAATTTCAAGAATGTCCAATTTTCAACATTGTTTTTGAATGTGATAAAATCTGCCGGTCTTTCTTCTTTTAATTTTTTCAAGGCTTCACCCAATCCGTACCAACCTGTGATGGTAATACGAGATAAGTTCCAACTAAATACCCATGGAATAGCGCGTAAGTCATTGAGCGTTCTTGTTCCAGTTCGTCTAGCAGGTCTAGATCCAATTTTACTTTTCTCTAAGACGTCAATACACGTTGCTTTTCCGTAAAAATCAATAAAACCAGGAGTTTCAATTAAATCTTTATAGTGTTCACAAGATTTTTGAGATAAAAATTCCATGATTTCAATTGGGAAAGAAGCCTCGTCTGTATTTTCTTTGCTCAATATCGTTTGTTTTGCTACTCCTGATGCTAAAGCATTTAGGTTGTAAGTCGCAGTTAATGGATTGCCAAACAACTGTGCCATAGTTTCTCCTTGCACCGTTAATTTGATGGTTCCGTTCACGGTATTGGTTGGCATACTTTCTAGGAATCGGTGGTATTTTCCGCCCCCTCTACTAATCGTTCCTCCTGTTCCGTGGAAAAAGAAAATGTCTATTCCATTTTTTCTACCCACTGCCGAAAGTGCTTTTTCAGCTTTGTAAAGATTCCATTTACTAGCAATGGTTCCACCATCTTTATTACTGTCGCTATATCCTAACATCACTTCTTGTTTGTTGTCAAGTTGTGCAGTACGTTGTTTGGTAATAGTATTTTGTAAAAAGGCTTCTAAAATTTCTGGACCATTGTGCAAATCTTCGATGGTTTCTAGCAAGGGAACGACTCTAATTTTGGTATTGAGCAATTGTGTTTCTCTCATCAAAAGATAGACCACTAATAAATCACTCAAGCTTCGGGTCATACTCACAATGAATGAACCAATGCCCTCTGCACCATATTGATTAATGTGTTGGCGTACCACTCGGTAACAATCCAAAACATTGTCTGCTTCTGGACCATAAGAAACGGTTACATCTGTGATTAACGAATGACTTTGAAGAGTTTTGTTCAAAAAGGCTACCCTTTTTTCTTCTTCCCAGTTTTCAAAATCATAATCAGTTTCTCCGTTCGATTTCAAGATTTGAGAAATCGCTTTGTCGTGGAAGGTACTGTTTTGACGAATGTCTAACTTGGCCAAGTGAAATCCGAAGCATTTAACTGCGCGTTCAATTGGGAATAGTAAATCATCTGCCAATCCTTTCAATCCATTATCAACTAATACTTCTCGTAAAAATTTTAAATCTTCTTGCAGCGCAGCGCTAGATTTGTAGTACGATTGAGAATCGGAGGTTTTATCCGAAACGGTGTTTTTTAATTGTACCAAAATCAAACTTACATATTGTCTCCAAGGTTCGTAAGGATTTCTTTTGATACTATTTTGTCCTGCTGCTCCTAGAATCGTTGCTTTTTTCTCGATAGCATTCGTCAAAACAAAAGGAATCGGGTTATTGATAGCAGAAACAGAAAGACGACTTGCCAATGTTAGCAATTGACTTTTTAGTAAAAAAAGTGCTGTTTGTCTGTGCAAAAGTAAGGTGTCCTGTGTGATGTTTGGCGTTACTAATGGGTGACCATCTCTGTCTCCACCCACCCAGCTACCAAAAGTAATGCTTGGATAAACATCTGGATTTTTAATTTTATTGGGATTGAGTCCCATTTCAATCCAAGAACTCTTCAGTTGTTGGTCACTTTTTTCTAATACAGCAGGGAAAACTTTGCTTAGGTAATAGATGACATTCGATCTTTCGTCAGTAATGTCTGGTTTTTCAAGATAAATTTCACCAGTTCGCCACCATCTTTCCAATAAGCAAATAATTTTTTCTTTATTTTCAAAAAGTTCAATTTTACTTAAAGCAGTGTTTTCTTTTTGTACTAAAAGCAAATACAATTCACGGTGAATTTCGATAACTGTAACTCTTTTGGCTTCAGTAGGGTGAGCTGTTAAAACTGGAATTACATGAGTAGAGGCTATGGTTTTTAGCATTTCATCTTCACTAATTCCTTGTTCTTTCCAAATTTTGAAAGCCTCAGCCCATGATCCTCTGGTGGAATCAATGTTCAATTGATTCTCTGTTTTTCTTCTGTATTGAGTAGCAGCGTTTTCTTCAACTAAGGTCATTAATTGGAAATAGATGCTAAGTGATTGAATTACTTTTTCACTTGGAATCTCGTCATTCTCTTCAATCGAAAGGTTTTTAGGATCATTTTTGATCAATTCAATGATTTTTGGCTCATTGATGCGGGACAACATTTCAACATAACAATCGATGATGAACTTGCGATCATCGGTTATTTTTTGAAATGGTGATTTTAATTTTGTCATAATGATTCAATTTGTGTTAATTATGATTTAAAAAAGGTACCTGTTTTATAGTTAAACAAGAGCTATTAATTGTGCTAATTTTATCCGTTTAATCTTGTTATTATTATAAAAAAGATGATAAACAAATATAAAAAATGTTTGAGTATAATTAGCTTACATTGATCATGTGGTGGGTATTTTATATTTTTTTTTTGATACGTGTTGTACCAATAGTATACCTGAATAGGCTTGTGAATTCTGACTTTTTTATTTTTTTGTCACTTCACTTTGGAGTATATTCTACAACGTTTGAAGACTCGTTTTTGGAGATGTTTTCTTCTACACTTTACCTACTTGGGGTTATAGTTACGCTCGTTTTTTTATTGGAAATTTGCCTTAAAAACACACCTTAATAGATTGATTTTAAATAAATATTTTAACAAAAAATTAATAAATTATTTCTTCATTAATTATTGTATCGATATTTTACAATGTGTTTTTTTGTGGTTGTATAAAGAAATGTTGCTTTTAAAAGCAATTTGAAAATCGTGTTGACCTTTTTTCTATTGTTGGTCAATCATTGTTTAAGACCAACGCACCGTTGATTTTTGGATAAAAAAAACCGTTACAAAGGCTGTAACGGTTAAATATAGATTTGTGATTCGATTTTAAAGAATTCCCAACTCCACCATGCATTCTTTCATGCTTTGATACGTTCGCTCAATGTTGTTATCAAGTCCGATAGAGAAACGAATCAAGCCATCTGTTAATCCCATCTCGGCTTGTTCCTCTAATGGAATCTCGCTGGATGTGGACGTACCCGGTGCGCTGAATAAAGTTTTATAAAAGCCTAAACTTACCGCTAAGTACCCTAAATTGCGTTGTTGCATTAATTCCATCAAGGCGTTAGCGGTGTCCAAAGTGCCCACATCAAGCGTCATCATGCCACCAAAACCATATTCAGGGTTGATCATCTTTTTATATAACTCATGACTTGAATGACTGGCTAAACCAGGATAAACCGTTTTTAATCCGTCTTTTTCAAAACGTTCTGCCAAGTAACTGGCATTGTAACTGTGTTGTTTCATTCGAATATGCAACGTGCGAAGGTTTTTCATCACACTGGCAGATCGTAAACTGTCCATAGTGGGCCCTAAAAGCATGCTGGCGCCGGTATTCACGTTTTTTAGACTGTTGATAAACTCGCGACTACCGCAAGTAACTCCCCCCACCGTATCGCTAGAACCATTAATGTATTTGGTTAAACTATGAATTACCACATCGGCACCTAAAGTGGCTGGAGCCACAGACAGTGGCGAAAAGGTATTGTCGACTACCAATTTTAAGTGATGTTTTTTGGCAATTTTTGACAATCCCTCAATATCGGCTACTTCTAAAAGGGGATTACTTACTGTTTCGCAATACAAAACTTTAGTATTAGGCGTAATGCTGGCTTCTACCACGTCTAGCTTAGTGATGTCCACAAATGTAGTTGCTATACCTAATCTAGGGGCGAAGTTTTTTAGAAACGCATACGTTCCACCATAAATGGTTCGACTCGACACGATATGATCACCCGAACCACACAGTTGTAATAGGGTAGGCGTAATGGCACCCATTCCAGAAGCAGCTACATTGGCGGCTTCCGTACCTTCCATGGCAGCAATGGCTTGGTCTAAGTATAAATTACTGGGGGAAGAATGACGTGAATACAAATAACAGCCTTCCATATTGCCTTCAAAAGTGTCAAACATGGTTTTGGCGGATAAAAAAGTATAGGTAGACGAATCAGAAATAGAAGGGTTTACACCTCCAAATTCTCCAAAGTATTGTAAATCTTGAATGTTGTCGGCTGGGTTAAAGTGTTTCATAACGCAATTTGGTTTTATTGTTCAATAGTAAATGACTTTTTAAAAAAAAAATAATAGTCAAAATAAAGAGTTTGTAGATTCAATTTCAATAGCATCTGTTGAATATAGATTTTAATTCCTTAATTTTTATTTTATATAAATTTTAAATCTATATTTGATAAGTAAATTTTAAAAAGCTAGTTTTTCTTTCTAAACGAAAAGGTGGAACATTATGTTTTTTAATTCAAAATCAAGTATATGTTTTTAGATGCAATTGATAAAAAGTTATTGGTATTACTGCAAACCGATAGTAAAAAAACAACCAAAGAACTGTCTGTAAAGCTGAATCTTTCGGTAACAGCCGTTTATGAACGAATCAAAAAGCTGGAGCGAGAGGGCGTCATTCATCATTATGCGGCGTTAGTCGATAAAACCAAAATTGAAAAAGGATTTGTGGTTTTTTGTCATTTAAAATTAATTCAACACACCAAAGAATTTTTAACTCGTTTTGAAAATGAGGTCGTGCAGCTTCCTGAAGTGTTAGAATGCCATCATGTAAGTGGTGATTACGATTATATTCTGAAAGTGGTGGTCAAAGATATGGAGGCCTACCGAGAGTTTTTGGTCACCAAGCTCACCACGTTGCAACATATTGGCAGCACGCATAGTACTTTTATGATCAATGAGGTGAAAAACACAACGGTAATCTCTTTTTCATAACAGCATATATCATTCTTAAAGAAAATGCCATGACTGTACAAGAATCATGGCATTGGTAATCATTAAAAAGTTTTTTTTCTAACCAAGTTAGTCTTTTACTCCCAATTTAGTAAGTATGTCTTCCATTAAACACCATTTGGTGATAGAAGATTGCAATAGATTAGCGCCCACAAAGGCGGTAAACCACAACCAATTTTGATTGACATAGATAGATAATACGACACTTAGTAGCACAAAAGTTCCTGCTATGGCTCTTATAATTCTGTTTTTCATTGCTTGATTTTTGAGGTTAATTGGATTTTTCTATACATAAAACCGCCAAATGAATTTGTGATAGCGTTTCTTGCTTTGCATTGAAATCTGCAACCCATTCAAATAGAGGGTCTACTTTTTTTTCATGCGCAAAGACATAAAACAATACCGATTCATTTTCGATATTATCGGTGGCGAACCAGTTTTCTTCTATCAATTCTTCTGAACTGTTTTGGTAGCCCGTTACTTCTTTATAGGAATATGAACTAATATTGGCCTTCTTCAATAGCTGTTGGATTTCTTTTTGGAAAGCTTTGACGGCAACGATGAGTAGTAATTTCATTTTTTTAGGTTTAAAGGTTTAAAAGTTTAAGGTTTCTAAAATTGGAAACCTTAAACTTGAAACTAATTTTTATTGATTAGCAGCTCCTGATTCCTCTTTTTCGGAGAGATTATTTGTTTCCCATTTTTTTCGTTCAGTGATGTAATAAATCAAAGGCACCACAATTAGCGTTAAAACCGTTGAAACAATAGCACCAGCTACAAGTGAAATGGCTAATCCTTGAAAAATGGGATCAAACAAAATAATAGACGCTCCAATTACCACTGCTCCGGTTGTTAAAAGAATAGGAGTGGTGCGGACAGCTCCAGCTTCTATAATGGCTTGTTTTAAAGGTACACCGTCATTCAATCGGATTTCGATGAAGTCGATAAGTAAAACAGAATTTCGAACCATAACCCCTGCCAAAGCAATCATTCCAATAAAAGAAGTGGCGGTGAAATATGCATTTAGCATCCAATGCCCTAAAACGATTCCTATCAACGAAAGTGGAATTGCCAACATCATAACGATTGGTGTTTTGAAGTTTTGAAACCATCCTACAATCAACATATAGATTATCACAATCACGACCATAAAGGCTACGCCTAAATCACGAAATACCTCTAAGGTTATTTGCCATTCACCATCCCATTTTACTGTATAATCACTTTCATCTGTAGGTTGCTCCATATACAATTCATTTATTTTGTAGCCTTTTGGAATTTTCATTTTAGACAGTTTTTCATTCATTCCCAAAATAGCATAGACTGGGCTTTCTAATGTACCTGCCATATCAGCCGTAACATACACCACACGTTTTTGGTCTTTTCGGTAAATGGTTTTTTGTAGTGTGTCCTTTTTAACTTTTACCAAATCGCTAATCGGAATCATATTCCCTTGGCTTCCTTTTATTTTCAAGTTTTGAATATCTTGCAAACTGGTTTTGTCTTTGTCATCTAATGAAAGTACGATGCTTACATTATCATTTGAGTTTTCGTCGTATAAATTAGAAACAGGATATTCTTTTAATAAATACGTAAGATTCCCTACTACTTGTTGAGGAGCAATACCATTGAGCATGGCTTTTTCTTTATCAATTTCGAGTTGGTATTCGGTTTGAGTATCTTCAACCATCCAATCGATGTCAACAATATCACTAGTGTTTTGCAAAATAGATTGTACTTGTTGGGCTACCTTAATTTGTTCTTCATAATCAGGGCCATAAATTTCTGCGACCAAAGTAGACAGTACTGGAGGTCCCGGAGGTACTTCAATCAGTTTTACATTGGCACCATATTTTTTGGCAATCTTTTGAATCTCAGGACGCATGGCTTTAGCAATGTCATGACTTTGCAAATCACGGTCTTCTTTATGTAATAAATTTACCTGAATGTCGGCCATATTACTACCACCGCGCATATCGTAATGACGCACCAAACCATTGAAAGTAATAGGAGCAGAGGTACCTACATAGTTCTGATAATTGACTACTTCGGGTTGAGTCGATACATATTGAGCAATTTCTCTGGTAACTGCCGAGGTTCTTTCCAAAGTACTTCCTTCAGGCATGTCAATCACTACTTGAAATTCATTTTTGTTATCAAAAGGCAGCATTTTAACGACCACCGATTTGGTAAAGAACATCAAAATCGAACCCATCAATAAGACCACAGTACCAGCCAACAAAAGTCTTCTTTTTAAACTGTTTTCTAAAAACGGACGTTCGATTTTACTGTAAATTTTATAAATCAAACTGGTTTCTATTCCTTCGGCTTTTTTGTGTTCTTGTTCTTCTTTTTCATGTAACAAATGATAACCTAAATAAGGAGTTACCGTCAAAGCAACAAACAAGGACAACAACATAGCAATAGAGGCTCCAATAGGCATTGGACTCATATAAGGCCCCATCATTCCGGATACAAATGCCATCGGAAGTATGGCGGCAATTACTGTAAACGTGGCCAAAATCGTTGGATTCCCCACTTCATTAATCGCATAGATTGCGGCTTGTTTAAAGGGAAGTCGCTTCATTTTGAAATGCCTATGCATGTTTTCGGCAATAATGATACTATCGTCAACCACAATTCCAACTACAAATACAAGGGCAAAAAGTGTAATTCTATTGAGTGTGTAACCCAACAAATAATAAGCAAATAGTGTTAATGCAAAAGTGAGCGGAACAGAGAAAAACACGACCAATCCACCACGCCATCCCATAGCTAGAATTACCAAAACAGTAACCGCAATAATGGCTATTCCCAAGTGAAGCAATAATTCACCCACTTTGTGCGATGCTGTTTCTCCATAGTTTCTTGTTACTTCAACGTGTACATCATCAGGAATGATGGTTTTTTTAAGTTGCTCTACTTTGGTCAAAATTTTATCCGATATTTTCATAGCATCGGCACCTTTTACTTTTCCAACAGAAATGGTTACAGCAGGATATTCTGATTTTGCCGTTTTGAATTGTTCATTGGCTTTGCCATAACCAAAAGAAACATAGCTTTTTGGAGTTGAAGCACCATCTGTGATTGTAGCTACTTGTTTTAAGTATACCGGCATATTTTTGTTGATACCAACCACTAAGTTTTCTACATCTTCGGCATTCGATAAAAATTGTCCTGTTGTAACCAAAAATTCTTCATCGTTCTCAACAAAACTCCCCGATTGCGAACTGCCGTTATTGGCCTGAATCATTTGCATGATTCCTAAAGCATCGACACCATTTTCGGACATTCTATCTTTGTCGAGAATAACTTTAAGTTCTCGATTATTGCCGCCAATTTCTTTGGTAATGGCTACATCTTTTACTTTTTCAATTTCAGAAGTTACTTCTTCTGCAATCTGGCGCAGTTGGTAATCATCTTGTTTCTCGCTCCAAAGGGTTATTCCAAGCATAGGAACATCATCTATAGAACGGGTTTTAACCATAGGTTTGTAGACACCTTGCGGAAACATGTTTTCGTGTTTGGCCAATTCGTCATACAGTTTTACATAAGAGCGCTCTACATCTTGCCCTACATAAAATTGTACAATCAGCATCGCCTGACCATTCATAGCCATCGTATGTACGTGTTCTACACCCTTAATATTAGAGATAATTTTCTCTAGTGGTTTCGCGACACGGCTTTCCACTTCTTTTGGACTCGCTCCAGGATAGCCGACCAAAATATCTGCCATCGGAACATTGATTTGCGGTTCTTCTTCCCTTGGAATTAGAAACGAACTGTATACCCCAATAATCATCAACCCAATCATTAACAAAATCGTTAATTTGGAGTTCATAAATGCTTGGGCAATTTTGCCTGAAATACCTTCTTGCATTTTTATCTTGTTTAAAGTTTGAAATTGTTTAAAGTTTAAAAGTTGTTTAACTGAACACTAAAAACTGATTACTGAACTACTGAATACTTACCAAAGCTCCGTTGTACAATTTTCCTTCTGCCGAAACGATATAGTGTTCTTTGGCCGAAAGTCCAGATAAAACCTCTACTTGATTGCCTAATTTTTTACCAACGCGCAACCATCTCAAAATCGCAACATTTCCATTGCCCACAGTGTAAATTCCAGTGAGTTGACCTTGATGCACCAAAGCACTTTCTGGTACAAGCATTCGTTCATTTGTTGCCGAAGGTGTTTTATTTTCAGTAGGAAACTGAACATTTACAAACATTCCAGATAACACTTTCGCTTTCGTTGGTTCTAAATTGATTTTTACCAAATACTGTCCACCTGTATTTTTGGTCGAGGCACTCACTTCGATTACTTTTCCTTTAAGGCTCGTAGCATTCGATTTTACTAAAATGTCAACAAGCATTCCATTGCGTATTGCGGTAATATCATTTTCGCTAACCATAGCCGTTACTTGTAGCTTAGAAGCTCCTTCAATACTAACCAATGGCATTCCAGGATTTGCCATATCGCCTTCTTTTACAAAGGTGTTGGTGACTACTCCACTAAAAGGAGCAGTTATGTTAGTGTAGGAGAATTGGGCTACTACTTCGTTTCGCATTTGTTTGGCGCCTTGCAAGCTAGCTTTTGCCATTTCGTAACGAGCAGTCATGTCATCCAATTCTTTTTGGGAAGCACTTTGTTGTTTGAACAAGTTGGTAAAACGCTCGTAATCTTTTTTAGCATTGTTATAAGCTGCAGTAGCTTGTAGAATACTAGCGTCTACTTGCGCTTTTTTAGCTTGTAAGTCGGTATTATTAATGCTAACGATTAATTGTCCGCTAGTTACTTTTTGTCCCACTTGTACATGCAGTTTAATAACAAAGCCCATCATTCGGGTACTTAAATTGGCCGAATTTTCAGCTTCGATTTTACCACTCGCCGTAACGAATCCACTAGTACTGTTTTCTGCAATACCACTTACTTTTACAGCAATTGGTGTTTCTTTGTTCAAAGATTCTTTTTTGTCGCCTCCACACGAAGTCAATACAACTGCGGAAAGGGAAAGGAGGGCTATTATTTTATTACTTATTTTCATTTTTTTTTATATTGATGATTATCTTTTTTATTCGTAAAACGTGAGACTTACTAATTGCTACTTTGTTAAAAACTGCAGATATTCTTTGGTGAAATTATACTCAAACACTGCTTGTAAATGTTCCAGTTCTTTTTGTGCCATTTGCGTTTCGGCTTGTAATAAATCAGTGGTTTTTTCCAAACCTTGCTTAAATCTGTTGTTGCGAATGCGATAGGCTTCTTCGGATTGTTCAAATGCTAGTTTGGATAAATTGACTTTGTTTTCAGCATCTAATAATTGGCGATTGGTTTTGTTTAATTCCAATTGACTTTGTGCTTTGTATTGTTGGTTTTCTATCGTTGATTTTTGAAGATCAGCTTTGGCTTTTTCCATTTTGCCAATCGCTTTATAGCCATCAAAGACTGTCCAAGACAACTGCGCTCCAATCAAATAACCTCTAGCGCCCATGCCTAAGAAGTTCTTGTCGTATAGTTCATAACTACCAAAAGCATTCAATCGAGGCAAGAAATTCATTTGACTGGATTGCGCCATTTTTTCGTATGCCTTTACCGATTGATCCATCGCTTGGATGTCTTTTCTGTCTAAGGGCAAATTCAAATTTATGGGACTTACAACAATGCTGTTTTCGAGTGCTTCAACAGGTTTGAAAACTGCATTTTTAGTATCTTCATTTAATAAAAAAGCCAAATAATCAGAGGCGTTTTGTATGTTGCTTTTAGCATATTGCAATTGATTTTTAATTTCATTTACTCGAACTTGAACCGAAAGTAAATCAGTTTTTTGTAGTAAGCCTTGTTTGAAATAGTTGTTGACCAATTGTAAATTAGCTTGTACAGTAGTATTGGCTTTGTTCAAAACGTTGACGGCTTGATAAGCCAATTGTAGTTGCATAAAGGCCTTGTTTACTTCCAATTCAAGGTATTCTTTGCTGCGTTCGGTTTGTAATTGATGGGCTTGCATTTTGGCTTTTGCAGCCTGTCTGCCATAAAGACCATCGACATTGATTAAGGGTTGAAGGATTTCTATTTTGGTAGCAAAGTTTTGTGTGCGAGCTGGATTGTTGAGTAAAGCCGGGTTGAAATCGGCTTGGGTTAGGATTTCTTGATTCAGTTTTGAACCAAAAGCCATAAGCGGATTAGTAGTCGAAATCGCCGTATGCGAAGCCGTGATACTTGGAAGAAATAAAGCGTTCGATTGTCTGTAATCAGCTTGTGCGGCTTGAAATTCTTGT
The DNA here is from genome assembly GCF_000611675.1 of Flavobacterium succinicans LMG 10402. Lineage (GTDB taxonomy): Bacteria > Bacteroidota > Bacteroidia > Flavobacteriales > Flavobacteriaceae > Flavobacterium > Flavobacterium succinicans. The sequence goes on along the minus strand of NZ_JATV01000006.1, from coordinate 44,131 downwards.
CGCGCTATTTTAAGCTGAAGGTTTTTATCTGCAGCTTTTAGCGCTATTTCTTTTTTGTATACCAACAGTGTATCTTGACTCCATCCTGTAGCGGAACCGATCAAGCTCAATAGAAGTCCAACTATTTTTATTTTTTTCATCTTTTTTACTTTTTGATGAAGCAAAAGTAGGCGCTAAAAAAAACAAAGTCTGTAACTAATATCACACTGCTTGTTTTGGGTAGGAGTTAACCCTGATTTCAAAAAAATAGGGCACTTTTGTCAAATCGGAAAGTTGTTAAACAGAAAATGGAATTAGAGAGTAAGAGACTAGAAATGAGTCCTAGCGTGCTATCGATAACAAGAAATGAAGACTTATTGCAGCACAATATGATCCAAAAGTAATTGGAACGATTCACTTTTTTTGTTCGCAATCAGAAATACTATTTCTTCAAAAGAAGCACTGCTGAAATTAGGAGCCTCTAAGCGTCGACCTCTAAACGAAGGATACAAGGTGTTGAGGTTGATAATAATGGTTTCCCATTCCCCTGTGGTTGGAAAGGTGGTGATATAGGAATAATAAGCGGAAGATTGATCTTTAATCCGAAATTGATAGTTTTTACCGTCTCCTTTTACACGAAGGACAATTTGACTTTTGGAAGTCGCAGCTACAGGCGAAAATCGATGTCGGATCGAGGTAAAACCGCCGTTGTTTTCTAAAGAAACCTTTCCCGAAAAAACACCATGCCCTGACGTATTGATGGCAAATGCACCAGAGGAAAGGCCACCCATAACTCCATCGTTGACCAAAGTCCAATCATTTGCAGCTGATTTTGTAGTGAAATCATAAAGAGTGGTAGTTTGTGTCATCATAAATACTATAGCAATGAATAAAGGCATAACTCAATGTTTCAACTAAAGTACTCAATCTACTGCGTTGTAGGGCAGTTTTAACAGCTTTTTGATAGCTGTTTAGGGGCGAAAGAGCGAATGGTTATTGTTTTGAAGAGGAGCTAATGCAGTGTCTATTGGAGTTTTTTAAATTTCATAAAGTTCAATGGGCAACTTGTCAGGGTCTTCCAAAAAGGTAAAGCGCTTTTGTGTAAATTCATCGACTCTTATCGGTTCTGTAATTACATTATATTTCATTAAATGTTCTATACATTTTTCGAGATTTGAAACTTCAAAAGCAAGATGACGGAGTCCACAAGCTTCTGGTTGCGAAACCCGCTGTGGTGGAGTAGGAAAGGAAAATAATTCTATAGTATAAAGGCCACTTAAAGCAAGATCAAGTTTGTAGGATTGTCTTTCCTCTCTGTAACACTCTTTAATAATTTCCAAACCTAATATTTCGGTATAAAAATGTTTTGATTTTTGATAATCAGAACAAATGATGGCTATATGATGAATGCTTTTTAACATTTTTGATGGGGTATAGTGCAACATGAAAAGTTGAGGCAAGTGCCTGTCGTAATAGATCTTACTAATTTTACTTGCTCAAAGGTAATTTTTTTTAATCAAAAAAAACAGCAGTAACGTCAAGACGATACTGCTGCAGGTATTGATTGAGTAACGTTACAATATGTTATGTAAGTTACTTCAGCTAAGTTAGTTTATGTTTACTATTTCAAAGGCATAACCCTCTGAGCCGTTTTGACTTGTTCTGCTCAAGGAAATAATATCTCCTTTGAAGTTAAACAAAAATTTAGGATATCCTTTTAGTAATATTTCATTATCACGCGTCAATGATGGGTACTTTATAATCTGTAGCGATGGTCGATTTGAAGTTCCAGCATAAATAGTGTTACCATTATTACCAAAAGCAAAATCTGAGAAAAATAAGGCTCCTCTGTCCACCATTCCTTTGTAAATCATGGAGCTTGATGCGCTATATACTGCACCAACGCTTCCGGTTATTACAAATTCACCATTACTAGAAATTCTGAAAATGTTTGCATCCAATGGGTGGTCTCCATGATATTTATCGTCAACATGCGAAAGGATTTTCCCGTTACTGTCTAATTCTAAATATTCCATATCTACGGGTGAAATACTAGTTGTTATGGTAATAATTTTATCAGAATTAGGAATGAATCGTATATAATCACCGTCAAAATCCCCATTTCCACTGATATTTATACCGGTACTTCTCGAATACGTTCTAATTGGTTGTTCCCACCAAGGCGAGGGTTTTACTGATGCTACCAAATACCCATGACCATTTGTGACAACGCATCTTGTGGCTAGACCGGTATTTATGGAAGTGACTAAATTTAGGGTATTGGCATTGTACACTTTAATAAAGCCATTTTCATTTGGGACATAAATTTCTAAACCAAAACCATTGTTTCCAATATCAATTTTACCAACAGTTGCGTCTATACTAACATTATCAATCTCTTGATTTGTTTTGTAATTGATAGCTCTTAATTTATGAGCAGCATTATCCACAATATACACTATAGGTTCCGAAGGGTGATGAACTGCATCAGTAATGGAGTAGTTGTAGATTTTACCAGCGGGTTCAAGCACATTAAGTTTGTTGCTATTCCTTGAGTAGTTTTCATTATTTGAAACTCTTACATAATAAAATACTTCATTGGCAAAAGGAGGAAGTTTGTCTAAAAAGGTAGTAATATCAGCGGAACTAAATGTTTCGATCACTTCTCCTTCGCTATCTTTATTAAGAGATCTTAGTACTTCGTATTTCTTAAAATCAGTAGATGTATATTTTTGCCATTTAAGCTCAACATTTCCTGAATTTGGAATTGCTGATTCTAGTGTAATACTACTAGGCGCTATTGTAGCTACTTCAATAGTTTTTGTGGTGAAGTATTTGTCTTTGTCTGTAGCTGTTACTGTAACGATATGCTTTCCTCTTGTTAATTTAGTAGTTTCAAATTTAACGTTATTGGAAGCATCGGGGCGCGTTTCCAATAATTTGCCGTCAAGATTACTTGAGATAACTACAGTGATATCGCTTGCTTTGGAGTCGCTATCTCTCACGTCAAATGAAAATACAATCTTTTCATTTAAACTAAATGAGGCTGGTAAGCTTGGAAGAATTTGTGTAATTTCAGGGGTAAAACCTGTTTTAACTCCTTGCTCAATAAGGATTTCTGCTTCTTCCAAAGAGTTTGCTGATACGCGTACAGCGGTTTTTCCTGAGCCATAACCGTCCAAATTAGCGTATACTTCGTAAGAGGCAACATCGATATCTTTTAATATGGCTCCTCCAAATTCATCAGTAGTTACTTGTTTGGTTGGAGGCACTGTAAATACACTTACGCCTTTGGCTGGAAATTTTGAAAAGCCATTATTCATAAAAACTTTTACATAAAGATCTCCTTTTGATGATGATGATTCGTCTTTGTCACAAGCTAAAAGAGTGAGCAGTACAAAAAGAGCTGCAAAAAAATTATTCTTCATTTTACCTTCTTAATTTATAGTTAAATATTAACAATTATTACGACTTGATTTTTATTGTAAGTACTAATGCAACGCATTAATGCCGTTGTTTTTTTATGAATTTATTTTTGAAAAAGCATTAAATCAGTACTTTGTGTTATGTGTGTTGATGAAATATAATTTTCTACCCTCATTTATATAAGTACTTAGATAACGTTTTGTATAAGGAAGTAAATATAATAATGTTTTTTTTACAAATTATTAAATGTGTACTATTTTTTCTATAGATTTTGAACATTTTACAACTTGATCAACATGACTATTGTCTTTTCGGGAAAGGATGTTTTATTCAGTAAAAGCTATAGTTCACGAGTTGTTTTTAAGGAGTAATAGCAGTGTGCATTACAATTGTTTGTAGAACGGGAGATTGATGTTGATACTTTGTTTATGAGGGTTTAGCTTGCTAATTATGTTGAAAAAAAAGTAAGATTTTTATTATATTTATGAATCTCAACTTGTTTAAAAATGGCGTGAAGTCGGAGACGTTCGAGCAGCATACTTCAAGAGTTTGTATGCTTCGGAGGATTAGGAGCTTTTAGCAATTGTTATCAGCTGTTCTTTTTAGTTCGAACTATCATTCCAAGATTTAAGATGCCACTTTCCATTTGTTTTTTCAAAATAGAAATCAGAATATATTCCATTGTCAACTCCTCTAATTTCAACAACCGCTTTATTGCCCTTAGTTTTGATGTTTTGTGTGTATCTATCAAATTCTCGTGTTAAGGCATCTTTTGGATATTCAAAGTCAAGTTTTGTGTAATCTTTTTTTTGAATAATTTTTACTATTGATTCAAGTTCGTTATTATAATCTAATTCCGTAACCTTCAATGGGAAAATTACACGACTAATTTGAAAAACAGAATCTTTACTAAAATTATCAAGAAATGTTTTGAAATTGTCATCAATATTTTTTGGAATATTAATTTGAGTCAACTTTTTTTTGCTCTCGATTGGTTTCTCAATAGGTGTTTTTTGCGATTCATTTTTACAACCCATTATGGTTAAAGTGAGCATTAAATAGCAATATATTTTTAGTGTTTTCATGAAGCTAAAGTAAAGATAAAGGTCACGTGCTTTTGTATGTTTGGGAAATAAATAAGGCCCATTATTAGAAGCTAGAAAAACCGAAAAATCAAATTTATTGAAGTATGTTAGAAGATGTCTTTTGTATTATAAATCAATTTCACTCATGAAACTTTCATTTGGATTGTCATTTTTGTAGTATACGTAGGCAACATAAATTTTTGCTTTTTTGGGAATTTTTTTTATTTTTTCATTGCCAATTATAAAGTTATTGGATAAACATTTTAAAATTGCTTTTGATAAATCAGCATTATCAAATTCTTTTAAAGCTTTGACTTTTTTTATTTTCAAATTAGTACTAATCGTAATCTCATAAAGCGCTGTGTTATCATTTACTTCATAACCTTTAAAATCGCTATCACATTTTTTTGAGCGAAGAAGCCACAAGCCATTTTCATTAAAAGTAGTAACTCTTTTTTCTTTTAAGATAGTAAGAATTGATAATTGTCTTTGAATGGATTGATTATGATATTTATGAGCATTTGGATATTCATTTGTGTCAAAATTCCTGTCGATTTGTTTTGAGCCTGAGCAAAAACCGAAACTTAATTTTCCATCATGGGTATCAGCAAAAACTAACCAAGTTGAGTTTTCTGGAACATTAAAGGCACAAGAACTATTAATTGCGTACAATATCTTAATTGTTTGTCTTGTTTCTCCTTTGTAGAGTTCTAATATTTCAATTTCAGCATCTTGATAATCAAAATCATTTTCAATAGTGGTGATTTTTACTATTTTGACCTTTGCAACAAATTCAGATTTTTGAAATCTCTCCATTAATGTTGTGAAACCACAAACACAACTAAAAGCATAATTTGAAAAGAAATAAAATAAAAGAATTAAAACTGATTTTTTCATAAATTTATTTTAAAAGGTTATTGCTCTATTTATTTTATAATTTCTACCAACGTTCTATTACTGCAGCGTTGTATTCTTTGAAGGTCAGAATTTGAGAACATATTAGGTTTTGTTTTGTGGAATTGCCAAAATGTATATTAAATTGTTTTGTTGAAAGCTCATTTTACAGGCTTTTTCATCTTAGTTTTGATATTTATTTTCTATCCATTTTGCAGTTCAAAAATTGTTATTTCGGGTCTTACATTAAATCGTACCTGCCATAAATGACCTAATGCTCTATTTATGTATAACGTTCGATTATTACTTAATGCAAATTGTCCTGCAGAATATTTTTTATTATTTACTGGTAACATGGGTGGCGGAAGAAATGGAGGTTTTACTTGGCCTCCATGGGTATGTCCCGATAAAATCCAACTGTTGTAGTTGCCCCAAATGTCCAAGTCGCAAACGTCTGGGTTATGGCACAACACTAGACTTGCTTTTGAAGAATCAAAACCATGCATTGCTTTTGCAGGATCAAAATTAAGTCCCCAAAAGTCGTCGAAACCTATGAAATGTACGCCGTTTATTTCTGTACTTTCGTTTCTTAACATTTGAACGCCATTTTTGGTAAGTAGTTCCGAAATTTGGTCTGCCACTTCGCTTTGTGACCAATTTCGCCCGTAATCGTGATTACCCAAAATTCCAAGTGTTGCTATTTTTCCTTTTACTAGATTTTGTAATGTTTCCTCTAGTTTGTCCCAAAGGACTTTGTCTTTGTAAGTACTTACATAGTCTCCTGTATAAACCACAAAATCTGGATTGTATGCTTTTGCTTTTTTGAAGGAGTCGATAACAAAATTATGGTCGAAACGATTTCCAATATGGATGTCACTGATTTGCATTAATGTCTTTCCGACCAAGTCTTTGGGTAGGTTTTTGATCGGCATTTTGACTTTCACAAATTCTAACCAATGAGGTTCTATTTGCCAAGCGTACAAGCCACTAAAAAGTCCTAATCCAGTTAGTCCCCAGAAGGACCTGTTTAAAAATTTTCGTCTGTTCATTATCGTTTGTCTAAAATTGCGAAAAATCGTTTTTATTTCTCAATCATTACATCAACATTTATTGAGGGTTCACCACCTGAATATTTTTTCCATGCTCCAAAATAATTTCTGTAATAAGTATCTTTTGAAAAGGCAAAAACATTTCCAGCAAAAGAAAGCTTTCCTTTAAAATCATCCGCTATTCTGACTAAAACAAAGAAATCTTTATTTGTCCAAATGTTTTGATTAGAAACATCTATCGACAATTTTTTGTTTTTTATGTCACTTTCGGTTACTGTCAATTTTAAAGTTTCAGTAACTAAAGATTGGGTATCATCTGGGAAACCATTTTTTTCATTTTGTATGTCGAAAATAAAGGTAGCCGTTTTTTCGAATTTGAAATCAGCAAGATTAATGTTTATGTTCTTGATTTTTAATTTCTTTTTGTTTTTAATTTTTATGGCATGTTCGATAAAAACATCATAGGGTTCATTGGAATTAACCCCAAAATAGGCTTGTTTGGTATTAGAAGTGCCAAAATTTTTACTGACATATTTTTTGGGGTTGATGATTACTGTTTCAAGAGTAATCATTTTTTTCTTTAGCTTAATCGTGTAGTTTTGAGATTGGAGTAGGTCACCAACGGAAATTTTAAAGGGTTCATATTCATTTACGATTACTTTAAAGGTTTCGGTTTTGTCAATGTTTGTTACGTTAATAGTATAATTTCCATTACTATCTGTTACACCGCCAATTGCTCTGTTTTCAATTCCAATCCTTGCTTCAGAAATGGGATTGTTATTTTCATCCAAAATTTTACCTGAAATTTTTTGAGCGTGAAAATTTATAGTGATTAAAATAAATAGTACCGTAAATCTAATTTTTTTCATTGAAAATGGTTTTTGTAAAATGGCTTATCATTGCTCAAATTGTCCTCCTCTGCGGATTTTATACTTTGCTTTCAAAGACATAAACATACTAAAAGGCTATCGATTTTTTCGTAATTATATTACAAATTCGCTCACTTTGTTTAGAAAGTCTTAAGTTGCTACTTAACGAAAAAAAACACCAAAAAAGCGCAAAGGTCATTTTTGGTGTTTTTTTTGGTTTTTAAAGGCTCATTATGCTAAAAGGTCGTGAGACTTTTATCATATTTACGGTGAACAACCTAATTAAAAATGGCGCGAAGTCGGAGACGTTCGCGCAGCATACTTTAATAGTTTTTAATCTTCGAGGAGCGAGTTTAAATTTGCAGTTAACGTACTTTATCTTCTGTAGATTTTTTTCTTTGAAGATTAGGTTTTATCGCAAAAAAAATAATAATGAAATTGCTATTGATTTTAATTTTATTCCTTTTTTATTTAATCACAACTACAATCAAATTCTTTAGCAATTTCTTCACAAGTCAGGTCACTTTGGCTTTGAATATTTAATTCAGAACAAGGAGTTTTATCATCATCTTTTGAGCAGGAACTATTAGTTACTCCGATTACTATTCCAAATAGTAAAATTAGTTTTTTCATAAGTTTATGTTTGATTAATAATTCATTTGGTTTGAAAAATACTTAGAATGTTTTTTATTTCAACATAGACGTTTTCGCCTCACACTTTAACGGTTTGTATGTTTCGAGGAACGGTGAAATAGTACTTAAATTTTTACTGTTTAGTTGTTAGTTCACGAAGTCTATTATATGTTTTTTCAAAAGATGTCAATCCTTTACTAATTACTGATTTAGTAACCTCATTTTTATCTATTAAAATAAGACTAGGCAATGCATTTGTCTGATATTTATTTTTGAAAAAATCATAATCTTTATAGACTTTTGAACTCATATTTATGTGTCTATCTAAATTTATCTCAAGAATTATTAACCTGTCTTCTGCAAGTTTTATAAACTCTGTATTTTGAAAGACATTTTTTTTCATTTTTATACAAGGTTTACACCATTCAGAACCCGTAAGAACAATCAAAATATCTTTATTTTGCTTTAGAGCTTCACTTTTTGCAACCTCATAATCTGTGTACTTAATAATTTGAGCTTCACTGTAATTTGATATTAAAAGAATAACTGTAATTATTAAACTTGTTCCGAGTTTCTTCATTTTTATGTTGTTAAGGTTTTTTTGTGGTCTTACTGACAACATTCTGGTACTATAGCGGGTTCGCGCAGCATATTTTAACGATTTGTATGCTTCGAACGGCTGATTTTGCTAGTCTTATATTTTTTTAAAATCTATAGCCAATTCTCAAATGTAAATTAACAGTCGTTTCGCTTTCGTTTTCTAAATAGCCAGCTTGCTTAGCAAAAATGTATCGGTAACCAAGTCCAATTCCCGTTTCATAGTTGAAATGTTTTCCAATGTTTCTTCTTATTCCCCAAGTTGGTACAATTGAAATATCACTAATAATAGTTATATTTTCATAATTGGAAATTACAAACCAATCTGGATGATAACTTGTTTTAAGTGAAATAAAATTTCCACTATTCCCGTCAATTCTTTTCGATTTGCTTACTCTTTTATTGAGATTATAATACCATTTGGGTTCAGCAGTTATAACTGGAGTCATTAAAAATCCCGTTTTATCGTAAAAATCTCCGCCCCAAATTCCACTATCAAATCCAATTTCACTTCGTAATGCAATTTGATTAGTTAGTTTCGCTTCGTTATGTGCCCAAATTCCAAGCAAACCTGTTTGAATACCAAATAAAGATTTTTCAACACTTGCATTTTGAGATTTTACTGTTAGGGTTAAGCCGATTAAGGCTACAGTCAGAATTGTTTGTTTCATAAATGTTTAATTCAATTTTTAAATTATTGGTTTTCGTTTTCGTTCTGCCAAACTGAGGGCTAACGTTGTAATAGCTGTTGGTTGATTTTACTACTTTATAGACTTGTTTTCAATGTCTTTTTTTAGCTTATTATATGCTCCAATTATTAAACTTCTTGAAGTTTTAGAAATATGAACATCATTGTTATCGTTTTGTCTTCCTACAGAAGCTATCACTTTTTGAGTGTAAATAATTTGGGAATTTTTTAAATCGTAGATTTCGATTGTTACTTCATTACTGTTTATTCCTTCTTTGCTCATTTTGCGTGGAGTCCAATCGATTGAACCAAAATCATTTCTTGTCTCGATGGCTTTGATGTTTATGAAAAAATCATAATTAGTGCCTTTTCTAATTTCAGTAATGATTTGCTTACTTGGTTGCAACGGAATTTTTTTCTGTGTCAAAAGCAAACCAGAGACATCGCTCACATAATTTAATCTGTCACCAAGAAGAATCTTAAAGTCACGTATTGAAGTTTCTTTAAGGTGTTTTGTGCAATTTGCTGGCGCATCTATCTCATTAAGAAGCCATTTTCCGCTGGTAAAATCAACACCTGTTGTTTGTCCTGGATTATAGAGAACGTACGACGGTAAGTTACAAGAACTAAGTGATGCGAAACATAATACAAGAAATAGTATTTTCTTCATAAATCAATGTTTAAGATGTTTTTGCGGTAAAGTTGCCCGACATTCTGGTATTGTAGCAGAGGACAACCTGATTAAAAATGGCGCGAAGTCGGAGACATTCGCGCAGCTTATCTGGGAACACTTCGGGGAGCTGGTTTGTATGATTCGAAGGTCAGGAACCAAACAGCTTTCGGCAGATTGGCTGTTTTTTAAAAGCAATTTTTTTCATAATCCTTAATAAAATCAACAAGGATTAGTTCATCTTTAATTTTAATTTCGTCGTTTTCAATTTTTGTATAAGAAATTTTACAGTCTTCAATTGCAGGTAACATTTCCTTTTTTGTAATTAATCTACTTAAACCCATTGCTGGCATTTCTGCTATTTTGGTAATATTAGGCTTTTTGATTCCATATATCCTAACAATATGACCACGAGAAATTTGTCTAAGAATTTTGTAAAGTTTTATTCTGTTGGAATATAAAGTTTGTGCGAAAATTGATTCATCAACGCTTTCAAATTTTACAGTCTCTTTTTCAAGTTCAATTGTAAATCCTTTCAGATTTTTTGGAGAATAAGTTACTTGTGTCCCATTTTGAACAACAGTTATTTTTTCCTGTAAATTTATCAATCTGTTTACGTTAAATGATGATGCATTGAAAACAATTTCAACTGTTGAAGTTTTATTTTCTAAATCAACAATTTCACCTTTATAATTTTGTGCTGTTGAAATTGTAAAAATTGATAAAGCAAATAATGTTGTAATTTTTTTTGTAAGGTTTTTCATTTTTAGTTTTTATTTTAGAATTTTAATTATTTTCTATTTAATACTATTTTTTTAAATGTCTGTCAACGTTTGTCCTTTTGGCGAGCAGTTATAATATCTGTCAACGTCCCAGTATTACAGTCGGTCTAGGACTAAATTAAGTCTTATTTTCGGATTTGCCATCCCGAAGCTACGGGACCCAAATACAAAACCAATTTCAAATTAAGCCTAATACCCAAATTGCTTGTAGCGTATGTTAGCGGAAAGGCAAATTATCTACCGTTTTCTGTTGCTATTTTTCTTATTTGCAAATGTAAATGTCAAAATCAATTACAAGTTGAGTTGAAGTTGGTGAACCATATTTATCTGTCGAAATTGTAATCCACCTAAAATTTATAAGTTTGTATGCATTTCCACCGTCGATTGTAACCCATTCGTCAATTCCTGCGGCGGCATTTCGTAAATCATCTTTTACCGTCAATCCTTGAGGTGCAACATAGTTTTTTCCACGTGTTAAACTCTTACAATTTGGATTTTGTGTTTCCTCTGCCGTTAAATATTTAGATTTTGTAAGCATTGGAAGTGTTTGGTTTACTTCCAAAGGAGTCATTGTCGTCGCACAAGAGTATAGAAAAATTGAAAGAAATAATGTCAGAAAAATATTTTTTATATATTTCATTTTGTTTTAGTTTAATAGAATAAATTAATATTCTGATACTTTGCTTTCATCGTTTTTTATGGCACCAACTCCCATTGCTAAAAGAATTAACCCTTTTTTGTCTTCTGGTTTAACGTTTTGGCGAAGATTATTTTGCAACACTTCGATTGGAGCGTCCCACCAATCTTCCATTTCAATTTCTGCGGGGTTGCCATAGTGTAAAACTAAATCTGATAAACCGTGTCTATCATTAGCAATTTCATTTAATAATTTTTCAATGTCTGCTTTCATTAATTTGTATTTTTGTTCTTTTATAAAATTATTTTTATTGTGTCTTTTTTAGTGATTTTGTCATTGCTGTCCGCTGACTAGCATATTAGTTTAGTTTTTATCATACCTATAACACCAAAATTATAGAGATAGTTCCAACTGTATTCAAACTTTTTTATTTCTCAAATATATTCTTTTTCTTGCAAAAAAGATAAAAAAATTCTGAAATATTCTATGGTGTTTGGTTACCTTAAACTCCCGTGATTGCCCGCGTGAGGGCAATGTCATTAAGTTAAGGATAAAGACTCTTGATTTTGTCATTCCGACAAAGGAGGAATCACACTTGCTGTTCACATTATGTGATTCTTCGTTCCTCAGAATGACAAAAAGAACGCTTAACTTAATGACATTTCGCGTGAGGGATAGAAGCTGGCTACCAAAGTAGCGTGTATAGCCCGACCGCAGGAACGCAAAGGGGCGAATAACACGTTTGCTATTCGCCCCTTTGTGGTACTGGGGTCACGCCCTAATTATGCTTTTTCTTTTTCGAAACGGTCAATGACTTCTTGGTAATAGGCCAAGGTGGTTTTGGCGATAGAAGCCCAACTGAATTGGTTGAGTACGCGTTGGCGACCGGCTTTTCCCATTTGGTTGGCCAAGGCTTCGTTGTCGAGCAAGAGATTGACTTTGGTGGCAAAATCTTGTTGGAAGGCTTGAGGATTGGCGGGGTTAAAATCGGTTCGGGAAACGGGGGCGAGGGGTACCAAAAATCCGGTTTGTCCTTCGACTATGATTTCGGGTATGCCTCCTACGGCGCTTCCTACTACGGGTGTTTCGCAGGACATCGCCTCGAGATTGATGATGCCAAAGGGTTCGTATAGCGAGGGGCAGGCGAAAACGCGGGCGTGGCTGTAGAGTACTTTTACTTTATCTCTTGGAAGCATTTCGGAGATGAGGATGACGCCTTCGCGGGTGGCTTTTAGCTCGGCGATGAGTTGTTCGGTTTCGGCGGCGATTTCGGGTGTGTCGGGTGCGCCTGCACACAACACGATTTGGCAATTGGCATTGAAATGTTGTGCCGCAGCGATGAGTTGCGAGATGCCTTTTTGGCGCGTGATGCGGCCCACAAACAGCACAAACGGTATGTTGGGGTCGATGCCCAATTCGGTCAACAAGGCGTCATCAAAAGTGGGTTGGTAAAAATCAGGGTCGATGCCGTTGTGAATCACCTTAACTTTTTCGGGTGCTACGCCATAGGCTTCGATGACATCGGTTTTCATTTGTTCGCTTACGGCAATCACACCATCGGCAGAGGCATAGGCGTGTTGCTCTAACCAGCGCGACAGGAAATAACCGTTGCCGAGTTGCTCGACCTTCCAAGGGCGGTGGGTTTCGAGACTGTGCGTGGTCAAAATGAGCGGTACTTGCAGCAGTTCGCGGGTAAATACGCCTGCCAAATGGGTGTACCAAGTGTGGCAGTGTACAATGTCGGCCTCGGGCGTGGCTTGTGCCATCTCGACATTTTTACTCAGGTTATGAAACATTTTGATGTGTGCATTGCTTGGGTCTTCCATTTTGGTCAAGCTGGAGGTGATGCCTTGCACGTGCATATTTTCGGTAGTTTCGGATTGTGCCCCAAAACAGCGGACTTCTAGTTGGGCGAGTTTGGCCAGTTCTTGGCTTAAAAAATCGATATGTACTCCCGCACCACCATAAATGTGCGGAGGAAATTCATTACTGTAAAGGGCTATTTTCATACGAAGATTTTTAGAGAAGTAAAAAAGCTTTGTTTTTTGTCTTTATAAAACTATAAAATTTAAGCGAGAAAGTAGCCGTGAATTTGATGATAATTTGAAACGGAATCGACTTAATTTGTAGTATTTATGATTTTTTGTGGTAATTGTTTTTTATGACAATTTGATAGCTGAGTACAGGTTAGAGGTAAAGTTTTGAAAAGATAGTTTGTGTCTCGGTGTCTTGGTTTGGAATTGGTCTCGCAAAGGCGCTGACAATGTCTTTAAGTTAAGGAATTACTCTTTTTGTTTTCACGCAGATTTCGCAGATTTTCGCAGAAAAATTAGTTAAAATCTGTTGAATCTGCGTGCTATTTTTTTCTTTTTCCTCTTAACTTAATGACATTGAAGGCGCAGAGGTGCAAAGAGTGGAATTTTGAAAAATTCAATAGGGATGGGCTTTAGCTCATTCTTTACAATGAGTTTCGTGTTAGGCTTTAGCGAAAATAGTACCCTAGTTTCGGCTAAAGCCTTTACATCTTTATCATTATGTCATCCCGCTAAATCGGGATGCAATTGATTTTGTGCAATTCATTAATATTTCTTGATGTGTTTGTTTGATTGGAATTAATGGAGTTTTGGTTTTTTTGAAGGCTTTTTGGGGAATAAAAATATGAAATTGGTCTCGCAAATGCGCAGAGGCGCAAAGAGTGGAATGCTTAAATATTCAATAGGGATGGGCTTTAGCCCATTCTTTATTATGAGTTTAGTAGTAGGCTTTAGCCAAAATAGTATGTTAGTTTCGGCTAAAGCCTTTATATCTTTTATCATTATGTCATCCCGCTAAAGCGGGATGCAATTGATTTTAGTACAATCTATTAACAAGCCTTGTTGTGTTTTTTTGATAGGAATTTAATGGAGGTTTTTTTTGGGGATGTTTTTTGGGGATGTTTTTTTGGGAATAAAAAAGTGGAGTTGGTCTCGAAAAGGTGCAGACAATGTCTTTAAGTTAAGGAATTACTCTTTTTGTTTTCACGCAGATTTCGCAGATTTACGCAGAAAAATCAGTTAAAATCTATTGAATCTGCGTGCTATTTTTTTTCTTTATCCTCTTAACTTAATGACATTGAAGGCGCAGCCGCGCAAAGAGTGGAATGCTGTAATATTCAATAGGGATGGGCTTTAGCCCATTCTTTATGATGAGTTTCGTGTTGGGCTTTAGCCAAAATAGTACCCTAGTTTTGGCTAAAGCCTTTACCTCTTTATCATTATGTCATCCTGCAAAAGCGGGATGCAATTGATTTTAGTGCAATCTATTATCAAGCTTGTTGTGTTTTTTTGATAGGAATTGAAGGTTATATTTTTTGGATGCTTTTTTTTGGGAATAAAAAAAGCCGCTTCTTTTCAGAAACGGCTTGCAGAATTAAGGGCTACATCACAAGTCTTATTGTGGCATAGCTACTCATTTAAGATCAGAAAATCATTGTAACTTAAATTGTGCTTCGAATTTTTTAAATCGGTAATCCAAATCTTCTAATAGTTGATCTTTTACTTTAGACTCTTCGATAAAACTAAAACGGATACTGTTGTATACATATTCCTTGATGTCTTTGTAGCTTACTTGTGGGTATCTTTTGGCCAAAAGCACATATTGCTCTGTGAGATTGGTTCTTAAAATACCAGCATCGTCCGTACTAATTACGATGGGAACACCAAATTCTTTGTACAAACTAAACGGATGGCGATTCTCTTTTACTTTAAGTATAAACTCGTTACTAGTTAAATTGATTTCGATAGCGATTTCGTTTTTCGCCATATAACGCAATAGCTCGTAGTTGTTTTTTTCGTAAGCCAAATCTACGCCGTGCCCAATTCTGTTCGCGCCTGCGGTATATACGGCTGCGTTGATGTGCCACGTTAGTTCTTCGGGTTGCACCAATCCTAGGGTCAGTTCACCCGCGTGCATGCTGTATTTTACTTTTGGGAATTTGCTGTGGCAGTATTTATAGAACAACATATGCAATTCATAATCTTTCATTGCTGTAGCGCCATCTTCTGGAGAAACGATATTCACGCCATCAATCAGCGGACTGTTATCAGCTGAGATAAAAGCGATTACTAAGTTCTTAAACAAGTCTACCGGTTCCATAAAGCGCAACACAAAATTTTGATAACGCATTGTGAATTGCGCATCATCAATCTTGAGGTCGTTATGCATTTTGGCAACAAAATTGGTGTTGAAATTAGAAGCGTATTTTGCAGCCTCTCTTTTGGAGAAAGTAGCAAACAGTTGGTCCAATGCTTTGAAAACCGCTTTTTCGTCTTTTTTGGCTACCAAGCTTCGAAGTTCTTCGTTATAAGGTGTCAAATCCTCGGTATTCATATCACACGGAATCGTTGATAATTGCGTTTCGATATAACTTACTTGTTCTTTGATGGCGCGATTTTTCAGTTCCAAAAGTCCTTGTTCAAATGTGCCTTTGATGGTGGCTTGAAATTTCCCGAAGGATTCAAAAAACTGTTTATCAGAAGGGTAACTTATGCCGTTAAAGTCTTTGATAGACCATTTTTCGATGATTTTTTGTTGGTATAAAGGTAATGCTCCATTTTTCTGAATCATTTCAAAATTTTCCCAAATCCCGTCTTTTCCTTTTTCGGGCTGTACTTCTAAGGTTTCTAAATTGAGGTAAAAATTGTTTTTAATAGCGTAGGCTATAAGCGGTTCGGCATAGACAGAGCCAGAGTAGTGGTGGTGCAAATCGCCTCCTTTGGGCATTTGAGAAAAGAAAGCCGTGAGTTGGGCTTCGTTATTTCGGATGTTATCAAAAAAGGAGTCAACAGTTTGTGCGGTTCCAAATACGGTACTTAGTAGCACTAAAAAGAGCGAAATCTTTTTCATACTTTTTATGGTTTAGTAGATTTGGGGTGCAAAAATAGGAAAAAAAAACAATTTTTGTATACGCAATTATAAAATACCCAAAATCAATAGAATAGCAAAAAGTATCAAGAAAAGGGCTACCAACATCTGAATGGTTTTTAAGGTCACTTTTCCTAGCAATCGATTACCCCAAAAAGCCCCAATAAAAGCCGAAAGTGTGGCGCACATGATGAGAGTAAAGTCAATATCCATTGCTTCTTCGGGTAAATTTTCAATATATACCCCCATTCTCGAAAGGTCGATCACGGTAGCAATCACAACACCTGTTCCAATAAACGATTCTTTTGATAAACCAGCTCTGATCAAAAAAGCGGAGCGCATAGCCCCTTGCATGCCAGATAATCCTCCAAAAAAGCCACTCAGCATTCCACCCAAGGGCATGTATTTTTTATCAAAAGTAAGCTTGGACCACGAGGGCACCACATCAACAAAAGCAAAAAACAAAAGAATTATTCCAATTCCTACTTTGATCGGAAGAATATAAAAGGTTTCGCCCACAAACGTATAACTTCCCAGCGCTTCCATGTCATTTATAATCGAAAGGGCATAAGCCCCAAGTGCAGCAAATATAAAAGCCGGCACACCAAAATACAACAACACTTGTGTGTTGGCATTTTTGCCTAAAAGAATAAGTTTGAAAAAATTATTCAAACAATGCACAATGGCCGTCAAAAAAATCGCAATTTCTATGGGAAAAAAAAATCCGAAAAAAGGGAACAAAATAGTCCCTAAACCAAAACCTGAAAATAAGGTAAGGCCCGAACCCAACAAAGCAACAATACAAATTAGGAAATAATCCATAAATTAATTAAATGAAGCGCCAAAAGTACAAATTTTACACTTTGAATTACAAGTGATTATGCAACTATTAAAGAAAACGATTTCAATCGTCAAAAAACTAAAATTCAAATTGTATTTTTGAAAACAAAGAAAAGTCAGTTATGAAATCGCCATTTATAAAAGGTTTGTTGCAAACAAACACCGATAAGTACAAGACGATACCATATATGACCGCTAACAAATATCTTTTACATATATGAAAATTGTTATATCGCCAGCCAAGTCCTTAAATTTCGAGAAAGAATTACCCGTTGAAACTTTTACGCAGCCTTCTTTTTTAAAGCAATCCAAAATCGTGCACGCCGAATTGAAACTCAAAACGCCCAAAGAATTAGCTAGCCTGATGTCGATTTCGGATAAATTGGCCGACTTGAATTGGCAGCGCAACAAAGATTGGAAAACCCCATTCAAACCCAGCAATGCTCGCCCTGCGGTGTACGCTTTCGATGGCGATGTCTACACTGGTTTAGACGCTTACACGCTTTCCGAAGCCCAATTGCCACTGTTGCAAGACCGCTTGCGCATCCTTTCGGGTTTGTATGGCTTGCTCAAACCCTTAGATTTGATTCAGCCGTACCGCTTAGAAATGGGAACCAAAATGCCTGTAGGCGAGAGCCAAAACTTATACCAATTCTGGAAAACCACCTTAACCCAAGCGTTGAACAAGGAACTCAAAAAAGACGAACTGTTTGTGAATTTGGCGAGCAACGAATATTTCTCTGCCGTAGATGCTAAGGCGCTCAAAGTACCCGTAATCACGCCCGAGTTCAAAGATTACAAAGACGGAAAACTAAAAATGATTAGTTTTTTTGCCAAAAAAGCCCGCGGAATGATGGTGCGCTACATCATCGACACCCAAGCCGAAACCATCGACGACCTAAAAGGCTTCAATTACGACGGCTATGCCTTTGATGCCAATTTATCCAAAGGCAACCAACTCGTTTTTACCCGATAACCTATTTTTTAAAATTATTTGGGCGTGACCCCATCCACCCAAAGGGGCGAATAGCAAACGTGTTATTCGCCCCTTTGTCTGGCTGCGGTCGGGCTATCCATACTACTTCGGTAGTTTATTCCTATCCCTCACGCTGGCAATCACAGGAGTTCAAGGAATCAAAATCGTGAATCGTAAAGAAAAAAATGTAAATAAAATTTTATATATTTAATTAAAAAGGAATACATTTGAGACAATAGAAACGCGACACAATAGCGGATTTGCTATCAAAATAGGAGGGATAGTCGTTTAGAGTAGCGACTATGTTCAAGTTGTGCGCAAGCAATAAACATCGGTTAATGATAATAAACTTTGAAATACAAGGACTTTGGTTTTTACCAGAAAATAAAGAGAAGAGAATTCCTGGAACTTTACGATTTGATCCTGTTGATGGTGCAATTCTAGAACTTATAGGAAGTTTAAATAATCAAGATTTCTTTCTACAGAGTAATCCAGAGACATTTATCATTCTAGGCTTATCAGTTAACAGCGAATATATTACTCTCTTTAATTGTTTCAATTTCTCAAGACGAGGACAAACTTATCGAAAAGGAAATGAACAAGGACCAGCTATAGAAAAATATTATGCAAACTTCATTTTAAAAGGACATCATTTTGAAACCGAAGAATCATTAAAATTTAATTCAATTAAAAGCTCAATACAAAACTTTGATGAATGGTTAAATATAACAGGATTTAAACATTCTGAAAGCTTAAACAAGCTCACCGAAAAATCGATATATTTAGACTATGAACTTCCTGAAAATATAGAATTTGAATTACATGATAATTTTAAAGGAAAATTCATATTTTCAAGTACTTCTCCATCTTATTATTCACCGAAATCAGAATCAATAACTCAGAATGTTGAAATAGAAATAAACTCAACAGAAGACATAGCTTTAGATGATATAAGAAAACTATTAGCTCGTTTTCAAAACTTCTTAATTATGGGAATTTATAAAAGTGTATTTCCAACTGCAATAACATTATACAATAGTAATCTGATGAATGATTACGGAAACTCTGGTAAGTATCGTAAACCTATAGAATTTTTTCAAACTACTTCGAAAAGAAAAAATCGAAAGGAAATTCATCCAAATGAAATGCTATTTGATTACCGAAAAATCGAAAGTCACTTCCCTGTTGTGATAAAAAACTGGTTTACAAAGTATGACAAATTAAAGCCTGCTTTCGGTTTAATCTTCGAACAATTTTACAATGAATCTAAATTTTCTGAAAATACATTCTTAAACCTTGCTCAAGCCGCTGAAACTTTACATTCAAGACTTTATAATCATACAAAAATCCCTAAAGAAGACTATAAAGAAATGAAAAATGAAATATTAAAATTAACACCGGTGAAATATCATACTTGGTTAAAAGAACAATTCAATTTTGGTAATCAACTTAACTTACATCAAAGATTAACCGAACTTTTGGATAAGTATTCAAACGAAACATTAAGTGAATTAATTCCAAACAAAATTACCTTTATAAAACAAATCAAAGATTTAAGAAATTACTACACACATTATTCAACTAGTTTAGAGAAACACTTAATCTCTGAACAAGACTTGATGCTTTTGTCTGAAAGAATAAAATTAATTTTAGTAATCGGATTACTTCATGAGATTGGATTACCGAAAAAGACGATTGATAGCTTGTTAGAGAAGGTGAAATATAATTTTAACCATTTAAAAGTTGAGTAATTTGCCTGCGTACAACACACACTACAAGCGATTTCTTCAATTGCCTTAATGGAAAGTTGGTTTTGTATTTGAAAGATTTGGCAAATCCGAAAATTGGAAAAAATTTAGTTCTAAACCCAGCAAAAATAAACGTAATCCTTAAATCTCAACAACAATGAAAAAACATAACACCCTACTTTTAATGCTATTTTTCACCACAATAGCATTCGCTCAAGGTGCAATAGAAAACCACAAAAAACAGTTTCAAACTTTAGTACAAGAATCGTTTGACGAAATTTGGTCAAAACTAGAAGCTAAAAACATTGAGAAATATTATACCAAAGATTTCTTGCTTTTGGAACACGGCGAAGTTTGGAATAACGATACCATCGCAACCTATTTGAATAAAGCCAAGCTCAATTTGCCCATCCAAAAACGAGTAAACAAAATTGAAATCATTGATGTCAAAGTCACTAATAAAACCGCTTGGGTGGCTTATCACAACTATGCAACCATTTCCATTGACGATAAAATCATTCGAAAAGTACATTGGCTAGAAAGCGCCACAGCCATTTTAACCGACAAAGGTTGGAAGTTTGATATGCTGCACTCCACGCGTGTTAAAAGCGAATAAAAAAGCTAAAGACTATGAGTTATAAAACCAAAAAGCCGATTTCAGTACTAGAAATCGGCTTTTTCGTTAATGCATTGCATCGGCAGGATTGATTTTGTTTTTTCCTTTTTTAATCAAAAGAATGAAAGGAATACAGAACAAAAACAAATAGCCTAAGTACAGAAAGATATCCGAAAAGGTGAGGACAGCTGCTTGTTGTGTAATCATCAACTCGAGCGATTTATAGGCTTTGGATAGGGCTTCGTTGATAGAATATCCTTTCGACATGAATCCCATCTGCAATTGATGTACTCTTTGTTGTACTTCAAACGACGTTTTATCCAAATAGCCAATCATATTCACCCGATGTTCTTGATTGATTCGAGCAATATACGTGGTGATGATGGCAATACCAAATGAACCTCCCAATTGACGCATCATTCCAGTAAAGGCCGCTCCTTCGCCGATATGTTTGCCGGAAAGGGTAGAGAGAGAAAGCGTTGTGATAGGCACAAACAACAGCCCTAAACCTACTCCTCGCAAGATTAAAGGCCAGTACATATGCTCGACACCCGAATCAGGTGTAATCACCAAATGCATCCAATACGTAAAAACAAAAAAGATAAAAAATCCCGCAGCAACTAAATACGCTTGTGGCACTCCTTTTTGAATCATTTTGCCAATAAAAGGCATCATCACACCAGTAGTAATCGAACTCGGAATCAGTAATAATCCGGCATCTGTGGCACTCCATCCCAAAATGGATTGGGTGTAAATGGGAATAATGAACGTAGAGCCATACAATCCAAAACCAAGGATAAAACACATTATGGTACCAATGCGTAAATTAGAATCTTTCAGCACTCGCAGATTTACAATCGGGTGTTCGTAAGTGAGTTCTCGCCAAATGAAAAACAACAGACCAAAGAACGAAACAATGCTCAACGTCACGATTACCGAATTATTGAACCAATCGTCTTGTTGTCCGTGTTCCAACACAAATTGAAGCGATCCAATAAATGCAGTTAGGAACACAATGCCCCACCAATCGACTTGGTTGGCTTTTAATTTTGCGCCATATTTTGGACTTTTGATAAACGAAAGCGTCAGTAATGTAGCGATGATCCCAATCGGAATATTGATATAGAAGATATACGGCCATGAAAAACGGTCTACAATATAACCTCCCAATGGCGGACCTAGGGTTGGCCCAACAATAACACCCATCCCGTAAATAGCCTGTGCCATACCTCGTTTTGCCAAAGGGTAACTTTCGGTCACAATGGTTTGTGCAGTAACTAGTAGTGCTCCGCCACCGAGTCCTTGAATGAAACGAAAAGCCACCAATTCCCATATATTTGTGGCGTTCCCACATAAAAAAGAGGAAACGGTAAAGATGATAATAGATACCGCAAAATAATTGCGTCGACCAAATTGTTGCGACAACCAACTCGTCATCGGTATGATAATTACGTTGGCAATAGCATAGGCTGTAATTACCCAAGCTACATCTGTAAGCGTTGCTCCCAAACTGCCTCGCATATTGTTGAGTGCTACGTTGACAATCGTGGTATCTACCACTTCAAGCATAGCGCAAAGGACACAAGTAATCGTAATAATTACTCTTCTAAAACCATATTCTATTAAATCGTCAGCTTCTGATTGTACCATTTTTTTTAGTGATTAGTCCCTAGTGAATAGTTCTTAGTCCTTAGTAATTAGTGAATAGTCCTTAGTGGATAGTGCGTGGCGAAGAGTCCTTAATAGTCAGCCTGCTAACAGCTAATTACTAATCACTAACAGCTATTTATTTCAAATGCACATCCACTTCGACATTCATACCAGGGCGCAACAGTTTTATTTTATTGGCATCATTGCTTTTGTCTAAACTAATTTTTACAGGCAAACGTTGGATGGTTTTTACAAAATTACCAGTGGCATTATCAGGTGGTAATAAGGAAAAAGTAGATCCTGTGGCTGGAGAAAAAGAAGTTATCGACCCTACAAATTCATAGTCAGGATAGGCGTCTACTTTCATAGAGACTTTTTGACCTATCACCATTTTGTTCAATTGCGTTTCTTTGAAATTTGCTACAACCCAAGCTTGATCGTTGTTGATAATGTAAAATAAGGATTGACCCGCTTGTACCAATTGTCCCGGTTGAATGTCTATTTTCGAAACCTGCCCGTCAATAGCTGCAGTAACAACGGTATAACTTAGGTTAATTTTTGCGGCATCCAAAACCGCTTGTGCTCTTTTGATATTGGCAGCAGCGACTTCGGTTTGTTTGTTAGAAACTCTTGATTTGGCCTCAATTACTGATTTTTGAAACGAACTCGCACGTTGTTGTTGTTGTAAAATGCGCAATTGGCTTTCTGCTTCTTGTTTGGTAGCCAAGGCTTGTTCGTATTGCTGTTTAGTTATGGTGTGATTTTTATAAAGATTTTCATAACGGGCAAAATCACTAGTGGCACGCCCCAATCTAATTTTTGCTGATTCGATATTGCCACCTGCCGAAAGTACATTGGCTTCAGAAACAGAGATACTGGCTAAGGCACTGCCGATGTCTGCTTTGGCTACCTCAAAACCCCCTTCAGCACCGATTAAAGCGGCTTTGGCTTCTTCAATTTTTACTAAAAAATCTTTTTTATCAATAGTAAATAAGGTATCTCCTTTTTTGACAAAATCATTGTCTTCTACATGTACTTTACTGATATAACCCGCCACACGTGGGATGATAGGGGACATGTTTTTTTCAATTTGTGCATCATCGGTTTCTTCGTGGGATTGTGAATGATTGTATTTGTAAATGCCATAAATACTGCCAAGTACTAGCAATGAAACGGTAATAATGAGGAATTTTATATTTGTTTTTTTCTGTTCCATGGTAAGGTTACTTATAATTTGATGGATTGAAGGTTTGGCTTAGTTGTCCGGTAACGGATAGTAATTCGTAATATTTTTGAATGATATTGGCTTTGCTTAAGGCTTTGTTGATTTTGGCCGTAAGTTGGTCCACATCTGCCTCTAATAAATCGTTGGTGTTCGAAAGGCCATTGTCGTATTTGTCTTTTACAATCCGATAATTTTCAGAAGCTTGGTCTATCGCTTCGGCATAGACGACATCTTGCTTTATGGCCAATTGGTAATCTTCAATGGCTTTTTGTACTTGAACTTTGATGTAGTCCGTTAAAAGTGCTTCGGTGTTGTGTACTTCAGAAGCTTTGCTTTCGGCCACTTTTACCAATGCCTCATTTTTAAGTAGACTGGTAAAATCGTACGAAATACCTACCCCAATATTCATGGCATTTTGCACGCTAACTACGTTGTGTAAATCTAATGCGGTATAACCTCCCAAAATAGCAATAGTAGGAAAATAGGCGCTACGTGCTATTTTAATGTAGGATTCGCTGGCTTTTCCTTGTAAACGAAGGGCTTCTAAATCTTTTCTGTTTTGTAAAGCTGGTTGTTCGTCAACGGGAATATTGGTCATTTGAAAATTAGCAAAATCTTTTTCGATGATTTCAATTTGAGTAGCAGAATCAAGTTTTAAGAGATTGACCAAATAAAAGTTAACGATGTTCCAATTATTAGTCGCCTCGTCGATGGCCAATTGTATTTTCGAAACTTGTAATTGTGCTTTCAATAAATCATTGCGAGGAATAATGCCATTTTTCTCTAAATCAATAAAATCAACTACCCGTTGTTTGGCGCGCTTTTGATTTTCTTTTAAGATTTCGATTGTTTTTTGGGCTTTATACAAACTCGCGTAATAGTTGACCACTTTTAAAGCAATTTCCTCTTTTGATTGGAATGCTCGAGCGGTTTCGGCTTGGTACAGGTTATCGTGTAAATCTATATTGTTTTGAATTTTAAAACCTGCAAAAACCGGTACGCTAGCCGTAAGTTGTCCCAACATTAAGCGATCCACTGGGCCGCCTGTAGGTAGTGCACCGCTCGCCGAGTTAGGTACTAAATCAATAGTGGCATTGGTAAGCCGTTGGTATTGACCAGAAAGTTTTAAATCAGGATATTGATTGTTCTTGCTGGCTTGCAGTTCGTATTTTTTGGTAGCAACTTTAGAGGAAGCAAGCGAAATGTCGTTACTCTTGGTCCAAGCCAATTGTACGGCATCTTCAAGCTTAAGGGGTGTTTTTTCTTGAGCATTTGCCGTCGAAGTTCCCCAACACAAAATCCCAAAGACAAATAATGGGCTAATTTTCATAAATTAAAAGGGCTTTAATGGTTTGTTGTATGTGTTTGGTCAAGCTGGTCTTGACGTATTGGTTATACAAGTTTTCTGTACTTAGGTTCAATAAGTCTTTGAAATAGGTTTTATTCATATGAAAATGAAAAAAAGTACCCAAAATGGTTGGCGTGATTAATGGAATCATGACATCTTTTCGGAAAATTCCTTTTTGTTGTCCTTCATGAATGATGGCTTCTAAATACTTCAAATTGCCTTTTCGGAATTCATTGAAAGCCATTAGGTTTTGTTCTCTTTTTTTTGAATTGAATTCAAAATGTAGAATCCTATAAATTCCTTTGTTGTTGTTGATCCGATTGATGTAAATTTCAATCAACTTGTTCACCTTTTCAATAGGTTCTAAATCTTCTAATAGTAAATTTTCGAGTTGACTTTTGAGATCTGTTGTTTTGAAAATAATCAGCGACTGTAGTAATCGCTCTTTCGATCCAAAGTAATAGGAGATCATAGCAATATTAATTTTTGCTATTTTAGAGATATCTCGAATTGAAGTACCATCAAAGCCTTTCTCGGCAAATAAGGATTCGGCTACTTCGAGTATTTGGATTTGCTTTTCGGTAAAGTCCGTTTTCACTCAGGTTATATTTGTTAAAGCAAAACTAAACAACTGTTTAATTTAAACAATTGTTTAGTTTTTATTTAACTTATTTTTAACAAAACTTCATTGGCGTATAGTGTGAACAAATTCTTTGATTTTGCTGGTTCCATTTTCTTTTAAATAAGTAATGAAGGCACTACCGATGATAGCTCCTTTGGCAAATTGAGTTGCTTGTTGAAAAGTTTCGGCATTGTTGATTCCAAAGCCAATGACTTGAGGATTTTTCAAATTCATTTGAGCGATACGTTGGAAATACGCTTCTTGTGTGTTTCCAAATCCTGCACTGGAACCTGTTACACTAGCCGAGCTAACCATATAAATAAAACCATCCGAAACGCTGTCGATAAAATGGATGCGTTCGTCTGAAGTTTGCGGCGTGATTAAAAAGATGTTTTTTAAACCGTATTTTTCGAAAATAGCTTTGTATTCGTCAGCATATACATCTACAGGTAAATCAGGAACAATCAATCCATCGATTCCTATTTCGGCGCATGTAGCACAGAACTTTTCCACACCATACTGTAGCATCGGATTAAAGTATCCCATAATCACCAAAGGAATGTTGACTGTTTTTCGAATGTCTTTTAATTGGTCAAACAATACTTGAGTGGTCATTCCGTTGTGCAAGGCTTGCGTTGAACTCGCCTGAATAGTTGGACCATCTGCCAAAGGATCACTAAACGGTAATCCGATTTCGATCATGTCGACGCCATTTTTTTCTAAATCTTGAATGATTTGTACGGTATCGTTTAGGTTAGGATAACCCGCAGAAAAATAGATGGACAATATTTTTTTATCTTCTTGTAATTTTTGATTGATTCGGTTCATAGTTTATTCTTTCTATCTGAAATTCTATATTTATTGGTCTCAAATCTAATGCAAATGAGACTTTTTAGTTAAGTTTAAAATTGTATTTACACCAAATTGGCATTTTAAAATGTTAGCCACGAAAACACAAATTGGCACTAAATCATCGATTTTGAAATTGAATTGCACCAATTATATGGTTCTTAAGGATTCGTGCAATAAAAGAAATGTTTTGAATTAGTGTTTATACGTGTAATTTGTGGCGAAAATTTTAAAAGTAAATGCCTTAAAATTTACGAATTTGCGGTTGTTTTTTTTCTACACCACCAAACTATAAGCCCAAGCTTTTTGGTTGGATTGCAAAACTACTTCTACACGTTTATAATGTTTTCCTTCGTAGCGATCGGCTTGCAACAAGTCTTTGTCATTGACATCATAAACAATGCCTTGAATGGTATCTTCAGGATTTTCGGTTTCGACGATGATGGGGTAGTTGATTAAACCAAATTCTTCTTCGATTTGGATTTCTTTGACACGATAGCCCAAAAGCGTTTCTGGGGTTCCTTTGAGTGTTCTACCAAAAAGGTCTTCTTGTACCTCAGGATGCTGTAATGTTCCGTATGTAAATAATTTTTGCATAGTACTTTGGTGTTGATGGCTACTTCATTTGTGGTGATGCAGGGTTTGCGTTAGGGATGGGAGCGGCATCCTCTAGGGGCGGGGTTCGCCCCTAGAGATATAGCGTACAGCCCGACCCTTGTGGTAACGCCCTACTACAATTTAAAGTAGTCAATATACGTATTTAAATCTTTATCTCCTCGTCCTGAAAGGCTAATCACGACAATGTCTGAGGGTTTGAATTGTTTTTGTTTGAAAATGGCCAAGGCGTGCGAGGTTTCGATGGCGGGAATGATGCCTTCTAATTTGCACAATTCGAGTCCAAATTCCATCGCATCATCATCGGTTACGGAATAGAATTCGGCACGACCGGATTCCGCCAAATGCGCGTGCATAGGTCCTACACCGGGATAGTCCAGGCCAGCCGAGATAGAGTAGGGCTCCGTAATTTGACCATCTGGGGTTTGCATCAAAAGGGTTTTACAACCGTGAATGATTCCCATTTTTCCTAGTTTACTCGTGGCGGCACTATGCCCTGAATCGACACCTTTTCCTGCGGCTTCAACGGCAATAATACCGACTTCTTCTTGGTCTAAGAAATGGTAAAATGTTCCAGCAGCATTACTTCCTCCACCAATACAAGCTACGACATAGTCTGGATTTTCGCGACCTTCTTTTTCGTTTAATTGCCATTTGATTTCCTCGGAAATGACACTCTGAAAACGGGTAACCATATCAGGATAAGGGTGCGGTCCAATGGCGGAACCAATGATGTAATGCGTGTCTACGGGATTGTTAATCCAATCGCGGATGGCTTCGTTAGTTGCGTCTTTTAGGGTGCGAGAGCCAGATAACGCTGGACGAACGGTTGCGCCTAACATTTTCATTCGAGCTACGTTAGGTGCTTGACGAGCAATGTCGATTTCGCCCATATACACGATGCATTCTAATCCCATTAAGGCACAAACGGTAGCGGTGGCCACGCCGTGCTGACCCGCACCTGTTTCAGCGATGATGCGTTTTTTGCCTAATTTTTTGGCGACTAAAATTTGTCCAATCGTGTTGTTGATTTTGTGTGCTCCGGTATGGTTTAGGTCTTCTCTTTTTAAGTAGACTTTGGTATTGTATTTTTCAGACAATCGCTTCGCAAAATACAATGGGCTTGGACGCCCCACATAATCTTTTAATAATTGGTTGAATTCTTCTTTAAAATCGGGTGTAGCTGTAATGTCCAAATAGTGTTGGCGCAATTCTTCTACATTAGGATATAACATTTCGGGAATGTAAGCTCCTCCAAACTGACCATAATAGCCTTTTTCGTTTACGTTGTATGACATTTTTTTATTTTTTTTAAATAGGGACAATTCGCGAATTGTCCTTACGCGAATTGTCCTTACAAGATTGATGTTTTTTAATCCAGGTTCTATTTCAAATTTACTATTTACGTCTATGGCGTAAAGGGGTAAATGGGTGTTCAAAATTTCGTTTACTGCTGCTATTTCGTCAATTCCGATACCTCCGCTAAGGAAAAATGGTTTTGAGGAAGGATAGTTTTGTAAAATTCTCCAGTCAAAAGTGGTTCCGTTACCTCCGGGTAATTTGCCTTTGGTATCAAAAAGAAAGAAATCGCAAACAGGCTCGTAAGGTTTCAATAGGCTAAAATCAAAAGTTTCATCTGCTGAGAATACTTTGATGATTTCGACACTAGTCCCTAATTTATTTTTTAATTCCAAACAAAAAGCTACCGATTCTTGTCCGTGTAACTGTACGGCTTGTAAATCGTATTGGGCTACTTTGTCTAGGATGCTATCACTTTTTTCGTTGACAAAAACTCCCACTTTTTTGATAGATTTGTGTAACTCAGGCATAGGTCCCTCAAAATACCGTGCTGACTTTTCCCAAAATATAAATCCCATATAATCGGGTAGGAGGGCTGCTACTTCGAGTATGTTATCAGGGTATTTCATACCGCAGATTTTTATCCCCACCCCAGCCCTCCCCGAAGGGGAGGGAGTTGAAATACTAGATTTTAGATTTCGCTTTTTGATTGTCTTTTTTTCTGAATCTGAATGCATAATAACTTAATATATTTATTAGCTTTTAGTTCCCCCTTCGGGGGCTGGGGGGATTTGGTTTATAAATTCCATTGCAGCTTGACCTGCGTTATCTGTTTTCATAAAGTTTTCTCCAATCAAGAAGCCTTGGTATCCGTAAGGTTTTAACTCTTGAATCGCTTCAATAGTCGAAATGCCACTTTCGGATACTTTGACAAAATCATTTGGAATCTTAGCAGCTAACTCTTTGCTAAAATCCAAACTTACTTCAAAGTTTTTGAGGTTGCGGTTGTTCACTCCAATCATATCAAGAGTGGGCATAATCGATTTTTCTAATTCTTCTAAATTATGCACTTCAAGCAGTACTTCAAGTCCTAAACTTTTAGCAAATTCAGATAAAGATTGGATTTCTTCACGCGATAAAACTGCTGCGATGAGTAGGATTAAATCGGCTCCGTGGGCTTTGGCTTCTAGGATTTGGTATTTATCTACAATGAATTCTTTTCGTAATAAAGGAATATTTACCGATGCTCTAGCCAAGAGCAAGTCATCTAGCGAACCCCCAAAATATTTACCATCCGTAAGTACCGAAATTCCACAAGCACCAGCATTTCCATACCCTTTTACGACTTCTTCAACCGTGAAATTATTGTTGATAATCGATTTAGAAGGGGAACGGCGTTTGTGTTCGGCAATAATTCCAGAAGGACTTTCTTTTAATTTTTGGCTAAGAGAAATAGTCTGTTTTTCAAAAAACACCGAAGCTTCCAATTGCGAAACGGGAATAATGGATTTCTTGAGAAGGACTTCTCTTTTTTTATCGATGATGATTTTATCTAGGATGTTCATTAATTATAAATTTAAAGATTGAATGATTTAAAGATTGAATGATTAAAGATTTCAATCTGAATAAGAATTAGTCTTTGATTTTAGTATTTAAGTATTTTATGAAGTTTGACAAGTTTTGCGATATTTCTATGCTTATTTTATAGCTTTCTTCAATTTCAGTTTGGGAACAAAATCCCAGTTCCCTAGATAACACTAGCATACTTCTTACTTCTGCACAACTTCCTTTAGAAATTTTCAAATACCTAATAAGCTGTTTGTTATTGTTGTATTCAGAACCTTCAGCGATATTGTTGGTTATGGAAATAACCGCTCTTTTTATTTGATCATTAAAACCAAATTCTTTTTCAAATTCTTTTTTGTTTGTTATTTGAAAAATCTTTTTTGCTAATAATATCCCTTTTTGATACACTTCAAATTCTTCAAACGATTTTGTCATTTTTTTTTCAATTTTTAAATCATTCAATTTTTTAATTTTTATTTACTTAACTCTTTTAGTTTGTTCAAAGCTACCAAGCCTTTGCTAGATAGCAAACTTTCTTTCGCTATTTGAAATCCTTCTAAAGGAGTGCAATGGGTAACGGTTGCAATGGCCATAGCAGCATTGGCACAAACCACATTGTTTTGGGCTTCTGTTCCTTTTCCTGAAAGAATAGAGAGAAACATAGCCGCTGATTCTTCAATGGTTTTTCCGCCTTCGATTTCGTTTTGAGATAAAAGGGACACACCAAAATCAGTCGGATGCAACATACCTTCCATTGTTTTGGTAATTGTTTTGGTTGGACACGTCAATGAAATCTCATCGTAGCCATCGAGTGCGTGAAGGATAGTAAAATTCACCTCGGTGTTTTGATACAAATAGCCATACATTCTGGCCAATTCTAAATTGAAAACCCCTACCAATTGATTTTTGGGAAAGGAAGGATTGACCATCGGACCCAACATATTGAAAAAGGTTTTTACTGCCAATTCTTTTCGTATAGGACCTACATTTTTCATCGCCGGGTGAAAAAGCGGTGCGTGCAAGACACAGATACCCGCTTGGTCAATACATTTTTCTAAAAAAGAGACGTCGTTACTAAATTGTACTCCCATTTTTTCGAGTACATTACTGGAACCTGAAATAGAAGACACTCCGTAATTACCGTGTTTGGCTACTTTTATTCCTGCTCCTGCTGCTACAAATGAAGCCAAAGTGGAGATGTTAAAGGTATCTTTTCCATCGCCACCTGTACCACATAAATCAATGGCATTATAGGCGGATAAATCTACTTTGATACACAAATCCAATAAAGCTTCTCTAAAGCCAGCTAATTCGTCTATACTAATGCTACGCATCATATAAACAGTCAAAAAAGAAGCAATTTGACTAGGGTTATAACTTCCGTTGGATATGTTTATCAATACATTTTTTGCTTCTTCTTTCGAAAGCATTTCGTGATTGATGAGTCTGTTTAATATGTTTTTCATTTTTATGAAATACTAAGTTTGTAAATAACTAAGATTCTTAGTTTTGTTTTCAAAAAGGACTGTTTACTTAATACTGAAAACTGAGCACTAATTTTTCACCCAATTCTCTAACATTTTTTTTCCGTCAGGGGTCAATACACTTTCGGGATGGAATTGTACGCCACGAACATCAAAGGTTTTGTGGCGCAAAGACATCACTTGACCGTTTTCGTCTATGGATGTGATTTCTAAAACATCCGGGACATTCACATCGACCACCCAAGAATGGTAGCGCCCCACTTCGAATGTTGGTTCCAATCCATCAAAAAGGAGTTCATCATTTACAATCGTTTTTACCGTTGTAGCTACCCCGTGATAAACTTTGTCTAAATTGGACAAAGTACCGCCGTAGACTTCTCCAATGGCTTGTTGTCCAAGACATACCCCAAAAATGCTTTTGGTGGGACCGTATTTTTGAATCACTGCTTTGAGCAAGCCCGCTTCGTCTGGAATACCGGGTCCTGGCGATAATAAAATTTTGTCGAAATGAGCGATTTCATCCAAATCAAATTCATCATTTCGGTACACCGTTACTTCACAATCTAAATCTTCTAAATAATGCACTAAGTTGTAGGTGAAGCTATCGTAATTGTCTATGACTAGTATTTTTTTCATATTGTTTGATTATTTTTCTCGAACGTATTTTTCGATTATGATTTGGTCTACACCAAGTTTTTCAATTTTTTCGATTCCTTTTTGTGTTAAAGTGTTATTTTGAACTTTTACTACAAAATCAAATTTGTTGTTTTCCCATTCTCTAAGTGAAAAGTATTCTAGATTTTCAGTGTAAAGGCTATCTTTTAAAGTGTACTTTCCTCCTCCAGCAAAATAGACGGCTGCACTGTCTTTTCCATTATTCAAATCATGGTTGAAGAAAGAAAAATGAGTGCCATTAATTATTTTTATCATCTTCGTTTTGGGATTGAAGGTTGAAAAAGTACTGTCTTTTATAATTTTAACTGCAGATATGAGTCGCCAAGTGCCTTCGATGCTATTATTTTTCTTAGAATCCTCTCGTTTTTCAGCTAGATTACAGGCTGTAAAAAGGAAAATCATTAGTAAGCAACTGATTGTTGTTTTCATATTTTTACTTTTATCGTGTTTAAATCGTCTCTGCCAAATCCAATGCCGTATTTAAGGCTCTTAGTTTATTATAGACTTCTTGCATTTCGCTTTCTTCATCAGAGCTGGCTACGATTCCAGCACCTGCTTGTGAATGCAATTGATGGTTTTTGCTCAAGAACGTTCGAATCATAATGGCGTGATTAAAATTGCCTTCAAAATCCATAAAACCAATGGCACCTCCATAAAAATTGCGGTTGGTTTTTTCGTATTCTTCAATCAATTGCATGGCTCTGTGTTTTGGTGCGCCACTCAACGTTCCTGCAGGGAAAGTGTCTGCTACCACTTGTAAGGTCAAGGCTTTTTCGTGCAAATACCCTGTAACTTTGGAAACTAAATGGATAACATGGGAGAAAAATTGCACCTCACGGTATTTCTCTACTTGTACGTCATGTCCGTTGCGACTTAAATCATTTCTGGCTAAATCTACAAGCATCACATGTTCACTATTCTCTTTTTTATCTTCAGAAAGAGCTTTGGCCAAAACAGCATCTTTTTCATCATCGCCTGTTCGTTTGAAGGTTCCGGCGATAGGGTGAATTTCGGCTTTTCTGTTTTTTACAATAATTTGTGCCTCGGGAGAAGAACCAAATAATTTGAAATCACCATAGTCAAAGAAGAATAAATAGGGTGAAGGGTTAATACTTCTTAACGCTCTGTAAACATTGAACTCATCACCTTTGAATCCTTGTGTGAATCGACGAGACAAAACCAATTGAAAAACATCGCCACGGAAACAATGTTTTTTGGCTAAAGCTACGTTGTGTTTGAATTCTTCATCCGTAAGGTTCGAAAAACCTTCACCTTCTTTTGAGAATTTATAAGAAGCGATATTTCGAGATTGCAAGAGTTGTTCGATTTCGGAGATGTTATTTTTTTCATCCAAACTATGACAAAAAATATAGGCTTCGTTTTTGAAATGATTGATGGCAATGATGTTTTGGTACACCGCATAATACACATCTGGAATGGAATTACTGTTTTCTTTTTTGGCAATACTTACTTTTTCGAAATAACGAACAGCATCATAAGCAATGTAACCAAATAGCCCATTGTTTATGAATTTGAAATCATTTTTCTTGGATTGAAATTGACTTGAAAAGTTCTGAATAATCTCAGGAATTTTGGTGGTAGCATCTATGTTAATAGTTTCTGAAGTTCCATCTGGATAATTCTTAGTGATGATTTCGTTTTCTATTTTGAAAGAAGCAATGGGATTGCAGCAAATGTAGGAGAAACTGTTGTCGTTTCCATGATAATCACTACTTTCCAATAATAAACTGTTAGGGAATTTATCTCTGATTTTTAAATAAACACTAACGGGTGTAATGGTGTCGGCAAGGATTTGCTTGTAATGGGTATTTAATAAATATCTTTTCATTTTTTTTCCTCCCCCAACCCCTCCGAAGGAGGGGAGTACCTATTGGGGTAAAATAGGTTTTAAATTAATCTTTTATGGTTTTAAATTTTTATCTCAATTCCCTTATATTTCGAGCAAAAAAAAAGGCTTGTCGTGATGACAAGCCTTTTTGATTATATTTAGTTCAAATAATACTATAGGTGCTTTGTTCACGACGTTTGACGTAAAGTATTCCACCACCAAGTATTGTTTGTTATTGTTCTCATGTTTTGTTTATTTGAAGCAAATATAGGAATGTAAATTTATAAATCAAAAATTAAATCCTTGAAATAAAACAATTTTTATTGTAAAGTTGTTATATTTCAAACAGTTGTTGCCTTTAAATCAAAACATACTATTTATTTTTGGGCTACTATTTGACCTTCTTTTTTTCTAAAATCAGGACTGTTTTTCACATCGGTAGAATTGAAAAACTCTGCGATAGGTATATTGGTTAGTTCAAATTCCATAGCGTTTGGATCTGGCCAATATTTTAGTTTTCCATTAAAGCCAATTTCTTCACTAATTAGGTTTTCTTTACATCTGTTAATGCTGATGTTTTTAAAGGTTATTTTGGAAAAATTTTCAGGAGTTAAAGTGATTTTTTCTCCCAATAATGCCATTGTTGAGAAACCAGAAACTACACTATTGGTAAATGATAGGTTAGTATTTTCTTTAAGATAAATAGCTTCTCGAACCAATCCTTGATTGTTTTCCTCAATATTGATAAATGTAATGTTGTTGGCCTTTACATTGGTTAGCTTTTTAGTTAAGTTGGCATTTTCAATTTTGTCATAGGAATCAATTTCAAAACATCTAGAGTTTCCGGATCCTGATGAAAAGGGGTGTCGAATTGCAATACTATTACTGATAGAAGCTTGTACACCTTCTGAAAAGTCAAAATCATCATCGTCACAACGATACGATACTAAATTATTCATGTTTACTTCACCGCCTATAAATTGAAAAGCATCGGCGTTAGAGTAACTTACTTGTATGTGATTAAGCACGGTGTTTTTGCCCACACCTGCTAATGTTAAAGCATTAATTTCTTTGGAACCATTAATTTTCTTACCGCTGTACTCAATGCGGATATGTTTTAAAATACCTGAATTATCGTCTATTTTGTCTCCTCCATAAGAGGCATAAGTAGAATCAAGATTGAAGTCTCTTAATAGCAGTTTATTTTTATCGATTTTATTAACAGGGGCATTCCCCATAATTACAATTCCTCCCCAGTTTCCTGGTTTTCTAACAGAAGCCGCTTTGTCTGAGGTGAATACAATAGGTTGTTTTTCGGTTCCTTCTGCTATTAATTTTGCTCCTTTGGTAATGATTAAAGTACCGCAATAGTCGATGTCGCCAATACCCCCTCTGATTATGGTTCCAGGTTCAATGGTAAGTGTTGCATTATTGGTCACATAAACCCTACTATCTAGCAGGTATGTTTTTGTGTTGACTAATTTGGTATTGGTAGTAATGTTACCAGTTAATACTTCGGTCGCTTCGGGATATTCTGCTTTTGCTGGTTGAAAATTGGTCCAATTATTCATCCAATTGGTTTCGCCGAAAACACCTTTTTTAGTTTGAGAAAATAGCGACATGCTTACGGCTACGCATAAAAGAGTTAGGTTTTTGGTTTTCATGTTTAGTAGTTTTGGAGCTTAATATTTGGTAAACATAATAAAACTCGATCAATAATTTAAAATAAAAACAATAAAAACTTAACATTTTTCAGTTAATAATTCAAAACTATTTCACAAACACCAACTTATATTGTGTAAATTAAGTGAAATGTTGTACAAAAAGCAAAGGAGGCTAATTTGCTTAATTAGCCCCCTTTTTATGAATAGGATGGTTGTAATGTTGATGTGTTTGTGCTATATTTTAATTAGTACTAACGACTATTTTTGTTTCTTTTTTTCTAAAATCGGGGTTGTTTTTTACTTGAGTAGCGATGAAAAATTCAGTAGTTGGAATAGTAGTAAATTCGATTCCCATGCTCGCTGGATCTGGCCAATATTTTAATTTTGAATTAAAACTTTGTTCTTCACTCATGATTGCCCCAGTACAGTTATTAACATTGATGTCTTTTAAAGTAATTTTACTTAGATTTTCTGGAGAGAGCCCAATTTTACCATCCATTAAAAGAAAAGGAGCAAATCCAGAAACCACACTATTTTTTAAGTTTAAAATTGTTTTTTCTTTGATATGAATGGCTTCTTTTACTAATCCTTGATTGTTTTCTTCTAAATTGACCATCGTGATATTACTCGCTTGCACTGAAGTTAACTTTTTGTCAGGATCATAGTTTTCTATCTTGTCGAAGGAGTCGATTTCGAAACATCTTGAACCTGATGCATCAGATGAAAAAGGGTGTCGAATTGCAATACAATTGTTCATCTCTATTTGAGCGCCTTGTGTAAAGTCAAAATCATCATCGGTAGTTCGGTAGGAGATCAAATTATTAATTTTTACGTTACCACCATAACATTCAATAGAGTCGTCGTTTGAAAAGCTAATTTGAATGTTTTGCAATGTAGTCTGTTTTCCTACGCCAGCTAATGATAGACCGTTAAGCTCTTTGTGTGCATTAAGCTTTCTGCCGGCATATTCAATTCTTACATATTTTAAGATACCTGAATTACTTTCTGTATTTTCACCACCATAAGTGCTTTTGGATGGATCTAAGTTAAAATCTAGTAAGGCTTGTCCGTTGATACCTGCTTTATTGATGGGTGCGTCACTTAGAATGAGTATGCCTCCCCAATCGCCGGGTTTTCTAACGGATGTGCCTTTGTTGGACGTAAAAACAATGGGCATTTTTTCTGTTCCTTCAGCAATTATTTTTGAACCACGTGTGATTATAAGTGTACCACAAGTCATCTCGTCTCCTCTTATCACAGTGCCGGCTTCAATTGTTAAAATGGCGTTGTTGGTTACATAAACCACACCTTCAAGTCGGTAAGTGGTATCACTTTTCAGTACAGTGTTTTTATCGATAATTCCAGTTAAGATGGCATTAGCTTCAGGATATTCTGTAGTTGAGGTTTTGAAGTTGGTCCAATTTTGCATCCAATTTGATGTGCCATAAATTCCTTTAGTGGGTTGTGCTAATAGTGAGAAAAAACTCAGAACACAAATCAAGATAGCTAGTTTTTGTTTCATTTTTTACGATTGTTTGAGATAAAATCAAAAGTTGTATTTTCTTATATATCAAGTCAAAAGTAGTACTAGATCATGAATTAAAAGGATAAAAAAGGTTAAGGATTTATTATGTAAACGTGTATATTTTTTGTTGATTTAAAATTTATTTTACGATTAATTAATATGTAGTACGATGTAAAATACAAATAAAAAGCCCCAACAGTGTTGAGGCTTTCGATTGACTAAATTTTATAATTAGAATTTCAAAGATACTTTCAATTCAAATTCGTCGTTGATGGCTTTGTCACCAATTGAAGAAAATATTGATTTTGAGTTGTATTGAATACCATATTTAGTTCTGTCTACGTTGAAGGTAGTAGTTGCGGTGTTTCCATTTACAGTCATATCAAAAGTAACTGGTTTAGTAATTCCTTTGATGGTTAAATCAGCAGTTACAGTATAAACGTCTTTTGCTTTTGAACCGATTTTTTTGAATACTAAAGTTGCTGTTGGGAATTTTGCAGTTCCAAAAAAGTCATCTGCTTTTAAGTGCCCATTTAGTTTTCCTTGGTATTCTCCTTGTAAGTCTGTTGCTGTTAAAGAGTTCATGTCTACTGTAAATGAACCTCCTTTTAAGGCTTTTCCTTTGAATACTAAAGCACCTTCTTTGAAGTTTACCGTACCATTGTGTTGTCCGGTTACTTTTTTTCCTAACCATTCAATAGCGCTAGTTGCAGTATCGATTTTTTTGGTTTGTGCGCTTACAGTTATTGTAGCAAATACTAGGAACGCAGCAGCAATAGATTTTAAATTTTTCATTTTTTAATTGGTTTTAAGTTGTTGATTAAATGGTAAAATTATAATGTAATAAATATATCTTCGTTAGATTTTCTAACTTTTTTGTAATGTTGAGTATCGTCTTCTTCATGACGGTAGCCTACTGCTGCAATTACTGCTGCATTTAAGTTTAATTTGTCTAAACCCAAAATAGCATTAAATTGCACTGGGTCAAATCCTTCCATTGGCGTAGTGTCAATTTTTAATTCAGCAGCGGCATTCATTAAGTTAGCCAAAGCTAAATAGGTTTGCTTGGCTGTCCAAACTTTTTTAACATCATCGGCTAGGTTAAGAAGGTTGCCTTTCATGAAATCGCCATAACCATTTAGAGTTCCTTCTGGTAAATTTCTGATTCCTTCTGCATTTTTTAA
The DNA here is from genome assembly GCF_000611675.1 of Flavobacterium succinicans LMG 10402. Taxonomy (GTDB): domain Bacteria; phylum Bacteroidota; class Bacteroidia; order Flavobacteriales; family Flavobacteriaceae; genus Flavobacterium; species Flavobacterium succinicans. The sequence continues at coordinate 6,185 of NZ_JATV01000006.1, read as the reverse complement.
GTAGCCCTCAATGTCTTCGTTGCTCACAGTAGTTTGATTGGCAAAAACGAATAGGTGAGAAGCCTCAGTAATTTGACTTTGTCCCCAAGCGGCAGGCTGTAATTGTGCTCTTAGTTCAGGATTGTCTACAATAAAAACTTTATACAACTGCAAACCATAAGAAGAAGAACTCAAACGAATCGCTTCTTTTAAAGTGTTTAAATCTTCAGTTGATATTTTTTTGCGAGCATCAAATTTTTTGGTAGCATATCTCCATTTCTGGCTGTCTAAAAAGGTATTCATAGTTTTTGTATTTATTTAGTTCTGTATTTTTCTATTAATTGATTGAGTTGTTGAAGTTCTTCAGCGGTCAAATTTTTAGCAAAAGATTCTTCATGTTCTTGCAGCAGTGGTTCTAATTCTTTCAATAGCAACAACCCTTTTTCAGTAATGAGTACTTCAATTTTTCTTCGGTTGTCTGGACATACATTGCGGGTTACTAGTTCTTTCAATAATAATTTATCCACTAAGCGAGTGGTATTACTGGTTTTGGCTAGCATCCGTTCTTGAATAATACACATATTTGCTGGACTTCCTTTTTGCCCTCTGAGAATTCGAAGTACGTTGTATTGTTCTGCTGAAATGTCGTAATTTTTTACAATCTCATTAAAACTTTCTGTAATTACGTTATTAGTGTACATGATGTTTAAAATGGTTCGCGTGGCGTCATTGTAATCTACGGTACTTTTTAAAATTTGTTCGATCTTCATGTTTGTAATTACATTATTTGTCGGTACAAATGTAACACATTTTTTATATGTATATACAAATATTTAAAATTTAACATTTGATAATTGTATTTTGTAATGTTAAGCGAGCTGTTTCTGTTGTATTGAAATTTTTAAGCGCCTGTGTGAGAGAGGGTAGTAGTTCTTGTTTTGTCTTGCACTATTGTATACGTAAGTTTTCATTCGTAAGTGCAAAAAAAGATTGCATTAGTAAATGCTTTTCTGCTTTTTTAGAATCTCGGTTAAATGGCATTACGCATAGAAACACATTCTTTAGAGATTAACACTTCTCCAAATTTTAGCCATAAAATTATCCGCATACATCAATCGATTAGTACGTGTGGGATGTACTCTATTGGTTAAAACGATCAAAAATCTGTTTTTTATTGGATTGACAAAGAAAAAAGTCCCAGTAAATCCCGTATGACCGTACTGATTTATATCAAAAAAATAATCTGAATTTCTTTTATCAAACCCTAATCCTCTGTAGATACCTTTTTTGAGTAGCGGTGATCGAGTAAACTTACTAATCACATTAGATTTAAGGATTTTTTTTCCATTGTAAACCCCTTTGTTTAACAACAATTGGCATATTACAGCCACTGATTTTGCATTCGAAAACAATCCAGCATTACCTGAAACTCCACCAAAAACAGCAGCAGTTTCATCGTGAACATGAGCCCGAATAGTATCTTTTCGAAACAAATGATCTACTTCTGTAGGAGCTACTTTGTCTTTGGTAGTCCAACGTAAAGGTGTAAAACCTATACTTGTCAATTCTAAAGAAGTATAGAGTCTATTGACTAATATGTCAAGTTTTTCATGAGTTACGGCTTCAATTACTTGTTGTATTAAAATCATATTCAAATCGCTATAGAGATAATTTCCTCTAGTTTTGATCGGAGCTGATATAATTTTCTTAAAAACTATCTCATAAAACTCTGGATTTAACCATAGATTATCATAAATTAAAACGGATTTGTTTTTCGGCTGATGTGTTATAAATGCTGTGTTATATTCTAAAGAAGAAGACACGAATTGAGTATCAAAAGGGAGATTGTAAATTGATGATTTCTCTTTGCTTAAAAAAGGAGAATGATCTGGGGTTTGCAATAATTGCTGGTAGAACATAAATCCTGATGGCAAACCAGAGGTGTGTGTTAGTAATTCAAAGAGTGTAAGATTTGCTATTGGTGTATTCTTAAATCGTGCTACTTTTTCACCTAATTTATCATTAACTGATAACTTGTGATTGCTTACCAATTGCATGGTTATTAAAGTGGTAGCTAAAACTTTGGTCATGGAAGCTAAATCGTACACCACATCACTATTAACTTGGGAGGTTTGCGAATAATCTGTAAATCCATAATTTTTTTCAAAAACAATCTCTCGGTTGTTCCCAATAATTACTTGTGCTCCAGGGAAAAATTTTTTATCCAAAGCATTTTCCATCATTGAATCAATATAGATAGGAGCAGGATTGGAAGGGGTGTTTTTTATAGTCTGATGCATTGATTTGCATCCGAATTGTAAAAATGAAAGTAACAAAAAAAGTAAAAATACATACCTTGGAATAGTTTGTCGCATAGTGCTTGTATTAAGGTTTTATTTTTAAATCTTGAATGGCAACAGTAGGCTCATTATTGGTTCCAGAAATTACAATTTTCACACCAACAACAGCTTGCTTGGGATAAATAAAGGCTTGCCCGTACTCAAAGTCAGATCCTCTTTCAAATGATATGCCATCATAGGTATATTCCACATATCCTTCGTTAACAATAAATCTTGGATGATTAGGAATGCCGGTTGATACTTCGATTTTTGTAGCCGAAATTGGATTTTGAAAAGTGTAAAGAATCCAATCTCCTTTTTCACAAGGTCGACTTGATCTAAAATAACTTTCAGGGTTATAATCCTCTAAATTTTCTAGTTTGAAATTTGATTTTTCTGACAAAGAACTACTAGCTTGTACTAGAGGTTCTATATATTTAGAATGCTCAAGATATACCTCGGCTTCTGCATTTGATCCCTCCGTATTTTCAAATTCTAGTTCTAGGCGGTACTCGTGACTTGATTTGTAGTTAGGGATCTCTATTTTGTAAGATGGTTGTTTATTTAAGTCATTCTTTGATGTTTGATTGAAAATCATGACATTGTTTTCGTACAAAGAAATTCGTCTACAACTCCCGTTATTTGCATTTTCATTTTTTGTGGTAAAATACACTTTCCAAATACCATTTCGATCTATAACTGAGGTGACATTTTTCGAAATTATTTTCTTTTCGGCCATAAATGACTTCCAAGAAGCAATAGCGGGAAGTTTTGCGTTTATGGCTGGGCTTTGTGATTCTTTGCCAAAAAAGGTTTTAAACTTGTATTCTTCAAAAGATTTCGTTGGAATAGGCTTTTCATATATTTGTGAAATAAACGTTGGATCAGTTCCGTCATTTGTATAACGAACAGTCGCATTTGAGTATGGTAATTCAACTGTAATCTGACCATTACTATAATATGCAGCAGGAGGAAAGTCTCTAAATGCAATGCCCATATTTTCTAGACGATTAAAATGACTATGGGTTAATCTGTGATAAAAATCATCCCAGTTATTTTGCTTATTTTGACTCCACGCTATTTCAGCTAATGCGGTAATTCTAGGGAAGCTTTGATATTCAATAAAACGTTCTGGTCTATCCAAGTACTCACTCCAAAGTGCACCCTGTATGCCAATAATTAATTTTTTTTCTTTTCTAGTTAGTCCTTCGCTAGGTACTGGATTTAAAGAATATACCTTTTTCGTGTTGATAAGGCCTGCCCAACGGTGTCCTCGTTCTGATTCAGATTGCGCCATGTCAAAATAGGTAAACTGCCCAGGAATCATAATTGTTTTATGTCCTCTTTTTACAGCTTCGATACCATGATTTACTCCTTGCCAAGCTGCAATGACTGTGTTTTTACTCAACTTGCCTCCTTTTAAAATTTCATTCCAACCAATAACTTTTTTGTTCTTTTTTTCGATGATCGATTCTACTCGTTTAAAGAAATAATTTTGCAGTTGAAAAGCATCCGTAAATCCTTGCTGTTGCATTAATGTCTTGCATTTTGAACAATGATTCCAAGTGCTAGTATTGACTTCATCGCCGGCAACATGTATGTATTCGAAAGGGAATAAATCAATCATTTCATTGATAATTCCCTCTAATACTACATAATTTTCTTCACGACCAACGCACCAAACATTATTGATTTCGCCTTGGATGCTTTTGCTTTGTTCTGTAGTTTTACATCCCATCTCAGGATAGGAGCCAATAACAGCTCTAGAATGTCCTGGTATTTCGATTTCGGGCAAGATAGAAACTCCACGTTCTTTAGCAAATTTTACTACTTCTTTTATATCTTCTTGGGTATAAAATCCGCCATATCTTTTGTTTCCAGAACCGTAGGATGGCAATAATACCTCACCAGGACCTCGCCAAGCTCCTTTTGTTGTTAAGTTTGGCATTGACTTGATCTCTAAACGCCATCCGTTATCATCTGTCAAATGCCAATGAAAGATGTTAATCTTATGAGCGGCTAACCAATCGATGTATTGTTTTACTTTTTCTTTATCAAAAAATTGCCTAGAGACATCTAGCATCATTCCCCGCCATTCTAGGGTAGGATAATCTTTAATGGTTACTAGTGGTAAAGCTCCTTTTTCAATCTCTTTACTTGATAGGATTTGTAAAAAGGTTTGGTAGCCATTGAGAACCCCTTCTGTAGTTTTGCCTTCAATTACTATTTTTTTTTGAGTAATCTTGAGATGATATCCTTCTTTTGGAATTCTCATCCATTGTTTAATATTTATTTCTACAGTGGGTTTTTCAACTGTATGATCAAAAAAAATTTTTGGAGATTTATGGGTCTGCTTGATAAAATTTGAGGCAATAAAGGGTGCATTAAAACGTAATTGTTTATCCAAAACAAATACAAACTCTTCAGGAAGCGTTAATACCTTGCCATTGTTTTTAAAGTTTAGCTTTTTAGGTTGAGGAATAAGGTCCAAATTTTGAGCAACACTAATAGTGATTGAGCCAATAAAAAAAACTACAATAAAACTTAATATTTTCATAAACAACAGACTTGAAATTGATTGAAACTTAAATTAAGGGCCATAAGACCTGTAAACATGATTAAAAAAGACAAACAAATGATGCGGTCTAGCTTTTATAAAGTGATCAAAATAGAAGTTTAGAATAGTATTGCTCTTTTGTAGGGATTGTATTCTGATTTTACAAGCTAATTCATCATTTGTTTTATTGCTAAAAACAAAATAATCTAATAATCAAATCGTTTGAAGGCTTCGATCGCTTCGTATTCAGCCAATCCAAGATCATCGTATAATTTGGCAGTATCTTTATTTCTGTCCTCAGCACGTACCCAGAATTCTCTTGAGTCATTACCTTGGAACATTACTCGATCTTTTTGAGATTGATGGAATAAAATGGCCTGACGTTTTAACAACACTTCATCTGGACTTAGTGGCACAGCCATGTCGATTTCGTGTAGATCCCATTCGTGCCACGCACCTCGATACAACCACAACCAACATTCTTTCATGTATGGCTTAGCTTTTAATTGCTTCATCGCAGCAAAAATGGCATTCAAACACACTTCATGTGTTCCGTGTGGATCAGCTAAATCTCCTGCTGCAAATACTTGATGCGGTTTAATTTTAGCAATAATGTCTGCTACAATTTCAATATCTTCTGTTCCAAGTGGATTTTTCTTCACCTGACCTGTTTCGTAAAATGGTAAATCTAAAAAGTGAACGTTTTCATCTTTTAATCCAATGTAACGAACAGCAGCGTGCGATTCTCTTCTTCGGATTAATCCTTTTAATTTGCGTACTTCAAGGGAATCAATTTGATTGTCATTCTTGTTTTTCAAGAAATCAATCACCGCTTGAAAATTGATCTTACTACTATCTTCGCCAACAAAATCATTGCATACTTCGGCAAATTTTAAAGCTTCGTCATCCGTAACTGCAATATTTCCTGAGGTTTGATATACAACGTGTACGTCGTGTCCTTGCTTGATCAATTTAGCAAAAGTTCCTCCCATAGAAATCACATCATCATCAGGATGAGGGCTAAATAAAATCACACGTTTTTTAGCAGGATTAGCGCGCTCTGGTCGATTGCTATCGTCAGCATTAGGTTTTCCGCCTGGCCATCCGGTGATTGTATGTTGCAACACATTGAACATGTTAATATTCAAATCGTAGGATGATCCTTCTTGCGCTAACAAATCAGACATTCCATTATTATTGTAATCTCTGTCAGTAAGTTTTAAGATAGATTGTTTAGTTTCTTGACACAACCATACAATGGCTTTGCTTTTTAATTCTTGTGTCCATAAACATTCCCCTACCAACCAAGG
>NZ_JATV01000005.1 GCF_000611675.1 Flavobacterium succinicans LMG 10402 | reverse complement strand
CTTCCAAATACAAAACCAATTTCAATTTAAGCCTAATGCCCAAATTGCTTGTAGCGTGTGTTAGCTGTTGTATTTTTATTCAATTACGTATATCAGTTTCGGAGCTCCAGCATCGTGTTCCCCCACTGCAAAATAAAATGGTTTTTTAAAATTCAAATTTTTAAATAGGTTTTCATTGTCAGCTCTTAAAAAAGTTTGATGAGATTCTATTAAAGCTGTAGTTTCAAATAAATTGTAAATGTCCATTAAGTCATCCCAATCATCGAAATCATCTTCTTTTCCTTGAATTTCTCTTGTCAAATCGTAAAGTAATGGAATTTCACATCCAGGCAAGCAAGAAATGTTTTCTAAATAATCAAGTCTATCATCCATAGTTTCAAAAATTGGACTTTCATTGCCATTGTAATTAAAATCGATTGCAAATGCGTCAAATTCTCCGCCGTAAAGTCCGCTATGTTCAAAATATAGCATATTAAAGCTTTTTTCTAAGTCTTTATTGTATTTGTCATTTAGCCAATACTTTTCAATATTTGTTTTCAAATCATTGAACATAACTTCAATATATTTATCGGTATTATGTTCTTTCCAAAGTTTATAAAATTCAGATTGCGTTTTATTCTTCGTTAATTGTAGACTTTCAATTACAATTTTTTCTAATAGGATTTCATTCTCTTTTAGACTTTCGATTATTATTTTGTTTTTCATTCCAGTTTTTTTTTTAATATAACAGCTAACGTTTCGCGGCTACACGAGGTTTGGGACTAAATTAAGACTAATTTTTCGGTTAAAGACTAATTTTTCAAATACAAAACCAACTTTAAATTAAGCCCAAAACCCAAATCTCGTGTAACCGCTGTTACTGGCTGGTTATTTTGTCGAAATTACAATTAAACCGCAAATTTTTCACGCTTCTGTTGGCAGAATCCAACTTTCACGTTTCTGCTTTTCGGCTCGTAATTTTCAAGGTTTTATTTTCAATTATTTACTTTTCGATTTATAAATTCCGACTTTCACGCTTCTGCTTTTCAGATTCCAATTTTCAAGTTTGCTTCGCCTGTTCGCTGTCGCTCGAATCTGATGGCAAGTTTCCATTTTCACGATTTCGCTTTTCAGTTTTCCAATTTTCAAGTTTCTGCTGGCAAGTTCCAATTTTCACGCTTCTACTTTTCAAGTTTCTGCGAGTTGCAAACTTTATTTCCAAATCGAAATTACCTGCGTAATTTCGGCATAACTAGCCAGTAACGTTCCCGCGCTACAAGTAGTTTGGGACTAAATTAAGCCCATTATTCGGATTTGCCAAATCTTCCAAATACAAACCAATTTTTCCATTAAGCCTAAAACCCAAATTGCTTGTAGCGTGTGTTAGTGGCTGTTTATTTTTTTACGTATTTTATTATTCGTTTAAGCTTTTCAGTGTCTTCTTTATAAGTTTCTATTTCTCCAATATTCTGCAATGTAAAACCTAATAAAGTTTCATTTGGTTCAGAAATTCTGTTTTGTTTTTTTACTTTAATGTTATAATAAATGTAAAAAGGAGTTTTTAAAAATCCCGAAGGAAATCCCCACCAACCTAATAATGCAGTTGAAAATATTGATTCTTGATTTTTTTTGTCCAAACAATCAGGACAAGCAATTATTGGTTCTTTTCTAAAAGTGGAAAATACGATAAAACTTTTTACTGTATGCATCACAGTTCCATTTAGTTTTGCAGTTTTATTTCCGCACATTGGACAAGGTAAACTTCTTATTCTTTGGGATATTTCCGTTATTTCGTCTAACGTATATTGTCTGTTTTGAGCTTTTGCGCCATCTAAAATATTAGGATTTAAATTTCTCTTAATAATTTCATTTTCAATAATTTCTAAAACTCCAGGTCTTAAACCTCTTGCATTTTCCGTTGCAATATATATGATTTCAGAATCAGTTTTTTTTGAATAATAATCTGCAATATCTTTTAAATCAAATCCACCACTCATAATATTGTTTTCTAAATATTTATCTATATGTTATTGTAATTCAGTATTTTATTCGGCTATTTTCGGCTAAATAGCCACTAACGTTCTGGCACTACAGCGGGTTTGGGACTAAATTAAGCCCTATTTTCGGATTTGCGAAATCATCCCAAATACAAAACCAACTTCCCATTAAGCCTATTGCCCAAATCCGTTGTAGTGGCTGTTGGGCGATGTTTTTTATTCAATTTGATTATATAAATATTTTTTATTTTTAGATTTATCTAACCTATCAATGTATTCAATACTGATTACATTATCAATATAATCTATTTTGTAATGATTCTGTTCAACTTTATTTTTAAGAGATATTTTACTGATTAATTTTTTTTGACTTTCATATTTATATATAATTTCCTCAATATTTTGTTTTTTTATTGCATTTCGCTCAGATGGATAAATATATTTTTTAGAAATAATTTTCTGATTTAAATCAAAGGTGTCAGTTCTTAAAGTAATTGTTTTTTTTGTGTTTACTTTTTTTGTTGAATATATAATCTCACGTTTTGTTAAATTTAGTTTTTCATCATAAATATATTTGTATTGTGTCTGATAAATAATGTTTCCATCATATGGATGAAAAGTTTTTTCACTTTTTTTCCATTCAATAATATTTCGAGATTCGTCAATTTTTATACTATCAGAAAATGTATGTAGTTTGTTAATATTATTTTCAATAAGTATTGTGTTTTTTGTTTTTGATATTGTTCCATTTGATAAACTTTCAAAATCCTCTGGAAATTGATTAATTAAATTATTTATTTTTTCTTTACATCCATTGTTATTATCGCAAATAAAATTTGAAAATCTATCTAATAATTTTTCATCTAATTTATTATAAATTAGTTCTGTTTTTTTTCCAAGAGAATATTGATTTTTATCGATATATAATGTATCCAATATAGCCCCATTGTACTTCATAGCTACTTTTTTTATTTCTTTTAAATTCAAACCATTTTCTTTTTTTTGTAAATCAAGAAATAGTACTGCAGAAGAGAATGAGTTTTGACTTTTAAAATCGTCTGTTAAATTCTCCTGTAAATCAGGGTCTCCTATTTGTGCAAAAGAACTTAAACTAATTAGCATTATTAAATATATAAATTTCTTCATTTTCATTTTATTTTCTCATTTTTTGTTCAAAATATTGCCCAACGTTCCCGCGCTACACGCAGTTTGGGACTAAATTAAGCCCTATTTTCGGATTTGCCAAATCATCCAAATACAAAACCAACTTCAAATTAAGCCTAAAACCCAAATTGCTTGTAGCGTGTGTTAACTGTAGTTATTATTCGTTATATAAAAATTCAGTAAATAAATCTATCCTTACTCCATTATGTAAATCATTTAAAGCTAAACTTATAACTTGATTCACATCTTCTTCTGTAAAATTATCGGAATTTATATAGTTTCTTTTCTGCTTAATTTTTTGTTCAAGATGTTTTTCAATTTTCTCTTTTAGTTCTGATTTTATTTTTTCTCTAAAGTCATCTAATTGTATTTTTTTCTTTTTATATAATGAGTAATATCTTTTTCTTAAATTTTCGTAATCATTTTTCCAATCTTGTGAAGATTTTTGAACGTTATATTTTTTATAATTTATAATTAAAATTTCGTCCTCCAAATCATCAAAAGTTCCCCAACATTCTTCATTATCGCTTATTTCTCCTTCCCAAATATTTATTTTACCATTATCAAACTCAATGAAAAATTCTTCCCCAATATATCTATGAATTTTCCAATATAACCTGGTCAAATCTTTATAGTCAAAATTGAAATTTATTTCTATAACTTCATAAAAATCATCGGAGTTTACTACATCTTTTATGACTTCTTTTTTATTCCAATTAGGAGTATCTCCAAAAAAGAATAAGATAGTATTGTTTTCTTCAATGGTAACTTTTTGAAGTATATTAAGATTATTTAGGATATTCGGTTTTTTCATAATTACAGTTAACGTTCTGGCACTACAGCGGGTTTGGGGTTAAATTAAGCCCTATTTTCGGATTTGCCAAATCATCCCAGATGCAAGACCATTTTCCCATTAATCCCAATACCCAAATCCGTTGTAGTGGCTGTTAGCCGTTCGGTTTTATTAATCGTTTTCTAAGAATATTTTCCAATATTCAATATCCATCCAATTATTATCATTTTTAGTTTTAGTTAAAAACAACTCTAATTCCGTTTCTGAAATCGGATTTTTCTCTATTTCAACTGGATTTTGTCTGTTGATTGATAAAATCCTTAAATCGTTTAAGATTGATGAAAATTTTTCAATTGAAATTGCTATGTAATTTTCTTCCCATTCTCCATTTCCGTGTTCAGCAATAAAAACTGGCAAGTTTTGATTTTCAATATCAACAAAAATTGGATCATCCATATTATCAGTTGCAATTACAACCCAATTCTTTTTCCAATCTCCATTTTTGTTACCAGTTAAAGACTTTCCATTTTCGGATACGCTATATCCAATTTGTTCTTTTTCTATATTTTCTAATTTGAATATATTTATTTCACCATAACCTAAAGAAATATCTTCTGCTTTTGATATAAAATTCTTGAAGTTTTCATTCTCAAATAATGCATTAAAATTGGGCTTTTCGTTACCATTAAATAGTTTACTAAAAATACTCATTTTTTCTTCGTTTATAGTTTTGTTTTCTTTCGGTTTTCTGTCGCTCTAAACTGACGGCTAACGTTCTCGCGCTACACGCGGTTTGGGACTAAATTAGCGTTATTTTTCTGATTAGCCAAAAAAAAACGAAAAATTTTTCCGCTTTCTGTTTTCCGCAAAGTCATTCAAATTTGCTTTTCTTTCGCATTTCGATGTCAGATTCTGAGCTTGATTTGCGTCGGCACGCTAGCTAGTTCATTATTATTTTTTCAGTTGCAAAACGTCTGGTTGATGTCGGCTGTGTCTTTTCAACGGAGCTATACACCCTAACTAGCATATACACGAAACAAACCTTCGTATATACACCTATATTTGGGTGGCTATGCGAAGGTTGGTTTCGCTTAATTGTTTTTCAAATATATTATTTTTTTCTTACAAATCATCAAAAGGACTTTTAATTTGTTGCAAACTTTTCGTACTAACATGAGTGTAAATCTCGGTGGTTTTACTACTATTATGGCCTAATAATTCTTGAATGTATCGTAAATCGGTGCCATTTTCTAATAAATGAGTGGCAAAACTGTGGCGCAACCAATGTAAAGTAGCGGGTTTAGGGATTGCTGTTTTTCGAAGGGCTTGTTTGAGTATGAGTTGTAAACTTCTGGCATCATAAGGTTGTCCTTTACTTTGCCCTTCGAACAAATAGTTAGTAGGTTGGTATGCTTTATAGTACTCTCTAAGCATTTCTAATATTTTGGGAGATAAAGGAGCGATTCTGTCTTTTTTACCTTTGGCATTTTTGATTAATACTATATTTCTCTTGGAGTCAATATGTACTGGTTGCAAGGATAATAACTCACCACAACGTAACCCACAACTATAAATTAACGAAAGCATGGTTTTGTGTTTGATATTGCTATGTGCGTTCAATATCGCCTTTACTTCCTCCTTGCTCAACACGTTGGGGAGTACTTTTTCACGTTTGGGACGGTGGATTTTATCTACCATCATCTTGGTTTCTCGAATGGTTTGAAAAAATAATTTTAGGGCATTGACCATCTGATTTTGGTAAGAGGCAGACAGTTTTTTTTCCAAAATATATTCGTTGTTATATACTATTAAATCTTCATTGGTGATTTCGGCAATGGATTTTTCGCGATAAAAAAACAAAAAGGATTTTAAAGCCTCGCAATAGGTCGTTATCGTGCTTTCACTATACCGTTTCGAACGCATCCATTGTTTAAATTTTTCGATTTGTCCTGTGCCTTCTTCAGAAGGAATAGTGTGTGATAAAGTTGGAATTTTAAACCGAATCCGGTTTTCTAAGGTATCTGGCAAATGCCAAACGGCTAAGGTTTGACTCCATCGGGAGCCTTCGAGCTCTTTAATTCGGGAGATTAATGCAGCGTCTTTTTCGAAATAAACGGCTATTCTCTTTTCTTTTCGGTGTGTAATTAATTGGGCTTTCCAGTGCATAAGGCTTATAGTTAGAGAGTTAAAGATAATGAAAAAAGTGAAAAGTGAATAGTCAGAAGTAAGAAGTAAGAAGCCTTCTACCTTTTTCCTTCTGCCTTTTCTGCCTTTTCTGCTTTCTGCTTTCTTATTTCTTATTTCTAACTTCTAATTTCTTATTTCCCTAGCCCTGATGGGAGTGGAAATCCTCTGGCTCGGGTGGCTATTTTTTGGCGGGTGGGAAAGAGCGACCTAAGAAGCTCCTTTGCCGCCCAGCCAAAAAAGCCACGCGAGACGGAGATTGCAGCGGACAGCAGGATTAAGCTCCTAAAAAAAAGCGACTCCTTTACAGAAATCGCTTATGGATAGGGTAGAGGAGGAATTATTGATTTTGTAAAAACGCTTTCAGTTCCTCGTAGGTTTTGATTTTGGTGCTTATTTTTTCTTTGTTTAAGACGCTCTCTATTTGTGTTGGAATAGGTAAAGTCACGCCTAATGCGGGTTCTACGATGTCTAAAAACTTGATAGGGTGTGCGGTTTCCAGAAAAATCCCCAAGGCATCGGGATGGTTTTGCAACTCTTTTTTCAGACCTAAATAACCCACGGCGCCATGAGGTTCTGTAATGTAACCTTTTTGCTGTTGAATGGTTTTCATGGCCTCGAGTGTGTCGACATCGCAAAAGGTGTAGGACGAAAAGTCTTTTTCGAATTGTTTCAAATCATGTTGATACATTTCTTGGATGCGCACAAAATTACTCGGATTGCCCACATCCATAGCATTCGAAATCGTAGCGATGGAAGGTTTTGGGTCGTAAACGCCATTTTCTAGGAAACGCGGTACGGTATCGTTGGCATTGGTAGCAGCTACAAAATGTTCGATAGGTAATCCCAATTTTTTAGCGATAATACCCGCGCAAATGTTGCCAAAATTTCCACTCGGGCAAGAGAATACTAAGGGTTTCTGCTGTTGTTTCAAGGCTTTGTAAGCAAAGAAAAAGTAGAACATTTGGGGTAGCCAACGAGCAATATTGATAGAATTCGCAGAAGTTAAATGAACAGCAGCCAATTCAGAGTCCAAAAAAGCTTTTTTGACCATGTCCTGACAATCGTCGAAAACACCATCTACTTCGAGCGCTTTGATGTTTTGTCCCAAAGTGGTGAGTTGGCGTTCCTGAATGTCGCTCACTTTACCTGATGGATACAAAATCACGACATCCACTCCAGTCACGCCCAAAAAACCACTGGCTACGGCGCCGCCTGTATCTCCAGAAGTAGCTACCAATACTGTATTCTTTTTGGAAGGGTCGTTTCGGTTGAAATAAGCAATGCAACGCGACATAAAACGCGCGCCTACATCTTTAAACGCCATCGTTGGACCGTGAAATAATTCTAAAGAATAAATCCCTTTTTCGACTTCGACTACAGGGAAATCAAAGCAAAGCGTTTCGGCTATGATTTGGCGTAGCGTTTCGGCTGGAATTTCGTCACCCACAAATTGCTGAATGGCTTGAAATGCAATCTCCTCGTGAGATAGCTTTTCGATGTTTTCAAAAAAGTCAGCCGCTAATGGACTAATTGATTTCGGAAAATATAAACCTTTATCAGAGGCCAATCCTTGTACCACCGCTTCCTCAAAAGAAACGTTGGGTGCATTATGATTTAAACTGTAGTATTTCATTTTTAGTTATTGGCTTTTAGCTTTTGGCTATTTGCTTTTAATAATTAGTAAATAAAGTGTTGTTTTAGAAAGAAAGATTCGATTCCCCCTTTAGGCAATGTCATTAAGTTAAGGATTAAATGATAAAATGATTGCTGATTTTTGATTGCTGATGTATCAGATGCTGAAAATCATATAATTTTTACTCACTTGCTCTAAAATCTAAAATCGTTAATCTTTAATCTAAAATCTCTTAACTTAATACGTTCCCCCTTCGGGGGTTAGGGGGCTATTATAGTAACTCCATCTGGATTGATTTTCGACACGTGAATTTCGTAAGGCAAATTCATTTCCTTATAAATTTTACTCATGGCATAGGCTATCTTTTGAGCATTGGTTTCACCTTTGCTTAACGCAAAAATCGAAGGACCAGAACCTGAAATTCCTGAACCCAAAGCACCGTTTTCGTAAGCGGTTTGTTTGATGGCATCAAAACCCGGAATCAACATACTGCGAACGGGTTCTATGATTTCGTCATGCAATGAACGCCCAATAAGTTCGTAATCTTGGGTGTACAAGCCAGCGACTAAACCACCCACATTCCCCCATTGTGTAATGGCACTTTTTAGGGAAACAGTTTGCTTCAAAACCGAACGCGCATCCGATGTTTTGAGTTCAATTTGTGGATGAACTACCGTGGCGTATAATTCTGAGGGACTGTCGATTTTGATAATATCTAAAGGGTTGGAACTTCTTACTAATGTGAAGCCTCCCAAAAGGCAAGGGGCTACATTATCAGCATGGGCATTGCCACTGGCTAGTTTTTCGCCTTGCATGGCAAATTGTACTAATTCCTTGCGTGAAAAAGGGCGGCCTAGCAATTCATTAATTCCAAAAACAGCTCCGGCTGAACTCGCTGCACTGCTTCCAATACCGCTTCCAGCTTTGATATTTTTGTAGATCTCGATTTCAAAACCTAGTTCTGTTTCGAAAGCTTCTAGCAGGGCTAAAGCGGCTACTCCAGCAACGTTTTTTTCAGTTTCTAAAGGTAAATCGGCCCCTACGATTTTGGTAATGCGAACGCCTTTTTCGGTAGAAGCTCGCACAATCATTTCGTCGCCTGCAGTGGCCAAACACAAGCCCAAGACATCAAATCCACAAGAAAGATTAGCGATAGTAGCCGGGCAAAATAGTTTTATTTCTTTCATAAGTCAGCCCCTCCCGACCTCCCCAAAAGGGAGGAGTACAGAGGATTTATTAGTTAATATTTATTTTAAGCTCTCGAGATTCTTCGCCGTGGCGAGTTAGGGAGCTACACATTTCCAATTCGAATGACATCGGCAAAAATTCCTGAAGCCGTAACCGCAGCACCAGCACCAGCGCCTTTAATCAATAACGGTTGGTCTACATAACGATCGGTGTAGAATAACACGATATTGTCTTTTCCTTCTAAGTTATAAAACGGATGGTCTTTGGCGATGAATTGCAATCCAACATTGGCTTTGCCGTTTTCGAATTGGGCAACAAATTTGAGACGGGATTCTTTTTCGTTAGCTTCTTTTAATAATTGTTGAAAATGGGAGGCGTTTTTAAGAAGTGATTTAAAGAAATCGTCATTGTTATTGGTTTTCATGCATTCGTCAGGTAAGAAAGAAAGATTTTCTATATCTTCAATTTCCATCTGATAACCGCTTTCTCTAATAAGAATTAAAATCTTTCTTGCTACATCAACTCCGCTTAAATCGATTTTTGGGTCAGGTTCTGTAAATCCTTGAACGCCTGCTTCTTTTACTACATCATGAAAAGAATAATTTGGACCGAAATTATTAAAGATAAAATTCAAACTTCCTGATAAAACCGCTTGTATTTTGTGCACTTTATCGCCTGATGCAATTAAGTTTTTTACGGTGTCAATAATTGGTAAACCTGCACCTACATTGGTTTCGAATAAGAAAGGAGCATTGTATTTTCTGGATAAATTTTTAAGGTTTTGGTAGTTGGCATACGCCGATGAACAAGCAATTTTGTTACAAGTTACTACTGCTACGTTTTGTCTTAAAAATTGTTCATAAAGCTTAGACACACTTTCATTGGCAGTAATGTCTACAAATATGCTGTTGCGTAAATTGAGTTCTTTTACTTTAGCAATAAAAGCCTCGGCATTTGCGGGTTCACCAGTTGCTAAAAGGGATGCCCATTCTTTGAGCGACATGCCTTCTTCGTCAAAATACATGTTTCTAGAATTAGAAACAGCAATAACACGCAAATTGATTTTTAAATTCTCTTTTAGGAATTTCTTTTGTTGGTGAATTTGCTCCATGAATTTTTCACCCACATTACCCACGCCCATAACAAACAAGTTGAGTTGTTTGGTGTTTTCTTCAAAGAAGTTTTCGTGTAAAGTATTCAAGGCTTTTTTAACATCTCTTTCATTGATAACTACAGAAATATTTCTCTCGGAAGCCCCTTGTGCAATCGCACGTATGTTGACATTGTTTTTTCCAAGTGTACTAAACATACGTCCGCTAAGCCCTTGGTGGTTTTTCATATTTTCGCCTACTAAAGCAATAATGCATAGGTTTTTTTCAACTATGCAAGGTTCGACTTTGTTTTGAGTAATTTCAATTTCAAACGCTTTGTTGATGGCGATTTCTGCATTTTCTGCATCAGAATTCAAAATACCAATACAGATGGAATGTTCTGAAGAAGCTTGCGTAATGAAAATAACATTGATGTTTTCGTTTGACAATACTTCAAAAAGACGTTTGGAAGAACCCGCCACGCCAATCATTCCCGAGCCTTCGAGCGTAATAAGTGTGATGTTATCAATATGACTGATTCCCTTTACCGGTGAGCCATTAGCAGCAATTGTATTCGAAATAAAAGTGCCTTCTGCTTCTGGCTCAAAAGTGTTTTTGATTAGAATTGGAATGTTTTTTCTTAGTACTGGCTGAATAGTTGGCGGATATAAAACTTTAGCCCCAAAATGCGACAACTCCATAGCTTCTTGATAAGAGATAGTTGCAATAGGTTGTGCTTGTTTTACCAATTTAGGATTGGCAGTGTACATTCCGTTTACATCTGTCCAAATTTCCAGTTCTTCTGCTGCTAATGCGCTGGCAAGAATCGCCGCTGAATAATCTGAACCACCACGTCCAAGAGTTGTAGTAATTCCATCTTCTGTTGCTCCAATGAAGCCTGGAAGGAGCACTACTTTAGCATCATTTGTTGCAAAGTAATCTTGGATGAGACAATTGCTTACTTCAAAATTCACGCTTGCTTTTCCAAAAGTTGCGTTGGTTTTAATTAGTTCACGACTGTCTTTATAACTACTGCTTTTTAAGTTTTGTTTTAAAGCTTCAGCAATGATGAATGAAGATAATAATTCACCAAAACTTAAAATGGTATCGGCAGTTCTCGGAGATAATTCACCCAACAAGAAACAACCATCCAGCAATGTTTCTAGGTGATTGATGATGCGTTTGATGTGGCTCAACAAAGCACTTTGCTCGCTAACTGGAATTAGTTGTTTTAAGGTGTCCAAGTGTTTTTTCTCAATTTCTAAAACGATGTCTCTAAAACTTTCGTCGTTTTGTGCGGCTTTAGAAGCAGCTAGTTGTAGTAAATCTGTGACTTTGCTTAAGGCAGAAACAACTACTGCAAGTGGTTCTTTTTCTGCTTTTCCTGAAATTATGGCTAAGACTAATTTGATATTATCGGCATTGGCTACAGAAGTTCCGCCAAATTTTAATACTCTCATTTTGTGTTTTATTTAATTGAATGCTAAGGTTTGCTGCCTCCCATTAGTCTATTGTCTATAGAATAGGGGAGATGTAAATCGGATGATATGTAAAAGTGTATACCCCTAAAGGGTAGTAGTAGTTGCGGTAGAAATGGTGCTAACAGCAAAAGCAACCCCAGTTGGCGTTGTCATGTGTAGTGTGTATATGCTATTAGTGTTTTCCATTGTGATTTTTCAAAAGTACAGTTTTTTTGTAAAGATTTGGTATTGAATATGCTTTTTACGAATATTTTAAAATATACTGACAAATTTTCTTAAAATTACATTAAATATATTTTAGCTGTGAAATAATTGTGATATACGCTTTATTAATCATACTTGTCCGATAGGGTATTCTGTTTTTGACCTAAAATAAAACTCTTGTGTAAGTTTGTTTTTGGCTAGTTATCGCTTAATGCTATCAAAATATACTTATTTTTTACATCTTACTATTTGGGCGTTACCACAAGGGCCGGGCTTTACGTTACAATCTTTTTGAGGCTGAAAAAGCCTCAAAAAGGATTTTCACTACAATCCCTAACGCAAAACACTGTGCTTAATGGATATAAGACGTAGGAACTAAAGACATGTGAGTCGAAAAGAATTCAGAATGAAGTGGCTGTTGCTGGTACTAGCGGAATAAACAGCATTTGTATGTTATGGAGTAGCAGACTAGGTAAATGTTAAAATGACGGATTGAATTTAATTATTTCTATTTTCAGTTGCTTATTACTGCGAATTTATTCAATTTTGACGCTTAAACGATTCTTAAAATGGATAATACCTATTATATTTCTACCGAACTCCTTACTTTTGAAGCACTTCAAGAGATTGTTGTTTTTCAAAAGACTATTGCTTTGTCTGAAGAGGCTAAAGTGAATATTCAAAAATGCCGGGATTTTTTGGATAAAAAAATGGCTACTCATAACGAACCTATTTATGGCATTAATACTGGTTTTGGCTCGTTGTGTAATGTTAAAATTTCCAACGAAAACCTTACTAAACTTCAAGAGAATTTAGTTAAATCGCATGCTTGTGGTACAGGTGAGGAAGTGCCTTTTGCTATTGTTCAGTTGATGTTATTGCTTAAAATTCAATCCTTAAGTTATGGTCATTCTGGAGTGCAATTGCAAACGGTTGAACGTTTGGTGGATTTTTATAACAACGGAATTTATCCTGTAGTTTATACTTTGGGGTCCCTTGGTGCTTCGGGTGATTTGGCGCCTTTGGCTCATTTGTCACTACCTTTACTTGGAGAAGGTGAGGTGTATTTTGAAGGGAATAAAGTAGCTGCCAAAGAGATATTAGCTCGTTTCAATTGGGAGCCTATTATTTTGCAATCCAAAGAAGGTTTGGCTTTGTTGAACGGAACTCAGTTTATGGCTGCTTACGGCGCTCATATTATAATTAAAGGGCATAAGTTATCCTATTTTGCAGATTTAATTGGGGCAATTTCCTTAGAAGGTTTTGATGGACGCATAGAACCGTTTACAGAATTGATTCATTTTATTCGTCCTCATAAAGGGCAAATTCAAACAGCACAGCGCATGAATGATTTCCTTGAAGGAAGTCAGATTGTGGCGCAGCCCAAAGCACATGTTCAGGATCCCTATTCGTTTAGATGTATACCTCAAGTTCATGGCGCTTCAAAAGATGCCATGGAGTATGTGAAAAAAGTGTTTAAGACCGAAATAAATTCGGTTACCGATAATCCAAATATTTTCATTGAAAGTGATCAAATTATTTCTGGAGGTAATTTTCACGGTCAACCTCTGGCATTGGCGCTCGATTTTATGGCAATTGCTTTGGCTGAATTGGGAAGTATTTCAGAAAGAAGAACCTATCAATTAATTTCTGGCTTACGAAATCTTCCAGCTTTTTTGGTTGATAATCCTGGATTGAATTCAGGTTTTATGATTCCGCAATACACCGCAGCAAGTATTGTGAGTCAAAATAAGCAATTAGCAACGCCTTCAAGTGTGGATAGTATTGTGTCTAGTAATGGTCAAGAAGATCATGTAAGTATGGGGGCGAATGGAGCTACAAAATGTCTTCGAGTATTGGATAATCTAGAGCGTATTTTGGCGATTGAGTTGATGAACGCTTCGCAGGCCATAGAATTTAGAAGACCTTTACAGTCTAGTAATTTTATAGAAATGTTCTTGAATTCGTATCGTCAAGAAGTGCCATTTGTTAATGAAGATCGAATTTTACATTACGATATTGAGAAGACAATTTCCTTCTTGAATAGTTTTCATATTGATGACGAATTGATAACATTAAGCTAACATTAGCCGCAAATAATGAACTAATTTTGCAACTCTAAATCTATAAAAAATGACAATTAATAGTTTATTCCAATTTTTAGTACCAAAAGACAAAAAATTCTTTCCACTTTTCGAAGAAGCTTCTAGTAATTTAATTGAATTGGCTTCGAATTTACATGAAGCGGTTAATTTGCCTTTGAAAGAACGAGAAGTTTTGTTTTTGAAAATTGATGAATTAGAACAACGTGGAGAAGATATTACCCGTCAAACGAACTTAGAGTTGAGTAGAAATTTTATCACTCCATTTGATAGAGAAGATATTTATTCTTTAATTACATCTATTGACAACGTAGCTGATAATTTGCATGGTGCGGCTAGTAGAATGCGTTTATATCAAGTCGATAAAATCACCAAATCGATTCGTAAATTGACAGAAATCAATCTTGAGGCTTGTCACCATATTGATGAAGCGGTGAAAGAGTTGAAAAATTTAGAGCGCATGAAAACCATAACCAATGCTTGTGCTAAAATTAATAAGTTAGAAAACAAGTCGGATAACGTTTACAACAAAGCTGTTTTTGAAATCTTCGAAAACGAAACGGATGTAAAAAATATCATTAAATATAAAGAGGTACTGTCAGTTTTAGAAACAGCTACAGACAAATGTAAGAGTGTAGCTAGTGTTTTAGAGTCTATCACTGTAAAACATTCCTAAACTTTTGTTCTTTATATAAAATACAATTATGGAATTTACTTTATTAATAGTTATTATAGTTTTGGCTTTAATCTTTGATTATATCAATGGTTTTCATGATGCCGCCAATGCTATTGCTACAGTGGTAGCTACTAAAGTGCTCTCGCCATTTCAAGCGGTACTTTGGGCTGCGTTTTTTAACTTTTTAGCCTACTGGGTTTTTGGTTTTGGGGTAGCCGATACGGTGGCTAAAACCGCTAGTACCATGGATATCAATTTAGTGGTGATCTTAGCTGGTGTTATTGCTGCGATCATATGGAATTTATTGACATGGTGGTTAGGGATTCCTTCAAGTTCTTCCCACACTTTAATTGGTGGATTTGCAGGTGCTGCTATTGCTCATGCTGGTTTTGGAGTTGTAACTTGGTTCAAAGAAGGAAAAGATGGTGGATTACCTTCAGGAGTTTTAATCGTGATTGCCTTCATTGTTTTGGCCCCTTTGTTAGGAGCTTTAATATCTTATTTGATCTCGATTTGGTTGTTGAATTCTTCTAAGAAAAGCATTTATCCAAAGATTTTTACTCTATCATTAATGGCTGTAACGGTTTGGTTTGTTGAGAAACAAATGAAATATTTTGCTGATATTGAAAAACCTCGTTTCCCAGATTCTCAATTTTGGAGCGTGGCATTTGAAGCGCATAATATCAAATGGTTGCTAGTGGCATTTATTGTTTTGTCCATCAGTACATTTTGTTTGATTTTTAGTTATTTGAATATTCATCAAGCAAACTCTTGGTTAAAAAAATTCCAATTGCTTTCTTCCGCTGCTTTTAGTTTAGGACATGGAGGGAATGATTCTCAAAAAGTAATGGGAATTATTGCAGCTGCTGTAGCAGTGTATATTCATACTAGTGGTGTAACTCAAGAATCATTACCAGATTGGTTGAATGTTATTTTACCTAATGATGATGGTGAAGGTTCTAATATGCCACAATGGATTCCGTTGGCATGTTATTCAGCCATAGCATTGGGAACTTTAAGTGGTGGTTGGAAAATTGTAAAAACAATGGGTTCTAAAATTACTAAAGTGACTTCTTTTGAAGGTGTTGCTGCAGAAACTGCTGGAGCTTTGACTTTGTATTTTACAGAACATTTAAAAATTCCAGTAAGTACAACGCATACCATAACTGGTTCTATTATTGGTGTAGGATTGACCAATAGAGTTTCTGCTGTTCGTTGGGGAGTGACCGTTAGTTTGATGTGGGCTTGGGTGTTAACCATTCCAATTTCAGCATTGTTAGCAGCAATTACTTATTACATACTAAGTATCTTTTTGTAGAATAACAAGTAATATATTAAAATGGGCTATGAAGAATTTTTTCTTGATAGCCTTTTTTTATGAGGTTTGTCGCTCACTATATTTTTTTAAGGAATAGAATGCTTTTTCTTGAATTTTCTTTTGAAAAAAGCCTGTCCATCCCAATAAAAAGCCTTTCCATCCAAGTGCTTGTTTGGACCATTTCCATACATCAAAATTGTCGTTATGTTTGTATATAAGCCCATCTTTGAATTCAAATTCAGCGGAGATAGGATTGATTACTTTTCGGTTCGTTTGTGTAAAAGTGTAATGTGCAACCCATGTAGCACTACCATGGATTTCGTCTGCTTTCACATTGGTATATTCTATTTTTATAGCACCTTTGGCTCTTTCTAAAAGCATTTTCCACATCATACTGGCTTGCTCCTCTTTCAAAAGTCCAAAAGCAGGATCACTAAATTGAATGTCAGTGTGGTAACATTGCTTCATGGTAAGAGCATCGTTATTTTGAAAAGCGGTGTAGAATTTATGGATGAGTTGTTCGTTGGGATGCATGATTATGAGTTGATTTTTAATAATAAGTTAGGATCTGGACAATTTTTAAGATAAAAAGGAAGTGTGCTTGGACTGCATACGCCAGGATAATCACCTACTTTTTTTTGTAAGTCTTTGATGATTTGGAAATGCAAATGAGGGGCATATTCTCCATTTACGCTTGCTTTTCCTAATGTGGCTATTTGTTCTCCTTTTTTTACAACTTGTTCCTTGGATAGCTTTTGAATGCTCTCTAATGATAGATGACCATATAAAGTGTAAAATTGATGATCGTTTATTTCGTGTTCTAGAATAATGGTAGGACCATAATCTCCCAATTGATTATTGCATTGAAAGCTGTGAACTTTTCCGTCTAAAGCTGCTAGAATTGGAGTATCGGCAGTTGTCCATAAATCTAAACCGATATGAATGTTTCGTTCCTCTTGTTCGGAGGAGTTAAATACGCTACTTCTTTTGTATAGATTTCTTGTTTCGTTATATCCTCCATAGGCGATGATACCTTGATTTTGTTTTAAATAATTTCTTATATAGTTTTCAAAATCAGTAGCAGTAGTCAGATTATGCTTTAGTAATTCTTGGTTGTGAATAGATAAATCTAACGGTACGTATTTGGAGTAAGTGACGTCAGGTGCAATTACTTTTATTGCTTCGCTTTTTTGTAGTATGGCTTCAAGTGTATTCATTTCTTTTTATTGATTTTTAAAAATAATAAAAATAATGCCTCACAAAACGTTTGTTTTTTTTAAAAATAAAAATGCCGTTTCTTAGTGGAAACGGCAGTAGTTATAAGTGATCGTTTTTTAGTACAAACTAGGAAATTTTGCTGGATTACTTTCGTGCATCATACTATATACTTTTTCGAAAATATCTTCTGCAGATGGTTTTGAGAAATAATCTCCATCGGTTCCATAAGCGGGGCGATGTGCTTTGGCGGTAAGTGTTTCAGGCTTACTGTCTAAGTATTTGTAACCATCTTGAATCTCTGTAATTTGTTGTAGAATAAAAGCAGAAGCTCCTCCAGGAACATCTTCATCAATTACTAGTAAACGGTTGGTTTTTGCTAAACTCTTTACTATGTCATGATTAATATCAAAAGGTAGTAAGGATTGGATATCAATGATTTCGCAATTGATTCCCATTTCCAGCAGTTCATTGGCTGCTTGTTGTACCAATCGTAAAGTGGAACCGTAAGACACTAAAGTAATGTCGGTACCTTCTTTTAAAGTTTCTGTTACTCCAATTGGAGTTTTGAATTCGCCATAATTAGTTGGAGCCACTTCTTTTAATCGGTAGCCGTTTAAGCATTCAATGACTAATGCAGGTTCGTCACATTCCAAAAGCGCATTGTAAAATCCTGCAGCTTGAGTCATATTTCTAGGAACCAATACATGCATGCCTCGCAATGCGTTTATGATCATTCCCATTGGAGATCCCGAATGCCAAATCCCTTCCAAGCGGTGGCCGCGTGTTCTGACAATTAAAGGGGCTTTTTGTTTGCCTACGGTTCTGTATTGTAAAGTGGCCAAATCGTCACTCATGATTTGGATAGCATACAATAAATAATCTAAATATTGAATTTCAGCAATAGGACGTAAACCTCTTAAGGCCATTCCAATCCCTTGTCCAAGTATCGTAGCTTCTCGAATTCCGGTATCGGCAACACGTAATTCTCCATATTTTTCTTGCATGCCTTCTAGACCCTGATTGACATCACCAATCGCTCCTGCATCTTCTCCGAAAATTAAAACGTCAGAATGTTTGCTAAACAAGGCGTCAAAATTGTCACGAAGAATCATTCGTCCGTCGGTGTCGGCTTTTGCATTTTCATTAAAAGTAGGAGAGACCTTTTGAATGGAATGAATATTAAATTCGGATTCAGAATGAAGATTACTACTGAATTTTGGCTGTGTTTTTTGAATGTATGCTGTAATCCATTCCGATACTTCTTGATGTCCTTTTTGATTGACCAATAATCGTAACGATTTACGAGCAGCAATTAAAATTTCTTTCTTTAAAGGGTTTTTAATTGCTTTAAGTTCTGCTATGTGTTTGTTGATGAACTCTTTGTTGGTGCTGGTGACAGCATAGGTCTCTAATAAGGTAATTAACTCTTTTTGCTCATTGATAATGGGTTGAATAAAGTTATTCCAAGCTTGTTTTTTGGCTTCAAGAACTTCTTTTTTACACTCACTTTCAATGCTGTCTAATTCCTCTGGCGAAGCCATGTTGACGGCAATCATCCAAAGACGCATTTGACGCAAACAGTCATATTCTCTTTCCCAAGCCAAACGATCACTGTCTTTGTAACGTTCGTGTGATCCCGAGGTGGAATGCCCTTGTGGTTGGGTAAGTTGTTGTACGTGGATTAAAACTGGGACATGTTGTTCACGGGCTATAGCGGCTGCTTTTTCGTAGGTTGCGATCAATTCAGCATAATCCCATCCTTTTACTCTGAAAATTTCGTAGCCTTTGCCGTTTTCATCTCTTTGGTATCCTTTTAGAATTTCAGAAATGTTTTCTTTTGTAGTTTGATGCTTGGCGTGTACAGAAATTCCATATTCGTCATCCCAAACACTCATGACCATCGGCACTTGTAAAACACCGGCAGCATTGATGGTTTCGAAAAATAAACCTTCGGAGGTGCTGGCATTACCAATTGTTCCCCAAGCAATTTCATTTCCATTTATTGAAAAATTAGCGGCGTTTGTAATACCAGAAACGTTTCTGTAAATTTTAGAAGCTTGGGCCAATCCTAATAATCTAGGCATTTGTCCGGCAGTGGGAGAAATATCAGCACTTGAATTTTTCTGTTGTGTTAGGTTTTTCCAAGAACCATCTTCGTTTAAGCTATGGGTAACAAAATGGCCTCCCATTTGTCTTCCGGCTGACATTGGGTCAAAATCAAGATCGGTGTGACCATATAGTCCTGCAAAGAATTGTACAGGTGTTAAGGCATCAATGGCCATCATAAAGGTTTGATCTCGGTAATAGCCTGACCTAAAATCCCCGTTTTTAAAAGCTTTGGCCATGGCCAATTGAGGAACTTCTTTACCATCCCCAAAAATCCCAAATTTAGCTTTTCCCGTTAATACTTCTTTGCGTCCTAAAAGACTGCATTCACGACTAGTTACGGCTAATTTATAATCTGATATAACTTCTGTTTTAAAATCTTCAAAAGTTAACGTAGAGTTGTGTTGTTCTTTTACCATGATCTTGATAGATAGTAATTTTATGCAAACTTACTTAAAAACAAGTGATTTTCATAATTCGTTATATAAAATAAAATTAAATTATTTTC
The DNA here is from genome assembly GCF_000611675.1 of Flavobacterium succinicans LMG 10402. GTDB lineage: Bacteria > Bacteroidota > Bacteroidia > Flavobacteriales > Flavobacteriaceae > Flavobacterium > Flavobacterium succinicans. The sequence goes on along the minus strand of NZ_JATV01000005.1, from coordinate 178,675 downwards.
AATCAAAATGCTTTATTTATAGGTTAGTTTTGTTAAATTATGTTATAAATTATTAAAATATTGAAAATTACGCATATTTTGTTCTATTTTTAAACGTTTTTAAAACCATTTTCTTGTAAATAGATTAATGAGTTTACTTGGGTCAAATGTAACAACAAAGCGAATTTTCTGATTATAATTTTCTTGTGCTACTTCCCATCCATTGTTGGAATACATAGGGAAAAAAAGTTCAAAATAATCGGGTACCAAGTTCAATCTGATCCCGCTATCATACACAAATTGAGCATTATTTCCTTTATTTTTTATGAAACCGACATCTCCATAGCATTCAATCCAATTCCAAATACTAAAACTGGCATTGCAACTGCTGAGCCATTGATTTGCGTAAGGAGTACTTAATTTTGATTTAAATCCGCCCTCAGCCATAATAAATTGTCGGCTAAAAAAACTGGTGCTTTCAGATCGACCATAATAGTTGTAATCAAATAAATAATCGGTAGGCCGATCTAGAGCAAAGCTAAAGAAATCTGAACTTCTTGATGTGTTGTATAAAAAATGTCCTGCATAGAAACGCAAATTCATTTGGCGATTATTTCGTAACAGTTTTCGATATTCAATCTCGATGGATGTTTTTCCAAACGCTTCAGAGAGTTGTAAATCTGTATTGAAACTTAGATGGTTCGTAATTTCTGTTTTTGAATTAATGTATCGAGCATTAAAAACAGAATAGTTGAGTAAGGAATTGTCATTTACAATGGCACTTTTTTCGCGATCTACCATCACATGTCGCATCACAATCAATTGTTTGCGGTTGTCTCTAAAATCTTGATTTCTAATTTGCATTTGTATCATCGGATTCAATCGCAAATAGGTTGCATCAGGAGCATAATGAAAATAAGACGCGCCCAATGAATAACGAACATTATACAAACGGCTATCCCGATACCATTGATTTACAGTAAAAAAACCTGAACCTGAAAAATTTTTGGCTTTTATGGAGTACATTGGACTAAAATCAAAAGTAAATGGTTTGTTTAAAATGGTTTTGTTGTGTAAACGGATGCCAGGCAAAAAACCATCATATACATTGAAACCCAAAACCGGAGTATATAGAACTTGGTTGTAATAGGGATCTTCTAGGTCTTTTAAAAACACAAATTTTAGAGGTCGGTTGTTCGGAAAAAAACCGTCTAGTTTTTTCCAGTTATTTCTCAAGTTGAATTCTGGAACTTCGTTTTTATAGTTGATAATGATTTTCTCGGCATCATTGCTATCAACCGTATACAATGAATCTGGATTTTTAGCCACATCTATCCATTTTTTGAAAACTACACTACCATTTTTTAGTCCATAAATGGGTATAGGAACATGAATATTTGTTTTACTTTTTAGAGCAAAGCTAAGGCTATCTTTGGATTTAATGACGGTTTCAAACTTGTAATCAATTAATTTTCTGGAGTCTATTAAGGTGTCAAAAAACCAATCTAAAGGTTGCTTAGCGTGTTGCGTTAGGATTGCTTTTAAATCAGTACTGGAAGTTTGTTGTTTTTTATTAAGTGCCATAAAATCAGTTATAGCGTTAAACACTATTTGATTATTAAGATAAGCATCTAGATATCGAAAGCTCAGACCGGCTCTGTATTTATTGGAGATTTGTTCATTAAATTTAATCAAGCTGTTTTTGGAATTACTCAAGGGCTGATCCAGGTTTTTTCGAGCCATGAGCATGTAAAAATAGCTGTATTGTTCATTGAAATCTAAATTGACTAGATGATAACTTTTTAATAATTTGATACTGCCAATAGATCCTAACATTTTGCTTTCAGGATGATACAAGTCAACATACTGCATCATACTATAAATTTGAATGGCATCAATGATCCAATGATCTTTTCGGGGATCCAAACGTAAGCTGTTTTTGAGATAGTTGTTCAAAAACGTCTTTAAAAACTGTAACTCAAAAATAAATTTATTGCTAAAAGGGCTTAAAAAAGCAGGTAGTTGATTGAGACCATAAAAAGGATTGTGGTCATAATCGGTTTGAGATACCGTAATCTTTTCTTCGGATAACGTGCCAAGTTGAGAACGTGCAAAATTGGCAATTTGATCAATTATTATAGCCTTTTGAATGGGATCTATTTGGTAATCTTTTAGGTTCGTTTGAATTTCTAAAAAATCATTTTTATAGCTAACAAAACTATTTTTGGTTTCGATATACAAGTTGAAAGTACTTCGATCTTTGCCTTGTAAAGTATAGGTTGTTGCATTAGCGTCAGATGTTTCTTGCGTAATGTTCAGGTCTGAAGTTATGGCAAAATGCAAAGGTACTTTTAACTCAATTGTACAATTGGATAACGCATTGGCAATATCTTCGAGGTCATAATTGCTATTGGTGATAAATCGATGATTTTCGTACCGTGCAGGCATTAAAAACCAATCTTTTAACACCATTTTTTTAGCCGTGTATCCAATTCCAGTAAAGCGTTCATTAGGGATTTTGACCGAATAAAAGAGTTTAAAATTTATAGTTTCATTGGGAAGCAAAGGATGTTCTAAAAAGAGTTCAACTAAGTCTGGATGTTTTGCTAATCGTTTCCAAGTGAGCGCTTGATTTGTTTTGTTTTGAATAATCAAATTTTTTGTACTACCATATTCTTCTTTGTTTGCTAAATGAAAACCGCGGTAAAACTCATCCGAAAAGCGACCTGCTAACGGGGTGTTTACTCCCGAATAGGCATGGTTCCAATCGTTTAAAGTAATACTTTTTAGGGTGTCCTGACTACTATTTACAAAATCAATTTGTTGCTCAACATAAATCGATTTTTCTGTCCAATTTACCGCAGCTTTCAGTTGTATTTGATGCTGTGCTCTTATCAATGCTGATAAAAAAAACAGAAAAATACTAAGAATAATGGTAAAATGACGCATCAATTTTATGGTAGTTTGGTGGTAAACAATAGGACTAAAGTTGGTAATAGTTCAAAAAAAGCGGATTTGAATGTTAGTATAGCATTCAACCAATCTAAGTAAATTTGTTGAATTAAGTTAGTTGTTGTGCGTCAATAAAGTTAATGCTATTCTTTCAAAAAACAATTTAAAATAACTCAAAAGGATTTACTAAGTAGCAAGAAATGTATATTGTCATAAATTATTTAAAAGGTTTTTGTAAACAGATTGAAACGTGATATCAAACTCTTAGCCATTACTCACTGGTACTTAATAAAAAGAAAAAACACATTTTCACTGCAACTTTTAAAGCAATATAATTTTAAAAAAAAAGCAAGTCCAAAAGGGTATAATAAAAAGCAAAACTGCCTATCAAAGGCAGTTTTGTAACTTTAGAAATTCGGACTTAAATCGTATTTCTTATAAAATTTATCCAACACATCTAGCACTTCGTCTTCTGTATCAACGATTTTAAACAAGTTCAAATCGTCTTCGCTAACAGTGTGTTCTCTTTCAACCAAAACACTTTTGACCCAGTCAATTAAGCCTGACCAAAATTGAGTACCTACTAAAATGATTGGGAATTTGCCAATTTTTTTGGTCTGAATTAAAGTAATCGCTTCAAACAATTCATCCATGGTGCCAAAACCACCAGGCATGACAACAAATCCTTGTGAGTATTTTACAAACATCACTTTGCGCACGAAGAAATAGTCAAAATTCAGGTTCTTATCGTGGTCAATATAAGGATTGAAATGTTGTTCAAACGGCAATTCTATATTCAATCCAACCGAAGTTCCTCCACCTAAATGAGCGCCTTTGTTTCCTGCCTCCATAATTCCAGGGCCACCGCCAGTAATTACACCATAGCCCGCTTTACTGATTTTGTAAGCAATTTTTTCGGCCAATAAATAATACGGTGCGCCTGGCTTAATCCTTGCCGAACCAAAAATAGTCACACAAGGGCCAATACGACTCATAGTTTCGTATCCATTAACGAATTCGGACATAATTTTGAAAATTGCCCAACTATCATTCGTGCGAATTTCATTCCACGTTTTTCGTTTTAATTTGTCTTGAATTACTTTGTCTTCGTCGTTATCAAAATCTTCTAATTTCATATGCTTCTAATTTTATATTTATTTTCAACGGATTAAAATCTGTTGCTACAAAAGTGTCGTTTCTACGGAACTTTTTTAAAATTATGTTTTTTTTGGATGTCAACGTATTAAAATTCGTTGCTACAATATAGTCGTTCCTGCGGAACTTTTTTTAAATTATGCTAATTCTTTCTTTAAAAACAAGCCAGTATAACTCTTTTTTACTTTAATGATTTCTTCAGGTGTGCCTTTAGCTACGAGCTGTCCGCCACCTTTTCCGCCTTCAGGACCAATGTCAATGATGTAATCGGCGAGTTTAATGACATCCATATTGTGTTCGATAATCAAAACAGTGTTTCCTTTATCTACCAATCGATTAATTACATCCATCAACACTCGAATATCCTCAAAATGCAAACCAGTAGTAGGTTCGTCTAAAATATAAAAAGTATTTCCTGTATCTTTTTTAGATAATTCTCCTGCTAGTTTAATACGTTGCGCCTCACCACCAGAAAGCGTGGTACTTTGTTGTCCTAAAGTGATATAACCCAAACCAACATCTTGCAAGGTTTTGACTTTTCTATATATTTTTGGGATATTTTCAAAAAACGGTACCGCTTCATCAATCGTCATATCTAACACATCCGAAATCGATTTGCCTTTGTAGCGAATTTCAAGGGTTTCTCTATTAAATCGTTTGCCTTGACAGCTTTCGCATTCTACATACACATCTGGTAAAAAGTTCATTTCGATAGTTCGAACCCCTGAACCTTCACAGGTTTCGCAACGACCACCTTTTACATTAAAACTAAAGCGTCCCGCTTTGTAACCCCGAATCATACTTTCGGAAGTCATCGTAAACAAATTGCGGATTTCGGTAAAAACCTCAGTGTAAGTCGCAGGATTAGAACGCGGCGTTCTTCCAATTGGACTTTGGTCAATGTCAATTACTTTATCGATATGTTCCAAACCTTCAATCTTTTTATAAGGTTGTGGTTTTTTGACTCCGTTAAAATAATAAGCATTCAAGATAGGGTAGAGGGTTTCGTTGATTAAAGTAGATTTTCCACTTCCCGAAACACCTGTTACACAAATCATTTGTCCTAGCGGAATTTCTATAGAAACATTTTTTAGATTGTTTCCAGTTGCTCCAGTTAGTTTTAGAAATTTTCCATTGCCAATTCGGCGTTTTTTTGGAATGTCAAACTTCATAGTTCCATTCAAATACTGTGCAGTTATAGTATTGGATGCTAAGGTTTCTTGAGGAGTCCCAATACTAATGATTTCTCCTCCATATTTTCCCGCTTTTGGACCAATATCAATTACATAATCCGCACGTTCAATCATGTCTTTATCGTGCTCAACGACCAAAACCGAATTACCAATATCACGCAATTGCTCAAGCGAATGAATCAATTTTTCATTGTCTCTTTGATGTAAACCAATACTCGGCTCATCTAAAATATAAAGCACACCCACCAATTGCGAACCGATTTGGGTAGCCAAACGAATACGTTGTGCTTCACCACCAGAAAGTGATTTTGAGCTTCGGCTTAACGCCAAATAATTTAACCCAACATTCATCAAAAACGCTAATCTATCTTTAATTTCTTTTATGACTTCTGTAGCAATTCGTTTTTGTTTGTCTGTCAAATGATTTTCTAAATCCAAAAACCAAGCGGTCAATTCTGAAATGTCCATAGTACACAATTCAGAAATATTCTTTTCGTTTACTCTAAAATAATTAGCTTCCTTTTTAAGGCGAGAGCCCTCGCAAACCGGACAAGCAATTTCATCCATAAACTCTTTAGCCCAACGCTTGATAGCAGTAGAACCACTTTCGTCGTGTTGGTTTTTGATGAAATGCGAAATACCTTCAAAATCAATTTTGTACTCTCTCGTAACGCCCAAATCTTTCGATTGAACTGCAAATTTTTCTTTACCACCATTCAAAATCATTTCCATAGCTTCAGCTGGAATTTTTTCGATGGGGTCCGTTATTTTGAAATGGAATTTTTCGCCAATAGTTTCCAATTGCTTAAAAATCCAAGACGACTTGTATTCTCCAAGCGGAGCAAAACCACCCGCTTTGATGGATAATTTTGGATTGAGAATGATTTTTTTGGTATTGATTTCATTAATAGTTCCTAATCCATTGCAGTGTTCGCAAGCTCCTTTTGGTGAGTTGAAAGAAAACAAATTGGGTTCAGGATTTTGATACGAAATTCCAGTAGTAGGGCACATCAAATTACGGCTAAAAAAGCGTACCTCATTCGTATCCTGATTCAAAATCATCAATACATTTTCACCGTGATGCATAGCAGTGTTGATACTTTCGGACAAACGTTTTTGTATGTCATCAGAAGTATCAACTACAATTCTATCCACTACAATTTCTATATCGTGTGTTTTGTAACGGTCGAGTTTCATTCCGGGAGTAATGTCTACAATTTCGCCATTAACTCTTACTTTTAGAAAACCTTGTTTGGTAATTTGTTGGAAGAGTTCGGCATAATGTCCTTTTCTCGCTCGAATGATTGGAGCCAAAATATTGATTCTTTTTCCATTAAAATCCTGAATGATTAATTCTTTGATTTGCTCATCAGAGTAGGAAACCATTTTTTCTCCCGTATTATAACTGTAGGCATCAGCACCACGCGCATATAACAAACGTAAGAAATCGTATATTTCAGTAATTGTTCCCACGGTAGAACGCGGGCTTTTGCTAGTCGTTTTTTGTTCAATAGCAATCACAGGCGAAAGACCATCGATTTTATCAACATCTGGACGTTCTAGCCCCCCTAAAAATTGTCGGGCATAAGCCGAAAATGTTTCTACATAACGGCGTTGTCCTTCGGCATAAATAGTATCGAAAGCCAAGGATGATTTTCCCGAACCCGAAAGTCCTGTTATGACAACGAGTTTTTCTCTAGGAATCGCAATGTCGATGTTTTTTAGGTTATGAACGCGAGCACCTTGAACTTCAATGGTATTGTTTGTATCTAGCATAATTTTGCAAATTCCGAATAGGTCGGAAGCAAAGTTACTATTTTGATTTATTCTTTTGGTAGAACACTATCGAAGATTGTGTTAAAAAAGGGATACAAAAAGCGCCAACTTTTTGGGTTAGCGCTTTCTTTTTCTGGAGCTGATATAGGCTTCAATGGCCTCTTTGGTGGTATACCAATTTCGGCCTTCTTTGTAGGCGTCTATTTTTCCCGTTCGAGCTAATAAACTAACATATTCTTGTCCGTAAGGGCTGCTTGGTTCACTAACAATAGTAGCTATTGTCTGAAAGTCGTTGTTGCTATCAGGCATAGCATTAAGGTAAATATTCAAACTTCGTTCCAATGCTTGACTCATCAAAAGTATTAGTTTTTGATAGTTCCCATTGTTGGCTTGATTGAGGGCTTCATAGTATTTTTTTCTATCGTTTTTGAGTATGATAGCTGGTGGAAAACCACATCGCATCAATAGCAAATTCATACTCAAACGAACTGTTCTTCCATTGCCATCAAAAAAAGGATGAATCCAAACTAATTTGTGATGAAAGATGGTGGCCAACTCAATATCGTTTAGATTTAAAGGGTTGGTGTTAATGAAGTCAATCAATTCATCTAGTAAATCAGAAACTTTGTTTGCATTGGGAGGAATAAAATTGGCTCCCGAAATGCGGACACCTCCATTACGTAATCTGCCTGCGAAATCATCTTCAATCGAGCGTAATACCAAACCGTGTAACGATAATATATCAATACTTCGTAATACATAGTTATCATTGATTATCGAAAAAAGGTAATCAATGGCTTTATCGTGGTTGTGTGCTTCAAAATGTTCTCTCAAGGAAATCCCTTTAATAGTAATTCCTTCTTGCAAGACCATTTGTGTTTCTCTAAGTGTTAAGGTGTTTCCTTCTATACTATTGGAATTGTAGGTCCATTCTATAGATAAGCTTTCTTTGATTTTATTCAAAGCGATGGTGGGCAAGGGTCTGCTATTTTGCAAATCTTGCTTTTTTTGATACAATCGTTCAAACGTTGATTGAAATTCTTCCCGATATCCAAAATCTATTTTCCACATAACCCCACAAAAATACAATTAATATCGGATAAATAAAAATATTTACCCATCCGATAATAAAAAAACGCTAACCGAAGTTAGCGTTTTTACTGATTTGGTTTTGAAAATTTAATTATTCTGCTACAAACTCTGTATACGTTTTAAGAGTAAATGGAATATTTTGTTCTTTGGCTTGTTTCAAATAAGTGGCTTCGTTTTTAGTTTTAATAGTTTTAAATTCTTTCATTTCATTATCAAAACGTTGTAGGATAGCTTCTTTGTTTTCTAATTGAGAGGGCGAAGGAGCCGAGAAATTCCCAGCGATAGAAGCATAAAGTGCGCCTAATTTCTCTCTCAACTGAGGTTCTGCCGAAGCTACGTAGCCATCACCAGTAGTAACTACCATTTTAGCTTTTACAGTCTCAAAATCGTTTTTGATTTTTGTACCACTTTTTGCAAAACCTTTATTTTTAGCGATCAATTGATCTAGTAATTTAACGGTTTCGTCAATTTCATACACTGCGTAAGCTAGTTCTTCATTTTTGTTGAACAACTCTCGTGTAGTTTCTTTTTGTTTGGCTCTATCGGATAATGAAATACTACTTTTTGGGTCATTCAATACCTTAAAAGCATGCGTAAAGGTTTCTTTTCCTTTTGTTAATACTACCTTGTAATTTCCTTCTTGAACGCGTGGTGAAGTAAATCCTGCAAAGGATAAGGTTTTGGCAGCAGCAATTTTTGGGTTTTTCATGTTGTAATCCCAAGTTACTACATTAATCCCTTTTTGTTTACCAGCAGGCAAACTAATAATTTTATTGCCTTGTTCGTCTTGAATTTCAAGGTCCATTTTTCCTAAAGTATGTCTCTTTTTCAGGTAGTAGATAATCTGTGCACTTGTGGATGGATTACTGCCCACAAATTCCAATTCTGTAGCCGTAGAACCAAAGCTTGATTGTTCTTCGATAACAGCAGGTTTCAATGTAAAGAAATGAACGTCTTTAGCCAGAACGTCTTGTGTAATTTGGCGCAATGGCGTAATATCATCTAATACAATAACACCACGTCCATGTGTTGCCATAACCAACGAATTAGTTTTGGTACTCAATTCCATATAATGTACTGCAACTGATGGCATTTTGTTAGTGAAATGAGACCAGTTAGCTCCTCCATCAATTGTGATATACAATCCTTTTTCGGTTCCTAAAAACAATAAGTTTTCATTGGTAAAATCTTCTTGAATGTTACGCACAAAACCATCGATATCAGGCGTAATGATGGATTTCCAAGTTTTACCAAAGTCAGTTGTTTTGTAGGCGTAAGGTGTGTAATCATTCTTGGCATGGCCTTCAAAAACAGCATAAGCGGTTCCTTCACCAAACGTACTAGCTTCAATGTGGTAGCACCAAGTGTTTTTTGGAAGTCCAGTGATATTAGCCGCTACATTGGTCCATGTTTTTCCACCATCTTTTGTTACTTGTACATTACCATCATCGGTTCCTGCCCAAATTACTTTTTCGTTCAGAGGAGATTCTGCGATGGTAAAAATGGTACAATGTTGTTCTGCACCAGAATTGTCAACAGATAATCCACCTGATTTTGTAGTGTCCATTTTTAATGGATCTTTGGTGGTTAAATCCGGAGAGATTTTGGTCCATGTAAGCCCTATATCTTCTGATTTGTGAACGTATTGACTTCCCATATAAAAACGATCGGGTTGTTTTTTACTAATTTCCATTGGTGCATTCCAATTGAAACGCAATTTTGGATCGCCTTTTACTGCCAAAGGTTGAATTGTAATTAATTCTTGTGTATCTGTGTTGTAACGCCAAACATTTTCAGCTCCTTGCATTTCGCTGTAAATAATGTTCTTTGTTGGATGTTTGATCACCCTAAAGCCATCACCTTGACCAATTCTTGTCCAGTCTCTAGACTCTATTCCTCCGGGACTTTTTGACGGACCATACCAAGAACCATTGTCTTGTAAACCTCCATAAACGTTGAATGGTTCTTTGTCATCAATACTAACATGGTAAAACTGTGAAACAGGTAAATTGCTGACCATTTCCATAGTGTTTCCGCCATCCCAGCTTCTGTATACACCACCGTCTGTAGCACAATACATTCTGTTACTGTCATTATTGTCAAAAGTAATATCGTGAATATCAGAGTGCATGTAGCCAAGATTTTTAAAGGTTTTTCCACCATCTCTACTAATAGAACCATTTAATCCGCCTTTCACTACTATATCTGCGTTTTTTGGATCAATGGTAATTCTTGAAAAGTAAAAAGGACGTACAACCAATCCAAAATCACTATTCAAGTGTTTCCAGCTAGCTCCAGCGTCATCAGAACGATACAATCCGTTCAATTCCGCTTTTTCGGTTTCTAAAACGGAATATAAAATGTTGGAATTTGAAGGAGCTACAGCAATAGCTATTCGACCTAATTGTCCAGTAGGGAATCCGTTGTGAATTTTGTTCCAAGTTTTACCGCCATCGGTTGTTTTGTACAAAGCAGATTTAGTGCCTCCTGAGCTGAATGACCAACCCGTTCTTCGGAATTCCCAAAAAGAAGCATACATAATATTACTATTTTTAGGGTCAATAATCAAGTCGGAGCAGCCTGTTTTGTTGTCTACAAAAAACACTTTATTCCAAGTAGTTCCACCATCAGTTGTTTTGTAAATACCTCTTTCATCACTATCACCCCATAATGCGCCAAGAACACCAGCCCAAACAATATCGCTGTTCTTTGGATCTACAATGATGGAACTAATACGGTCTGATTTTGGCAAGCCCATATTTTTCCAGTTTTGTCCGCCATCGGTAGATTTGTATATCCCATCTCCCATAGAAACACTATTTCTAGTCCATGTTTCTCCAGTTCCGACCCAAATGTTTTGGTCAGGTTTTGAAGGATCAATAGCCACACATCCTATGGATTGAATGTGATCATCGAATACCGAATTAAACGAAGCACCCCCATCGTTACTTTTCCAAACACCACCACCGGCTGTTCCTGCAAAAACAATTTTATTGTTTGTTGGATGCATTTCTATATCTGTAATTCTTCCGCTCATTAAAGCAGGTCCAAGGTGTCTGGCCTGCATGTCGCCAAACAATTCTTTACCTTTAAGTATTATTTTATCTTGTGCTAGTACACTGCTCGCTGATAGTATTCCTATGCAAGCAAGCCAAAGGGTGGTTTTTTTCATAAAGTTAAAAGTTAAAAAAAGTCCTTATCAAACAATAAGGACTCTGGGTTAGTATTTTTTAGTTTATTGCGCTGGGAAAGCATATGCTTTTGCATCAACTGAAGGGTTTAAAATCACTTTTTTAACGGTCATAGTTTGGCCACCTTGGTTCATTGCAAAAGGAAAGTAAATGCCATCCACTTCTTGATAGTCGCTCATGGTCGAAATTGATTTTTGACCTTTTGCAGGACCTTGTTTAATTTCAGTTTCGGTAGCGATAGGTAAATTATTATCGGTATCAAAATAGTAGTAAGTTACATCGTCTGTTTTAACGCCATCTACCATAATTGGTTTTTTGGTAAATTTGATTTTGAAGCATTCTGTTCCTTCTTTGGTCTCTTTACCCATTAATTCTACAGTATATCCTTTAGATTTGTAATCCAAAAAAGGATCCGGAAAATCGCCATTGCTTAATTTTGTATTAGCGGTGGTTTCTGCATCTGCTTTTTCAGCTTTCATGGTCATAAAATTGGTACTCCAAACATTTTCTCCATCCGAAGCAATTTGAGTAATTTCTTTCCCTTGAAGATTGAATTTTAAATACATTTTTCCTCCTGCTTCTTGAACAAGTTCTACCGGAATTTCCATTCCTTGTGCGTTAGCAGCTATTTCCATTTTGACACCTTTTAGTGCTTTTAGCTTTTCGGCACCACCGATAGTAGTAATGTATTTAGAAACAATTTCATCTGCAGTTTGAGCGATTAGTGAAGTACCACTTGTTAAAAGGAACAACGCTAATGCAGTTAATTTTAAGGTTTTCATAAGTGTATAGTTTTAATGGTTTGAATTTTAGTTGTTAGTAGGCTTGATTTTGATTTTGTTACAAAAAAAAATAAATTAATCTATGGTCATGGCTTTCAATTTACTTCTGTAGGCTTCTAATGCAATGGATTTTGAGATAAAGCCATAATATTGTCCAAATTGTACTACTGGAAGAAAAGCTTTTTTGGTTTGATCAAATTTATTCATAACGCTTTCCATTTGGTCTGTGGGTGAAATCGTGGCAAGCGGTTGCGTCATGATTTCCTTAATCGTTGTATATTTTACTCTGTACGGATTGAAAATAATTTCTCGAACATCATGAAATTGAACAATCCCAACCAACTCATTTTTGGTATTGACTACTGGAAAAATCACCTGATCTGAATTAGAAATCAAATCTACCAAGCGATCTAATTTCTCCTCTGGGAATAGGGTTAAATAGTCGGTTGAAATGATGCTTTTGGTTTCAAGTATGGACAGGACATTGGTGTCTTTGTTACTAGTAAAGGCATTTCCTTTTTTAACCAAGCTTTTTACATCCATGGAGTGTTTTTCAAAACGTTTTGAAACCGCATAGCTGGTAGAAGCCACGATCATTAACGGAATCATTAATCCATAGCCGCCAGTAATCTCGGCAATCAAAAATATAGCAGTTAGCGGGGCATGAAACAAACCGCTTAGTATGCCTGCCATTCCAACAATTGTAAAATTACTCACCGGCAGTTTAGTCAATCCAATTTGATTTAAAAGGGTCGAAAAGAAAAAACCAATATAGGATCCTAGAAAAAGCGAAGGGGCAAAGTTCCCTCCATTACCTCCAGAGCCTAATGTTAATCCAGTGGCAAAGACTTTGAGCATCATACTAGCGCCAATAAATAATAATAAAACCCAATTGTTATTTCTAAAATCTTTAAATAAGGTATGTTCTAAAATTCTTCCTGGGTCATTTTGAGAAAGCACCCGAATACTTTCATAACCTTCACCAAAAAGCGTAGGGAAAATAAAAATCAAGCCACCCAAAATACTGGAACCAATGAATGCTTTTTTATAAATGGAAAGTTTTGAAACATGAAAAAGACGTTCTATTTTCTGAAAATTTCGGGAATAATAGACACTAATTAAGCCTGTAAAAAGCCCTAGTAAAATATAATAAAAGATATTAATGTGCGTAAAATGTTCTTGTTTATTAAATGACAACAGAATACTTTCGTCAAGTGCCACCATTGATACCATGGCCCCCGTTGCTGCTGCAATCATGATGGGAGTAAAGGCAGCAATACTGGCATCAACCAATAATACTTCAACAGCAAACAATACACCTGCTATGGGAGCATTAAAGGCCGCAGCTATTCCTGCCGCTACACCACAACCTATAAGTAAGGTACGATCTTTATAGCTCAATTTGTATTTTTGAGCATAGTTAGAGCCAAAAGCGGCTCCCGTAATTACAATTGGACTTTCTAACCCTGCCGAACCTCCTAGACCAACAGTTAAGGAACTTGTGGCTATTTGAGCATACATTTGTTTTTTGGGAATTATACTGGCTTTTTTGGCTACCGCAAATAATATTTGAGAAGTTCCTTTTTCGATCGAGCCTCCCAATAGTTTGTCGACCACTAAAACGGTTAGTAGGATTCCTATAATGGGTAATATACTATTGATAAAATTGAGTTGTAAAATACCATTGATGTAATTGGCAAAAGTAAATACAGAATGCGCAAAATATTTAAGTAAAATAACAGCTATTCCAGCCGAAATACCCACTAAAACACTAGATAAAAAAATAAACTGCTTGTTGGTTATTTTACTTTGACTCCAAGCAATCAGTGATTCAAGGCGATCTACTACAGTAAAAAAAAAGAGTTTAATAGTCATAATTATTGTTTTTCTATAATTCGCAAAGCTTCTTTTTTGCTTAATGGTTTTAAATTGGTACTTGTAACATAGTTCTGGACAGCTATAGGATTGATTTTACTGTATTCTCTTAATGCCCAGCCTATTGCTTTTTGAATAAAAAATTCATTACTTTCTTTAAAGTGCTCACAAACAGATTCTAAGATACTAAAATTGGTGTTCTTTTTATAGTCTAATTGAAATAAAAGTGTACTTCTGTTCAACCAAATATTAGAAGCATTAGAAAATTTCTCAATCACCATATTCGTTTGCTCGGGAAATTGAGTCAAATAGCGTCCCAATAAATATTTGCTAATTGTATCGACAGTATCCCACCAAGAATAGGTGAGTAGTCGTCGTTCAATCCAATGAATGTCATCTTTTTGTAATTTTTTGCTACAATTCTGAATTAAAAGTTCAATTGCGCAATAATGAAATTCTCTTTGTGGTTTTTCATAAAGCTGAAACGCCAGCGTGCGAGTATTTGCCTTTATACTATCCGAATATTCGGCACTAACCGATTTTAAAATTACTCTTCGTTGTGGCATAGCAATGCCAAAAAACGGAAAATGATTTTTCATATACGCTTCCATAGCACTACTTTGTGCTGTATTCGCCTGCGCTATAAATTCTTTTTCTAAGGCTGTAATGAAATCCATAATTAAAAGCCAACCGCTGTATCGTCACCTCTAAAATCAGCTCCACCTTCAAGTTTTTTATTAGGTAAAACCAAAATAGCATCGACTTTGCCAATGACAGGAGTCGTTTTTTCATTGATGATATAGCCTTTTGTTTTTAGTTTTTCAAAAGTAGTTGTGTCGAATGTTTTTGGTTCAAACGTAATCAAATCAGGCAACCACTGATGATGAAAACGAGGCGCATTTACAGCTTGTTGCATATTCATTTTGTATTCGTAAACATTAAGAATCGTTTGTAAAACTGACGTAATAATAGTAGAACCACCCGGCGAACCTACTACCATAAATAATTGTCCGTTTTTTTCAACGATAGTTGGAGTCATAGAACTTAGCATTCGTTTTCCTGGAGCAATACTGTTGGCTTCGTTCCCTACTAAACCAAACATATTTGGGGTTCCGGGTTTGGCACTAAAATCGTCCATTTCGTTATTGAGGAAGAAACCTAAAGCATCGCAATAGTATTTGGAACCATAGCCATCATTTAAGGTTGTGGTAGCTGCTACCGCATTACCAGCGGCATCTACTATAGAATAATGAGTGGTTTCGGTACTTTCATTATAGTTTACTTTTCCTTCTTTGATTTCAGAGGACAAGGTGGCTTTTTCGAAACTAAAACTACTCATACGTTGCTGTAAATAGTCATCTGCTAACAATGCTTTAATTGGGATTTTAACAAAATCGGGGTCGCCAAGATAGTGACTTCTATCGGCATAAGCCCTGCGTTCGGCTTCTACAATTACTTGTATAGATTCTGTTGAATTATGTCCCATTTTAGATAAATCAAAGGGAGCAATCATTTTGAAAATTTCAGTCAAGCAAATACCACCGCTACTTGGTGGAGGCATAGAGATGATTTTTAAATCTTTGTATTGAAACGACAACGGAGTGCGCCATTTGGCTTCGTATTGTTTTAAATCCTTCATTGTGATGATGCCTCCTTTTTGTTGTAGGTACTGCACTAACGTTTTAGCCGTTTGTCCTTTGTAAAATTCATCACGTCCATTTTTTGCGATTCGCTTTAGCGTTTCGGCTAGAGCGGGATATTTTATGGTGTCTTTTTCTTTAAAAGGTTGTGCGAATAAGGTTTGATTCCCATTCGCTTTTATAATTTCTTCTCTGTAATCGTTCAATCGGAGCTCTTGTTTGCGCGTAACTACAACCCCTTTTTCTGCCAAAGCAATTACAGGTTTTAGTATTTCGGACATAGGCAGACTTCCCAGTTTTTTATGAACAGCAAAAACACCAGCGATGGTTCCGGGTACACCAATGGCCAAAGGTGATTCGGTACTTTTTCCTTTGATGACGTTACCTTCTTTATCCAAAAACATCGTTTTATGGGATGCCAAAGGTGCTTTTTCTCTGTAATCTAAAGAACCAATTTCGCCATTGGCTTTGCGATACACCATAAATCCTCCACCGCCTAAATTCCCTGCATACGGATAAGCAACTGCCAAAGCCAATTCGGTAGCCACCATTGCATCAAAAGCATTGCCTCCTTTTTGCATAATTTCTACCCCTATTTTAGAAGCTTCTTCTCGTGCAGAAACCACCATAGCTTTTTCAGCGATTAATCCAGTTTGCGCATCGACATTTTCACTCAAAAAACTACATAGAATAGAAAGAAAAAGAAATTGAGAAATTTTCATAAATGTTGCATTTTTAGGGTAACTTGTTCTTGTAAGTCTTTAAAAAAAATAGTGAACTCTTCCTCAAATTCGGGATAAAATTCAACCAATTCATTCGAGGAAAACCTCATTTTGGATTCGTTTTTGGTTCTGTTATCCATTTGTGTCAAAATCCGACCAATCCCTTTTAACGACTGATAACTCAATAACCAATTGTGCTCTATTAAGTAAGGCATCATTCCTTTGGTTCTTTCGGATAAAATATCGTAATTGTCTCTTAACGATTGATAGAAAGTTTCGGTAAAATCTTCTAGATTTTCATCAGAATAAGTACTCCAATTTTTGGCTAAAAAATGGTCGTAAAACAAATCAACAATCACTCCAGCGTAGTGATGGTATTTGGAGTGCAGTCTTTGTGTACTTTGTCTAAATACGGGATGCGCATCCGTGTAAGTGTCAATAAAACGATGCAAAAGGATGCCTCTTTGTATGGACAAAGGGAAGTGCTCGTACTGTTTTCCACGAATGCCATCGGCCATAAAATTGCCTATTTTGAGTAATTCATCATCACCCGAAAGAAAAATGTGCGCGAGAAAGTTCATTATTTTGCTTTGACTATTTTCAAAGATACAAACTTTAAAAAGCCTCACAATAGAAGCTACCATTTCTTAAATCAAAAAGTTTTCTGACGAAAGGCAATTAGCCCATCCAACTTTTTTATATTTGTAGCTATAACCAAATTGAAATAAAATGACATTAATCAAATCAATATCAGGTATCCGAGGAACGATTGGAGGAAAAGTGGGTGACAATTTAACTCCTGTAGATGCAGTAAAATTTGCTTCGGCCTACGGAACTTGGTTAAAAAAACATAGCAATAAAGAAAAAAATACCGTTGTAATTGGTAGAGATGCTCGTATTTCTGGACCTATGATTCACAATTTAGTGGTGAATACCTTATTAGGTTTAGGCATTGATGTAATCGACTTAGGATTGTCCACGACACCAACCGTTGAAGTCGCAGTTCCTATGGAAAAAGCCGATGGCGGAATTATATTGACCGCTTCTCATAACCCAAAACAATGGAATGCCTTGAAGCTTCTTAACGAAAAAGGCGAATTTTTAAGTGGTGCCGATGGCGAGAAAATATTAGAAATTGCCGAAGCGGAAGCTTTTGATTTTTCTGACGTAGATAGTTTGGGCGAAATCACCATCAATGACGCTTATATGGATATTCATATCGATGAAGTATTGAACTTGCCATTAGTCGATATTGAAGCAGTAAAAGCGGCCAATTTTAAAGTTGTAGTCGATGGTGTGAATTCATCTGGCGGAATCATCATCCCAAAATTGTTAGAACAAATGGGGGTTGAAGTAGTAAAATTGTACTGCGAACCCAATGGTCATTTTCCTCACAATCCAGAACCTTTAAAAGAACATTTAACGGATATTTCAGCTTTAGTAGTCGAAGAAAAAGCGCATTTAGGAATCGTCGTAGACCCAGATGTTGATCGTTTGGCTTTCATTTCTGAGGATGGCGAAATGTTTGGCGAAGAATACACTTTGGTAGCCTGTGCGGATTATGTGTTGAGCAAAACTCCGGGTAACACCGTTTCGAATATGTCTTCTTCAAGAGCGTTGCGAGACGTAACTGTTGCTCACGGCGGCAGCTATGAAGCGAGTGCAGTAGGCGAGGTTAATGTTGTGGAATTAATGAAAAAAAATAACGCTATCATCGGAGGTGAGGGCAATGGTGGAATCATCTACCCTGAATTGCATTACGGGCGCGATAGCTTGGTAGGCGTGGCTTTATTTTTGACACATTTGGCCAATAAAAAAATGAAAGTATCTGAGTTGCGTGCTTCGTATCCAGAATATTATATGAGTAAAAACAAAATCGAGTTGACGCCTCAAATTGATGTGGATGCGATTTTAGTGGCAATGACCGATAAGTATAAATCAGAAAACATCACGACCATTGACGGTGTGAAAATAGATTTTGCCGAAAATTGGGTGCACCTAAGAAAATCAAATACAGAACCGATTATCCGTATTTATACCGAAGCTGCTACACAACAATTGGCCGACGATTTAGCGTTGCGAATCATTGACGAAATCAAAGCAGTCGCTGGAATCTAAAAACACAAGTTTAGTTTTTAGGACCGAAACAAAGGCTAATCAGGAAACAGCAATCCCGCTATCCGCTATATCTTTGTTTTTTTAAAGAAAAAAAACAAAGGATGCCGCTCCTATCGGGGGTAAAAGAGTCACAATTGGCTTTTTTCGTTTCATTTTTTAGCATTATAAATCAAGAGAAACCTTTTCAGTAGCAGTATTGAAAAGGTTTTTTTATTAATGTTAAAACCAAAATCAATCCTACGTTTTCAATCAAATACAATATATTTGCAATCAAATGAAAGATATAATGACAAATAGCACAAAAGAGACGGCTTTAGAACAATATTTTCAGCAATTTCGCAAAAACATCATCGGAATTGAGCAAGAATTTGAATCACCTTTTGGACGAAAAAAAATAATCTACACCGATTGGACAGCAAGCGGCAGATTATATCGCCCCATCGAAGAAAAATTGATGAATGCCTTCGGACCTTTTGTCGCCAATACGCATACGGAAACTACCGTTTCTGGAACGGCCATGACCAAAGCCTATCACCACGCTAGAAATATCATTAAGCAACACGTTAATGCCAATCAAAATGACGTTTTAATTACGGATGGTACTGGAATGACGGGTGTGGTCAATAAATTTCAGCGTATCTTAGGGATTAAAGTGCCAGAAAATTTAAAAGATTTTGTAGCTATTCCAGTAGAGAAAAAGCCAGTGGTCTTTATTTCTCATATGGAGCACCATTCCAATCAGACTTCTTGGTTAGAAACCATTGCCGATGTTGAAGTAATTCCTTCTACAGAAGACGGACTTTTTTCTTTAGAAAATCTAAAAATATTACTCGAAAAATACAAAGAGCGAACATTAAAAATTGCTTCAATTACTTCTTGTTCTAATGTTACAGGTATTCGCACACCTTACCACGAGGCTGCCAAAATGATGCATCAACATAATGGCGTATGTTTTGTGGATTTTGCTTGTTCTGGTCCTTACGTATCCATCGATATGCATCCTGAGGATGAAGAAGCTTATTTGGACGCTATTTTCTTTTCTCCACACAAATTTTTAGGTGGACCAGGTACCTCAGGAGTATTGGTTTTTAATAAAAAATTGTACAACAATATGGTGCCAGATTGTCCAGGTGGTGGAACCGTATCGTGGACAAATCCATGGGGTGAACATAAATATATTGACAATATTGAAGATAGGGAAGATGGAGGAACACCAGGTTTCTTGCAAGTGATAAAAACAGCTTTGGCCATTCAGTTGAAAGACGAAATGGGTATTGACAATATTTTGAAACGCGAACACGAAATTGTGGACTATGTTTTTGATTCATTACAAAATGTTCCAAATATTAAAATTTTAGCTGGACAACATCAAGAACGTTTGGGCGTGATTTCGTTTTTTATAGATGATTTGCATTTTAACTTGGGAGTGAAACTACTCAACGATCGTTTTGGAATCCAAACAAGAGGAGGATGTAGTTGCGCAGGAACTTACGGTCACTTTTTGCTACACGTAGATCAAGAAACGTCTCATAAGTTGGTTAATGAAATTAGTTTAGGAGATTTAATCCGTAAACCAGGTTGGATCAGAATGTCTATTCATCCGACTACAACTTCAGCTGAAATCGAATACGTTTGTAATGCTATTCAATCTTTAGCTGAAAATCATAAAGAATGGGCCAAGGAATATCAATATAATGCCGAAACCAATGAGTTTTTGCATCAAAAGGCTACTTCATTCGAAAACAAATTAGTTGAACAATGGTTTGCTAAGTAGATTTTATTTTCTTTTCTAAAAAAAAAACTCATTACAGTTGGTAATGAGTTTTTTTATGGATTAACGTTTGTGTTTCCATCTTTTATGTGTCCACAAATAATATTCAGGTGTATCTAGGATTTGTTTTTCGACTAGTTTTAAATAACGCTCTGTCATTTCAAAGTTCGGAATGCTGGTTGGATCTTCGGAAATATTTACGAAAGTAGCTTCGTAATATCCTCTTTTTACTTTTTTTACATCTACAAAAAGAACATTAAAATCATATCGTTTTGCTAGCATTTCGGCACCTGTATGAACGGGTACTTCAATTCCCATGAATTTATGCCAATGGAAGGCTCTATCAAGTTTTGGTGATTGATCACTCACTAAGCCATACATGAATAGTTTGCCAGTTTTTTCATTGTCTCGCATTAACGGAATGGCTTTGGTCGTTTCCACCAATTCTGCATTAAATCGTGAACGGATGTCCCGCACCAATTGATCAAAGTATTTGTTAGCGATTTTTTTATACACCCCAACTCCGTAAAATTTAGTTTGGTTGTTCAGTGTCATGAGCCATTCCCAGCTGGCATAGTGAGAGGTCATTAAAATGGTGCTTTTGCCTTTGTTTTCAAATTTTTTTACCAATTCAATATTGGTGATTTTGAAACGCTTGTCCATTTCTTTATGTGAAATGCTCAAAGTTTTGATCATTTCTAAAAACATATCGCACATGTGTCTAAAAAACTTCTTTTCAATAGCTAATCGTTCGGTTGTGGTCAAGTGTGGAAGTGCCAAAGCAATATTGTCACGCACCGTTTGTTTGCGGTAACCTACTACTCGATATACTATTAAATAAATAAGATCTGAGAACCAATAGAAAACGCGAAAAGGAAGTATCGAAATCATCCATAGGAATGGGAAAACTAGGATGTAAACAAGAAGTTGCATGTATTTTTTTTATGCAAATATAGCTCAAAAAAGGAAATAATATAAGTTAAGCCAACGAGGGTTAAAAAATGTAAGATTACTATCTTTACCAATAACTAAATGCATTTTTTATGAACATGATTTTATTGGGCCTAATTTTGGCCAATGTTGTAGTAAGTTACAAAGGTTGGAACGATACTTATTTCTTTAGAAAATATGAATTTCACGTAGGAAGTATTCGTGCTGGTGAGCAAATAAGAATGCTGACTTCAGGTTTTTTGCATGTGGATATGTCTCACTTGCTTTTTAATATGTTGACACTGTATTTTTTTGCGCCAGTTGTGCTTGGGTTTATGGGTAATTTTTCGTTTGTCCTAGTGTATTTTGGGAGTTTAGTGTTTGGAAGTTTGCTCACGATGTCTTTTCACAAAAACGATTATAGTTATAGGGCTGTAGGAGCGTCAGGGGCTGTTACAGGGGTTTTGTATTCCGCTATTTTATTGCAACCCGATATGATGTTGGGTTTATTTTTCGTAATCCCGATCCCGGCTTATTTATTCGGGATACTTTATCTTTTGTATTCTATTTATGGTATGAAAGCGCAAAACGACAATATTGGTCACACCGCACATTTTGGTGGGGCTGTTGGTGGTTATGTAATTACTTTGGTAAAAGAACCACAATTGTTAGTTGAACATTCGTTGATGGTCTTGCTTTTAGCGATTCCTATTGTGCTTTTATTTGTTTTGGAAAAAAGAGGAAAATTATAATGGCATTACTTTTGCTTTCGTTTTGTAATAAAATCATTTAAAAATAAACTGTATGAAAAAAGTATTAGCCTTATTGTTGATTACTTCAACATTATTTGTTCAAGCTCAAGAAACAAAACCTGTCCCACAAATTAGTGTAAGCGGAGAAGGAAAAGTAAAAGTAACTCCAGACCAAGCCGCAATTGTAATAACTGTTGAAACCAAAGGAGCCAACGCCAAAGATGTTAAGAAAGAAAATGACATAAAAGTTGAAGCTGTTTTAAAGTTTATAAAAAAAATAAACTTACCTACAGAAGACTACAAAACGCGTCGTGTGGCGCTAAATCCACAATACGAATATGAATCTAAAAAGCGTTTCTATAATGCAAGTCAAACGATCGAGATTTTGTTGAAAGATTTAACTAAGTATGATAGTCTAATGGAAGGATTGGTAGATGCTGGAGTTAACCGAATTGATGGCGTTACGTTTCAATCTTCAAAATTGGCACAATATCAAGCTGAGGCTCGAAAATTAGCTATGAAGGACGCCAAAGCCAAAGCAGATGATTTTGTGTCTGTATTGGGACAAAAAGTGGGTAAGGCGTTGATGATATCGGACAACTCTTCAAATTACTATCCGTCACCTACACCTGTGTATGCAATGAAGGCTACTATGAGTGATGCTGCTGAAGCTACTCCAAGAGAAACATTAGCCATTGGAGAAATTGCGATTGTAGTAAATGTGAGTGTGAGTTTTATTTTAGAATAAACGAGAAGTTTGTATAAATAAAAAGTCCCGATTTGCATCGGGACTTTTTTTGTGGGGAGAGCAGGATTCGAACCTGCGAAGTTTTCACAGCAGATTTACAGTCTGCCCTCGTTGGCCGCTTGAGTATCTCCCCAATTTCTCAGCAAGTCTTGCTCGCTGCGCTAACCGGGTGCAAATATAAGAACACTTTTTAGCTTTCCAAACAAAAAATGCAATAATTTTTAGGGAATTTTTTAATGTATTGGGAGTGAGTGAAATAAAAAAATCTCCACTAGGGAGATTTTTTATATATACGATTGTACTTGTATTATTTGGATAAAAGCTCCATTATTTTTGCTTTTAATTCGGCGCCACTTAAACCTTGAGCTACTACTTTTCCAGAAGCATCCAAAACAAACGTTGCAGGTATCGACTCTACATTGTATTGTTTGGCAATGGGTTCATCCCAGAATTTAAGATTAGAGACCTGTGTCCAAGTTAAACCATCTTTGGCAATAGCTTCTTTCCACGCTTTGGCAGATTTGTCTAAAGAGACTCCAATAATATTTAAACCTTTAGGGTGTAATTCTTTGTATAAAGCTACCATATTTGGATTTTCTTTGCGACATGGTGGACACCAAGAGGCCCAAAAATCTACAATAGTAACTTTACCTAAGCTTTGTTTTAAACTAATTACTTTGCCTTCAGGATTAGGCGCAGCAAAATCAGATCTTCATTTTGTAGCAGGTGCCGTTGGAGTTGCTCCAACAGTAGGTGCTTTCATTTCAGTTAAACGACTTTTGATCGCTTTACCTGGTTTTGTGTTTTTCAAATCATCTTCTAAACTTTCGAATAGTTTTTCCGCTTTTTTAACATCGGTTGATGGATCATTCAACATTCCTTGAATGATTAAAGCACTAATGAAAGATTTTGGATGTGTTTCGGCATACGAAACATATTTGTTTTTAGACGCTGTACTTACTTCTTGTTGGATAGCCATGAATTCTTTCATCAAACTATTGATCACCACAGTGTCTTTCTTAGCTTGAGCGTCGTTCATTTTTTGAGTGTTAGCGGTTTGAAAATCAATTAATTTCTTTTGAACTTTGTTGATTTCTTCGTTAAATGAAGTAAACTCGTCATTATTGTAGGTTCCAGAAATTTTAGATTTTTGAAGTGTATCTTTATTGATTACGATTTCAATAGATCCATTCTCTAAAATGAAAGGCAATTTTCCTTGAATTCCTTCAACAGTAATTAAATGGAAAGAAGGCTCAGTAGCTTTACCTTCGATTTCAAATTTTCCGTTTTCAACTTTTACTGTGTCAATAGCGATCACGCCTAATTTGTCATCTTGACTTTCTAAAATAATAGTTTTTCCATTTTCGATCCCTTTTGCAGTACCAGAAATAGTGTAAGAATCTTTGTTGCATGAAAATAATACAACAGAAGCAGATAATAATAAAATGACTTTTTTCATTTTTGAGTTATGTTATTAGATTTGATTGCAAAAGTATTTAAATTTATAAATTACGCACACTATTGCCACCTAAAATTTTGTTATTCCGTTCTTTTTTTAAGTAAGATTTATGATATAAATAAAAAAGCACTCAAAATGAGTGCTTTTCTAAACTATTTTTTTGCAAGATTAGTCTTGATTAATGGTTTTTCTCCAAGTAAATGCATTAAGAATGTGTCTTTTTGCAAATCGCCCTGGTGAATCAGCATTTACCATTTTCACGTAAGTTGCTTTTGGTACGCTGATGTATTCATATACACTTCCGTTAGAGAAATTGATAATCAAACGACCTTCTACAAATTTGTAGTCAGTAATGGTTGATGTAGCAATAGTTTCAGTGTATTCTGGTAAATTTTGTTTAATGGTCTCAGGATTGATGCTTACTAAGAAGTGGTAAGCTTCAATGATTTTTTTACTGTTTTCTTCAGCAGCTTTTAATCCTTCTTCATCACCTTGAAATTTATCAGGATGCGCATCTTTCATCGCATTGCGATAAATAGTTTTTAACTCTTTAAGGTCTACAGTTTTGTCTACATTTAGTAGCTTGCGGTATTCAACGATTTTTTTCATAAATAAGGTAACTTATTGTCTTTTACTATAAAGGAATGAATTAGAATTCAATTTTGACAAATTTTTTGCAAAGGTACACTTTTTTTTATCTTTTTAGTTTAGGACCAAAAAAAAATCAAAAACAAACTTAAGTTTTTGATTTATTGTGTGTTATGTGCCTGTTTATTGTTCAGGTTTCAAATTGGCCTTGTCAAAGTTTTTTGATTTTTTGGGATACTTATCATAACTTTTATCGCTTGGATTCTCGATAATGGTTTTGATCGTAATGATGTCTCCTAATTTAAATTGTAAAGCCATTTTATAATCAAGTAAATAAGTACCACAAAAAAAGTTGTTGTCTTCGTCTTGTTCTATAATTCCTGTATATACTCCTTTTTTAAGCATTTTGCTTGGTATTCCTTTTTCCATGATTCTGAAACTTCAAATTTATAAAGGGCAAAGATACACAATAATTATGGCTATTATATTCGTTTTGGTTATTCTGCTTACCTTTGTGGCTATGAAAAATGTTTTTCGACCCGCACCACAATCTTTTAAAAACACTTTTTGTGTTTTTTATGAAGTTGCTTTGGAGCAAATTGAGGGATTGGTTTTGCAATATCATAGTGCCTCGGGGAGTAAATATTATTACACTCCTGAAGGAATGTTTCGTTTATCCAATCATTGGGGGCGATTTGCGAATAGTAAATGGCGTTTGGAACCATTGGAACCCGCCACAAACTCTAAATTTAAAGTTGGATTTGCGCGTTGGGAGGATTTTTATCCCGATAACGCAGAAGATAAGTTATATTACATTGCAGCAGATTATACTAAACGAACCGTAAATTATCAGCACAAACAAAATCCTAATTATGATAAAAAAGCGGTGCTTCGAACCAGTTTTGAGACTACCAAAAGAATCAAGCAAATTCGGAATTTGTTCGAATTGACCAACTGGGCAAAGTATTTTGATTATGAAGATATAGACGAATTGAGAAAAAAAATAATTGAGAAACTTATCTATACTGAGCGCTCTCTTGAAGAAATAAAACGTAGCATACAATGGGAAGAAACAACGAAAGAAACATAAAGAAACACAACGACAAGTTGCACAAAGCCCAAGATAAGGCCAAGAAAGCGGCTATGGAGCGCAAAGCGAAATTAAAAGAAATTGTAAAAAAGTTTAACGAAGACCAAGCGTCTAATAATGAATAATATGAGCCAGAATCCGTTTGACCAATTGAAAATACAAGTGCAAGAAATTATCGACTTGATAGCACAAAAACAAAACCGTGAAGCCAATAATAAATTGACCGAAGTAAGTGAAGCTTTGGATGAACTTCTAGACCATTCAGAAGATGATGCCGATTTAATCGAAATCAGCAAATATCAAGTGTTGCTGAATCAGTTGTTTCAGAAAATCAATCCTGAGGATGCACAATAATACTTGTCCGTGCGGCTCAGAAAGAGCTTTTGGAGCGTGTTGCGAAAAATACATTTTAGGCTACGAAACCGCGCCAACTGCTTTGGCTTTGATGCAATCACGTTATAGCGCTTACGTAGTTAAAAATGCGGACTATTTGATAGCGACTACACACGAGAGTACTAGAAGCCTTTTTTCTAAAGATGAAATTTTACGTTGGGCTAGCGAAAACCAATGGGAAAAGTTAGAAATTATTGCTTTTGATGCTACAATCGTTGAATTTCAAGCTTTTTTTACCGGGCCTGATGGTGAAAAATATAGCCACCATGAACGTTCCACTTTTGAGAAAGTTGACGGGCACTGGTTTTATGTTGATGGTGTGTTCTTATAAATGTTTTTTGTTTTATTTCCTTTAAAATTTTCAATCATGATGCGATATTGTTGTACTTTATTTTTCCTTTTTTTACTCTGCAGTTGTAAAACGCAAGCAACGCAACCTGTTATAACTACTAATGAGCAATCTACTAGAGCGTATCAATTACAAAAAGAAAATATGGAAAAAGAAATTTATTTTCGAGCGATAGGTAATGAACCTGAATGGAGTTTGAAAATTAGCTCAAATCAAATTGAGTTTACTTCTTTATTGCCTGATTTCAAAGCATTCAATGCTCCGCATGTTGAGCCAGTACGAGCGATGGATGCTAATGTAAAACGTTACAGTGTATCGACCGAAACAGGGACGATGATTATTACTATCGAGCAGGATCAGTGTACCAATACCATGTCTGGCGCTGTTTTGCCGTATCAAGTTAGGGTAGAAGTGTATCAAGGAAATGACTTAAAAACTACACTCTCAGGTTGTGGTTATTATGTAATGGATCCGAAACTGCATGATATTTGGGTATTAGAAAAGATGAATGGAGAAAATATATCGATCAACAAATTCAGCAAAGAATTACCTTATCTAGAAATCAACACGACAGAAGGAACCTTTATGGGGTATGGGGGGTGTAACCGAATGAATGGGAAACTCTTTTTTGAAAAAGGTTTGTTGCGCTTCACAAATATAGCTACTACTGAAATGGCTTGTGGTTCCCAAAATAGAGAAAGCGAACTGCTCCATTCGCTAGAGAGTAGTACTACCTACCAAGTTGCTAATATGCGATTAACGCTGACTAATCCGTCTGGAATTGAGTTGGTTTTTAAGAAAGTAGATTAGCGTTTTTTTACCTTCTTTTGCATTTAACTTAAAATTAATAAACGTTCGGTAGACAACCGAATCAAAATGCTGTATTTTTAATTTGCCAATCGAAAGGCCAATTGTTGCTCTTTAGCCCCGGTAGTAGCGGCATCCTTTTTCTTTTTTCTTTAAAAAGAAAAAGATATAGCGGATGACGGGACGATGCTGGCTAAAAAGCCTATTGTTTCTGCTCCAAAATAGGAGTGAAGTTTGTATTGAAAGTATTGTGATTCCTAATCCTATTTGTTGTTTGCGATGAAAAACCAAAACCATGCTGGATTTTATTTTAAGACGTATGAAGCGCCATTTCAGTCGCCGTTTGACCGTTTGTTTCCTATTTTTAAAGAATTGATTACGCATACTTCGGGCGATTTTGACGAGGCGATTGCTTGGCTGCGCGAATTGGACAAGGAATATAAATTGACCGATGCCAGTTATACCATTGATGATTTTATTGAAGATTTAAAGAAAAAAGGCTACATCCGTGAGGAATTGAAAGACGACGGTACAACTGGAACGGGCATTACAGCCAAAACTGAACGCGCCATCCGACAGCAAGCGCTGGATACTATTTTTGGGAACATGAAGCGCTCCGGGAATGGTAATCATAAAACGAAACACAGTGGCAATGGCGATGAACATACGGGTGAGTTTCGAGAGTTTCATTTTGGCGATAGTTTGGAACGTATTTCGCTGACAGAAAGTTTGCGCAATGCCCAAATCAATAATGGGGTAGCTGATTTTAAACTTACAGAAAACGACTTGGTGGTCGAGGACACGCAGTACAAAGCCCAAATGAGTACGGTTTTGATGATTGACATTAGCCATAGTATGATTTTGTACGGCGAAGACCGCATCACGCCTGCCAAAAAAGTAGCTATGGCCTTGGCCGAATTGATTACAACACGTTATCCAAAAGATACTTTGGATATTTTGGTTTTTGGAAATGATGCTTGGACGATTGCGATTAAGGATTTACCGTATCTAAAAGTCGGACCTTATCATACTAATACTGTTGCAGGTTTGCAATTGGCTATGGATTTACTCCGAAGAAAACGCAACACCAACAAACAAATTTTTATGATTACCGACGGGAAACCAAGTTGTGTTCGGGAGAAAGATGGCTCGTATTATATGAATAGTAATGGCTTAGACCAATACATTGTTGACAAGTGCTACACTCAGGCGCAACAAGCCAGAAAATTACACATTCCTATCACCACTTTTATGATAGCAAATGATCCGTATTTGCAAAAGTTTGTGACCTATTTTACCGAAGCCAATCAAGGAAAAGCCTTTTATACGGGTTTGAAAGGATTGGGTGAAATGATTTTTGAGGATTATGAGGCGAATCGAAAGAAGCGGATTAAGTAGGGAGTGTTCAGAAGGCAGACGGCAGTGTTCAGAAAGAAGAAAATAGAAGTCAGAAAATAGAAATTAGTAAAAGCGAATCAAAACAAAAATACCATCAATGAAGGATATAACAACTTTAGGTGCATTAAAACAATCGGGTTATCAACCAAGAACGATTAAAGAAGAATTGCGCGATAATTTGAGGAAGAAATTGCAAGCAGGTATTCCGACTTTTGAAGGGGTACACGGATTTGAAAATTCGGTGATTCCAGAGTTGGAGCGTGCTATTTTGTCGAAACACAATATCAATTTGCTAGGACTTCGCGGGCAAGCCAAAACTCGTTTGGCTAGAAAGATGGTCGAATTATTGGACGAATACATTCCATTTGTGGCGGGTTCTGAGATTAATGATGATCCTTTCCGCCCTATTTCTCGTTACGCCAAGGATTTGATTGCCGAGTTAGGCGATGCAACGCCCATAGATTGGTTGCCAAGAAGTGAGCGTTTTTATGAAAAATTAGCGACACCCGATGTAACAGTAGCCGATTTAATTGGCGATGTCGATCCGATCAAGGCGGCGAATCTAAAATTGTCGTATGCGGATGATCGTGTGATTCATTTTGGTATGATTCCAAGAGCGAATCGCTGTATTTTCGTCATCAATGAATTACCCGATTTACAAGCTAGAATTCAAGTAGCGCTGTTTAATATTTTGCAAGAAGGTGATATTCAAATTCGAGGCTATAAGTTAAGAATGGCTTTGGATATGCAGTTTGTTTTTACCGCCAATCCAGAAGATTACACCAATCGTGGGAGTATTGTTACGCCATTGAAAGACCGTATAGGTTCTCAAATTTTAACGCATTATCCAGAAACTATTGCTATTGCTCGCACTATTACGCAGCAAGAAGCCAAGTTAGAAAGCAGTCAAACCGATGTGGTGTATGTTCCTGCTTTAGCCAAAGATTTGTTGGAACAAATTAGCTTTGAAGCTCGTGATAGCGATTTTATTGATCCTAAAAGTGGGGTGAGTGCTAGAATGAGTATCACGGCCTACGAAAATCTGATTAGTACTGCCGAGCGTCGTGCTTTAAAAGCGGGTGAAAGCACTACATCTGTTCGTTTGTCTGATTTTATGGGGGTTATTCCTGCCATAACCGGAAAAGTGGAGTTGGTTTACGAAGGCGAGCAAGAAGGGGCAGCTGTGGTAGCCCAACATTTAATCAATGATGCGATTCGTACATTTTTCCCGGGCTATTTCCCAAAGATTGAAAAATTGGAAAAACAAGGAGAAAAAACAGCCTATACCGATACTTTAGAATGGTTTTTTGCCGAAAGTGGTTTTGAATTATTGGATGATGCCACGAATTCAGAATATCAAACTATTTTGGATAGTGTGACACCATTAGAAGTTATTATCAAAAAATACCAGCCTCAATTACCGAAGGAGGATTTTTATTTTATGAAAGAATTCTTGTTGTGGGGCTTGGCTTCGTATAAAAAGTTGAGCAAAGATCGTTTTTCTGAAGGGTATCAGTTCAAGGATCCGTTTGGGAGTTACATCAGTAAATTATAATTTGGAGAGGGTTTAGTGTAAAAGCTAAACCCTTTTTTATTGCAGTTTTTCGTTTTTTTTGTAGCGCAGTTTGATTTTAAACGGTGCATTACCTTCTTCAATGGCTTGAAGGTGTAGGGTGATGCCTTTCTTTCTGTTTTCTTGGACTACTTTTTTATTGGTTATCTCTTTATCCTTTGCAGGGTCTCGCAAATGAACATCGAGTTGCATATTAGAATCTCCATAAAAACCATAACTTCCTGCTAAATCAAAATTGAATACAGATGTGTTTATTGGAGTAGGAGCAATGTTGGCAAAACCATTTTTAAAAACAATGTTGATTGCAAGAGGATTAATAGTTACGCGATTAAAATTCCGAAACGGGAAGGCGTATTTTCCAATTCTTTGCAAAGGTTCAAATTGGTTCAAAGCGCCATTATTCAGGTTAAGTTTTAAATTTCCGGTTAGAGAACGCTTAACGATAGTAATGTTATTATCAAAGTAGCCATCCAAAACACCGGAAACAGAAATTAAACCCGAAACGGATTTTGGAGTGAGTGCTTTGGAACCAAAATTATCAAAAGCGCTCAGTAAGGCTGCACTGTTTACTTTACTTGCGTTAAGTTTTGCGTTGAAGTGGTTGTTTTTGTTTTGATACGAAACCATTCCGTTTACCATTAATGAACCGCCACCAAATTGTAGCGAAGCCTCTTTTAAGATGGTGCGGTCGGGAACTACATTAATTTGCGCTATCGCATTTCGTGCTTTAAATTTTTTATAAACAATGTTTTCAGCTCTTAAATTAACTGTTGCATTGGATTGATGTAAGATATTGATAAAGTCAGGAGTAATAGTAGTTGATTTTTTTAGACTTGCCGCTTTTTTATTTCCGAAACTGAAGTCTTGTAAATCAATTGTACGAGCTTGAATGTCCCAATTTACCATAATTTTTTCTGGTGTATCATAGTAAAAATTTAAAAAATTAGCGGACTGACCTTTCATCAGTAAGGCACTATTTTGGGTGTTCAATACGATTTTATTGACTTTCAATTCTTTTGAAGTAAAGGATAAATCAACACTGCTATTTTTGAATTTCTTCTTTGAACTTATATGCGTTCCACTCGCATTTTGAATCACGACTGACCCAATGAGTAACGGTTTTTGCATTTCTAAATTCACCACATCAGCTTTGAACGTAAGTTGAAAATCTGCTTGACCGCTTCCAAAAGTTACTGTTTGTTTCACTATCGTTTGATTCAGTTGTTCTAAATTGAAACGGCTTACAAATGCACCCGAGGCGATGGGTTTTTTCAAATCCAAAATCATCATATTTTTGGTGGTAAACGGAATCGAATGGACTTTTCCCCGAAAATCATTGAGTAAGATTGCCGAATTTTCATCGTTTATGCCTTTGTTCTTTTGGTATTCGTTGGTAAAAATGCCTTTAAAAGTACAATCGGTTACTTGATGGTCGAAGTAGCTCAGGTCATTATTTTTGATGTTAGCTTCCACTCGAATGTTGGGGTCGCCTTCTTTGTTCAAGTCGCCAACAATAGTGCATTGTACGCCAAAAGGGTCTTTAAAATCAAAAGGTTTGAGTTTGCTGCTAATGTTGTCGGACAACAATTTATAAGCCGCTTGCCAGCGAATATTTGGATTGGTAATAGCAATAGAAAAGGAACTGTTGGTCTTGCTAATCCCAAAATGTGACTGAATTTGAAAAACATCTTCTCCAATAGATAAAGCAGTTGTATTAATGGCAATTGAGCCTTTACTTTCGGAATATTTTGCTTGTAAAGCTCCTTTAATGATTTTGTTTTTGGCAAAACTTCCGTGTTGTGTATTAAATGTTAAACTTTTGACTAAGGTGTTTAACGCAATATCAGCTTCCCAACCTTCTGAAGTTGTATGTTTTTCTATCCGAAGTTTTTCGATAACAAAATCAAATTTTTTATGCTTGAATTGGTTGTCAGAAACAAAGGAAACATTGTTGAATTTTAGGTGATTCAAATCCAATGACAACGAACTTGAACTTGTAGTATCGGTTTTTGGTGCACTAGAAAAAACAGCCGTATTGCTATAGCCTTTTGCGTCTAAAAACAGTTGTACTTGGGCATCATTGATGGAGAGATGGTCTAATTTTATTTTCTTTAAAAATATCGCCCAAGGTTGAATTTCGGCATAAATCGAAGGCGCCTTTAGCAATGTTTTTTTATGTTGTGCCCACAAACTGTCTTTGATACTTAC
Source organism: Flavobacterium succinicans LMG 10402 (assembly GCF_000611675.1). Taxonomy (GTDB): domain Bacteria; phylum Bacteroidota; class Bacteroidia; order Flavobacteriales; family Flavobacteriaceae; genus Flavobacterium; species Flavobacterium succinicans. The sequence goes on along the minus strand of NZ_JATV01000005.1, from coordinate 146,134 downwards.
TTCTTTTATAGCAATGGTTATGTTGGGAAATCCACGAAAAAAGAGTACTTCAAGGTCGCCAATTGTTACTTCGCCTTTGCAATTTTCATTGGCAATCCGACGCACCTCTTTTAGCAGTTCGTTATGATGAGCGCTTACATACCAACCCAAAGCACCATAGCCAATAAAAAGAAGCATCGTCAAGAATAGGATAATTTTACCCACTTTTTTGCCTATTGGCCACCATTTTTCTGTCATAGTAAAATGTTTTGGAATTGAAAAGGCTTCATTTTGAATCAAATATAATCAACTGAAGCCACTTACGGAAGTAAAACGCAAACTATGCCTTTCTTTACAGAAAGAAAACCACAATAGAATTTGTATTTTTGGTGGATAATCCAATTGTTATGCTCTTTTTAATTCTAAGTATCGTTTGCAGTGTTACCGTGGGCGTCCTTTTCAAGTGGTTTAGGAATCACGCCGCTTTCAACAGTAAAGCCATTATTGCGACCAATTATGCGATTGCCTTGTTGCTTTGTTATTTTTGTTTTCCACCACAATTCGATACGCTACTTGAACAAGCGCCTTGGCCGTTGTATCTTGCTCTCGGACTGCTGTTGCCGAGTGTTTTTTTACTGCTTTCCGAGTCCATTCGCTATATGGGTATTGTCAAGACCGATGCTGCTCAGCGCTTGTCGTTGTTTATTCCATTACTTGCTTCTTGGTTGCTTTTTGGAGAGCAATTTAGTACCCTCAAAGTCATGGCTTTTGGCATAGGATTTCCAGCCCTGCTGCTTATTTTGTCTAAGCCTACAGCCAATAGCAACTCCAATTGGGGCTATCCTGCTATGGTGTTGCTGGGTTTTGGAGTCATCGATATTTTGTTCAAACAAATCGCCTTGCAAACCCAACTGCCTTTTACCACCTCGCTTTTAGTCATTTTTGCGTTGGCATTGGTGATTATGAGTGGAGTAGTGGGCTACGAAATTTTCATCCAACACCAAAAAAATGCGAGTATCAATGCCCTTTGGGGAATAGCAGTAGGCGTATTCAATTTTGGAAACATCTATTTTTACCTCAAGGCGCACCAAGCTTTTTCCGAAAATCCGTCTACTGTTTTTGCAGGTATGAATATGGGCGTCATCGTGTTGGGCAGTCTCATTGGCGTATTGGTTTTTAAAGAAAAACTTTCCAAGAAGAACTATTTGGGGATTTTCTTGGCCTTATTAACCATTGTCCTACTCACGTATGCCCAATTACAAGCGTAATTTTTTTCTAGGAGCACCAAATCTTTGCGCACCTCACGAGTCGTCCCGCTGTACGTTTCAATCTCTTATGCCGAACCCCGGCACAAGAGGATTTTCACTGCCATCGGGGCTAGGCGAGACTTTTTGTTTTCATAACAAAAAAATCAGCAATATCGTTTTAAGAAAAGTATTGTTTTAATAAACCGCGATGCAAACGTAACGTTGACAGAATTAGAGAATCAACAACATTTTCACTCCTCTTCATCGTCTTCCTCCTCTTCACTATCTCTCATACTCTCAAAAAAAGCATCAGGATCAAACGGAATATCTTCATCAGGGTCTTTGTCGTGTGCGCTTACTCCTGGCGGATTAAACAACCCCCAATCGTCCTTGATGTAATTCCATTGGTCAAAGTTTTCAACCCAGTCCACAAACAAAAGCCTGAACTCTTCGATTTCACTTCTCAATAACCGAATATAATCTTGGTCGGGAATATTTTCTTCGTAGCTCAAACTTCCTGCTTGTACATACAAATCTCTAGCCGCCTTCCGAACAAGGGTAGCATTTTCCATCTTTAAATCGTACAAATCAATAGCGCTAGCTCCCGCTATTTTTGGCGCTAGCAACATAGCGTTTTCCATCATAAAACGCACTGTGGTTTCTTGAAGGTATTCATTGTCTTTTGGAACAATTTCTACTAAACCCATCGTAATTTTTAAAATTTGAAGGGCTTTTTGGTACAATGGCATTTGCTCTAATCGATCTCGTCTTGACATGGTGATTGGGTAGAATTAACTTGTTGTAAGTTATAAAAAACTACATAAATATAAGTTGTAGCACTTAAAAATAAAATCAAGAAGCTTTAATAGGATGCACAACTTTATTCAGACTAAAATTAAAACTGTTTTAAAGTTAAGTTGTTGTTAGTCAGATCTACAGCCTGTTTTTGGAAAAAAGTAAATACAGTACTGTTTATTTTCTTAATACAAACAACAAAAAGCCAAGATTTATGAGGTTTTTTAAGTTGAATTTAGTTTAAAAAACTATAATTAGATTAATTTTATTTGTGTAACGTGTTAATATTGAGAATAATATGTTAAATTCACTACTATTGAAAATAAAAATTTACTTCCTAGTTTCTTTTATTTTAATGATACAGTCGACTTAATTTATCTCTAAAATTTTTTACTATGAAAAAACATTTATTACTGATACTCCTGTTACAATTAGTGATATGGAGTTGTTCAACTACTAAGGATACAGTTCGTTCTTCTAAAAACGAAGTAAAAGCTACATTAGATTTAGTGAATGTGTCTAATGACAAAGTGAAAGTGACAATAAAACCAGCACAAATTACGGCAACAACAATTTCGTATCAATTAGCCAAGATTATTCCCGGTACGTATGCAATTGCTGATTATGGGCGTTATGTTGACGATTTCAAGGCCTATGATGCATCAGGAAAAGAACTTCCGGTGACTAAAAAAGATGTCAATACATGGACAATCTCCAATGCCAATCAATTGGATCGTGTAGAATACCTAATCAACGACACCTATGATTCTGAAGAAGGGCAAGCATTTGCCGAAAATTCTACCACCATTTTTTCTCCAGCGGGAACTAATATTTTACAAGGTGAAAATTTTATGCTGAACCTTTGTGGATTTGTGGGGTATTTTGACAATCAAAAGGATTTTACTTATAAACTAACAGTAAATCATCCCAAAGATTTAGTGGGAACTACTGCATTAATCGATACGGATAAAAGTGATACAAATGACATTTTTCAATTGTCGCGCTACGCCGAAGTAGTAGACAGCCCAATTATGTATGCCAAACCAGATGTGTCTTCATTTTTTGTAGACGGAATGGATGTGTATTTGCACGTATATTCTCCACGTAATAAAAGTATTAATTCACAAGCGCTGCTACCCGATATAAAGAAAATGATAACCGCACAGAAAAAATTCTTGGGCAAGATTAATACCACTAAAAAGTATGCAATCCTTGTATATATCACCTCAATGAACAACGATGATGCTAAAGGTTTGGGGGCTTTAGAACATAATACTTCAACTACGGCCACTTTTAAGGATGATATGAAAATAACGGAATTGATTCACGTTATTTCTCATGAGTTTTTCCATACACTAACACCGCTTAAAGTACATTCGAAAGAAATACACGATTTTGATTTTAATCAACCGCAGATGTCACAACATTTGTGGATGTATGAAGGTTTTACAGAATACTTCGCCAATCTATTCCAAGTAAAAGAAGGTTTGATTGATGCCGCTGTTTTTTATAATACGATGAGCGAAAAGTTATTGAATTCAAGAACCTACTTCAAAGACGATTTGTCGTTTACTGAAATGAGTAAAAACGTTTTGGTTCCTGCAATGAAAAAACAATATCCTAACGTCTACGAAAAAGGAGCGTTGATGGCCATGTGCTTGGATGTTATTATTAGAGATAAAAGTAACGGTAAACGCGGAATCCTAAGCGTTATGGGTGAATTATCACAAATATACGGACCAACAAGACCCTTCGACGACAATGCCTTTATAGCAGAGTTCACAAAAATTACCTATCCAGAAGTAGGGGAGTTTTTGCAAACGCACATTGTAAAAGGAGTGCCTATCAATTATAACGAATACTTGTCAAAAGTTGGGGTATCTACCACTAAAGTCCAAATACCAGTTAAAATCGCATTCTATTTTGATAATAAGATGTTCTTAAAAATGGATGAAAAGAAAAATGTCTATATAGATGCCAAAGACGGCTCAAATGAGTTTATCAAAGCAATTGGTTTTGAAAATAATGACCAAGTAATGGAATTAAATGGAATCCCAGTAAACGGAGAAGACATCAATAAATTACTGATGCCTGTTTATGGGTTAGAAGTAGGAGCACCATTTAAGGCGAAAATTATTCGAAATGGTAGCGAAAAACAATTGAGTGGGTCAGTAATATTAAATACATCAGAAGGCGATGGATTCCGCTATACAGATACGTCTAAACAAGCTTTAAACCAATTGTGGTTAAAAGGATAATCGTTTACGCTAACAAAATCTAAAGATTTCCGATTAAACGTGAAATAGGTAAAAAATAAAAGATGAAAGCAACTGTCAAAAACACTTGCATTCTTTTCCTCTGTGTATTGCTTAGTTTTTCCTTTTATTCGTTGAACTGCGAAGGATATTACGCTACCAAAAAAGGAACTGTAATGGAGATGAAAGTTTTGGATAACAAAAACAATGTAACAGGTAAGTCCCTACTCGAAGTTATTGAAAACAGACAAGAAGGAGGAAAAAGTATAGCGGTTGTTAAAACACAAGTTACAGATTTGAAAAAAAACAAAACAACCGAATCCTCTTATGAACTAGTATGTGATGGAGCAGAGACTGCGATAAACATGCTAAAATCTGTCGAAGCGAGTTTAAAAAAGAGTACACAATTCAGTCAATCAAGTGTTTCGGGTAATAATCCTGTTTTTCCTAATACGATGAAAGTTGGGCAAACTTTGCCAGAAGCAACAATTAGCATCAGCGTGAAAGGAGAAATTAGTTTGGATAGTGGCGTCAAAATTTATGACCGAAAGGTTGTAGCGGAAGAAAAGATTACCCTGGAAGCTGGAACTTTTGACTGTATTGTTATCACTTACACAGAGGATACATCCATTTTGTTCAATAAAACAAAAAAATATAAAGTGTGGATGGCTAAAGGGGTTGGAATTGTTAAATCTGAGGAGTATGATAAAAAAGAGCGACTTGAAAAAGTAGTGGAGCTTACTAAGTTTTCAAAATAATCATAAATCAGTATAACCTAATTTTTAAAGTTGGATAAATGAAATATTTCAATGCCTACAGCGCTATTATAATCTTACTACTATGGACAGCTATCACCTTAGGTCCTAATGTTTATGCTTTGAATGGTAAAACAAAAGAGCTAGGAGAAGGCCTTGGTAATGGACTTTCTTATTCTATTGCAGGAGCGGCTTTGTTTATATTTTTAGTCACCATCCTATCTGGTAACCTAAAAATTACTGGGCTGGTTTTAAAAAACAGTCAAAATCTTCAAATTTTATATTTTCAGATTGTTATAATTCTAATAGTGATTGCTTTTTTATGCTATCATTTTGATGTAATAAAAGGCAACGGCATAGCGTGGACTTTTGGAAATTGCCTGCTTGTGGGAATATCCGAAGAGTTGATGTTTCGAGGGATACTCTTAAGTGCGTTTACTAAATCTTGGGGTTTCCGAAAAGCGGCTTTCGCGGTTGTTGTTATTTTTGGTTCAATTCATATTTTAAATGCATTGACAACAGGCAAATTGGGAGAAGGGTTTTTGCAGGCTTTTATGGCAATGTGTACAGGCATATTGTTCCTTGCCTATAGAGTAAAAAATCTAACCATTTTTTTTGCTATCCTATTGCATGCTATTTGGGATTTTGTTGTTTTTCTTTTATCCGATACGTTAAAGTTGATTAAAGTGGAGGAAAATATCATTCTCAATTTATGTCTTGAATTAATTCTAATTGCTTCACCTATAGCGTTTGGAATGTATGGATTGTATCTACTAACCAGAAAAAAAGCTTCTGAAGACTATTTGGTCTCTCAAAAATTGAATTATTAAATAAGAAGTGCAGCTTTCACCTATTTTGATACTTCTTATTTTTTTAAACTTTAAACCAAGAAACTATGAAAAAACTAGTAATACTGCTTTTCCTTTCTCAAGTAATGCTCTGGAGTTGCTCCACATCGACACCAACGAATGAAGTGAGTGCTACTTTGGATTTAGTGAATGTTTCAAATGACAAAGTAAAAGTCGTGGTTAAGCCTGCTGCTTTTGATGCTTCAACGATTACTTTTCAGGTGCCAAAAATTATTCCAGGCACTTATGCTTTGCAAGATTATGGAAGGTATATTGAAGATTTCAAAGCTCTTGACAAAGACGGAAAGACGCTTCCCGTAACTAAAAAAGATGTCAATACGTGGGTGATTACCGATGCTAAAAAATTAGACCACGTTGAATATTTAGTAAATGACACTTTTGACCAAGAAGTAGTTCAAATGAGTAAAAATGAAACCGTAGCCTTTTCGCCAGCAGGAACCAATATTCTAAAAGGTCAAAATTTCTATTTGAATCTAGGAGGATTTGTAGGCTATTTTGAAAATCAACAAGAGAAACCTTTTGTGTTGACTATTGAACATCCCAAAGATTTAACTGGAACAACTGCTATGGTAGATGAGGATACGAGTGACACCAAAGATGTTTTTAAAACGACTCGGTATGCAACATTAATCGATAGTCCCATTATGTACGCCAAACCTGATATTTCAACCTTTACAATTGATGATATGGAGGTCGTGCTCCACGTGTATTCACCCAGAAATACAAAGGTGACTTCAAAATTCCTAATGCCAGCTTTGCAAAAAACAATGATAGCTCAAAAGGAATTTTTAGGAGCGATTAATACCACAAAAAGATATGCGGTTTTGGTGTATCTCACTGCAAGAACAGAAGATGATGCCCAAGGTACAGGTGCCCTAGAACACAACAGTTCCACGACAGGTACATTTGAAGACGACATGCAAGCCACAGGATTGGAGCATACCATTTCGCATGAGTTCTTTCATACCCTTACCCCTTTAAACGTGCATTCGAAAGAGATTCAGTTTTTCGATTTTAATACTCCGAAAATGTCGGAACATTTGTGGATGTATGAAGGTTTTACGGAATATTTTTCGGTGTTATTCAAAACCAATAAACGTATGGCAAACGAACAAGCGCTCTACGATGTAATAGCAGATAAGATAAATTTTGCTTCTACTTTGTATAGTGATACCATGTCATTAACTGAAGTAAGCAAGAACGTAGTCGACCCTGTAGTCAACAAACAGTTTGGGAATTTCTATAACAAAGGCACACTGGCTGCGATGTGTTTGGATATTATTATCAGAGAAAAAAGCAATGGGAAAAGAGGTATTTTGAGTGTAATGGGAGAGTTGTCAAAACTTTACGGAGCAGAAAAAGCGTTTAAGGACGAGGAATTGATTCCGATTTTTACAAAATTAACCTATCCAGAAGTGGGCGTATTTCTTCAAAATCATGTAGTTCAAAATAAACCCATAGATTATGGCTCTTATTTAGCAAAGGTGGGCGTTTCTTTGAAAAAAGTGAAGGTACCAGTTCAAATGGCTTTTTCATTGGGAACCACTACTTATTTTAAAGTGGACTCCAAAACAAACAAAGTGTTTATAACTACTTTAGATGGCAAAAATGAATTTTTAAAAGCCGTAGGATTTCAAGATAATGATGAAATTGTTGATTTACGAGGCATAAAACCTGAAGGTCCTGATAGTGGTAAATTAGCTTCTATTTTGGCTTTTAATCTAAAAGATGGTGACGACTACACAGCCAAAGTCATTCGAAAAGGAAAAACAATTGACTTGAAAGGAAAAGTAAAACTGAATCAAGTAGATGGAAATAAAATTGAATTTACTGATGCATCAAAAGCTAAATTAAAAGACCAATGGTTGTATAATTAAATACAGCATCACTACTTTTAATTTGAATATAACCAACTCCGTAAAGAATAGAATTTGCGAAGTTTTTTAATAATATTCTTCTTCTTGATTACTATTACCTAAACTGCACAAAGTGATCTAACTTTGCACATTTTTTATGCTATATTGGAGCTGTAAACATACTAAAAGTCTCCTAAATTTTTCAGTTGAGGTATTCCAAAATATAGAGGTTTGCTTATAAGCTGAGTTTGATTATCATAGGTAATGTAACAACGGTTGTTTTTAGTTTTTTTATCCCTTTTGAAAAGCAAAACATAAGTTAGATTAGTGTATGTTTTATAACACCTTAGTAATTTGCTTATTTTTCCATCAATACGCCAATGGAGGTCCCATAATCTTCATATTATGCTCCTAAAAGATTTTAGCGGCTATTTCTGGTTTTGGAGGCGTTGTGAGGTTGCCAATTGTTCTAAAGAAATCCTCCATTTTTCCTGAGGGTTGAAAAAAGAAAATCATTTTCCCCGTGGAAGATATTTGGGAGAAGGAATGAGGAACATTTCGCGGCAAGAAAATAGTATCTCCGGTTTGTAGTTGATAGCGTTCCGACCCTACTTGAAAGAGATAGTGACCACTTACAATAAAGAAAATCTCATCTTGATTAGGATGAATATGCAAGGGAGGTCCACCTTTTTCATTTCCAATGTACTCAAATACACTAAGCGCACCATCGGTATCTTTGGAGGCAATTTTGATATTATTGGGACTAGTGCCGTTGATGAGGGTTTTTTCTTCAAATCTACTTTGGTTGGCTTTTACAACAAAGCCTTTTGTGGTTCTTGTGGAAGGAGTAGGCAACTCGTGTCCTAAAGCCAATAATGGAAGGGTAGCGGCTGATGCGGTAATAAAATTTCTTCGTTTCATAGTCTTTTGTTGTTGGTTACAGTACAAATTTGCTATGAAATTTTAGCAATAAATGGTAAAAAAACGACATTTTAATAGGTATCCGCTTCACCAAATTTCCGCTCAGGAGAATTCAAATCCAATAAATGAAATGCAGCAGGGGTGAGGTGGGTCAACTCTTTGTAATCTTTAGCTAAATGTTGGTAATCATAGTATCCACATTGTATGGCTATGGTTAGCCAATCGTAGTGTGGATATTTGTTTTTCATTCGGAAAGTGCTTTCAAATCGAATGATTTTACTAAAATATTTTGGAGAAACTCCCATACGTTCTACAAACTTTCGTTCAAATTGACGTGGACTCAAACAAGCAGCTTGCGCTTGTGAATCGATACTAAAATTTTGAGTAGTGCTCAGTAAGGTATTGCAAACCCTATCCAATCGATGCGCCTCTTTTTTTTGGTGTTGGACTTGACGCCATAAAAAAGATTCGATAACAGTTTTCATCTGAATGTAATCTTTGGCTTGATGCAATTGTTCGTTGATGTTCTTTATTTCTTTTTGAAAGACAGTTTCTGCATCAATATAGGAATTGGTAAGCTCATAAGATGGAATGCCAGTGATTCTATATAAAGCTCCAGGACGAAAAACGATTTGGAACACCAAAAAATCATTTCCCACGTAACGATTCGTAATTTCACTTTGTTGCCCCATAAGTACGCTCTTCAAATTACTAATCTTTGTAGCGCTCTTGGTATAAGAAACGGTTTCGGTGTCCTTGGGATAAAAGCTCAAACAGTGTTCGGCTCTTGGAGGATAAGCCTTAAAAGGAAGCGTTGCCTTAGAATCAAATACAAAATGTACAATTCGATAAACCCGAATGAATTCTTGCAAGGCAACGGAGGGCTGTAATTCTAATAAGGCCATACATTACTTTTTTAGAAAAGTAAAGGTACAAAATCATTGCTTTGAATTGCTAAGTTATTGTAAATGAGGTTTTTTTTGTGATTGTTTTGAATGTTGTTTAAATTAAAAAGCCTTCAGAATGGTAAGTTCTGAAGTCTTTATTATGATGATTGTTATTGGGTTTCGATTGTTTATTACTTATGAAAACCAAACGTTCTAGTCTAGCCCCGATGGGAGCGGCATCCTTGCTGTGCGGGGTTCGCACAGCAAGATATAGCGTACAGCGGGACGGCTCGTGTGGTGTGCAGAAAATGGCCTGCTCCAAGAAGACTCAAGACTTCGTATTCATTGATGCTGTTCTTGAATACGAAAACGACTAAAAGTGTTCTTACTTTTTCCGTGAGTGTATTACAAAAAAATGAGATTCGTTTGTCAATTCCTAAGTGTCTATTTTAAGTAAATCCAAAAAACTAAAAAAAACGGCCAACGGTTACTTTGTAGTTTTTTATCCCTTTTGAAAAGACAATTATTCTAAAGGAAGTTATAGTAAAAAGTGGCGAGTTGAGACTTATATCGCATTTTCGTTTTTCAAGAATTATCAAAAAAAATAAAGTCATGCGTCTTTGTCAGGTAAGGATTATTTCTTCGGTTCACTACTTTCGTGCACTTTGATATATCGTCGCTACTAATGGTAAGTTTTACGCTTAAATTTATAATTAAGTACAGTGAAAAAAATAAATGGCCTTACCTTTACAGACTTTAAATTGAACTGCATTTTTATTAGAAGGTTTACAATAATCGTAGTAGGTGTAGTTTTTGTAATACTATAGTGATGAAAAACAATAATAATGATATGATACTTGAAAAGCCTGACAATCTTGTCGAGCTTTTTGAATTAGCGACCAATAAATTTACCAGCAATTCTTTTTTTGGGACAAAGGATTTAAAATCAGGAGTGTTTAACTGGGTTACTTACGGTGCTATTGGTAAGCGTGTTGATGATTTGAGGGGTGGATTGGCGCATTTGAATATTCAAAAAGGCGATGCTGTAGGGATTATTTGTAGTAACCGCGCAGATTGGGCTGTGGCTGCCTTTGCAAGTTATGGTTTAGGGGCAAGATTTGTTCCTATGTATGAAAGTGAGAATTACGGTACTTGGGAATACATTATAAAGGATGCCAATGTTAAGTTTTTACTGGTTTCAAGCGTTAGTATCTATGAACAAATTAAGAATTTAAAAGAAAGTGCAATTGCTTTAGAACATATTTATATTATTGATACCATTGGTGATCAAAGTATGAATCATTTGGAAGCAATAGGCCGTACTAATTTTATTTCGTCGTATATTCCTTCTTCTAGCGAGATTGCTTGTTTAATTTACACCTCAGGCACTACTTCTGAGCCTAAAGGAGTTTTGTTAACTCATGGTAATTTGGTTTCAAATGCTAGAGCTGGTTTCAGAAGATATGCAAATCACCTTAGTGATAAATCGGTAAGTTTGTCTATTTTGCCTTGGGCACATAGTTATGGCCAAACTGCAGAACTTTATAATTGGCTCTTTTTTGGAGGTTCTATTGGGTTTATGGTGAGTATGGAAACGCTTGCGGATGATTTTGTAAAAGTGAAGCCTACATTTTTGATTGCTGTTCCTCGAGTTTTTAATAAAATTTACGCGGGTATCCATCAAAAAATGAAAGATGAAGGTGGATTTAAACTTAAACTTTTTCAAAATTCTTTAAAGGCGGCCCGTGATTATCGTATTAACGAAGGTCGTGTACCGATCGGGACCAAATTGATGTATTGGGTGGGTTCGAAACTGGTCTTTTCTAAAATTAAAGAACGTTTTGGAGGTGATTTAGTAGCCAGTATTACCGGAAGTGCTCAAATGAATGAAGAAGTAACGAATTTTTTCGCTGACATTGGTATTTCGGTATACAACTGTTATGGTTTGAGTGAAACCTCTCCCGCAATAACGATGAATAGTCCAGAATTAAACCGCAAAGGAAGTGTTGGTAGCGCTCTTGAGTTTATTAAAATTCGTATCGACAAAACAGTGGTGGATGACAACAGTGAAGATGGTGAAATACAAGTATCGGGACCTAATCTAATGGTTGGATATCATAACAAGCCAGAAACTACCAAAGAAGTATTTACTGAAGATGGTTGGTTAAGGACTGGTGACCGCGGAAAATTAGATGCTGACGGATTTTTATATATTACTGGCCGACTAAAAGAGCAGTTTAAGCTAGAAAATGGTAAATATGTTTTTCCTTCAGCACTAGAGGAGGATATTGTTTTATTACCGTATATCGAATCAGCAATGATTTATGGTGATGGAAGGCCTTATAATATTTGTGTGGTTGTCCCAGATCATGCTACATTGCGCAAAACAGCAGAGTTTTTAAATATTAAAACCGAAGTGGATAAATTAATTCATTTACCTTCCGTTCAAGAATTTGTTGGTATTGAAATTAGAAAAAGTTTGAAAAATAAATACGGTGGTTATGAAATCCCGAAAAAATTTATATTTTCTGATATATCTTTCACGGTAGAAAACGGATTTCTTACTCAAACTTTAAAGTTAAAACGAAGATTAGTTTTGGATAAATTCAAAGATCAAATAGAAGCGTTATATCAAGAATAGCAGGGTAGGTTTCTTTTTTATTAAAAAAAAACAGAAGTATCAGTTTTAAGAATACTTCTGTTTTAATGGTATATAACTTATTTGTTTTAGGTTGTTGATGCACTTTGTGGGCAAGGTTTACTTCATCAGTTCACTTTTTTTGTGCAAATTCGCTATCTGGTTTTCAAAAAAGCTTACATTAAATGTAAGTCTTTAGCAATCCTACAGGCTTCAATAGAGTTTTTTACTTGGAGTTTTTTTAATATTTCTTGTCGGTGTCTATTTACTGTGTTGATGCTAATACATAACGATTCAGAAATGGATTTGCTCATCATTCCTTTGTCGATCAAGTTAAGTATTTCTTTTTCTCTTTTGGTCAAGATGTTTGTATCGCTATTGCTATCGAGGTCTACTTTTTGACCGTTTTTAGAGTTTACTATGTAGCATTTACCGGAGAAATCAATAACCATTGGGTTGTACAAACACAAAGCAAATCTTAATGTGTTGTTATTGGTGTCTGCTATGTAAAACATTCTATGCACTACAGGGATATAGTTTCTAAAATGATTTTGCATTCTTATTTTACTAATAAGATAATGATCAAAACGGATCTTTTTTGGCAGTTTTGTGAAATGATGAAAAAAACGTAATTCGTGAAGATATTTCTTTTTTAGGTCATCAGGATGTAGTAATATTAATATCTGATCTTCCCAAATAGAATCTATTTGACTAGATGTATCTGAATGCTCTATGTTAAGCTCTTTAGCAAATTTTCCAAAATACATATAGCTTCTATTGGTATTTAAATCACTCAAAATAGCGATAGCATTTTCAATTTCTGCATATTGTGAAGCGATGTTTCTGTAATGTTCAAGGTTATCTGAACAAGCTTCTTTGCTTCCATGTAAGGACGAAAATTCACTGTTTAGTTTTTTTTTATTTTCATTTTTCATTTGAATCTAAATATGGTTATTTATCAGTATTGAACACCTCGATTGGTAATGTTATTTTTGTATTCTATGTTAATGACATGAATACATTTAAAAGTAGTAAAAGTTCTAGGTTGAATTTTTATAACCCACTTTATTTTAAATGTTTTTAACACTTCAGTTGTATCGCGTAAACAATTTAAATAAGAATAAAATGAGAAATACCTTAGCAACAACATTGTTAGTAATGGTTTGTTTTTTTTCAAAAGCACAAACATTAGAGAAAATGCAATGGTTTAATGAACCCAAAGAATGGAGTATCAAAAACAACAGTTTACAAATGAATGTTACCCCATTAAGTGATTATTGGAGAATTACGCATTATGGCTTTACAATCGATGATGCACCTTTTTATTATGCTACTTACGGAGGAGAATTTGAAGCAAAAGTAAAAATATCTGCAAAATATAAAAGTCGTTTTGATCAATCTGGTTTAATGTTGCGCATTGATCACGAAAATTACATTAAAACAGGGATAGAATTTGTTAACGGAAAATATAATCTTAGTACTGTTGTCACTCATAAAACTTCAGATTGGAATGTTATTACCTTAGAGAAAGAAGTGCCTTATTTGTGGATCAAAGCAGTTAGAAGTTTAGATGCGGTTGAAGTATTTTATTCTTTTGATGATAAAGAGTATGTCTTGATGAGAGTAGCATGGCTGCAAGATAATGTGCCAGTACAAGTAGGATTAATGGGTGCATCGCCAGATGGAGTAGGATTTACTGCGAGTTTCGAAGGTTTTCAAGTCAAGCATGTTGCGGATAAAAGAAGATTGCAGTGGTTAAAAAATAATACAAATTAGAGTGTTAACATTGTTACAAGTAAAGAAAGTACTGGGGGTTGGTTTAAACCTTAGTACTTTTTTAATGGAAAATTAATTGTGTATGCATTGTTTTATACTGATTTAAACAACTACAAACTAACACGAAATAGTCAGTTTTACTATTCAATGCAATGGTGAACTTAGATTTTTAAATGATATTGGCTAAAGAAATTGATAGTGCATTGTACCCAAGAATGATCGTTACAATTACAAGTATTCTCATTACTTTTTTGTAATTGCTCAGTTTTCAAAACATACTCATTCGAAGTTATTTGTAGATGCTGTCCTCAGAGCAATTCGTCTTTTTCCTTTTTCTTTCGTTTGATGTGGGTGAATCGCTTATATTTGCTTTTCATCTAACAGAAAAAAATGGAAATCTACATACAAAATAAAGCACATTTTGAAGCGCAAGTAAAGCAACTACAATTGCAATACAATCGGATCAGTTTGGGGCGCTTAGTAGCTGTTTTTGGAGTGATCGTGGCTATTTATGGTTATCAAAAAAGTGATAGTTTTGGTTTAGTTGTTTTAGGAGTTTTGTCGGTTGTAGCTTTTTTTGTACTGATGCGTTGGCACACTCGAATAGCGTATCAAAAGAAAATCACCGAAGCTTTAGTCGCTATCAATTCGGATGAAATTAATTTTTTAGAACGAAAAAGCATTCCTTTTGAAAACGGTATTGAATACAATGATTTTCATCATCCGTACGCGTACGATCTGGATGTTTTTGGAGAGCAATCGTTGTTTCAAAGCTTGAATAGAACGGGCACTTTTATGGGTAAAAATACTTTAGCATCACATTTGTTAAAAATAAATACCGCTACTGCCATAGCTGAGACTCAAGAAGCAGTTAAAGAGTTACGCGACAAAATCGATTGGCGTCAGTCCTTTTTGGCGATAGCCAAAGTAGGCGGAGATAGTAAGGCACAGTATCAAAAGTTATTACGCTGGAGCATTTTTAATAGTGAAGCAGTTGGTAAAGTTGCCTTAGTGGTTGGTTATGTTGCTCCCGTGGTTCTTGCCGGATTGGCTATTGGATATGGCGTTACTTCGAGTTTGGTCTTAGCTAAGCTATTTGGTCTTATGTTCATGCTTAACTTGGCAATTTCTGGTCTGTTTTTAAAACGTATTTTAGCTGAAACAGCGCATTCTTCTGAAATTAATACAATTGTGTACAATTATAGTTTACTAATCGAAAAGATAGAAAACGAGACGTTTACTAGTACTAAGACCATAGAATTACAAAAGCAATTAGTACACGATAAGCAGCAAGTTAGCCAACAACTTAAGCAATTATCTGATTTGTTTGGTAAAATGGACAGCACGAGTAATTTTTTGACGGCTATTTTATTCAACGGTTTTTTCTTGTATAATATTCATGTTTTACATGGAATTGTTAACTGGAAAAAGCAACATGCTGCTCATTTAGAGCAAAGTTTGCAAGTGATTGGTGATTTTGAAATGTTGCATAGTTTAGCTAATTTTTCGTTCAATAATCCTGATTTTGCTTTTCCAGAATTGAATGCTACATATGAAATTGCTTTTGAAAACTTGAGCCATCCGTTATTGAATCCACAAACTAGAGTAGGGAATACGGTTACTTTTCGTCCCCAATCGTTTTTAATTTTAACAGGTTCTAACATGTCAGGCAAAAGCACCTTTTTACGAAGCTTAGGCGTCAATATGGTTTTGGCTGGAATGGGTGCGCCGGTTTGTGCTACAAAAGCATGTATACATCCTTTGCCTATCTTAGTTTCTATGCGATTATCGGATTCGTTATCGGATAGTGAGTCTTATTTTTTTGCAGAAATCAAACGTCTCAAACAAATCATGAATGGATTAGAAGAAAGTCCTGCTTTTGTTTTACTAGATGAAATTTTACGTGGTACCAATTCTGACGATAAGCGCAACGGAACAATAGAGGTGGTAAAAAAAGTAATTGGTAAGAAAGCGATTGGAGCTATTGCCACGCATGATATTGAAGTTTGCTTGACCACCAATGAGTTTCCACAGATTTTGGCTAACAAATGTTTTGAGGTCGAAATAAAGAATGATGAATTGTATTTTGATTATCAATTGCGTGATGGTATTTGTCAAAATAAAAGCGCGACCTTTTTAATGAAAAAAATGGACATCATCTAATAAAAGTTCCGGAGGAACGTTTCATTTTGTAGCATCGGATTTTAATCCGTTGAATTATTTTAATTG
Organism: Flavobacterium succinicans LMG 10402; assembly: GCF_000611675.1. Classification (GTDB taxonomy): domain Bacteria; phylum Bacteroidota; class Bacteroidia; order Flavobacteriales; family Flavobacteriaceae; genus Flavobacterium; species Flavobacterium succinicans. Next base: position 129,927 of record NZ_JATV01000005.1, on the reverse strand, counting down.
TTAGAGCGCTTCCTGTCTACTTTGTGAATCTTTGTGTTTGAATTTTTTTAGCAACAGATTTCAATCCGTTGGATTATTTATGGCAAAGCAGGCATGAAATGCAATCTTCTTTTTTGATTCAAAAAAAAAAATCCGTAAAACTGGTTAGGAATTACGGATTTGATAACAATAATTGGTTTTGGTTAGTTGTAAAAGGCGTTTAATTAGCTATTCAACATTACCGGCATTACTAGCATGGTCACTGTTTCGCCTTCTTCTAAACCGTCTACAGGAGTTAAAATTCCGGCGCGGTTAGGTAATGACATTTCAAGCATAATCATATCGGATTGTAAGTTGGTCAACATTTCGGTTAAGAAACGTGAGTTGTAGCCAATTTGCATGTCGTCTCCTTGGTAATCGCAAGTCAAACGCTCTTCGGCTTTGTTAGAATAGTCAATATCTTCAGCAGATACATTCAATTCGGCACCCGCAATTTTCAAACGGATTTGGTGGGTGGTTTTGTTAGAAAAAATTGCCACACGACGCACAGAGCTTAAAAACAAACTGCGATCAATTACTAATTTATTTGGGTTTTCTTTTGGAATAACCGCTTCGTAATTTGGATATTTTCCGTCGATTAAACGACACATTAAGTTATAATTATCGAACGAAAAAGTAGCATTGCTGTTGTTGTATTCTATTTTAACTTCGGCATCTGATGTGGATAAGATGTTTTTTAAAATAGTCAATGGTTTTTTTGGCATAATGAAATCAGCCACTTCTGAAGCGGTCACGTCGGTACGTGCATATTTTACTAATTTATGAGCATCGGTTGCAACAAAAATTAATCCTTCTGGAGAAAATTGAAAAAACACCCCAGACATTACTGGTCGTAAATCATCGTTTCCTGCTGCAAATATCGTTTTGCTGATAGCCGTAGCCAATACATCGGCAGGTACCAAGGTTACAGAAGGTTCGTCTAAATGTACAGCTTTTGGGAATTCATCTCCCGCAGCATAAGCCAGTGCATATTTTCCAGAGTTGGAACTTATTTCTATAGTACTGTTTTCTTCAACCGTAAAAGTTAAGGGTTGCTCAGGGAACGTTTTTAAAATTTCTAAAAGTAATTTGGCTGGTACGGCTACGCTACCTACGCTAGTAGAATCGATGGCTAACGATGCTGACATGGTGGTTTCTAAATCCGAAGCAGATACAGTCAATTGTGTGTTGTCTAATTCAAATAAAAAATTATCTAAAATAGGCAAAGTATTGCTGCTGTTAATCACACTGCCTAATACTTGTAATTGTTTTAATAAGTACGAACTCGATACTATAAATTTCATGGGTATTGTTTTATTTTATTGGATTCTAAATTTCAACAGGCTAGAATACCTGATTACAAATATATTGTAAAGTAGTTTTACATTTACATTTTTTTATTAACACTTATCGGGCGTATTTTCGTTTGCGAAGATACACAAATAGTAATCCAAAAACGCCTAAAATTAAAATTGGAAGCCCAATAGTTTGGATTTGAATCGATGTATAATGGGAATATACTTTTTCTTTGTCTAGTATTGGAAGGTCTAAATCTTTACTACGAATGTTAATAAGTCCATTGTCGTCTAAGAGATAGTTGACGCTATTCATTAAAAAATCTTTGTTGTCGTATAAATTTCCACTACGCTGATCGTAACCTAGCTCGACTGGCATGTCGTTTTTATCCAATTGATTGCGAACGATGTCACCATCCGAAACGATGATCATTTTAGTGGGTACACTTTGGTTTTTGAAATTAGATTGTTCAAAGCCTTTAATTCTATTTTCGAATACGGAATGAAACGTTCCTTCAAGTAAAACTGCCAAAGGAATGCCTCCTGTATTAGGATAATCAGCAGGGCTTGTAGTTTCTGAAACCATCGATAAATTAATAGCTGTTGGTGTTCCGATACGTTTGGAATACGGAGACGATTGTAATAAAACAGTTTTCTTAATGCCGTTTTTGAGTGTGTCAATTGAATTGGCAAAATCCAATTTAATACCTCCTAAGTTTTTTACAATGGGATGTTGGCTGGTTGGAGATACCAATGGTGCAAATTTCCAATTGAATTGTTGAAAACGTGTGGCGCTTCCAGGTTCTCCCGAGGCCAATTGTATGGGGCTACCTTGTTCGTCCTTCACTAGGTCCGGGTTGATGCGGAAGCCGTATTTGAAGAACATATCATTTAGATTTAAATCTCTTGGGAATGCCAAACTTGCTCCAGAGGGATTGTATAAACTATCCAATTCGGCTACCACTTGATCTACTAACCAAATGGTTTTTCCACCTTGCATCAAGTACTGATCGAGGACTTGTTTTTCATTTTCAGTAAACGCTTCGGTAGGTTTTGCAATGACGGCCAAATCAAATTCATGGAGAGACTGTAAACTACCTTCTGGGTTTTTGGCAACAGAATCTAAAGTGAAAGGAGCAATAAAATAGCGATCTCTTACTTGTAATAAAAATTTAGCAATAAAAGCTTCTTTGAGTTCTCCATTACCTTTAATGATGGCTACTTTTTTCTGTTTGGCTTTCGTGATTTTATTAAAAGCTTCAGAAAAAGAATATTCTAGGTGCTGTACTGAACCAATGACTTTTTGTGTAGTAGAAGCACCCATTTGATTTTTTAGCAACGGGATAGCTACTTCTTTGCCGTCATAAGTAGCAATAGCCCACGGAAATACCATGGCTTGGGATTGTTTTCCTTTATCATCAACAGTTATGTTTATTGGAGTAAGTCCTCTTTTGTACAAGTCTTTGATGAGGTCAGTACTTTCGTCTGGATGAGCTAGAGGATCTACAAATTCAAAGACAATACTACTATTGTAGGCTTGAAATTCTTCTAGAATTTGTTTGGTTTCTTGTTGTAATCGCTTGAATTCAGCAGGTAAATCACCTTCCATATAGACCTTGATCGACACTGGGTCTTTCACTTCTTTCAAAATATTTAATGAAGTCGGTGATAAGGTGTAGCGTTTGTCTTTGGTTAAATCCAAACGATAAAATACAAGCGAACCAAGGAATTGTAGTACAAATAAAACAGCAAAAGTATAGAGTAAGCGAGTCAAATGGCTTTTTTTAATAGTTTTCATTACGCTTTAAAAGATTTTAAATTAAAAACGGTACACGTTAGGAATACAATAGTGATGTTTACAAAATACAGAATATCTCTAGTGTCCAACACACCACGACTCATACTTTTATAATGGTTTTGCATGCCAACTACTGTGATCCACGAACTCCAATTTCCAAGAGCCGAAGCTAATCCTTCAAAACCAAAATAAAATACGAAACATAAAAGGACTGCAATAATAAAAGCAACAATTTGGTTTTCAGAAAGTGTGGAGGTAAATACACCAATAGCTGTGTAACCAGCCGCTAAGAATAGCAAGCCAACATACGATCCAATTGTGCTCCCCATATCAATGTTTCCTTCCGGAAAACCTAAAGTGGAAATGATATACACGTAGAGAAAAGTAGGTACAATTGCTATTACAATTAGCAGTAGCGACCCAAAGAATTTTCCACAGGCTATTTCCCAAATGCTTAGTGGTTTGGTTAATAATAATTCTAAAGTACCTTGTTTTTTCTCGTCCGAAAAACTGCGCATGGTTACGGCCGGAATTAAAAAAAGTAAAATCCAAGGCGCTAATGTGAAGAAAGGGGTCATGTCGGCAAAGCCAGAATTCAGGATATTGTAGTCGCCTTCAAATACCCAAAGGAATAATCCGTTAAGCAGCAGGAATAAAGCAATAACCAAATAGCCCACAGGGGAACCAAAAAAGGATTTTATTTCTCTTAGTATGATTGATTTCATTTTTATAATTCAGTTTCAATTTATATGATGCGATATTTGTTTATGTTGAAAGCCTAGAGTCTTTATGAATTGTACTAGTTTTACACCAAGCTTTCTAATTTATGGACACTCCAGGCTTCGGGTTTGGCATTGAAGAGTTTTTTGGTGTCGGTCCAAACGTCATTAAAAAAAGCCGATTGTCTATAATTTTCTAAATCCGATGCGGTTTCCCAATAGCTGTAGGTGAAAAAGATATTCGGATTGGCTTGGTCTTGATACAATTCTAACAAACAATTGCCCGGTGTGTTTCTGATTTGGTGTTTTATGGACTCAAAATTCTCTAAAAAAGTAGTAATATGTTCAGGAAGAAAACTCAATTTTACGATTCGTACCAACATTTAAAATGACTTTTGAATGATTATTAATTTTATTCTGACTTAGGTAAATTGAATAGTTATAGGATCTCTATAATTGAGCCCCAATAAGCTATTGGCAGAACCCACTTTTGAGGGGTTGCTTCTGAAAATGGCAATTTCTAAATACCCAGCTTCGTTGAATAGGGCTAACTTTTCTCCCTCATAATATTTCATAGGATATTTACCAGAGGCGGCAATGGCCGAATAGGATGGGAGTATTGTCTTGATACTTTTTGATTTTAATAAAATTTCAAAATTACGCCCTTTGGCTGTTTCATTAAATTGTTTTTTGCTGATGTTGGAAACCACGTTACCAAAATGATCGATATACATAACTGAACCGGTTAGGCGATCTCCTTTGTCATTCAAAGTGACTTGCATTTCAGTAACCTCTTTCAAGGATTGGATTTCTTTGCCAATTACATTCAATAAGCCTCCTTTGGCCAAATGACAAGCGACTTGAACAAAAACATCTAGGTCTGTGGCGCCGTGATGCAATCGGTCATGAATGGTTATAGCAACTATTTTTTGGGGGACTATTTTTTGACACAATAAGCTTAAAATACCATTATCAGCAGCTACAAAAAAATGATCATTCCATTGCATAGCAATATGCTGATTTTCATTGTTTAATTCTATATCAACCCCAATTAGGTGAACTGTTCCTTTTGGAAAGTTTGCGTAGGCGGCGTTTATTATGTAACTCGCCTCCACAGTGTTGAAAGGATCTATTTCATGCGAAATATCAATAATTGTAAGATCAGGATTTGTCGATACTATCTTACCCTTAAGGGCGCCTACAAAGTAGTCCTTTAAGCCGTAATCGGTAGTAAGAGTAATTATTGACATAATTTTGTTTATAACTATTTCAGGTAATTTTAAGCTATTTTGCTTAAATTTGAGATATGCAAAGCTACTAATTTCAGCTATTATTTTTAATTAAAAACTACTCCATTTTGAACGAAAGAACCATCGAGCTTGTTGATATTGCTCCAAAAGATTTTTGGGGCGCTCAAGATACTCATCTTGAAATGATTAAGAGATATTATCCCAAGTTAAAAATAGTGGCTCGTGGCTCTACCTTAAAAGCTTTTGGCGAAAAAGAAGTGTTGGATGAATTTGAAAAGCAGTTCCAGCGCCTCATGTTGCATTTTACCAGATATAATACTATCGATTTGAATGTAATTGAGCGAGTGATTATGAATGATGCTCAGGATAATCGCAAAGTATTGGACTATGATAAAATTCTAGTGCATGGTGTTGGTGGCAAAATCATCAAAGCCATGACACCCAACCAACAATTGTTGGTAGATACCTTGAACAAAAACGACATGGTGTTTGCTGTAGGTCCAGCAGGAACTGGAAAAACCTATACTGGAGTAGCCATGGCAGTAAAAGCCTTAAAAGAAAAGCAAGTCAAAAAAATTATCCTTACCCGTCCCGCAGTTGAAGCAGGAGAAAATCTTGGCTTTTTGCCCGGTGACATGAAAGAGAAACTAGATCCTTACATGCAGCCACTTTATGACGCGCTTAGAGATATGATCCCCAATGAAAAACTTGAAGATCTAATCACCAAAGGGATTATACAAATTGCACCCTTAGCCTTCATGCGCGGTAGAACTTTAGATCATGCTTTTGTGATTTTAGATGAAGCGCAAAACACCACGCACTCTCAAATGAAGATGTTCCTAACTCGAATGGGAAAATGCGCTAAATTTATGATTACTGGTGATCCAGGACAAGTCGATTTGCCTAGAAGGACGATTTCTGGACTTAAAGAAGCATTATTAGTTTTAAAAGATATAGAAGGAATAGGAATTATTTATTTGGATGACAAGGATATTGTACGTCATCGATTGGTGAAGAAAGTAATCGATGCCTACAAGCAAATCGAGAATAATGATTAAAACCATACTATTTAGTGATATAGGCAGAAAGTTAGGCGAACAGTTCGTTTTTCTTTTTGCTTTTATTTTTTTAGATTGTACAAAAAAGAAGATAGCACATGAAGTTTGAAGATCACACTATAAAAGTAATTGTTTCTGATTTAGACGGCACACTCTTAAATGAGAACCATAAAATCTCACCCTATACCAAAAGCGTTTTTACAAAATTACATCTTGAAGGTTACACGATTATTATCGCAACTGGTCGTCATCATTTGGATGCTAAAGCGATTGTTTGCGATTTAGAGATCCCTTTTTATTTAGTGACTTCCAATGGAGCGCGAATTCATTGCCCTGAAGAAGAACTTATTTTTGCTTACAACATTAAAAGTGAAATAATTGAAGCTGTTTTTGAATTGGATATTGATCCATCAATTACTTCGGTTTTATTTAAAGAAAAAGAATGGTTGACTTCTAAAACAAACAATAAAATCAATAGTTTTCAACGAGATGCTTCTTATCCGCCTAGGGTGGTTGACTTTAAAACAATTACTGATTATAGTGCCATCAAACTTTTTTTTACTCATGATCAACATGAAGTTTTAGTAACTCTCAAAGACAAAATATTAGAACATCACTCCGATAAATTATGCCATGCTTTTAGTTTGCCTTTTTGCTTAGAATTTATGGATACATCTGTTGATAAAAGCGTGGCTATCGCTAAAATTTTAGATAGGGAAGGTTTTTCTTTTCAAAATACTATGGCCTTTGGAGACGGATTTAATGACGAAAGAATGTTGGCCTCCGTACAAAAAGGATTGATTATGAAAAACGCACCCGATACTTTAAAAGATAAGTTAGGACAGCTCGAAGTTATTGGGTCGAATAAAGAGGATGCGGTAGCTAATTATCTAATGAACCATTTCGATATTTAATATTAATCTTAAAAAAAAAACAGTATGAAAGATCTTTGGAACGATTTAAAAAACAACGCAATTGCAGGGGTTTTATTTCTTTTACCCCTTTATGTTTTAATGATTATTTTTCAAAAAGTATTTGGCGCTTTTGCAAAATTTGGTAGTGGAATGGCCAAGTATTTTGGTTTAGAAACTATTTTAGGAAAAAATATGGCAAACGTTTTTGGGGTCATTTTATTGATTGCTTTTCTTGTAGTTTGTGGTTTTTTGGTTCGTCTTAGTTTTTTTAAACGAATTAGTGATACCATAGATAATAACTTGAAAATTTATTTACCAGGCTACGAAAAACATAAGGAGTTAGCGAAACAAAAACTTATTAAAGAAGAAAAAAAAGACGAAGTGCTTCCAGTTGTTCCACCGAAAATCCCTATTTTGTTTATGCAAAATGATTCTTGGATACCGGCTTTTCTTCAAGAAAAAAACGAAAAGGAGGAAGCAGTGGTGTATGTAATAGATCCCAATACTAATTTGAAATCTGTTTTTTATCTCACGACAACTGATAAGATCAAAATTTTAAATAATGTTTCTGAAACCGAGTTATTGCAATCCATCAGTAATAACGGACAAGGATTTCTCGAACTATTAAATAAATAAAAACGTTACTTTTACCTCTTTTTAAGGCCTTACCTCAGAACAATCTGAGGTAGTTTTAGTTTTTATTTTGATTAAAATTTCTCTAATAAATAGCTTTAGTCCAGTGTATTAGTATTCTGCTATTCATGTCGTTATTAATGATAACAAAACAATAACTCAAAAAAAATAAATTCAAACAATACCTATGCTTCAAACCAAATTACCCTATTTTTTACTGTTAGTTTCCTTTTTTGGATTCAGCCAATCACTTAAGTTAGAAGAAATCATGAAAGGAAATGATTTCATTGGCTGGCAACCCGAAAATCCTCGTTGGTCAGTAGATGGCCAAAAAGTTTTTTTTGAATGGAATCCTAATAAAGAATGGGGAGCAAGTACGTATTTTTGGCAAAAAGGAACCACAGCACCAAAATTGGCTACACCTGAAGAAGCTGCGTTCTCTCGATACAATATCAAAATCAACAAGAATGGTACTGTCGGATATTATAGCAACAAAGGCGCTATTTTTTCTTATAGTATTAAAGATAAAGTGACCAAAAAACTATATGCTACTACTGCTTCTATCACTAATTTAGAGTTAGGAAGTAAAGAAGGAGTTTTGTTTTTTGGACAAAATGATAACTTGATGCAGTTGGATACAAAAGCAGGTACATTGCTTCAGCTGACCAATTTCAAAAAAGGGACCTCTAAAAACAAAAAAGAAGACGATAAATCATTTTTGAAAGCACAACAAACCGAATTGTTCCAGTTCATTAGAGACCAAGAGGCTAAAAGAAAATGGAACGCTGAAAGAGCCAAAGCCATAAAATCGGATTTCCCAAAGGAATATTGGTATGGAGAGGATAATTTGGAGGCTTTTAAAATGAACCCAAATGGTCAATATGCTACATTCAGACTCACCGAAGAAGCTAAAACTAAAAGTGAAAAAATGGAAGTTTTTATCACTGCCGACGGATACAACCAATCACCTGAGACTAAAGAAAAAGTGTCTGTCAAAAACCTAGTCAATTCGAAAATGGGGATTTATAATGTAGCCAAAGACACGGTATACATGATCAATTTTTCAAAATTATCACATATAAAAGACCAACCAGAATATTATGCATTATATGATAATCTGAAAAAGAAAGACAAAGAAGAAAAATTAATTATTGCGCAAGACCCAGTCTACAACGAAACGGGTTCCTTTGCGGTGGTAGAAATCCGAAGCCAAGACAACAAAGAGCGTTGGTTGGTAAATCTCAATTTAGAAAACGGGACTTTCGAAGAAATAGACCACCAACATGACGAGGCTTGGATTGGTGGACCTGGCATTCCTTCCTATTCATTTGGTTCGGGTAATTTGGGCTTTTTGTATGATAATGAAACCATTTATTTCCAATCTGAAGCTACAGGTTTTTCTCATTTGTATACCTATAATTTGAAGACAAAAAAGAAAACACAAGTAACAACTGGCAAATGGGAAGTGCGAGACGTTACCTTGTCAAAAGATAAGAAAACATTCTATTTGTCGACCAATACCACGCATCCTGGCAATCGTGAGTTTTATAAATTGAATGTTAGTGATACGGTTCTGCAACCAATATTGACTGCCGATGGAGCGCATGAAGTAAGCATGTCTCCTGATGAAACGACACTAGTAGTTCGTTATTCTTATAAAGACAAACCTTGGGAATTATATGTGGCGCCTAATATAAAAAACGCAAAACTTAGTCCTATTACAAGTTCTACTACCGAAGCTTTCAGAAGCTACAAATGGAGAAAACCAGAAGTGATTACCTATAAAGCACAAGATGGTGCTACCGTTTATGCAAGAGTGTACCAGCCAGAAGAAACTAAAGCAAATAAAGCAGCAGTAATTTTTGTACATGGTGCTGGGTATTTGCAAAATGCTCACAATTATTGGAGTAATTATCATAGAGAATACATGTTCCATAACTTGTTGACGGATTTAGGTTATACCGTACTAGATATTGACTACAGAGGTAGTGATGGGTATGGAAGAGAGGTAAGAACGGGTATTTATCGTTTTATGGGAGGAAAAGACCTTTCAGATCATATAGATGGAAAAAAAGTATTAGTAGACAAATACGGAATTGACCCAAACAGGGTAGGGATTTATGGCGGATCTTATGGAGGTTTTATTACTTTGATGGCGATGCTAACGACTCCAAAAGAGTTTGCCTCGGGCGCAGCTTTACGATCTGTAACCGATTGGGCACATTACAATCATGGCTATACAGGTAATATTTTGAATTTCCCTGAAACGGATCCTATTGCTTTTCAAAAAAGCTCTCCAATATATTACGCAGACAAATTGGAAGGAAATCTGTTGATGCTTCACGGAATGGTTGATGATAATGTAGAATACAAAGATATTGTTCGTATTTCTCAACGTTTTATAGAACTAGGAAAGAAGAATTGGAGCTTGGCTTCATTTCCAGTCGAAGCTCATGGATTTAGAGAAACTTATTCTTGGATAGACGAATACAGTAGAATTTTGCAATTGTTCGAAGCAACCATCGGAAAAAAAGAGACCAAGTAAATTATACCAACGCTTTTCTTTGCTTGCTCCTAGAAATAGTTTTAAATTTGCGATCTTAAAAAAAACACACAACTAACAACACAATGAGTACAACGATTACGACTACCAATTTTAATTTTCCGAATCAAAAATCCGTTTATCGCGGTAAAGTTCGTGAAGTTTACAATATCAATGATGATCTTTTAGTAATGGTCGCTACAGATAGACTCTCAGCCTTTGATGTAGTGTTGCCAAAAGGTATTCCATACAAAGGACAGATTCTGAATCAAATTGCTACTAAGTTTATGGAATTGACTAAAGACATTGTTCCAAATTGGTTAGTGGCTACTCCAGATCCAAGTGTGGCTGTTGGTCATTTGTGTACTCCTTTCAAAGTAGAAATGGTAATCCGTGGATATCTTTCGGGGCATGCGGCTCGTGAATATGCTTTGGGAAAAAGAACACTTTGCGGAGTAGCAATGCCAGAAGGCCTAAAGGAAAATGATAAATTTCCTGAACCTATAATTACACCAACTACCAAAGCGGATAATGGTGAACACGATGCTGATATTTCGAGAGAAGCTATTTTATCAAACGGTATCGTGACCGAGGAAGATTATGTAGTACTTGAAAAGTATACTCGTGCTTTGTTCCAAAGAGGTACTGAAATTGCAGCAAGTCGTGGTTTGATTTTGGTAGATACTAAATATGAATTTGGTAAAACTAAAGAGGGACAAATCGTTTTAATAGATGAAATTCATACGCCAGATTCTTCTCGTTACTTTTATGCTGAAGGCTACCAAGAAAGACAGGAAAAGGGGGAAGAGCAAAAGCAATTATCTAAAGAGTTTGTGCGTCGTTGGTTGATTGAAAATGGTTTTCAAGGTAAGGAAGGACAGCAAATCCCAGAAATGACAGAGGAATACATCGAATCAGTTTCTGATCGTTATATTGAATTGTATGAAAATATAATTGGCGAAAAGTTTGTGAAAGCTGATATTACAAATATTAATGAACGTATCGAAAACAATGTTTTGGAGTATCTAAAAGGATAAAACGATACTAAAACATATTCTTTAAAACCTCATGCTATGAAAATAGTATGAGGTTTTTTTGTTTGTAAATACTTCAATTTCCTTTTTTTTAAGGGGTTATCTTTTGTGTTTTGTTAATTATTTGTTAAATATAAGTACTATGCAAAACAAGATACTGTTTAAAAGATATATATTTGCATAGGATATTATTATTTAAAACAACAAATCAAAAAACTAAAAAAATAAAAATCATGAAAGCATCAATCATTTACACAGTAGCAGTATCAGTAGTTTTAATTTCAACTTTAGAAATTCGTTTAGACAAAAATAATTTCGGTAAAATAGGAACTAGAAGAGCAGCCAAAATCAATTCTAGTTTTAAACAAAATGAATACCAAAAAGCAACAGTAGATTTTTCTAAAGTTCAATTGGCTAAAACAAATTTTGAAGTTAAAAAGGAAAGTCCAATAGTTTTAGTAAAGCCAGAACTTGTTTTAGAAGAAACCCCTACAGTTTTAGAATTGATTTCATCAACTCAAAAAAGTATTTCTTTTGAAAGTGCTATCATTGAAGAAACAGAAAAAGACGAAACTAGAGCTTTAGATTTTCATAAATTCAATACTTTATCATATGAGGAAGAAGCTATCGAAATACCATTTACATCAAACAAAGAGTATACTTTTGAATATAGATTAAATCAAGAATATACAATAATAGGAGACGTAGATCAAAATGAAACCCAAACATTAGATTTTGATGGGATCAATACGTTAGCAATGTATGATGAAGCTATAGTTTTGCCTTCTTCAACTATTGAAAGTAATACTGTAGACTTTAATGTAGTAGGTGAGGACAATGCTTTGTCAGAAGTGCCTCTAGATTTTAATTGGATTGAAACTTTACAAATGTTTGACGAACCAATCGTGATTCCTTCTCATCCTTTGACCGAAAAGAATTTAATAATTACAGATTACTTAGATAATACCATTATCGAATCTAATCAATAAGTTAAAAGCAAAATAAAAGTTAATTTATTTAAAGTGTTGTAACATTATTCATTGGGTAACGTCTATAATCTAAGGTTGTTTTAATTTTAATATACTTAAAAATCAAGTATTTAAACAGTGAGTTAATTATTAGTTAATAAATAGTACCTTGTAATACACATAAATAAAAATACCTTACTTTTGAATAGAGTTTTAATCATCAATCAATAATCAAAAATCACAATCATCATGAAAAAATCAATCATCTATTTAGGTTTAGTAGTAGTACTATCAAGTTTTGCTACAAAAGTAGAAGCGGCAAACGTTAAATCATTTGCTAAAGTAAAAGTTATGACTCCTTCATATGGAGAAGCAACACCTTTGCACGTCGCAATTTATAAAGGCGATTTGGAATTCATCAAAAAATTAATAGACTTTGGTGCTGATGTCAATGAAAAATCATACGGTTTAACACCTTTAATGATTGCAGCGCGATACAACAAAGTCGAAATCATGAAATTACTAATTGCCAAAGGAGCAAAGGTAGATGAGAAAACAAATTTCGGTATCGATGCTGCCAAGTATGCTCAATTATCCAATGCAAAAGAGGCTTTTGTCTTTCTTCAATTAAATCACGCCAACGCTATAGTACAGCGCTAATTGTAATGAATTATCAATCGTACAACAAGAAAGTGTCACAAGAAGTCCAAATGTCTTTCTGAAAAGTTTTTATATGAAAATTATTCATGTTAGCTATTCAAATATTTTACTTAAAAAAAAGAGGTTGTCTTTATTTTTAGACAACCTCTTTTTTTTCACAATGTCTTAAATTTTTAAGCTAATTATTCTTTATATAGCATTATAGTGTTGTGATTTTTATGATTTTAGTGTTTTATTTGTGATTTAGAACAAATAATTATGTAAATTTCGTTACTTTGTATGTCCAATATATCTTCGAATTTAATTGTTACTATTTTAATCAGTAAGGTTATGATATCAAATTCGGTAACGCAAGTTGAAAAAGAAAAAGAGTGTGACGAAAAATATCGTGTTTTGGTCAAACAAATGCTTGATGCTATTGTTGTAACTACTTTTGATGGGCAGATTTTGAGTGTAAACGACAACACTTGTACGATATCTGGTTTCACCGAAGAAGAATTGTTAACCAAATCGATCTATGATTTTGTTTTCGATGACGAGCTCTTAATTAAGCCTTTTCAATATAAAAAATTAAGAAAAGGGTTATCTGTCCAATCGGAAAGGAAAGTAAAAAGAAATGATGGCACTATTCTGTACTTGGAAATTCGCTCTAAATTATTAACGAATAACACAATACTTTCTATTTTAAGAGATGTTTCTCATCGAAAATTGGCTGAAATTTTATTGATAGAAAAAGAACAGTTTTTGACAGAAACCCAACAAATTGCCAGTATTGGTACATATAGTATAGATTTAAAAAACGCAAAATGGTCTCGCTCTCCGCTTCTAGATACACTTTTGGGTATTTCCTCAGCTGACTCTTTTGATTCGCACATGTGGCTTGATTTGGTTCATCCTGATTTCAAACAAGATTTAGAGCATTATATTATGGATGATGTATTGACTCAAAAACATCCATTTGATAAAGAATACAAAATTATTCGACCTTCCGACGGAAAAGAGCGCTGGTTTCACGGTAAAGGATCCTTGAAATGTGATGCCTCTGGGATTCCTTATGCTATAGTCGGTACAATCCGTGACATTACAGAAAGGAAGGAACTAGAAATAGCTTTAATTAAAGCTAAAAAAAAGGCTGAAAAAGCCAATAAAACCAAATCAGAATTTTTAGCGAATATGAGTCATGAAATTCGCACTCCTTTAAATGGTATTATTGGTTTTTCAAACTTATTATCTGCAACCAACTTAGACGAACACCAAGTTGAATATTTGAAAACAATCAACGAATCGGCAATTACATTGCTAGGAATTATTAATAATATTCTTGATTTTTCCAAAATAGAAGCAGGGAAATTTCAACTAAATATTGAACAAGTTGATCTGTACGAATTGGTGCAGCAAGCCATTCATCTTTTTAAATTTCAAGCACAGCAAAAAGGAGTTGAATTATCGGTAACCATTCACGAAAATGTCCCTTGTTTTGTATACGCTGATGCTTTACGTCTCAAACAAGTGTTGGTGAATTTAATTAGTAATGCGATTAAATTTACATTTATTGGTCAAATACATGTTGATATACAGGTGGTTGGTGGGTTTAAAGAAAGTGTATTTGCTATTCAATTTTCCGTTAAAGATACGGGGATCGGCATAAAAGAAAAAAATCAAGACAAGATCTTTGAGTCTTTTGTTCAAGAAGATACCACAACTTCAAGAGTATTTGGTGGGACAGGTCTTGGGTTAACGATTTGCAATCAGTTATTAGGATTAATGGGAAGTGAGCTTAAGGTAAATAGCCAAGTTGGAGTAGGAAGTGTTTTTTATTTTACCGTAAATTTGAAGGAATTACCAAATCAGACACAAAATAATTATGATACTATTGTAATGGAGAAAACGAATGAAATCAATTGGGATGATTTTAAGGTCTTGATTGTAGAAGATAACAAAGTAAATCGCTATCTGGCTGTAACACTGACAAAAAAAATATTTCCAAATGCTATCATCTCTGAGGCAAATGATGGAGACGAAGCGATTCAGTTAGCTCAAAACAAACTTTTTGATTTGATATTAATGGATATTCAAATGCCCCTGAAAAATGGTTATGAGGCTACTGCCGAAATCCGAAAATTACCGCAATATAAAAACATTCCTATCATTGCTTTAACGGCTGGAATCTTAAATGGTGAGCGTGAAAAATGTATTGAATTTGGCATGAATGACTATCTTTCTAAACCTATTTTGGTACAAGATTTTCAACAAATTATTCAAAAATGGATTCAATAATATCTTATATTGATTAATAACTAGTATCGTCTAATTTTACTTTTCCATTAAAGGTTTTATAGAGAAAAAAGAAATATGCTCCTAACAGCGGCGCACCAATGGCAACGATGGTAAGCATAATCCCTAATGATTTTTGAGACGATGCAGCATTGTAAATAGTAACACTATACTCTGGATTAATAGTTGATAAGAGCAAGGTTGGGTAGAGGTGAAGAGCCACCAACATTAGCAATAAAGACATAGTTAACGACGAAAATATTAATGCTTTCATGTATTCTTTTTTTGAAACCAATCGGGGGACGTTGGCTACGGCTAAAAATGAAATTACAGGCACAGCAAAATAGAGTGGATTTTGTCTGAAATTTTCGGTTACTCCAGGAATAAAAATCAGAGTGTACAAAGAAGTGATACCAAAACTAACAATGAAAAAAATCATTCCTTTTCTTAATAGAAAAGTTAATCGTTGATGTAGTGTACCCTCGGTTTTTAGCAACAAATAAATAGCACCTTGCGTCATGAATAATGATAGGGTGGTAAACCCAACCATGATAGCATAGGGATTCAAAAATGAAAGAATCACTCCACCTTTATAACTAAAATTGGGTCCTAAGGCTAATCCTTGTAAAATATTTCCAAGAACAACTCCAAGTAAAAAAGCAATCATACTGCTAGAGGTACAGTATATAATATCCCAAGTTTTACGCCACCAGAGCATTTCTTCAGCACTTCTAAATTTGATGGCTGCAGCGCGTAAAATATTAAAAAATAAAAAAATCATAAACGGAACATACATTGCCGAAAGCATGGTGGCATACATTACCGGAAAACCAGCAAATAATGCGCCTCCACCTATAACCAGCCAAACTTGATTCGCATCCCAAACAGGACCAATGGCGTTGATGGCAATTCGACGACTGATGTCTTTTCTGAAAAATAAATGCCAAGCGCCCGCTCCAAAATCAAATCCTTCTAAAATAGCATAACCAGAAAATAATAAGCCAATAACTAAATACCAAAGGGTAGGATAATCAATACCTAAAAAATATTCCATTTGTTTTGTAATAAAAAGGGTTAATTTAAAGCAATATCTGAATGTTCGTAAGGGCCGTGTTTTATTTTTTTATTTACAGAATAAATAAATAAAAGCAATAAAAGTGTGTACACCAAGGTAAAAAGAATCAAAGAAAATAGAATTTGTTGCGATGAAACTTCTTGAGAAAACGCTTGACTGGTTCTTAAATGGCCATACACCACCCAAGGTTGGCGCCCCATTTCGGCTGCAAACCACCCAACTTGATTGGCAATTTGTGGTAAGAGTACAGCGTAAGCAAAAACACCTAAAAGCCATTTTGTTTCATACAATGTGCCTCGGTACCATTTATAACAGGCAAAAAAGGTAAGTGCAATCAAGAACATACCAATAGAAATCATGATATGATAAAACTGAAATACGGCGTTGATTTGCCCTGGTCGATCTTCTTCAGGAAAATCGTTTAAACCTTTTATGGGCGCCTCAAAATCTTGATGTACTAAAAAGGATAAACCTCCCGGAATACTTAGTCCCGTTACAGTTTGATCTTTTTTATTTACCCAACCGAAAAGATATAGGTCTGCTGGGGCTTCTTTTTCGAAATGCCCTTCCATGGCTGCTAATTTTGCGGGTTGATTTACCGCTACACCATCAGCTGAGCTATGACCAGAAAGTAATTGGGCGAAAGAGAAAACGGTGGCCACAACCAAAGCAATAGGAAAAGCTTTTTTTGAAATAGCTACAAAACGTCCTTTTCGCAAGTAATAAGCATGAACACTTAACACTAAAAAAGCACCAGCCAAGAAAGCGCCTTGCCAAGTATGAATTAATCGGTCTACGCTAGAAGGATTGAAAACCATTGCCCAAAAGTCAGTGACTTCAGCTCGGGCATTGAGTCCTTCACCTACAATGTGATAGCCTGCTGGAGTTTGTTGCCAAGAGTTAGCCACAACAATCCAAACGGCCGAAAACATAGATCCTAAGAACACACCAATAGTTGAAACCAAATGTACCCAAGGTTTTACTCGATTCCAACCAAAAAGTAAAATCCCCAAAAAGGTACTTTCTAATCCAAATGCGAATAATCCTTCGGCAGCTAAAGCACTTCCAAAAATATCTCCAACGTACCTTGAATAAACGGCCCAATTGGTACCAAATTCAAACTCCATGATAATTCCTGTAGCCACACCAATTCCAAAGGTTAAGGCAAAGATTTTAATCCAAAAACGAGTCAGAATTTCATATTCTTTGTTTCCTGTTTTTAGGTAAATACTTTCAAAAAGTACAATAAGAAGTCCAAGACCAATACTTAACGGGGGGTAGATATAATGAAAGGCAATAGTAAAGGCAAATTGGATACGAGCTAAAATTTCTACGTCCATTTTCTGTGTTTTTTATACACACAAAGATAAATCAGAATACAGAAAGTTTCATTTTTTTTTGAGATATAGCAATAAAAACTTAAGAAAACGATTGAGAAAACCCTATTTTGTTCGTTTTTTCTCAAAAAAACTTCCGATTAGCCCTCCAATGAGTCCTCCGTACAAGGTGCTATTGACAGGATTCGAGGTGATAGAACAGCTTCCAGAAGCACATCCAATAGCCGAATAATACCAATAACCAGCTACTAAGCCCACCAAAATTCCAATCCCGGCGGCCACAATTCCTTGCTTGCTCATGTGTTGCTTTTCGCTATGATAATTTGGATCAATTCGTCCTTGCTTACCACACCCGATTGACGCCACAATTGCTTACCGTTTTGAAACAAAATCATTGTGGGTACCCCGCGTACTTGAAACTGCGAAGCGATCGCTTGGTTTTTATCCACATCAATTTTGATAATCGTAATGCGTTCTCCAAGTGTTTCTTTTACTTGTTTCAAAATTGGACTTAGCATTTGACAAGGCCCGCACCAAGTAGCAAAAAAATCGACCAAAACAGCTTGGTCTGAAGCTATCAGTTGTTGAAAATTATTCATGGTATCTCAAATTATTTTTTTGGCATAGCGCAACCATTGGCACCACAACCTGCGTTAAACAAAGCTTGAAGCAGGAAAAACAAGCCGAAAATGATAAAAAACCATTCTCGTGTAGCATACGCCTCTCCTAACAAAAACAAGGCAAAAGCCAATCTAATCCAGCGCATCAAGTGCCAGTTGCTAAATAATTGTCTCTTCATTATTATCTTAAAGTGTAATTTTTATTAATTTTTTGAAACGGGCATATGAGGCTTCTTAGGCAACATCGTCCCGTTATCCGCTATATCTTTGCTTTTTTTTAATCAAAAAAGCAAAGGATGCCGCTCCTACCGGGGTTATAGAGATACAATTTGCTTTTCTAGTATCATTTTTTCTATCTGTTATTGAAATCACTATTGTTAAATGGTATCAACTCATTCTTGTTCTACTCTAAAAGATAGACTTTTTGTATAAAAGAACACAAAGCATTATGCTAATACTCCAATTTACAGTTGTAATGCAATACTATATTCGGGCTCATAGGCTAGTAAGTCAACTAGGGTTTTTAATGCAATTTCATTGGTACTAGTGACAATCAAATCCGAAAAAGAAGCATTGATTTGTGCATCAATTACACCCGGAATAGCGTGTATTTTATCAAGAATCGTTTTAGTGCAATTCGAGCAAGTAACACCTTGTAGTGTAAAGTATTGTACAATTACTTTTGCCTTTTTTTGAAAAATAAAAAACAGTTCTGTAGCAGCTCTTGGTGAAGCCGAGTTTACACACACCGAGAGTGTTTTTAGATCAAAAGCTGGTGCAAATAATTTTTCATACTCTTTCTGATTGCCGCCAAAAGGCGGACTTATTTCGAAATCACGATTAAAAAATAATCCTACTATTTTGCCATTTTCTGTCAAAAGTTGATGCATTTTCCAAACGTATTGCTGACGCATGTGCGGGGGCAAAGCACAGAAAAAAGTTTGTTCCAGAATCAAATCATAACGATCTTGAAGTTCGAAAAAATCACCCAAAAGTACTCGTATAGCAGTAGTATTTTTAAATTTTCGTTTTAATTTTTCAACCAAAGTTGGCGCAATATCAATTACGGTGATATTGGTAAACCCTTTTTCTAAGAGGTATTCAGCTTCATACGTATTGCCACAGCCCGGAATTAGTATCGAAATACTGGGATCCTTCAACTGATCGATATATTCTTTAATAGGAGGCGAAACCGCGCCCAAATCCCAACCTGTAGTTTGAGATTGGTATTGCATATTCCAATAGGATTCGTCTAACGGTTTCTCGCAACTCGTTACGCAACAATTCAAGTCTTTCATGCTTATTTTTTCTTAATGGTCGATATCCCGAAGGGTAAATACAATGGACAAAAACTAATAAAACTAGTCAACAAAAACACAATAGCCAGTGCTAATAATACTATAGCCATGGTTCCGTCAATCACTTTAGTATAATAAAGCGAAGCAATTACAATTGCGATCAACACTCGAATTCTTTTATCGGTTATTCCCATGTTTTTTTTCATGATACTTTGATTGAGTTAATGGTTTAATTTCAGTGTATTATAAAATAAGTGTGGGAGTTTCAATTATATTTTCCTCACTTGTTTTGCTTCTTGGTTTTTAATCTATTGTCTTATTTTTACTTCAACACTTTACTTTGGCAAACAAAATCTGTTTTTGGGACCGTTGTTTTGGCAATAGCATTAAAGCCCCCTTCAATTTCGGTGAAGTTTCTAAAGCCGCGTGCTTGTAAGATTGAGGCAGCAATCATGCTTCGGTAACCACCGGCACAATGCATGTAAAAATGTTGTTTCGGATCTATAGTTGTAATCCAATCGTTGATAGCAGACAAGGGTTTGTTATAGGCTTCTGCAACATGCTCAGCACTGTACTCGCTTTCCTTTCTAATGTCTATGATTAGGTCGTTTGCCGTATTTAATTTTTCTTCAAACACCGTAGGAGTAATTCTATTAATGGTGTCAATTTCTTTATTTGCTTTTACCCACGATTCAAATCCCCCTTCTAAGTGCCCTAAAATTTGGTCAAAACCTACACGACTTAATCGAGTGACGGTTTCTTCTTCTTTTTCGAGTTCTGTTACCAAAAGAATAGGTTGCTGTACATCGGCAATCATTGCACCTACCCAAGGAGCAAAATCACCATTAATGCCTATATTTATGGATTGTGGAATGAAGGCTTTGTAAAAATCACCATTGTTTCGGGTGTCTAAAATCAAAGCGCCAGTTTCTTCGGCTATTCTTTCAAAGTCGGCTACCGATAGCGCTCTCATTCCATTATGTAATACCTTTTCAAAACTTTCGTATCCCTTTTTGTTCATAGCAACGTTCATTCCGAAATAAGCGGGTGGAGGTAATAATCCATCGGTTACCTCTTTGATAAATTCAGCTTCGGTCATGTTAGCTCTCAAAGCATAGTTGGTCGCTTTTTGTTGTCCAATGGTGGAAACGGTTTCTTTACTCATGTTTTTGCCACACGCACTGCCGGCGCCATGAGCGGGATACACAATAACATCGTCAGGCAAGGTCATTACTTTGTCTCTTAAAGAATGAAAAAGAATACCAGCCAATTGTTCTTGTGTCATTGCTGCTGCTTTTTGAGCTAAATCTGGGCGTCCAACATCGCCAATAAATAAGGTGTCGCCAGAGAAAATAGCGTGTTCTTTGCCGTTTTCATCCAACAGCAAGTAAGTGGAACTTTCCATGGTGTGACCAGGGGTGTGCAATACTTTGATTTTGATGTTTCCGATTTCAAAAACCTGATGATCTTTGGCAACTAGCGCCTCGAATTCTGGTTTAGCAGTGGGTCCATAAACAATAGGTGCGCCAGTAGCCTTACTTAAATCTAGGTGACCTGATACAAAATCTGCATGAAAATGAGTTTCGAAAATGTATTTTAGCTGTACACGATCGCGTTCTAAACGAGATAAATAGGGTTGTACCTCACGTAACGGGTCTATAATGGCCGCTTCGCCATTTGAAGTAATGTAATACGCTCCTTGCGCTAAGCAACCGGTATAAATTTGTTCTATTTGCATGGTATTTGGATTTATTTGCTATACAAAAGTAGCATTGAATTTTGATAAATAATGTGATAAATGTTACTAAGTTATGACTAAAAAAAGAGCTCTTTTGAAATGATGTAAATTCCCATTACTAATATGAACCAGCCGAAAAGAGGTTTGAGTTTGGTGCCATCTATTTTTTTAGAGAGTCGCGTACCTATCAAAATTCCGATAAAGGCCATCGCAGCGATGGTTAGTAAAAAAGCATAATTGATTGGCGTGCCTATATATACATCACCTGCAAAACCAATGGCTGAATTAATAAAAATAATTAACAATGAAGTGCCAACGGCTTGTTTCATGGGGAGATTAGCAAAAAAAAGTAAAGCGGGTATGATTAAAAAACCGCCACCAGCGCCCAAAAAGCCCGTAATAATGCCAACAATAAAACCAATAAAACTCAATTGTGAGTAATTGGTGGTTGTAGCTGTAATTTCAGGAAGATTTTTTCGGATCATAGAAACGGCGGCTAAAATCATTAAAACCGAAAAAACAATCATAATTAAAAAGTCTTTTGAGACTTGATAACTTGCAATCGAGAATAAGGTTGAAGCGATTTTTGGAAAAATGACTTCTCTTATTATCAAGATAGAAACCACTGACGGTACTGCAAAATACAAAGCGGCTTTGATTTTTAAATGCCCCATTCGATAATGGCTAAAACACCCAAATAAGGAAGATAACCCAACAATAAATAAAGAATAACTAGTGGCTAATTCCGGGTTGATTTTGAATAAATATACCAAAATTGGTATGGTCAAAATAGATCCTCCACCTCCAATAAGCCCCAAGGATAAACCAATAATAATAGACGCTAAATAGCCGATATATTCCATAATTAGATTTTATGATGCAAAGATGTTACTTTACTTTGGTGGATAGTGTAATTTTAGTCACATTACTGGGCAATGACAACAATACACTTAGTATAGTGTCGTATTTTGTTGTCGATTGTCTCAAATAAGTGACATGTTGCTAAAAGAAAAAACAATAGGTAAACTATGGGTTTGTCTATGAATCTTTATGGTATATTTGTGTATAGAGTTGTAATTGGTTTTATAAAGTCAAAAGTTCAATATGGTTGCGATGAAGTTTTAACAACCCTCTTTGTTCCATTTTTTTTAGCAGTCGAGAAATTACTTCTCTAGAGGTGTTTAAATCACTACCAATTTCTTGATGTGATAATTTTAAATCGTTACATCCGCATGAGGCTACTTGACGTTTTAAGTAAAATTCCAAGCGTTCATCCATCGCTCTAAAAGCCACACTGTCCAATACTTCTAAAACTTCTTCAAAACGGTTGCGATAGGTGGCTACAACAAATTCGTACCAAGAGCGGTGCTCCATCATCCATTTGTCCATTAAGCTCAAAGGTATCGTTATGACTTCGGCTTCTTCGACTACTTTGGCCATTATTTGGCTCTTTTCGCTTCGTGTGGCACAAACCATTGAAAGCGCACAAGCTTGACCGGGTTGTAAATAATACATGAAAAATTCGCCACCATCCTCATCTTCACGGTAGATTTTAATTTTACCACTAATGACAAGCATTGTATTTTTAATGTATTGTCCTGTGCGCATGATTACTGTTCCTGCCGGAAAAACTTGTTCTTTTGCATTTTGGTCAATTTGCTCAAGTAATGAATTAGAAAAAGAAGGAAAGGTTTGTTTTATATGGGTACTCATTTTAAAATACGGATTGGTTGTTCTTGTCCATACAAATATAATGGAAATAATTTAGTGCTATTTTTGTTGATTTTTGCTTATGCAATTGATAATCTGTTATTTTTTAAATAAGAGTTTTAAAATTTGGGATTTATTTTGCTTTATTGTTTGTAAAATGGCAAAAAAATAAGTTTTATTATTGTTTGTATTTTACGATATCGTTTTCATTGAATTATTATCCATTTAACAATTTTGCCCCTTTTTGTTTTTGTAAAACATTGTATTTTTACCAAAAAGACAACTATGAATTTAACACAAGAAGATTGGATTGAGCAATTAGAAGCCGATTCAAATGCAGTTATACTAGATGTAAGAACTGAACAAGAATACAATGATGGTATTATAGCATCAGCTATAAATATTGATATTCATCAAGGTCCCATTTTTATTTCGGCTCTTGAAGCGTTAGATAAAACCAAAAGCTACTATGTATATTGTCGTTCGGGAGCAAGAAGTGCAAAGGCTTGTGAAATCATGAACGAACTAGGTTTTGAAAATGCTTTCAATTTAATGGGAGGTATTTTGGACTGGAATGGCGAGGTGGTTGCTCCAGAATAAGAAGTATTGAAGCTCCATCAAAAAAAATCAATTTAAACAAAATGAAGTAATGACTATGATTCCTGAAGAATATCAAATAAAAAATGTAATACATCAAGACACCTTTTTGGTGAATGGAGAATTGAAAAAGTGGACAGGGAAAACAACTCCAGTTTATTCTACCATTTCTTCTACACCAAATTATGAGCCTACTTTATTGGGATCTATACCTTTTATGGGTGAAACAGAAGCCCTAGAGGCAGTTGATGCGGCTTATAATGCGTACAAAAATGGGCAAGGTTTATGGCCTACTATGAAAGTTTCGGATCGTATTAAGTGTATGGAAAACTTCGTGGGGCAAATGAAAAGCACCAGAACAGAAGTTGTCAAGTTGTTGATGTGGGAAATAGGAAAATCCTTAGGGGATTCCGAAAAAGAATTTGATAGAACGGTAGAATATATTTATGATACCATTGAAAGTCTTAAGGAATTGAATAGTCACAGTGCTCATTTTGAAAAAGTACAGGGAGTAAATGCAATGGTACGAAGAGGGCCATTAGGAGTGGTTCTTTGTTTAGGTCCTTACAATTATCCTTTAAATGAGACTTTTTCATTGCTGATTCCTGCATTGATAATGGGGAATCCTGTAATCTTTAAGCCAGCAAAACATGGTGTTTTGTTAATATCTCCTTTGTTGGAAGCGTTTAGAAATAGTTTCCCAAAAGGGGTTATTAATATTTTGTATGGTAGAGGCCGAGAAGTGGCTACGCCAGTAATGCAATCCGGTAAAGTAGATTTGTTGGCTCTGATTGGAAATAGTAAATCTGCGATAGCTTTACAGGACCAGCATCCCAACAAGAATCGCTTACGTTTAATCTTAGGATTAGAAGCCAAGAATCCAGCAATTGTTTTGCCAGATGCCGATTTGGATTTAGCAATTCAAGAATGTATCGCAGGATCGCTTTCTTTTAATGGACAACGATGCACCGCTTTGAAAGTGTTATATGTACACGAATCTATTGCAGAAGAGTTTAATGCTCGTTTTGCAGCCAAAGTCGATGAATTGAAATACGGAAATCCTTGGGAGAAAGGTGTAATGTTAACACCACTGCCTGAAGTAGAAAAGCCAAATTATATTCAAGAATTAATTGATGACGCTACCGCAAAAGGTGCTAAAGTGATCAATGCAAAAGGAGGTCGAAGAACAGAGAATTCAATTTTTCCAGCGGTTGTTTTTCCAGTAAATAAAGACATGCGTGTATATCACGAAGAGCAATTTGGTCCTATCGTTCCTATTTTGACTTTCAAAGATATTCAAGAACCTTTAAATGACATGGCAGCATCTAGTTATGGACAACAAGTGAGTCTTTTTGGTCAAGATATCAAAACCATTGCCCCGCTAATTGATGCTTTGGTTAATTTAGTGTGTAGAGTGAATTTGAATAGTTCTTGTCAAAGAGGTCCGGATGTGTTTCCATTTACAGGTCGTAAAGATTCTGCTGTAGGTACCTTGAGTATTCATGATGCTTTGCGTTCTTTCTCTATCCGCACCTTTGTGGCTTCTAAAGACAATGCCTATAACAATGCAATTCTGCAAGAATTATTGAATAGTAAAGAATCCAATTTTATTAATACCGATTATATATTGTAATACATTGATATTTCAGCACAAAGTTTTTTTTAAATCGTACTTTTTGGGCGTTACCACAAGAGTCGGGCTTTACGTTACAATCTTTTTGAGGCAGAAAAAGCCTCAAAAAGGATTTTCACTGCAAACGAAGTTCGCTGAATTCCTATGAAAATAGTATAAGTGAAGTAATCCCTAACGCAAAATTCCGTGCTAGATAGAATTAAGCGTAGTATTCATAAAGCAACAAAAAAAGCTGTCCAAGAAGTAATTTTCGGACAGCTTTTTTTATAAGAATTAAAATTTATTGATGATGATAGGGTTCGTTTCGCAAAATAGTATAGCCACGATACAATTGCTCAATAAAGAAAAGTCGAGCCATTTGATGCGAAAAGGTCATGTCTGAGAGAGATATTTTGCCTTGTGCTGCTGCGTAAACCGTATCAGAGAATCCGTAGGGGCCTCCAATTACAAAAACCAAGGTTTTAATACCTGAATTCATTTTTTTTTGAAGTTCAAGAGAAAATGCAACGCTTGAAAATTTTTTGCCATTTTCGTCCAAAAGTAGTAGTTGGTCGGTTGGTGATATTTTGGATAAAATAAGTTGTCCTTCTTTTTCTTTTTGTTGACTTTCGGATAAGTTTTTTACATTCTTAATGTCTGGAATGATTTCAAGTTCAAATTTGATGTAAAAAGACAATCTTTTGGTATAATCATCAATCAAAGTTTGAAGTGATTTATTATCCGTTTTTCCAATAGTGATTAATTTGATATTCATCTGTATAGTGTTCAATTTACAAAAGTAGAAAATTGAGATGAAAATTGGTGATTTTACCTGTGGTTTACAACTTATTCAAGAAGGTTGTTTTTGGTGTGGTCTTGATTACTTAAATTTTTATCGCAAAATCAAGATTGTAATTGCTACATACTTGAAATAAAAAAAATAGCTGTCTCTTTTGAAACAGCTATTTTTTTGGTTTTTGGGACATTGTAGTTTATAGAAATTCTCCGTGTTGAGAAATGTCTAATCCTAGTTCTTCTTTATCTTCACTTACACGTAATGGAGTAATTTTGTTTACAATAAAGAATAAAGCATAAGAAGCAGCAAAAGCGAAAACAGACACTAGTACCAAAGCTTTTAATTGAATTAAAAATAAAGTTGCGTCACCAAATAAAAGACCTTCGTTGTCACCAACTATTGGGTTTACTGCTTTTGATGCAAAAACACCAGTTAAAAGCATTCCTACCATACCACCAACACCATGACAAGCAAATACGTCTAAAGCGTCATCAATTTTTCCTTTAGGGAATTTGCTACAAACAACATTACTTACCACGCTAGCAATGATTCCAATGGCAATTGCATGAGGAATAGTTACGAAACCTGCAGCAGGTGTTACGGCTACTAGACCAACAACAGCTCCAATACACGCACCCATAGCTGATAATTTATGTCCTTGAATTTTATCAAAAAACACCCATGTCATAGCGGCAGCAGCAGCAGCAACAGTTGTAGTTCCCAAAGCTTGCGAAGCTAAGCCACTAGCTCCAACTGCAGAACCTGCATTGAAACCAAACCAGCCAAACCATAATAAACCAGTTCCTAGTAATACATAAGTGATACGAGCTGGGTTGACTTTTTGTACTTTTCTTTTGCCTAAGAACATGGCACCTGCCAAAGCAGCCCATCCAGCGCTCATGTGAACTACAGTTCCTCCAGCAAAGTCTAAAACTCCCCATCCGAAGAATAATCCATCAGGATGCCAAGTCATGTGACATAATGGAGCGTATATGAATAATATGAATAAAACCATGAATAATAAGTAAGCCCAGAAGCGAACACGCTCTGCAAATGCGCCAGTGATTAATGCGGGTGTGATAATCGCAAATTTGGCTTGGAAGAAGGCAAATAATATAAACGGGATAGTTGGTGCTAATTCCCAAGCGGTTGAAGCGTTAACTCCTTGAAACATAAAGTTACTTGAAGGATCTCCAATAATTCCTCCTACAGAAGGACCGAAGCATAATCCGAATCCAACTACTACCCATAATACAGTAACAATGACCATAGCCATGAAACTCTGTAACATAGTACTAATTACATTCTTTTTGCCAACCATACCTCCGTAAAAAAATCCAAGACCTGGTGTCATTAATAGTACTAGAGCTGAGGCAACAATCATCCATGCGGTATCACCGGTATCTAATTTTAAGGCTACCACGTGAGCGCCTAATGTTGCAGCTTCGGTTTGGAAATAGATTGAAAAAATGGATAATACCAAAATTGTGATCAGTATCACACTCAAAATAATTTTTCGCATATTTTTTAGTTTTAGTTTAATTATAGGCTAAAAATATAAAATCATTTTAAACCCCTATAAAAAATCATAATTAAAAATTAATTTTTATTAATTTGATAGTTTACCCCCTTGAATTTTAAGGGTAGTTTTTATTTTTGATGAATTATTTTGCATTTTATTAATGCGAGTTTTTTTTCTTTAAATGAAAAAAAGTAAAATTTTGAGTGGTCAAGGCCTTGATGTTCTCTTTTTTGTATAAAAAGAAAGGAGACATTTTGCGAAATGTCTCCTTTTTAAATTCAAAAAAAAAAACCTTTATTTATAAAGTATGCTCACTCAAAATACGATATACTTCGTTGATATTATTGCCACCTTTACCAAATTGTTTGGTAATAGGAATAGGTTCGTTGTTCAGCCAAATTTTTAAATCGGCATCCATGTCTAAGATTCCGGCACTTTCTTTAGAGAATTTTTTGATGTTTTGGTAGGGAATGGATAAGTAATCCACTTTTGAACCCACTAATTGTTTTTCGACTAGTATTAATCTTTTGTTGGTAAAAACAAACATATCTTTTAGTAATCTAAAGGCTTTTTCGATTACTTCGCCTTCAATTAATATTGGTTCAAACTCTTTAGAAGCACTTTCGATAGTTACTTCTGAGGCGTTTCCTAAAATGGCATTGAATAGTCCCATAGTGTTTATTTTTGATTGTATTTTGCTTTGTATTTATCACTAAGTTTTGTTTGATGCGTCGCTAAACTAATCATTCTTCCTTGGATAAAGGCATGGGTTAATTTGTTAGTTCTCATATCTAAAGCATCGCCTTCTGAGATGAAAAGTGTAGCATCTTTGCCTTCTTCTAATGAACCACATTGTTGGTCAATGCCTAATAACTTAGCGGTATTCAAAGTGATTAATTGTAACGCTTTTTCTTTGTCTAAGCCATAAGCTACACAAGTTCCTGCCAAAAAGGGAAGGTTTCTTGAACTCATTCTTTCTTTACTTCCGCTATTTTCTAGACCAACCAGAATTCCTTTATCAGTTAATATTTTGGCCATTTTATAGGGTAAATCGATATCTTGGTCTTCGTTGGTAGGCATATCGTGAATTCTTCTTAAAAGTACACCAATATTGTTTTTAAGCAAAAGTGGCGCTACTTTATAGGCTTCAAATCCGCCAACAATCACCATTTTTTTAATTCCGTTCTCAAGAGCTAATTGAATACCATCCGTTATTTGTTTTTCTTCATCCGCGTGAATGAACAAGGTTTGAGTTCCGTCGAATAGGCCTTTCGTAGCTTCAGTAACTAAATTTCTGCTGTCTGAGGTACCGCCTAAATAAGCTTTCGCACTTTTGAAAAAAGCATTTAATTCTTGCAGTTGTTTGTTGTACTCTTTATTTGGCTCGATAGAACCTGGTTCTGCCCACCAGCCACCTCTTCTAAAAGTAGCAGGAAGATTAATGTGGATACCATCGTTCTCTTTTATTAGTGCTTCTTTCCAGTGCCAAGCATCTAATTGTACAATAGAAGAACTACCAGAGATTCGTCCTCCTCTTGGTGTGATTTGAGCCATCAAAATTCCGTTTGGGCGAACGGTTTCAATCACTTTTGAATCGGCAGTGTAGGCCACAATACTTCTAACGTTGGGGTTAAAAGTTCCAATTTCTTCCTCATCATCCGAAGATTTTACCGCGTCTATTTCTACCAATCCCAAAGTTGAATTGGGTACAATAAATCCCGGATATACGTGTTTTCCAGTGGCATCTATTGTTGTATTGTACGCATCTTTGGCTAATTTTATTTGTTGTGCATTGGCTACCAAAGTAATTTTTCCATCTTTAAAACCAATGGCTGCATTTTCAATAACTTCACCTGTTCCTAAATGAGCTGTGGCATTAAGGATAAGTATCGATTGAGATTGTGGTGGCGCAGGTATTTGTTGGGCTTGACTAAGTGTTGAAAAACCTAGAGTGGCCAATAAAAGTGCTATTTTTATGTTCATCTTTTTTAAAATTTGGTGTTCGTAGTGCATACTAGTTTGGATTACAATTCTTCCATTGTATCGCATTCGTACTCAGGTTTGATTGTTTTTTTAGGAGTTTGTGTGGCCATTCCTTTGTTTTTTTCTAACAATAACTGACCAATCAATTGAGCTCTTTCTTTAGCATTTGCAGCTCTTTTGGCTTCATCTACTTGGCTGTCAAAATATACTACACCTTCGATTAACGTTTTTTCTGCTTTGGCATAAATAGACAAAGGATTGTTGTTCCAAAGTACTACATCGGCATCTTTACCTACTTTAATACTTCCTACTTTGTCGTCTATGTGTAATAATTTTGCAGGATTTAAAGTCACAAATTTCCAAGCCTCTTCCTCAGAAATATTACCATATTTAACTGCTTTTGCAGCTTCTTGGTTCAATCTTCTTGACATTTCTGCATCATCTGAATTGTAGGCTACTACTAATCCGTGGTTATGCATAATCGGACCGTTTTGTGGAATAGCATCGTTTACTTCGAATTTATAAGCCCACCAGTCAGAGAAAGTTGAGGCTCCAACACCGTGTTCTTTCATTTTGTCAGCCACTTTGTATCCTTCAAGAATGTGGGTATAGGTGTTAACTTTGAAGCCCATTTTGTCTGCCACATTCATCAACATCAAGATTTCTGATTGTACATAAGAATGACAGCTTATGAATCGTTTGTTGTTCAAAATTTCGGCTAAAGTCTGTAATTCCAAATCGGTTCTTGGTGCTTTTGCTTTGTCTTTTTTGCCGCTTGCATTGAATTTTTTCCAAGCTAAGTCGTATTCTTTGGCTCTTTGGAAATAATCCGTAAATACTTGTTCTACTCCCATACGTGTTTGAGGAAAACGAGTTGGATTTACGTTGCCCCAGTTGGATTGTTTTACGTTTTCACCCAAGGCAAATTTGATGAATTTTGGTTGGTTTTTGTATAACAATTCTTCTGGTTCCATTCCCCATTTCCATTTTACGATTGCCGAGCGACCACCGATTGGGTTAGCGGAACCGTGTAGTAATTGTGATGTAGTAACACCACCTGCTAAATCTCTGTAAATATTAATGTCTTCGGAGTTAACTACGTCTTCGATAGTTACTTCAGCACTTGAGTTGTGTCCGCCCTCATTTACACCATTCGAAATAGCAATGTGAGAGTGTTCGTCAATGATACCGCTAGTTAAGTGTTTTCCTTTGGCATCAATGACAGTAGCTCCACCATCTGAAAGATTTTTTCCAATGGCAGCAATTTTACCGTTTTTAACCAATACGTCGGTTTGTTCTAGAATTCCTTCTTTTTCGTTGGTCCAAACCGTTGCATTTTTGAACAATAGCGTTTGTGCTTTTGGGATTTCAGTATTTCCGTAAGCAATGTTTGGATAAGTAACAGGCTGAACCGCGAATGGTTTTTCAACGGCGCTTGAGTCTTTTACAATCTTAAATGGCGCAGTTTTTTTTGCATACCAAGTCACTTCTGAGCCATTGTTTAAAATGGCTTTTCCAGATAAGTTTTCGGTAGTGTCTACCAAGCCATTTAATCTTGAAAAATTAGTTTTTACATCGTCATTAGATTTGATTAATAGCGTAACCCATTGATTCGCAAAAGTCAAATTCGATTTTACTTTCTTTTTATCAGCGGTTGTAATATCTGATTTTGGTTTGGCAACTTCTCCTTCAATTTTTAACTTATAGGTTTCATTACTTACGGTCAAATCGTACTCTCCACGAATATCTTTTACAGTCCAATCGTTAATCACATATTTATTGCCTTGTACCCAGTTTTCGAAAACGATGGTTTTTTCGTCAAAAATAGCACCAGAGGTAATGATGAAGTTGGCATAACTTCCTGTTTTTAAGCTTCCAATTTCATTGCTTTTTCCAAGTAAAGCAGCTGGAGTAGTAGTCAAAGCTTCTAACGCTTTGGTCGGGTCAAAGCCAAATTGAATGGCTTTTAATAAATTCCCTCTAAAGTCCTCTATCTTTTTTAATTTATCTGTAGTTAATGCGAAAGTAATTCCGTTTTCAGATAGTACTTTTAAGTTGCTAGGTGCTTGATTCCAAAAACGTAAGTCGGCCAACTCCATTTGGTTCGCATTGAACGGATTTGAAACATCGTAAGCTTCTGGGAAGTTAATCGGGATGATAAAACTAGCATTCGTTTTTTTGATTTCTTGAATGCGTTCAAATTCGTTTCCAGCACCTTTGAGGATATAATTTAAGCCAAATTCTTTTGCAATTTTTGAGGCTCTTAAACTATTCAATTTGTCTTCTGCTGTAAAAATTTGAACTAATTTTTCGTTAGCAATCAAAGCTTCTAAGGATAAGTCTTTGTTTGTTGCATTTCCATTTTTGTACCATTCTTTGTCGTGATACATTTGGCGAAGCAAAGCCATCATTCCCATCAAAGAAGAAGGGTAGGACTGATTGGTAGTTACACTACGAGTAAAACCAAAGTGTTGGCTGGCTTTGTTGCTCAAAATTCGATTGGTTTTATCGCTGTTATTCAAAGCAACTATGGCTCCAGTTCCTCTGGCAATTCCATCTTGAATGTGAGTGCCTACTACGCCAAACCCAGCCTTTAATAATTCTTCAGCTTTGGTTTCGTCGTAAGCGAAAGTTTCGTAAGCGTTGATCTCTGAGCGAATATTTTCGTTCCAATAATAGCCTGCTCGTTTGGTGTCATAAGAAGAACCTCTTTCGCCAGATGCCGCTCTTTTTGGTTTTTCAGCACCAAAACTAGTATACATATCGATGAAGGAAGGATAAATTGATTTTCCTTCAGCGTCAATTATCATCGCGTTTTTAGGGATAGCAACTGAGTTTCCTGATGCTACTACTTTACCATTTTGAATGAGTAAAGTTCCTTTTTCAATGACTTGAGTAGGGGTAACATAGATTTTTGCGTTGGTAAAAGCAGTGTAATAATTGTTTTTGTTTGGAATACTTTCGTTATTCGGAAAGTACTCTTGTGCTTGTGTTTTTGCTACAAAAACACCAAAAAAGAGTAGGATTATAAGTTTTTTCATAATGGGTTAGTTAATTTTTTTAAAAATACTAAAATTAATAACACTTGGAAGGGCTATTTAAATTTTAACGTCTGTTTTATAGGTGAATACTATTTTATGCTAAAATTTTATTTTTTTGTAGCTTATTTTTTTAAGTTTTTGAGAATACTTTTTAAATTTAACAAGTTTATTACTGTTGTGGTGTCTATTTTTATTTTACTTTTATTCAAAAGATTATTTATATGCTCGTTAAAGTTTTTGGAAGTGCCGTTTTTGGAGTCGAAGCTACAACTATCACTGTAGAGGTTAATATTGATAATGGGGTAGGCTATCATTTGGTGGGTTTGCCAGATAATGCGATTAAAGAAAGTAGTTATCGCATTGCGGCAGCGCTCAAAAATAATGGGTATGCCTTGCCCGGAAAAAAGATTACGATTAATATGGCTCCGGCCGATTTACGAAAAGAAGGTTCTGCTTACGATTTGACCTTGGCGGTGGGTATTTTAGTGGCTTCCACTCAGATTTCTACTGCTGTTTTGGACGAGTATGTCATTATGGGTGAATTGTCTTTGGATGGAAGTTTACAACCTATTAAAGGTGCATTGCCTATTGCTATAAAAGCCAAAGAAGAGGGTTTTAAAGGTTTTTTTCTGCCAAAGCAAAATGTAAAAGAAGCTGCTATAGTTGCAGGATTGGATGTGTATGGCGTCGAAAATGTACAAGAAGTTATTGATTTTTTGGAAGGAAAAGGAACGCTTGAACCCACTAGAATTGATACAAGAGCAGAATTTTATAAAACCTTAGATTTTCCTGAATTTGATTTTTCGGATGTGAAGGGGCAAGAAAGTATTAAGCGTTGTATGGAAATCGCTGCTGCTGGCGGGCATAATATCATTTTGATTGGACCTCCTGGAGCGGGAAAAACGATGCTGGCGAAGCGCTTGCCTAGTATTTTACCTCCAATGACACTCAGAGAAGCACTTGAGACCACTAAAATTCATAGTGTTGCAGGCAAATTGAAAGAAGTGGGACTAATGAATCAAAGGCCTTTTAGGAGTCCGCATCACACTATTTCGAATGTGGCTTTGGTAGGTGGGGGAAGTTATCCGCAGCCCGGTGAGATTTCGATGGCGCATAATGGGGTGTTGTTTTTGGATGAATTGCCCGAGTTTAAAAGAGATGTTTTAGAAGTGATGCGTCAGCCTTTGGAAGATAGGGAAGTAACGATTTCTAGAGCAAAGTTTACAGTGACTTATCCTTCCTCGTTTATGTTGGTAGCGAGTATGAATCCAAGTCCGAGTGGATTTTTTAATGACCCTAGTGCTCCTCAAACGTCTTCTCCACATGAAATGCAACGCTATTTGAGTAAAATTTCCGGACCGCTTTTGGATAGAATTGATATTCATATTGAAGTAACTCCTGTTCCTTTTGAGAAATTGTCGGATGACAGAAAAGCTGAGAGTAGTGTGGATATTAGACAACGAGTTACGGCTGCTAGAGAATTGCAAAGTCAACGTTTTGCATCGTTAGAAAACATTCATTATAACGCTCAAATGAACACGAAGCATATTCGGGAGTTTTGTGCTTTGGATGCTGCGTCAAAAGAGTTGTTGAAAACGGCCATGGAGCGTTTGAATCTCTCGGCACGAGCTTATGATAGAATTTTGAAAGTTTCTAGAACTATTGCTGACCTTGAAGCGTCTCCCAATGTAATGGCTTCGCATATAGCCGAAGCGATACAATATAGAAGTTTGGATAGAGATGGGTGGTTGGGTTAAAATGGATTTAAGATTTTTGATTAACGATTTTTGATGGCAGATTTGTGGGCTCTTGAAAATACGAGAAAGGCTTAGAAATAAATAAGGTGTAAAAGAGATTTCAATAGTAATCTCTTTTACTTTTGCCAAATGTTAGAAATTCTTTATCGAGACGAATTTATTATAGCCATTAATAAGCCAAGTGGGTTGTTGGTCCACAAATCATTTTATGCACGCGATGCAAAAGTCTATGCTATTCAAGAATTGAGAAATCAAATAGGAGGGCAACATGTGTATCCTATTCATCGGTTGGATCGCAAAACTTCTGGGGTTTTGTTGTTTGCATTGGATAAAGAGGTTTTGAAAATTATGAATGATCGTTTTGCTACACGCGAAGTCGAAAAAAAATATTTGGCCATTTTACGGGGTTGGTCGCCCGAGGAGCTTACCATAGATTATGATTTAATAAATGATGATGAGGTTAAACAAACTGCAATAACCTATTTTCATCGTTTGCAAAATGCCGAAGTTGCGTTAGCATTTAACAATAAACCCACCTCGCGATATTGTTTGGTAGAAGCGATTCCTGAAACAGGACGCATGCATCAATTGCGAAAACATTTCAAACATATTTTTCATCCCATTTTAGGAAGTCGGCCACATGGATGTAACAAACAAAATAAGTTATGGTTAGAAAATTATGACCTCAAAGGAATGATGTTGCATGCGCATCAGTTAATTTTTAATCATCCCATAACCAATGAGCAACTCATCTTGAATGCAAAGATTAATGAAGAGTTTAGTAGAGTAGGGGCTATTCTTACTCTAGATTTGAAAAAGTATGAATGATTAATTAATACTATAAAATGTTATTGTCTTGTAAAACTACTATTTGAAGAATTAAGAGAAACTGAGTTACCATTTTAGAATTTTTGATCTATTCTTGAGACTTTGCCTTTACTTTGAGTTTGTTGTTATACTATGTGGGCAGGGATTACTTCGTCAGTTCACTTCGTTCGTGTGCAAATCCTGGCTATCGTATTATTGAGAGACTTTTTTTTAAATCCGCGCGTTAGGGTTGTATGTCTAAAAGTGAAGGAAAACACTAGAAAAACCAATGAAAACCTACTCTCCAAAAAAAAGAGGCGCAGTTGCCTCTTGTATTCTCTATAAAATTTTTTCGATAAACCCATAGTATCATGGAAGTAGAGCGGTTCCGTTCAACACGGGTTTCATTGTTCGGCTTGCAGCCGCAACGAAACCCTAACTGTTGGCAGTAGTCTTTTTTGTTTAACTAATTTTCTTTTTATATCCTTTTTTTAACCACTTATATTGTAAATACGCTAAAAAATAATTCGCTAAAGTTTTTTTATTTGGTTTAAATAATTTTGGTTCTAAATCTAAATTATATATTTCGCTTATAATTTTGTTTCCAAATCCATAACGAATAAATCGTTCTTTAAAATCTTTTATTCCACCTCCAAAATTATGTTTTGAAATACTTTCTAAAGCATATGAAAGCTGACCGATATTTAAAAGTTTAAATCCTAAATCAATATCTTCACCCCCTGCAATTTTAATTTCTTCATTAAAACCTCCAACGATTTCAAACGCTTTTTTCCAAACCAAACAATTTGCTGTTACTAAATAATCTGGTCTTGGTTCTTTTCCTTTTTCATAAACTTCTGGTGGAATAAGTATTTCTTGATTTTCATAATACTTTGAAATTAAATCGCTACTTTCAGAAATAATATTTCCAGCGTATCCAACCGAATTATTTTGTTTTTTCAAATATCCTATTAATAAATTTTCAGTTGGAATACAATCGCTATCAGTAAAAAGTATCCATTCTGTTCTTGAGTTTTTAACTCCAAAATTTCTTGCGCTTGCAGGTCCAATTTTAGTGCAACTTAAAATTTTCAGAGAAAAAGGATAATTATTTTTTTCGATTTTTAAACTTGGTTCAGAATTATTGTCAACTATTATTATCTCATTAGGATAATTTTCTATTTTTTGAGTTTTTAAAAATTCTTCTAAAAATA
Organism: Flavobacterium succinicans LMG 10402; assembly: GCF_000611675.1. Classification (GTDB taxonomy): domain Bacteria; phylum Bacteroidota; class Bacteroidia; order Flavobacteriales; family Flavobacteriaceae; genus Flavobacterium; species Flavobacterium succinicans. The sequence continues at coordinate 93,657 of NZ_JATV01000005.1, read as the reverse complement.
ATTCAATTCCTTTTTGATTATTCTTAACTGGAATTACGATTGTAATTTCATTTGTTGATTTCAGTATTTCTGATTTAATATTTTTTATTTTGTTTGGTTTAAATCCCAACCGACTTATCATTGTCATAAATGAATTCTGTGTAATTAGTTATTTTTGAATTCTCCTGTTTTTTGGTAAGATTACTGCCAACGTTCCGGCGCTTGGCGAGGTTGCGAACTTCGGAACCGATTATTTTCTATCAAAGATAAAATTTCTTGCGAGAAATAAACGTGTATTTACTACAAAATTCGCAATCTTACCAAACGCTTGTTATGCGACGGCCACATTAGTTTTTATTTTCCAGTTTATAATTTGTTGTATTAGTAAATCATTTATGTGTAGTTTATTTGTATTTAATTGGTTTAATCAATTCCGTAATTATGTCTTGATGTAAATTAATCCTAATTATATGAGAACTAGAAACGTCAACATCTTCTTCAAATTTTGTTTTCCTTGATGATATTCTATCGTAAATGAGTTCTTTAGTTGAACTTCCGTCTAACAAATTAAAATTGCCTAATCTTTTAATCATATTTTCAACTTCATCTTTTGTAGATTCTTCAAACCAAATATCTTCTTTTCCAAAAATATTTGATAAACCTCTGTAATTTAATGTAGCTAATATTCCTCTAACTCCATTAATTTTTGGATTTAGTTCTTTTAAATGAGAAACTGAATCGATAAACCACAAACCAGCACCTACAAATTGATTTTTTTTAAACTCATCGATTTCGTTGTAAGCTCTTTCTATTAGTGAAGGAAAAACAATACTCGATATACCAGTGTTTAATAAAGGACTAGCATCTTCAGAGTAAATGTTTTTAACGTTTATTTGAATTAATCTATTTAATTGTTTTTCTTTTTCAATGATTTTTTTGTATTCAGGTTTTAATTTATTTCCATCACAATCAGTAATCATAATTATGAAAAAATCTGTCAAATTAAATTCGTAGAAAGATTCAATAATATCACAAATTGCTTTTCCAGATATTGCAGTATCTATGAAAATGAATTTTTCATTATCAATATTGTTATTCTTATAATACTTGTCAACTTTTAAATCTGTTGTATTGATTGTTAATCTACTACCTATTAAGTCAACCAATTTATTGTAAAAAAAGGTGTAAGGAGTAGATTCTTTTCTAATAGAATCAGCAAGAATTTTTGACCAAAATTTTCTAACTGCTTTAGAGTTTGTTTTTATATCAGCTTGACCCCAATCTGATGTGTATGGTAATAACCATAAGTCGAAATGAAGATTAAAATTCATTCTTTCACTTCTTGAATCTGTTAGAAAGTTTATCGAAGTTAATGCTCCATTATAAAAAGGATAAGCACCTCTGCTAGGTATTATTAATCTTTTATAATTTTCATCTTTTAATTCTATAAGAATCTCACAAACTTTGTAACAGGCATTGGAATATGATAATACGTTTTCTGGAGTTAGTAACTCTTTCAGATGTTCGTTCATTTTTTAAATGTTATCTTTAAGTTCGGCTGTTTTTTTTGGCTGTCGCATAACTCGTATATAAGCGAAACAATTTTTCAACTACTCACCAACAACCGGGGTAACTAAGCAAAAAAAAATCTCTTTGTTTTTTCAAATATAACAAAATTTACTTACAAAAATAGATAAAAACTGTTTCTTTTCGGGTTATACTTCCAACCAAAGGTTTTGGGTTTCTTTACTGCCCCGATAGTAACGAAAATCCTTGTGAGGGCTTGCGTTTAGCCCTCACAAGGATTGTAGAGTATAGCGGGAGGAGGCTTTCTTCAAAAAACGAAATCCTTCTGCTCCTAAGAAAAATATCAATTACTTATCTATTAGAACGTCTGTCATTATTTTGAGAAGGACGTCTCGTACCAAAACTAGTAGAACTACTTCTGTTTGGAGTATCTGTTTTTGGTTTTTTTGGAGTAGAGTGGCGCTGTTGTCTTCCTTGTCCTTGTTTGATGGGCTCGGTAGAGGCATTGGGATCGGGTTCAAAACCTTTAATGTTTTCTTTGGGCAGTTTGATGCCAATCAATTTCTCGATATCTCGTAAGAAAACAGTTTCGTCAGGACTAAATAAAGAAATCGCTTCGCCATTGGCTCCAGCGCGTCCAGTTCTACCAATACGGTGCACGTAATCTTCGGGAATGTTAGGTAATTCAAAATTAACAACATGAGGTAACAAGGGGATGTCCAAACCACGAGCTGCAATATCTGTAGCAACTAAAGCGGTTAGACTTCCGTTTTTGAAACCCGCTAAGGCTTTGGTTCTAGCTCCTTGCCCTTTATTGCCATGGATAGCAGCAGCTTTAATACCAGCACTAATCATGCTTTCGGTGAGCTTGTTGGCGCCTTGTTTAGTTCGGGTAAAGACTAGAACCTGCTTCCAGTTGCCTTCGGAAATAAGTTTAATAATCAATTCAGTTTTCTTTTCTTTTGCAGTTGGAAATACTTTTTGAATGATCGCTTCTACTGTTGTGTTTTCTGGAGTAGCTTCGACCTGAACAGGGTGGTGCAAAATACCCATAGCCAATTTCTTAATGTCTTTGGAGAAGGTTGCCGAGAACATTAGGTTTTGTCTTTTTACAGGAAGTATCTTTAAAATACGTTCAATATCTCGCAAGAAACCCATGTCGAGCATGCGGTCTGCTTCATCCAAAACTAAAATTTCTACTTTGGAAAGTGATATTAGGCCTTGATTTTGTAAATCAATTAAACGTCCTGGAGTTGCTACTAAAATATCCACACCCTGACGCAATTGACTAACTTGAGGATTTTGATTGACACCTCCAAAGATAACTGCACTTCGTAAATCTAAAAACTCACTGTATTCTTTGATGTTGGAAAGAATTTGAGCTGCCAATTCTCGAGTTGGAGTTAATATTAAAGCCCTAATGGGGCGGTGTCGCAAGTGTTGGCCTTGAGATAATAATTGTAAGATGGGTAACGTAAAACCCGCAGTTTTTCCTGTTCCTGTTTGTGCAGATGCTAATACGTCTTTGCCTTCTAAAACTGGAGGAATAGCTTTTTGTTGAATTGGCGATGGGGTAGTGTATCCTTTTTTGCTGATGGCTTTTAATAAAGCATCAGATAGACCTAATGAGTTAAATGACATATGGTGTGTTGTTGAAGTAAATTCTATTTTTTAGATCACTTCTTTAAAGTTGTCTGTTATGACTTTTGATTTAATTTGAAAAGCTCTTGCATTTTAACTGTTTAGAGATGTTTCTACTTGTGTTGGTCTCTTATATTGCTGAGGTATTCAATATAAAAGTATAGATGGTGAGGTTTGGTTGAGGTGGTTTTCTAAAACAAAGAAATACCCAATAACAGGTATTTCTTTGTTGAATTTTAATTGATTTGTAGCTATCGTTAAACAACGATCGCTCTTCCTTTAGCGGTATTTTGTTTATTGGAATCAAAATAAAAGTCAATGCGTCCAAGGTGGATACCATAAGCGCCCACTTGATTGACTAATACTTCATTGCCAATGGCATTCTTAACAATGGTTGGCTTTTCTAAGAAAGTATGAGTGTGTCCACCAATGATCAAATCAATATCTTGAGTTTTTTGAGCTAATTTTATATCTGAAATTTTAGCATCATCAGCACCTTTTCTGTAATCGTAACCTAGATGTGATAAGCAAATTACCAAGTCGCATTTTTGTTCATGTTTAAGAATACGTGTCATATCTTGTGCGATTTCAACTGGATCTAAGTACACTGTTTCTTTGTAATTTTTTTTGTCCACTAGACCTTGAAGTTCAATTCCTAAACCAAAAACGCCAATTTTTATCCCATCTTTGTGGAATATTTTATAAGGTTTGATGTGTGAGTTTAAAATAGTATTTTTAAAATCATAATTAGCAGAAATAAAATCGAATTTAGCATGATGCATTTGGGCATAAAACCCTTCTAATCCATTGTCAAAATCATGATTGCCTAAAGTAGCCAAATCGTACTGCATCATGCTCATTAATTTCAATTCTAATTCACCTCCATAATAATTGAAGTAAGGAGTACCTTGAAAAACGTCGCCAGCATCTAATAACAAGACATTAGGATTTTCTTTTCGGATTGAATCAATTAAAGCTGCTCTTCTTGAAACACCACCCATATTAGCATTTCTAGGATCATCAGCTGGAAATGGATCGATATGACTGTGTACATCGTTGGTATGTAGTATGGTGATTTTTTTTATATCAGGTTTTGAAAAACTTAATAATGGCAAGCTTGGTAAGGCTAATAAAGCAGAACTAGCAGCAGTTTTTTGAATAAAATCTCTTCTTTTCATAATTTATTTTTTTGATACAACTGATAGTTATTCTTCTGTAATTCGAGTGTCTTTTAAAACCGGTATAGTTTTTATCATTTTAAAATAATCAATTAACACATTGCGTAGTTTGTAATTCAAATCGTAAGTTTTGATGCCTTTCTTGAAAAAACTCATCTCGTCACCTCCGCTTGCAAGATAATCGTTAGTAGCTACCTGATATTCTTTTGAAAGATCAAAAGGGATTCCATTTATCTTGATGTCTTTGGCTTGCTCGTTTTTGTCTATGGTAAAAGTAAGTCCCGACAAGGGTTGTGGCTTTTTTGTTTTGATAAAATATTGAATCAATTCTTGTACGGTTTCTCCTTTTAAAGTAATGACTACCAAACTATTTTCAAAAGGCATAATTTGAAAGGCAGTTCTTGTAGTAACGTTTCCTTTTGGCAATGCGGCTCGAATACCACCGTGATTCAATAAACAAATATCTATTTTTTTATTTTCTCTTGCCTCTAGGATAATATTGCCTCGATCCACACAAGCATCTGCCATTAAATTACCAATTGTAGTTTGCCATTTGCCGCTACTTTTGTCTAGTGTTTCAGGACAATAGGCTAAAACGGTGTTCAAATCTTTGTCAATATTTTCGCGGTACGGTTTAATGTAGTTTTCAATACTTTCAGTAGGGGATAAAGCATTAGTAACAGACACTCTTTTGCCTTCAATCTTTGTTACTTGATAAGTTTTTGAAGCGCATGAAAATATTGAAAAAAATGTTAAGGATATAACAAAAAGTTTAAAAATTCGAATATAGTTTTTTAGTTTTACCATGTATAATGTGACTTTATTAATTAATTTTGTGCCACCGTAAAAGTAGTATGTTTTTCAATTATCTTAAAGATTTTTACTTAAAAAAGAAGTTAAAAAATAGCTTGTTAAAATCAGGAGGATTTACTGTAGAACAAAAGGTGCAAACGATTGGCATATTGGTGGATGAGGTTTTTTTTACTGAAACTAGTGCTTTGATAAATGCCTTAATTGAGAAAGGATTTCATGGTGACAACATTGCTGTGTTGGCTTTTAATAACTCAAAAGATTTGAAGTCAGTACGTCAATATCCAGTTTTTGGTTGGAATAGTGTTAGTTTCGACATGAAAATTCAAGAGAAATGTGTCAATGAGTTTGTTCAAAATCCTTTTGATGTCCTATTAAGTTACTACGAAACTAGCAATGGATTGCTCGAGTGGATTACTTATCAGTCAAAAGCTCGGTTTAAAGTTGGTTTTTACGCCGCAAACCAAAGGTTGAATGATCTAATGATCAATACAAATGCAAACAATTACAATCAATTCGTGCAAGAATTTGTTCGAGTTTTGAAACAAATTAATACAAACTAATACCATTTATTTTCATTATGCAAGCATTATTAGGCACCGGTGTTGCTTTAGTCACGCCTTTTAAGTCAGATTTTTCCGTTGATATTGAGGCTTTAAATACTATAGTAAACTATTCTATTGAAAATGGAATTGAATACTTAGTGGTTATGGGAACCACAGCTGAAAACGCGACCTTAAGCGCTCAAGAAAAAGAATTAGTTATCGAAACCATAGTTACCGCAAACAACGGCAGGTTGCCTTTGGTTTTAGGGGTAGGAGGGAACAATACATTGCAAATAGTTGAGGAATTAAAGACTAGAGATTTATCTGCATTTCAGGCAATACTGTCGGTTTCTCCATATTATAATAAACCAACCCAAGAAGGAATTTATCAGCATTTTAAAGCTATAGCTGAAGCTTCTCCTGTCCCAGTTGTATTGTACAATGTACCAGGCAGAACATCAAGCAATATGTTGCCTTCAACAGTACTGAGATTGGCTTTTGATTTCCCTAATATTATAGGTATAAAGGAAGCCGCTGGTGATTTGGTTCAGGCTATGAAAATTATTCAACACAAACCGAAAGATTTTTTGGTGATTTCCGGTGACGATATGATCGCCTTGCCGATGGTTTTAGCAGGTGGAGCAGGAGTGATTTCAGTAATTGGGCAAGGTTTTCCTAAAGAATTTTCAGAAATGATTCGTCTTGGTTTAAATAAAAAAGTAGATGCTGCGTTTGATTTACACTATAAATTAGCAGATAGTATTGATATGATTTTTGAACAAGGTAATCCTGCAGGAATTAAAGAAGTTTTTAAAGCATTTGCTATTGCAGAGAATGTGGTACGTCTTCCATTAGTTTCGGTTGATGAGAATCTTTCAAAAAGAATTCATGATTTTATAAAAAAGTTTTAAAAAGGCACTTTAAAAAGTAAGCTTTTTTTTAAATAAAAATATATTTTGTAGTCGCTAAATTAATAACTAAATTTGCCAGCCAAAGTTGTGTTTGATTTTTAACTATTTGGTGTTAAATTGTAATAAAAAGAAAATTAAATGAAGAAAATAGTTGCATTGTTAATTCTTGCTCTAGTTTTGGGTTCTTGCGGAGAATATCAAAAAGCTTTAAAAACCGAGGATGTTGGAGTGAAATATGAGTTAGCTGAGAAGCTATATGATGCAGGTAAATATTCTAAATCTATCCGACTTTTTGAACAAATTGCACCAGCGTATCGTGGAAAGCCACAGGCCGAGAAAATGTTTTATATGTATGCTCAAGCCTATTACAAAACCAAACAATATGTATTAGCTGGGTATCAGTTTGAAAGTTTTGCTTCTAATTATCCTAGAAGTGAGAAAGTGCAAGAAGCTTCTTTTTTAGGGGCAAAATGTTACTCTATGCTTTCTCCAGTGTACAGTTTGGATCAAGTGGATACTTTTAAAGCCATTGAAAAGTTGCAGAATTTCATAGATAATTATCCGAATTCGGAGTATTTAAAAGAAGCTAATGCAACGATGCGTACGCTAAACGAAAAGATCGAAAAGAAGGTTTATGAAAATGCTATTGGATATAATAAAATTATGGATTACAAATCAGCATTGATTTCATTAGATAATTTTATTGCTGATTATCCAGGTACTACCTATAAAGAGAAAGCTTTATATTATAAATTAGATTCGGCATATAACCTAGCAATCAATAGTATTTCGCAAAAAATGGAAGAAAGATTGCAAGCAGCTAAATTGGCTCATGCTACTTTGATACGCTATAAAGCCGATACAGAATATAAAGAAAAAGCTGATGAAATGTTGGCTAAAATTGAAAACGAGTTACAAAAATTTACTAAATAAAATAAAGTCATGGATTTAAAGAAGACGAATGCTCCAGTAAATACAATTACCTACAATAAAACTGTAATTGAAGAACCTACTGGTAATGTATATGAAGCAATAACCATTATGGCTAAAAGAGCGAACCAAATCAATTCTGAAATTAAAAAAGAATTGACAGAAAAGCTTGAAGAATTTGCTACTTATAATGACAGTCTTGAGGAAGTTTTTGAAAATAAAGAACAAATTGAAGTTTCTAAATTTTATGAAAAATTACCTAAACCTCACGCATTAGCCGTACAAGAATGGTTAGACGGTAAAATTTACCACAGAGATACAAACAAATAATAGTACTGATGTCTGTTTTAAAAGGCAAAAAGGTTTTACTAGGTGTTTCTGGTGGAATTGCTGCCTATAAAACCGCCTCGTTAGTACGTCTATTTATAAAAGCAGGTGCTCAAGTCCAAGTGGTCATGACACCTGCTTCTAAGGATTTTGTAACCCCATTAACATTATCCGCTTTATCCAAAAACCCAGTATATTCTACTTTTTATGATAAAGAAGTAGCCGATACTGTTGATCATAATCCAGAAGCCAAAGAGTTATGGAACAATCATGTTGATCTTGGACTTTGGGGCGATATAATGGTTATCGCACCAGCAACGGCCAACACTTTGTCAAAAATGGCCAATGGCACTTGTGATAATCTGTTGCTTGCTGTTTATCTTTCCTCTAAATGCCCTGTATATTTTGCGCCAGCAATGGATTTGGATATGTACAAGCATCCTTCGACACTTCAGAGTTTTCAAAAGTTACAATCTTATGGGAATATCATGATTCCAGCAGAAAGTGGCGAGTTAGCTAGTGGACTTTCTGGTGAAGGTCGTATGGCTGAACCTGAAAACATTCTTACTTTTATCGAAAAAGATATTGAAAAGCAGTTACCCTTGCGTGGAAAATCAATTTTAATTACCGCTGGACCAACTTATGAAGCTATTGATCCAGTTCGTTTTATAGGTAATCATTCTTCAGGAAAAATGGGTTTTGATATTGCGAACAGAGCAGCTGCTTTAGGGGCTCAAGTTTTTTTGGTTGCTGGGCCTACGCATTGTCAAACGGAATATGATTCCATACGCCTTTTTCCAATCGTTTCGGCAAAAGAAATGTACGATGCTTGCATGGAAATTTTTCCTACTGTTGATGTTGCCATCGCAGCGGCAGCTGTGGCAGATTATCGACCTAAAAATGTAGCAACTCAAAAAATTAAAAAGAACACAGATCAATTTGTTTTAGAACTTGAAAAAACACAAGATATTCTTGCGGCTTTAGGAGGTATTAAGCAACAACAATTTTTAGTAGGTTTCGCGTTAGAAACTGAAAATGAAATTGAAAATGCCAAGCTCAAAATTCAAAAGAAAAATCTTGATTTGATTGTGTTGAATTCTTTGCAAGATGCAGGAGCTGGTTTTGGTAAATCCACGAATAAGGTTACCTTTATTGATAAAAATAGTACTATAACTCCAATGGAATTAAAATCTAAAGTTGCAGTAGCAGAAGATATAATGAAGATGGTTTGCGAACACTTAGTAGTGAAATAGCATTACTAAAGATATACTTTTTTGTTTTTTTGGTCGTTTTAATTTACAAATTCTCTTGATTATGTACAGATCTTTATGCTTCTTTTTTTTAGTGCTATTCAATGCTAGTTTTTTGTATGCTCAGCAATTAAATTGTTCAGTTGTAATCAATGCGCAAAAAGTAACCAATACCAATCAGCAATTGATAAAGAATTTAGAAATTGCACTCAATGAATTTGTAAACAAAACCGATTGGACTGGTCAGGAATTAAAGCAAAATGAAAAGATAAAATGCTCTATGTTTATTACGTTATCAGCGGTTTCTTCTGATCAGTTCTCAGGCACAATACAAGTACAGTCTTCTCGTTTGGTATTTAATTCAACTTATAGTTCTCCAATATTTAATTATAACGATAAAGACTTTAATTTTAAGTATGTGGAGTTTGAAAACTTAGTGTATAATCCTAATGTTTTCGACTCTAATTTAGTATCGGTGTTGGCCTATTACAGTTATATTATTTTGGGTTTAAATATGGATACGTTTAAGTCTTTTGGTGGGAATTCCTATCTTGAGACGGCACAAAATATTTTAAACGTAGCTCAACAAGGTAGCTACAAAGGATGGAGTCAGTCCGATGGTACGCAGAATCGTTTTTTTCTGATTAATGATTTACTATCACCCACTTTTGCAGCATATCGTCAAGCGTTAATTGAATATCACCAAGGTTTAGATGGAATGAGTTCAGATTTGAAATTGTCTAAAGAAAAAGTAAAGACTTCTATTTTAAATCTGTCTAAAGTCCATCAAACTCGTCCAAATGCTTTTTTGACACGTGTTTTCTTTGATGCAAAGGCGGATGAAATTGCTTCTATATTTTCAGGTGGTCCAAGTATCACTGTTTCAGATTTGTTAGAAACTTTAAATAAAATTTCCCCAATGAATGCTACTAAATGGGGGCAAATTAAGTACTAATTTTTTCCTTTATATTTGCCTTATATTAATAGCTGTATTCAAAACCTATTGTAATGATAATTTCACTTTCTATAAAGAATTTCGCTTTAATTGATCAATTAACTATTAATTTTACTTCTGGTTTTTCTATCATAACAGGAGAAACTGGTGCCGGTAAATCTATTATTTTAGGCGCTTTAGGATTGGTGTTAGGAAAGAGAGCCGACTTGTCCTCTTTGAAAAATGCCAACGAAAAATGTGTGATTGAAGCTCATTTTGAGATATCAAAATATAATCTTAAGCCTTTTTTTGAGGCTCATGATTTAGATTATGAGCCTGAAACCATCATTCGTAGAGAGATTTTACCTTCTGGAAAATCACGTGCTTTTATCAATGATAGTCCGGTTAATCTTCAAGAATTACAAGAATTGAGTTTGTTTTTGATCGATATACATTCCCAGCAACAAACCCAAGAATTATCTGAAGAAGGAGTGCAGTTTGCAATTATAGATGCCATTGCAAATAATAAATCAGAACTTGTGAGCTATCAAGAGGTGATGAAAGTGTTTCGATCTAGTAAATCGCAATTGGCTTCATTGCAGAAAAAACAGGGAGAGTCGATCAAAGAGCAAGAATACCATACTTTTTTGTTAGAAGAATTATTATCAGCCAAGTTGGTCAATGGAGAACAAGAACTATTGGAAGAGGATTTTGAACGATTAAATAACGTAGAAGTGATAAAGGAAGCAATAGACAAATGCTTGTTGATTGCTAATGAAGAAGAAATCGGGGTTTTACATCACTTAAAAGAAATAAAATCTTCGTTACAACGCGTTGCACCTTTTGGGATCAAATATCAAGAATTGCTAGAGCGAATCAATAGTGTGATTATTGAGTTTGATGATATAAGTAGCGAATTGGATCAACAGTCGGAGCAGCTTTTGAATGATCCTGAGAAATTGGAGTACACCAATCAAAAACTGCAGTTGATTTATAACTTACAAAAAAAACATCAAGTCAATTCTGTAGCTGAACTATTGGCTATTCAAGAGCAATTAGATCAATCTTTGTTGTCAATTAGTAATTTAGAGTCTGAAATGGAATCGCTAAAAGCTACTATTGCTAAAAACGAAGAAGAGCTTGATGTATTGGCTACAGCGATTCATGAAAAAAGAATGGATTCTATACCAATATTAACAGAGAAGCTTACTTTTATTCTAGATAAATTAGGTATGCCAAACGTTCGTTTTAATATTGATTTGAGTTTTGGTGCTACTTATTTTGCCAATGGAAAAGATGAATTGCAATTTTTATTTTCGGCCAATAAAGGAGGTGATTTCGGGTTGCTTAAAAAAGTGGCTTCAGGCGGTGAAATGTCCAGAATTATGTTGGCTGTAAAAGCAATTTTAGCACAGTATTCCAAAATGCCTACCTTGATTTTTGATGAAATTGACACTGGTGTTTCTGGTGAAATCGCTATTCGAATGGGTGAAATTATGAAGCAAATGAGTGCTTCGATGCAGGTTTTTGCTATCACACACTTGCCACAAATTGCAGCAAAAGGGGATTCTCATTTTAAAGTACTCAAAACTACGGTTGGAGAAGGAACTACCTCCGAATTACGATTACTAACGGAAGAAGAACGAGTGGTAGAGATTGCACAAATGCTTTCGGGAGCCTCCATTTCTGAATCCGCTTTAAATCACGCCAAAGCCTTGCTCAACTAAAAAAATGGGCTATATTTGCCGATCAATAAAAGCAATTTCAATTCAAAATTTTATTAATAGCTTTTTATATTTTTAAAAAGAAAATCCAATACTATGATTATTGAACCAAGAATGAGAGGATTTATTTGTTTGACATCACACCCAGAAGGATGCGAACAAAACGTAAAAAATCAAATAGAATACATCAAATCAAAAGGACCAATTGCAGGAGCAAAAAAAGTGTTGGTTATCGGAGCTTCTACAGGTTTTGGATTAGCGTCTAGAATTTCGAGTGCTTTTGGATCTGATGCAGCTACCATTGGTGTGTTTTTTGAAAAACCATCAGCAGAAGGTAAAACCGCATCGCCAGGATGGTACAATTCGGCCGCCTTTGAAAAAGAAGCACATAAAGCGGGTTTGTATGCCAAAAGTATTAACGGTGATGCCTTTTCAAATGAAGTAAAACAACAAACCTTAGATTTAATCAAAAAGGATTTAGGTCAAGTAGATTTAGTGGTGTATAGTTTGGCTTCTCCAGTGCGTCAACATCCAGTAACTGGCGTGTTGCATCGTTCTACATTAAAACCAATTGGCGGGGTATATTCAAATAAAACCGTTGATTTTCATACAGGAAATGTATCTGAAATTTCGATTCAACCTTGTGAGGGTGATGATATCGAAAACACTGTAGCTGTGATGGGTGGAGAGGATTGGAGTATGTGGATTGAGGCCTTAAAAGCTGAAAATTTATTAGCTGATGGTGCAATGACAGTAGCATATTCTTACATAGGACCTTCATTAACGGAAGCTGTGTATAGAAAAGGAACGATTGGTCGTGCAAAAGATCATCTAGAAGCTACTGCTTTTACTATTGCCGATAGTTTAAAAGAAATCAACGGACAAGCTTTTGTCTCTGTAAATAAAGCCCTAGTAACACAAGCGAGTTCAGCTATTCCAGTGATTCCTTTATATATTTCTTTGTTGTACAAAATCATGAAAGAAAAAGGAATTCATGAGGGTTGTATTGAACAAATACAGCGTTTGTATAGCGAGCGTTTGTTTACTGGAAACGCAATTGCTACAGATGACAAAGGACGTATTCGTATTGACGATTGGGAAATGCGTGAAGATGTTCAAGCCTTAATTGCTGAATTATGGCCTCAGGCTACTACTGAGAACCTTGCTGAAATTGGTGATCTTGAAGGATACCGTCATGATTTTTATAATCTTTTTGGCTTCGAGTTTGATCAAGTAGATTATAAAGCGGATACTAACGAAATGGTAAATGTTTCAAGTATCGTTTAATTGATAAAAAAAGAGTAACACCTTATTTGTTTTATGTAATGTAAAATCAAATAAGGTGTTTTTTGTTGGAAAAAAATCACAAGATATGTACAATTTATTGAAAGGAAAAAGAGGTATTATTTTTGGGGCTTTAGATGAAAATTCTATTGCCTGGAAAACCGCTGAGAGAGTCCATGAAGAAGGTGGTGTTTTTGTATTAAGTAATGCGCCTGCTTCTATTAGAATGGGTTCAATAGATGCTTTAGCGAAAAAAACCGGAGCGCTAGTTGTTCCTGCTGATGCTACATCGGTAGCTGATTTGGAAAATTTAGTAGAGCAAGCAATGATACATTTAGGGGGAAAGATTGACTTTGTGTTACATTCTATCGGTATGTCTGTCAATGTGCGTAAAGGCAATCATTACACGCAACAGAATTATGACTTTACTCAAAAAGGTTGGGATGTTTCGGCTGTTTCTTTTCATAAAGTGTTACAGGTTTTGTACCATAAAGACGCCATGAATGAGTGGGGGAGTATCGTAGCTTTGTCGTATATGGCAGCTCAGCGCGTTTTTCCTGACTATAATGACATGGCAGACAATAAAGCTTTTTTAGAGTCTATAGCGCGTAGTTTTGGCTATTTTTTTGGAAAGAAGTCCAAAGTTAGAGTCAATACCATTTCGCAATCTCCCACAGCAACCAAAGCGGGGCATGGAGTAAAAGGTTTTAATGGTTTTATCAACTATGCTGAAAAAATGGCTCCTTTAGGCAATGCTTCTGCGTTGGATTGTGCTAATTATACTGTCACACTTTTTTCTGATCTTACCCGAAAAGTTACGCTGCAAAATTTAATGCACGATGGCGGATTTTCTAATGTAGGAGTCAGTCAAGAAATAATGGAAATGTTTGAATAAATAGTATCTTTGCATCCCTTTTTAAAGTAACAACAAGTTTAATACCACTTTTTTTATATGTTTTTTTCGTTAATAATCCCGGTTTATAATCGTCCTGATGAAATTGATGAACTTTTAATGAGTTTAACTAAAATGGAGTACCCAGACGTTTATGAAATTGTTATTGTAGAAGATGGTTCAACAATTCGATGTCAGGAAGTTCTCGAAAAATATGCTACTTCATTGAATATTTCTTACTACTTTAAACCCAATTCAGGGCCTGGTGATTCTAGGAATTTTGGTATGCAAAAAGCAAGAGGAAATTATTTTATCATTTTTGATTCGGATTGTATTATTCCTTCGAACTATTTACAGGAAGTGTCTAATTCATTGCAAGAGCACTATGTAGATTGTTTTGGTGGGCCGGATAAAGCATTAGATAGTTTTTCGGACATTCAAAAAGCAATCAATTTTGCCATGACTTCTTTTTTAACTACCGGTGGTATTCGTGGCGGTTCTGAAAAAATTGGAAAATTCCAGCCAAGAAGTTTTAATATGGGATTGTCGCGCAAGGCTTTTGAATTATCTAAAGGATTTGGTGATATTCATCCTGGTGAAGATCCCGACTTATCGATTCGTTTATGGGAATTAGGTTTTGATACTAAATTGATTCCTTCGGCTTACGTGTATCATAAACGTCGAATAGATTGGGAAAAATTTTCAATCCAAGTTAATAAATTTGGAAAAGCAAGACCAATTTTAAACAGCTGGTATCCTAAATACAATAAATTGACCTTCTTTTTTCCAAGTCTATTTATACTAGGCTTTTTACTATCAGTGTTTTTGTATTTGTTCAGTCAACATTTTGATTTTTTACTGCAATTGTACTTTGTTTATTTTCTAGTACTTTTTATTACCTCTTCTATTCAAAACAAAAACATTAAAATTGGATATTTGTCTGTAGTAGCCGTTTGGAAACAGTTTTGGGGCTATGGTACAGGTTTTTTGCTTTCGTATTTAAAAATCATTGTGTTGAAACAAAAACCGCAGGAGGCTTTTCCTGAACTTTTTTTTAAACTTTAAATGACCAAAATTATTGGCTTAACAGGTGGTATTGGAAGCGGTAAAACAACTGTAGCGACTATTTTTAAAGCGCATGGTTTACCTGTTTATATTGCTGACGAAGCTGGGAAAGAGGTCATGAAAGACCCTAGTATTCTATTAGCCATTCAAAAAGCGTTTGGACAAACTATATTTGAAAATGGTGTTCTTGATCGTAAAAAATTAGCTTCTCTTGTTTTTTCAGACAAAGATAAATTACAACAGTTAAATGCTATTGTACATCCCGCAGTGGCCAGACACTTTGCTTCTTGGCTAGAAAATCATCAAAATTTTGACTATGTAATTTATGAATCGGCCATTTTATTTGAAAGTGGTGGCGATACAAAATGTCATGCTGTAATTACTGTTATTGCTTCTGAATCTGTTAGAATTCAAAGAGTTATGCAAAGGGATGCTGCTTCCAAAGAACAAATTATTCAACGGATGAAGGCGCAATGGACGGATGAACAACGCCTCGAAAAAAGTCAATTTGTAATTAATAATGACTCCCTTGTTAATACAGAAAAGCAAGTTGTTAAAATTCTTAATATTTTATAGAAACAACAATTTGAGGATTAATTGTTAATATTTGGTTAATGCATTATTTATTATATTGTTAAAATGTTAATTTTGTGGCATGAATAGAATGTTTTTTAGATTATTGGTATTGTTAATGAGTTTGTCCCTAATTGGGATTATTCTTGTTCAAGTGTATTGGTTTAACTCTTCCTTTAACAATAACGATGAGCAATTTAAATTTCATGTCAAACAAGTAATTGGAAATGTAGCCGAAAAACTCGAAAAGCAAGAAGCTTATAATTTCTACAACAACATTAATAAACTAAAAGATAGTACAGGTAAGATTCCTCAACGTGAAGATATTTTGGAATTCACCCTAGTTCAAAAGAATAAAAAAACCAATAAAACTATTGTGTATTCCAATAGTATTATTTCTGAAGACTATAATATTAATCCAACTTTTTCTTCAGGTGAAAAAGATGATTTAAAATTTAAAAGTTTTAATTCCAAGCGAAAGACGGAGATTTATAATAACAATGGTATTGATGATTACGACTATCAAAAAAGTTTAATACCTGATGTGAAAATTGAAAAGTCAGGTAGTTTAGCAATTTTAGATAATGCCCAATTAGAAATTACCTATAAAGATTTTGCTGCCGCTTTGCCGATACATGAACGAGTATCGAATGACGTTCTTACTAAATTGATTAAAAAAGAATTGGAAGCAAATGGGGTTAATACTCATTTTGAATTTGGGGTGTATAGTAATGGATTAGCAACCAAAATTCGATCTGAGAATTTTACCTACGAGAAAAATGCAACGTATACAACGCCGATTTTCACCGATAATGAAGGAACAGAGAAGTATAAGTTATTGGTAACGTTCCCGAATAAAAAGAAGTTTTTATTGTCAGAGTTGGTAAGTATTACCGTTTTATCGGTCATTTTTACGTTGATTATTTTGATTGCTTATACATCGGCTTTGAATCAATTGATTCGTCAAAGACAAATTTCAGAGATCAAAACCGATTTCATCAATAATATGACACATGAATTTAAAACACCTATTGCTACGATAAATTTAGCTTTAGATGCAATTCGGAATCCAAAGATTATTGATGACAAAGAAAAAGTGTTTAAGTACCTTGGAATGATTCGGGAAGAAAACAAGCGAATGCATGCTCAAGTAGAAAACGTACTTCGAATTTCGAAATTAGAAAAAAAGGAGTTGGATATTATTAAAGAGTCCACTAATGCAGAAGAAATCATTGAGGATGCTATCGAACATGTTAATTTGATTTTGGAAGACAGAGAAGGAAGTTTGAAATTGCATTTTGGTGCCAATAGAACTACGGTTTTATTAAATGATTTTCATTTCACCAATGTAATTGTGAATATTTTAGAAAACGCGATCAAATACACCCAAGGGCCACCTAAAATTGATGTTTATACCGAAAACATCAAGGACATGCTTTTAATAAAAATTAAAGATAATGGTCTTGGGATGAGCAAAGCCGCTCAAAAAAGAGTATTTGAAAAATTTTATCGAGAGCATACGGGCGATTTGCACAATGTAAAAGGGCACGGTCTTGGATTAGCCTATGTAAAACAAATAGTAGAAGACCATAACGGTCAAGTATACGTAGAAAGTGAAAAAGGAAAAGGGAGTACCTTTATAATAAAAATACCACTAATAAATTAGCAAATGGAAAATGTAAATAAAAAAATTCTACTTGTAGAAGACGATTTGAATTTTGGAGCTGTTTTAAAAGACTATTTAATGCTAAATGACTTTGAGGTTGTTTTAGCTAAAAATGGAATGGAAGGTTTTGAGAAGTTTAAAAAAGATAGTTACGATCTTTGTATTTTAGACGTAATGATGCCATACAAAGACGGATACACACTTGCCAAAGAAATCCGTGAAAAAAACAGCGAAGTGCCAATCATATTCTTAACCGCAAAAACGATGAAAGAAGATGTGATGAAAGGTTACAAAGCAGGTGCCGATGATTACCTTAACAAACCTTTTGACTCAGAAGTGTTGTTAATGAAAATTAAAGCCATCATTCAAAGAAAATCTTCTGAAGTGAAAACAGATCAGATTCAATTTGAATTCAATATTGGTAAATTCCACTTGAATTCAAAATTGAGATTTTTGACTTTTCAAGATGAAGAGCCGGTGAAATTATCACCAAAAGAGAATGAATTACTTAAGATGTTAATTCTGCATGAAAATGATTTGATGCCAAGAGAATTAGCCTTGACCAAAATCTGGAGAGATGATAACTACTTTACTTCAAGAAGTATGGACGTGTACATCGCCAAATTAAGAAAATACCTAAAACCAGACGAAGATGTTGAAATTTTAAACATCCACGGTGAAGGATTTAGACTAGTAGTAAAAAGTAACACTACAGCATAACAAAAAAAGCTTCGAAATGTTTCGAAGCTTTTTTTTTATTTAAAATGTAATTGCAACGCAAAGCAGGTTTTGTCCTCTTTGGTAATAGAAAAAATAGTTTCCTCCTCTTTGCTATTTTCGTGAATTTGAACCGAATCCTTCAGTGATAATTCTTTCAAAAAATTCATCTCAAAACTATCCAATCTTTGTTTTAAAATAAGCTCAGTGTCCACCAAATCAAGGCACCATTCAAAATATTTTACGTTGTTAACATGGTTTACAATGTCTAAATCTGAAAGACAAACCGTTTTTTCAAACAAAATCTCTTTTTCGTGATGAATGTCTATTTTTGAAAAACTATCCTTTGTGGCCTTTTTATCCGGATACAGCTCAAAATGTTCATAAGGCAAGGCCAAGGCTTCAGGTCGACGCTTTTGAGTATTAAAAACCGCCCAAAACGTTTCTGATCCTACAATTTTTTTTCCGTTAACATGTACTTCTAAAGCCCGTACGGAACGCGAATTTTCGAGAGAATTTATCCAAGTACTCACCGTTACCGTGTCTCCCCATTTAGGTAAAGACTCAATTTCAACTCGCATTCTGCTCAAGACCCACGCTTGGTGAAACTCCTGCATGTCGGCAAAACTAATACCACCCAATTCTGAGTGTGCCGCCGCAGTCAATTGCAACAAATTGCATAATTCCGTATATTTCAAAAAGCCATTAGGCGCACATTGTGTAAAATTGATCTCCCAGTCTTTAGACAAGATCGAAGAGAAATTTGGGGATATAGGCATTCAAAAAAGTTTTAAGAGGTAAACAAAGTGTATTCGTAAAAATTAGGAGCAAAACATTCGGCATTTTAATAAACATCGTACCCGCCATCATTCCTAAACTTGTCCGCCGAACCCCGGTGCACAAGGTTTATCCCTTCTGTCGGGGCTAAATGAGCAGCATTTAGGATTTTTTATTATGTCATTTTTGAGTCAATATGTTCGATAATAACATTTTTATCGGTTGTAAAATCAAACCATTTAGTATTTTCTTTTCGTTTAAACCAAGTAAGTTGTCGTTTTGAAAAACGTCGGGTATTCTTCTTTATTTCCTCAATAGCAAATGCCAACTCGCATTCGCCATCAAAATGGCTGAATAACTCTCTATAACCCACCGTTTGCAGAGCATTCAAGGCTTTATGAGGATACAAACTTCTAGCTTCATCCAGTAAACCTTCCTCGATCATGATATCCACGCGTTGATTGATGCGGTCGTACATAAGAGCTCTTTCGGCTTCAAGACCAATGATGATCGGAATAAAATTTCGGTTGTTTTTCTTTTGATTTAAGAAAGAAGAATAAGGTTTTCCACTACCCATACACACTTCAACAAAACGCATCATCCGCTGAGGATTCAATAGTGTTTGGGGATTTTCAAGCGTTATTTTTTCAAAATAATAGTGATCTAGCGCCTTTAGTTGCTCTTGTAAATAAGCTATACCTTCTTTTTCATACTGCAATTGAATGCTTGTTCGCACCGCAGGGTCAATTTCAGGAAAAGTATCGAAACCTGTTAAAACCGCGTCAACATAAAGCCCAGAACCTCCTACAAAAACCACATAATCATTGGTCGTAAATAATTCGTCTATTTTTGATAGCGCTTCTTTTTCATAATCTCCAACCGTATAATTTTCAAAAATAGATTTGTTTTGAATACAATGGTGCCGAGCCGATTTGAGTTCCTCAAGTGAAGGTACCGCCGTCCCAATACGCATTTCTTTAAAAAATTGCCTACTATCGCACGAAACAATTTCACAGTTATAATGCTGAGCCAGTAGAATGCTTAAAGCTGTTTTTCCAATAGCTGTTGGCCCCACAATAGTAATTAAATATTTCATTGTTTTGAATCTCTAAAAATGAATCACTTTCAGTGTTTTGCTTTTTCGAATATGGCTCTGAATAATGTTTTTAGCATCGCGATTGTTTTGCATCGGAATTAAAATATTAGCCAATATCTCCGGATTTGTGATTTGGTAATTTAAGTCATAAAAAGCATAACCTTTGTAAATACCGTTTTCTATTAGCACCGCAGATCGTTCGCTATACTTGCGTCCTTTGTCAAGAATAATCATGTTTTGACTTTCAAAGTCGTGCTCTTTTATGAAAAGTTCTACTCTTTGGTTGTAGTCTTCCGCTGAAACTTCGCCAACACAGGCGCCATCACACTCTTTTATAGTATATTGAAAACACTCTTTCTTAGTTTGATATAGTCCGGTTAATTTCTGGCAAAGATGATATTTGGATGTAATTTTAAGAACTGTGTTTTTAGCTTCTTGCAAGGATGAAAAGGATGTAATTTCTTTTTTTCGCCCATCGTATTTTTGAATTTTTAGGTTCAAGTAGCCATTTTTATCTTTTTCGGAATAGAGTGCCAATTGAAAAATACTTTTACGTTGGGCACGATTCAAAATGGGTTTGTTGATTTTGATTTCTTCACTTTCTTTGAGTAAAGCAATCAATTCACTTCCGGTTTCTTCATACGTTACAGTAAATACTTCGGCTTGAATTTTCTTGCACTTGTTTGACTTTCCAGTAAAATGTTGGTTAATTCTCTTTTTTATATTTCGGCTTTTACCAATATAAATCAGGTTGCCTTTATCGTTATGAATATAATAGATCCCCGTCTTTGAGGGCATATTTTGAACAATATCTAAGAGTTTTGGTGCGATTCCTTTCTCAATTTCAGTTTTGATCAACTGTTTGATGATGGTTTTTTCAATATCTTTTTCTAATAAAAGTTTAAAGAGTTTTACGGTAGCCAATGCATCGCCACTCGCACGATGTCTGTCAGCCATTGGGATGCCAAGTGCTCGCACTAATTTTCCTAAACTATGTGAAGGTTGTTCGGGTAGTAATTTTTGAGACAACTCAACAGTGCACAATGATTTGATGTTGAAATCATAGCCTAAACGACGAAACTCAGTTCGTAATATTCTACAATCAAAACTAGCATTGTGTGCTACTAAAATGCAATCGTTAGTGATTTCGATGATACGTTTGGCGATTTCAAAAAATTTAGGAGCCGAAGTTAACATGGCATTATTAATCCCAGTCAATTTTACCACAAAAGGCTGTATGGGGATTTCAGGATTAACCAAACTAATAAATTGATCTACTATTTCGTGACCGTCAAATTTATAAATAGCAATCTCGGTGATTCCTTCTTCGTTAAATTGTCCTCCTGTGGTTTCTATGTCAAGTATTGCGTACAAATTCAGTGTTCAGTTTTCAGTTTATAGTAATCAGTTTATACATCATATATCCTTAATCTAGAATCATTGATAATTATCTACCGCCAAAGATACTACTTCCTATTCTAACCATAGTACTACCACATTCGATAGCTAATGAGTAATCGCCAGACATTCCCATAGAAATAGTGCTCAGTTGGCAGTTTGTTGTTTCCAGTTTTTGTATGTTATCAAACATAGATTTTAAGTGGGTGAATTCTTTTTTGATTTGGTTTTGATCATTGGTAAAGGTTGCCATCCCCATGAGTCCAACAATTTTAATGTTTTTCATTTGGGTAAAAGTAGGAGAGGAGAGGAGTTGTTGTAATTCTTGTTCGTCCAAACCAAATTTTGATTCTTCCTCGGCGATATAAATTTGTAATAAGCAATCAATAATTCGGTTGTTTTTTAGCGCTTGTTTGTTGATTTCTACTAATAATTTAAGGCTATCTACACCGTGAATTAGTGAAACAAAGGGCGCCATATATTTGACTTTATTAGTTTGAACATGACCAATCATATGCCAAGCGATATTCTTGGGCATTTGTTCCCATTTATCCACCATTTCTTGGATTTTATTTTCGCCAAAAATACGTTGTCCTGCATTGTAAGCTTGCATCAAATCTGATACGGGTTTGGTTTTTGAAACCGCTACTAGTGTTACTTGTTCTGGAAGTGATTCCTTTATTTTTAGTAAATTTTCAGCTATTGGCATGATGTAATTTTTTATAGATCTTCCGGCTTTGTTATCCTTAAGCAAACTTATTAAATTAATACTTCTTTTTACGCATGGAGTAGGGTCTTCTTTTTATGGGGTGTTTAATTTTATTCTTTATTTAACCATTTAGTATTGGTGCCAATGTGTAATCGATTTGTTTTAAAAAAAAATAAGCCTGAGTTCGTCAGGCTTATTTCGTATTGTTCTTTAATTGATTAATCAAATTTTGATTTTACTTCTGCTTTTGGCCAGCTATTGTTAGTGACATCAATATCGGCAGTTTCTAATTTTGGATCGATTTCAATTTTTTTGATTGCTTTGGTAGTAGCATATACTTTCTTGGCTGTATCGTTGTTTTTTCTCCAAATTTGTGCTGGATATTTGAAATTTTCTGTCGTGCCATCTTCATAAGTGATTTCCACTAAAATTGGCATGATTAAGCCTCCGGGTTTATTGAATGCCACTTCATAAAAATATTTTGGTGCATTTAATGATGCTTTTTCCTCGGCTGTTAGTTTTTCATTCACATAATCCGAAAGCAATTTGAATTCGTCGATTTTCAACGCTTTCTTGTCAGCTTCTTTTAATTCTTGATTTGTTCCATTTACTAAATAAACAAAAGGTCCTTTTTCTTCTCCGAAACGCCCTTTTCTTAGTTTGGAATTTTTTAATTCGGTAGTTGGTGTGTCGGTTACGTAATATTGTTTTACTTCTGTAATGCCAATATCTACAACATCGGTTGAGTAAAACCAACCTCTCCAGAACCAGTCAAGGTCAAAGGCAGAGGCGTCTTCCATTGTTCTGAAAAAGTCCTCAGGTGTTGGATGTTTGAATTT
Source organism: Flavobacterium succinicans LMG 10402 (assembly GCF_000611675.1). Taxonomy (GTDB): domain Bacteria; phylum Bacteroidota; class Bacteroidia; order Flavobacteriales; family Flavobacteriaceae; genus Flavobacterium; species Flavobacterium succinicans. The sequence continues at coordinate 70,885 of NZ_JATV01000005.1, read as the reverse complement.
CCAACGATTGGCATAGGTTTTAAAAGCATGGTCAAATAATTCACGACCCATTACGGTCTCTCTCAAAATATTGAGGGCTGTAGCGGGCTTACCGTAAGCGTTATTTCCGAAATTGATTATGCTTTCAGAGTTGCTCATGATAGGCTCTAGCATTTTTTGATCACCACTCATGTAAGGAACAATGTTTTTGGCAGGTCCACGTCTTGATGGGAAGTTAGTACCCATTTCTTGTTCGGCCATGTATTGCATAAAGGTATTCAAACCTTCATCCATCCAAGACCATTGGCGTTCATCTGAGTTCACAATCATTGGAAAGAAGTTATGCCCTACTTCATGAATAATTACTCCAATCATTCCGTTTTTAATCTGCGGATTGATGACACCGTTAGCATCGGGACGCCCAAAATTCCAACAAATCATAGGGTATTCCATACCTTGGTCTTCTGCCGAAACGGAAACTGCTTTTGGATAAGGATAATCAAAAGTGTGAGCGGAATAGCTCTTTAGGGTATGCGCAACAGTTCTTGTAGAGGTTTCTTCCCAAAGCGGGTTGGCTTCTTTTGGATAGACAGAAGTAGCCATAACGACTTTACCACCTAACTGGACAGCCATTGCATCAAATATGAATTTTCTAGAGGTTGCTATTCCAAAATCACGTACGTTTTTAGCACTAAATTTCCAGGTTTTCTTTTGTGTTGCAAAGCCTTTTTCAGCTGCTTCTGCTTCTGCCTGAGTAACAATTATAACGGGATTATCAAAACTCTTTTTTGCTAGTTCATATCGTTTGAATTGGGCAGGGGAGAAAACTTCGGCTGGATTTTGTAATTCTCCTGTGGCTTCCATAACGTGGTCTGCAGGCACAGTGATATTTACATCAAAATTTCCAAAAGGGAGCGCAAATTCTCCTGTACCCCAAAATTGTTGATTTTGCCATCCTTCTACATCATTGTACACGGCCATTCTTGGATAAAATTGGGCAATTACATATAGACGATTGCCATCTTTTTCAAAAAATTCATAACCTGATCGAAATCCATCTTGTTGGTAATTATTGATATTATACCACCACTTTATTGAAAATGATATTTTTTCACCAGGTTTCATGGCAATAGGTAAATCAATACGCATCATGGTTTGATTTACGGTGTATTTCATGGGGTTGCCTTTAGCATCTTTTACGTATTCTATTTTGAATCCACGATCTAGCCCCTGTTTTAAATATTCGTTGGTGAATTTATTGGGTGTTAGTACTTGTTCAATTCTTTCGTTTTCAGCTAAGGGTGTTTGCGAATTTTTGGCTGCTTGGTTTTGATCCAATTGTAACCATAAATACTCGAGTTTATCGGGAGAGTTATTGTGATACGTAATGGTTTCAGCTCCGCTTACTTTTGCGTTTTTGTCATCTAATTCAAGATCAATTTTATAATCGGCTTGTTGTTGGTAGTAGGCCGGACCAGGTGCACCAGAGGCTGTACGAAACATATTTGGCGTAGCTAACAAATCGTACATTTGACTAAATTTATTGGTGTCGTATGCGCCTTGTTGTTTTTGGGTTGTGGTGGTGGTTTTTTCTTGGGCAATAAGTATTGCGGGTAGTAATAAAAGAAAGATGGTTTTTTTCATATATAGTTTGGCGTTTTAAGCTGGTGAAAATAATTATTTTAACGAAACGGCACTACAATTAGTTATAGTTTAACATTTGTGTTTTGGATGAGTCCGTAAAATTCAAGCTTTTTTTGGTGTTGTTTGCGGTAAAATGCATGATATTTTGTTGGTCAGCATTCCCATCCATTAAAATTGTATTTTGAATGTTGAAACTTTTGACCTTTGAGATGTTGGTGATGCTCCAATAGCTGACCAATACATCTTCTTCAACATCACTCGATAGGTAATTCAAATGGTGCAACTGCCCGTTTATTTTTATTACTAAGTTGTCAGTAAAATACTTTTTTAGTAAAACAATTTCTTCTGGTTTTTCGGGGCCGAATCCAATTTGAGTTGCTTTGTGATATTTTTTTTCTAAAGTTTGGTTGATGTCATCTAGAAAGATGCGAGAAGTGATTTGCACTCTTTTTTTCTCAGGAACAAATTGCACCTGAAAAATGGCAACATAAAATTTATGAAGTTCAAATGAAGATAGACTTAGCGCTAGAAATAGTAAGGCAAAGGTTAAAACTGTTTTTTTCATTGCTCAAAAGTACTGAAACTTTTAAATTCTATATTCTTACTTATTAGAAAATCATAGAGAAAAAAATCATCATATTCAGTAATGACTTGTGTTGCTTTTTTATCTTTTTCGCAAAAAGAGAGAAAGAGCAAGATTTCACTTTCTTTTATTTTTAACGTATTAACAAAGAAAGAAGTTGGCGTTTTTCGAGTTACTTCCTTGTAGAAATTTATCGTTCTTTGTTTTTCTTCTAAAACAGGTTCTTTCTTTTTAATAATTTTTTTGAACTCTTTGAACAAGCGTACTAAATCGGTTCCGTTTGGAATGGGGGACGAAGGCATTAATGGGTTTGTTGGCGACGATTGCTTATCGGCAAAGTACTTTTTGTCAACGTATTTTTGAGAATTAGCACTAGTTGGGCGAATTTCCTTTTGATTGAGAATGATGACTTCTTTGAGTTCATTGTCAAACATTTCTAGCGTTACTTCTAAAACGGCAGGATTGAAATTGGATGTATTCAGTACTATTGTTTTGGGCAAACAGGCTAAACCGGTAAAAAGTAAAGTGTCTTTTGGTTTGGCTAAAATTTCGAAATATCCGACCTCTGAAATAGGTTGCCTTGTTTTGGAGTTCAAGTTTAAAACGGTTCCATTGGCTACTACTCCAAACTGTGTAGAAACTTTTCCGTGAAGTCTTGTTCGTTCTTGGGAATACGCAAGAGACACAAATAATAAAAAAAGATATAAGATTTTAGTTTTGGTGATCATTGGTTTGTAGTTCGTTAAAAGTGACGGCTAATTGTAACATTGCTAGTAGAATTTGTGCTTTGTTATTGCTTTCTATAAGCTTTGCCAATGCACTGTTTTCGATACAATAATATTGAAAGGCATTGATTTTATCATCGGTAATATGAAACGTTTTTTGATAGTCCTCAGTCGTAAACCATCGTTTTATTTTTTCTAGATTGGTTTCTTTCTTTTCTACTTCAAGGTTTTTTTTGAGCATGTCTTTTCGGCCAGAAAGGGTATTGATTATACCGCTTATGCCACCAGATCCTGAGGCTAATCTTCTTTCAGCAACAGTATAAGTTCGCTGGTTTTTTGGGATTATGCCCAATGCTCGGCTATTAATATTAGCATATTGATTGATCACTACTTCATCTAATTCAATGGCTTTTGGAGTCATTTTAATAGTAACATAATCATTTAAAAGATCCTCTTTATGGATGATCTTTTTATAGGCTTGAAAGTTTTTAGAAGCAAATATCAAAACATCTGCGATGTTTACCTTTATTTCAAATTCACCGTTGGTATCTACTTTTGTGCTTTTTTCCGAAGCGAGGTTCACTACTTCAATTTCAGTAAAAATACCAGAGTTGGTGATGATTTTTCCTTTGATCATTTTACCCTCTTCTTGTACTTGTCCCAGAAGTAACTGTGTGCTCAAGAACAGGAATAGTGTTTTGGCTTTAGTTTTTTTCATCAGTAATGATTTGAATATACTGTTCAGCGAGTTTAATGATCAAAAATTCGCTCATGGTTTTGTTTTTTGCTTTTAATGAGTTGGTAAATCCCATGTCTTCAATGCAATAGTATTGGAATCCTTTGATGTATTCTTTCGGGATATTGAGCTTATTTGTGTAATACTCTTCTTCAAATAAGTACTCTAATTTTTCTAAATATGTTTGTTTTCTTTCAATGACTACTTCTTTTTTGAGCATTTCGGTTCTTCCAGAAAGACCATTTAAAATCCCATCTAAACTGCCTTTGGTTGCGGTTTGCAATTTTCTTTCGGCTGGGGTGAAATGTTTGGTAGCCATTGGAATTCCAAGTTTTTGAGGGGAAATATCATTGTCTCCACCAATAATGATGTTTTTTAAAACAATACTTTTTAGATTCATTTCAATTTTTAAATCTTTTTGGATTAAATCTAATTTGGTTACAATTTTGGTAAGGGTTTCCAAATTAACCGCAGTAAAAAGTAAGACATCTCCTTCGTTAGCCGGAATCCTAAAAAAACCTTGAATTCGGCTTGACGTAGAGGCTCCGGTGGTTTCGTTTTTGATATTTATCCCATCTATAAAATTGGATGCTACCATAATTCGTCCCTGAACGACTCTTTCTGTACTTATTTGACCGAAAAGTTGTGGGATAGCGAAAAAAAGCAATAGTAAGAGTATGAAATTATTCTTCACTCAGTATGTTTTTGTTAAAGGTAATGGCCAATTCTGATAGTGTTAATGCTGTTAATTTTTGATTTCCATCAGTGAAATGAGAGACAAACGTACTGTCTTCAATACAAAAATATCTAAAAGCATCGATGTACTTGCTTGGAATGCTTAGTTTTTTTTGGATGTAATCATTGGGATAAAGTATTTTTAAGCGTTCTAGAATTTTTTCCTTTTTTTCTATTTCAAGCTCCTTTTTTAATTTTTTGGTTCGGCCACTGATCTTATTGATTACAGGATCCAATGGCATTCCTCCACCTAGAATTGCTAACAAATGTATGGGTTTAAAATCCCCCGCAGTTTTTAATCTTCTTTCCGCTGGGGTATATTTTTTTTGATTTTCAGGAATAATATGTAGTTTTTCGGCGGTAATTGCTTGGTTTGTTGAAATGATTACTTCGTCTAAAGCAATGATTTTTGATGTCATTTCTACAAAAACGGTTTGTGATTCATATTCTTTTAGGGTTATTTTTTTTCTTTTGGTTTCTAAGTGAGTAGCGCTAAAATTCAAAACATCACCCATTTTACATGCGATACGAAAAGATCCGTTTTGATTTGTTTTCGTAGTTGTGTTTGAATTTTCATTGCGTACAACTACATCTTCGGTGTTGGTGTTTGAGCTAATAATACGACCAGAAAGGACTACTTCGTTTTTTGGTTGAGCCTTCAAGTGTATTATAGTTGATATTTGAAAAAAAAGAGCTAACCAAATTCTCATTTTTGTACCGATGATGATTTGAAGTAAAAGTATTGTAAGTCCTTGCTAATAAAACACTAATAGATTGGTAAAAATATGTTAATTTACAAGAAGAATTGGTCTTTTGATATTCTGTTTTTTCAACAATAAATAGCGCTCATTTTAATATCTTAGCTCTTTAAATTTATTATAATGAAAAAAGTTATCATAGCTAGTACTTCAACGCTACACGAGGGAGAGTATTTGGATTATTTATTATCAGAATTACAACATCATTTTGAAGGTTGTCAAACTATTTTGTTTATTCCTTTTGCGCGTCCTGGAGGTATTTCGCATGACGAATACACGGCAAAAGTACGAGGGGCTTTTGCTAGAATTCAGCTTCAAGTACAAGGAATTCATGAATTTGAAGACAAAAAGCAAGCCGTTCAGCAGGCGAAAGGAATTTTTACTGGCGGAGGTAATACTTTTTTATTGGTGTCACAACTGTATCAATATGAGTTAATGCAACTCTTGTCTGATACTGTTAAGAATGGTACGCCTTATCTGGGCACTAGTGCTGGAAGTAATATTTGCGGATTGAGTATGCAAACCACCAATGATATGCCAATTGTATATCCTCCAAGTTTTCAAACTTTGGGATTGATTCCTTTTAATTTAAATCCACATTATTTAGATCCAATGCCTGATTCTACCCACATGGGAGAAACTCGTGAAACTCGGATTAAAGAATTTCATGCTTTTAATGCAGTTCCTGTATTGGGATTGCGAGAAGGAAGTTGGCTAGAAGTAAAAGGAGATTCGGTGGTTTTAAAAGGCAATTTGAGTGCGCGTTTGTTTTTGCAACATCAAGAGCCCGTAGAAATGAGTGCAGGAGCTGATTTAAGTCAGTTGAATTAAGAGAAATAAAAAAGCCGAAACAAATTTTGTTTCGGCTTTTTAGAGCGAAAGACGAGGCTCGAACTCGCGACAACCAGCTTGGAAGGCTGGAGCTCTACCAACTGAGCTACTTTCGCATTAAATAATGAGTTGTTAATTGAATTAAAACTCTAAAAACGACTAGAAAATTCTAGCTTAGAGCGAAAGACGAGGCTCGAACTCGCGACAACCAGCTTGGAAGGCTGGAGCTCTACCAACTGAGCTACTTTCGCATTAAATAATGAGTTGTTAATTGAATAAAAACTCTAAGAACGACTAGAAAAATTCTAGCTTAGAGCGAAAGACGAGGCTCGAACTCGCGACAACCAGCTTGGAAGGCTGGAGCTCTACCAACTGAGCTACTTTCGCATTATTGAGGTGCAAATATAGGGAAACATTTCGTTTAATTGCAAATTTTCAAACCAAAAAAATGATATAAAATTCCGTTAATTTTGTAATTGTTTTAAAACTAAAAAGTTATATTTTGTATTTCTTTTGAATTAAAAGTCTTTTATTTGTCAGATATCGGAAATAGCTGTTGTTATTCATGCTATAGCTGATTGATTTATACCCTAATCAACATGAAACCATTTTACTTGATCCTATTTTTTTTATGTTGTACTAGCTGTAAGCACTATTTTGAAGAGCAATCGACTCCGGTGGTTACCTCAAGTTTAGCGCCTATACCTGACTTGAAAGTTGAGAACAATGCTATACCGTTCGATAGCTCTTTGGTCATGGCTACCAAAAATCAATCCTTAATTCAGTTTTACAGTGCTGCGGGGTTTTCTACAGTTTGGCAATCGGATAGTTTACGTGAAACAGTTCTTTCGATGATTAAAACATCAAATATTGATGGATTGGTACCAAATGATTATCAATGGAGTACTTTAGAATTATATGAAAAAAGACATGCTGATTTGACCGAAAAGGAATTAATTGAATATGATATTTTGATTACCTCAAATATTCAACAGTTGTTATCGCAATTAAAAAACGGTAAACTTGATCCTAAAATTGTCTATGATACTTGGGATTTAAAGAAAACTCCTTTTAATGTCAATCTGTTGTTGTCTGAGGCTTTTCAAAAAAAATCTTTCAAAGATTTAGTCGAAAAGTGCAGGCCTACTACTGAAGTCTATCATCAGTTACTCGAAGCGTTGAAAATTATTCGTCAATATGATGATCAAGAATTTGCACCAATAGTATATTCTAAAAATATTCAAGTTAATGATAATGTGGTTGAAATGAAAACCATTAAAAAAATTCTCAGGTATTGGGGAGATTTGAAAACAAGGGATTCGTTGACTTCAAAATACGATGGACAGACGTTAGCGGCAATTAAACGTTTTCAGGAACGTCATGGTTTAGTGCAAGATGGTGTAATTGGACAAGGTACTATTGAAGCATTGAATGTTTCAAAAGCGATTAGAGAAAAACAGATTATTGCTAATTTGGAAAGATGGAGATGGTTTGAAGCTTTACAGAACGAAGATGCTGTTTTTATAAATATTCCTGATTATAAATTGTGGGTGGTTGAAAATCAAGATACCACTTTGGTGCATAAAATTGTAGTTGGGACTTCAAAAAGGAAGACACCAATTTTAGATTCGTATTTAAGAACAATTGTATTGAATCCGACTTGGACGATACCTCCAACTATTTTAGTGGAAGACATTGTGCCGGCTATGTTAAAGAATAGGAATTATTTATTGAATAAAAATATCACCATATATAGTAGTACTAATGAAGTGGTTGCTCCCCATGCTTGGAATGCTACAAAACCGCATGCTTATCGCTATGTGCAAGGTCCAGGACCCGATAACACTTTGGGGGAAATGAAAATACTTTTTCCAAATCGTCACAGTATTTATTTGCACGATACCAATCATCGCAATTTGTTTGGTTTGAGCAATCGTTCGCTGAGTTCGGGATGTATAAGAGTGGAGAAACCGCTGGAATTGGCTGAATATTTTTTAAATCATTCAGAACAATGGCCCAAAGAAAAAATGGATTCAGTAGTAGCAACTAGAAAAACACACTATATCAAAATTGAAAAAAAATACAACCTTCATGTTTGGTATTGGACGGCTTGGAGCCAAAAAGGGCGGCTTTTTTTTAGAAAAGATATTTATGACTATGATTTAGCGTTGTATGATAGTTTACGACGTTAAGGCTTGATTGTTTTCTTCTTTTTTTCTTGACGGATGATAGATAAAGAGAAGTGATTTGTCTTTAATAGTGGTAATGATAGGCATATTGAGTTCCTTTGGTAAAGCAGGACATCCTAAACTTCTTCCCAATCGTTTGTTTTGTTTGATGAATTTATCTGAAACATAGTCAGCGCCGTGAATGACAATCGCTCTAGATCTAGCATTGCTATTGAGTCCTTCTTCTAAACCATCAAGTTTTAATGAAGCGCCATGTTTTCCTTGGTAGATTTCGCCAGTACTATAAAAACCTAGGCTGCTTTGGAAAGATGAATTTTGATTGGAGAATTTTGTTGCAAATTCATCGCCAGTATTCTTGCCATGCGCAACAAGTGAATGGTGTAAAATGGTATTGGTAGCCAAATCAATTACCCAAAGACGTTTGGTGTTCGCTGAAAGACTAAAATCAATTAGAGTAAGGATTTCTTTTTTGATTAATCCTTTTTCTTTTAAAGTGTAGTAGCCTTTTAGTCCTTCTGCAAAACTATCATAATTAGGTAATTCAAATTGGTTGGCATTTAAATTTTGATAGATCGATGCAATCATTGTGTGGGAGTCAGATCTATAGCTACTAGTTTTTTTGTTTTTATTAAGAAGAAAATTACTCTCTTTTACACTATTGGAATTAAAAGAAAAGCTATTGCCGAATAAATATAACAAGAGAAAAGCTACGTTGTAATACATTGTAAATCTTTTAGTTAGAAAGAATTGTCGTGGTCGCAAATATACTATGATTAAGCAATAAAACAATGCTAAAATGTATTTTGTCGGTAAAATTTAACACTTAGTCGATGTTGTATTTGGTTTTATTTAAGATAAAAGCGTAGTTTTTAGTTGTATTTGTGTTAAAATCCATACATTTACTCCAAATCAATTCGCTTTATGAGTAAAAAATACATTTTTATTCCTTTTTTGATGCTTTTAATAAATAGCACAATTTGGTCACAAAAAAAGTCACTACACACAAGTTTTATTAAAGAAACCATTAGTGTTGATGGAAAATTCAATGAAGAGGCTTGGAGTACAGCCGAAGCAGCTACTGATTTTGTGATGTTTGAACCCGACAATGGTAAGCCAATTAGTTCAAGTAAAAAAACAGAAGTCAAAATTCTTTATGATGATAATGCGATTTATATCGCTGCAACAATGTACGATGAAGATCCTTTGAAAATTCAGCGAGAAATTACTAATAGAGATGTTTTTGGGGTGTCGGACCATTTTGGTGTTTACATTAATGGCTTCAATGATGGGCAACAAGATTTTCGATTTTTTGTAAGTGCAGCTGGTGTTCAAATGGATTGTTTGGCTACAGAAGACTTTGAAGATTTTAGTTGGGATGCCATTTGGGATAGCAAAGTGTTACAAACCAGTTTTGGTTGGACGGTTGAAATGAAGATTCCATATGCAGCCTTGCGATTTTCTGCTGCCAAAAAGCAAACTTGGGGCATTAATTTTATGAGAGAGATAAAAAGAGATGTTCAAAAATACACTTGGAATTTAGTAGATGCTAGCATTGGAGCGGTTATTCCGCAAGCTGGAGTTTTGGAAGGGATTGAAAATATTGATACGCCCACGCGATTGTTTTTGATTCCTTATTCGTCTGCTTATTATCAGCATAACGATATTGGTTCTGAAACTACTTTTAAAGCTGGTTTAGATTTGAAATATGGTATCAATGATTCTTTTACTTTAGATGCTATTTTGGTTCCTGATTTTGGTCAAACTAAGTTCGATAATGCCATTTTAATCTTGGAGCCTTTTGAACAACAATTTCAAGAAAATAGACCTTTTTTTACCGAAGGGACGGATATGTTTACCAAGGGAAACTTGTTTTATTCCCGTCGAATTGGATTGGGATCCACGACAGAAGTAACGACCAAAGACAATGAAGTCATCGATAATTATCCCAATACTGTTGATTTGATCAATGCTGTTAAAATTTCTGGACGTACTAAAAAAGGGCTCGGAGTAGGTTTTTTGAATGCCGTTACCGAAAAAACTTTCGCCACCCTAAAAGACACGATCACTCAATTTAGAAGAAAAGAAATATTGGAACCTTTGACTAATTATAACGTATTGGTTTTTGACCAGCGTTTTAATCAAAATTCATCGGTTACCTTTATTAATACCAACACAACTCGAAACGGAAGTTTTAGAGATGCCAATGTTTCGGGATTGTTGTTTGATTTGAATACTCAAGCCAATAGTTATAATCTTTATGGTGATTTTAAATACAGTACCATTAATGATATTCAGGATTATAATGGTTTTAAAACGTCTTTAAATTTTGCAAAGACGAGTGGTAAATATCGTTATTTGCTTTCTGGTAAATATATTTCTGAAAACTATGATGTAAATGATTTGGGTATTATTTTCTTTACGAATTACCACGGTTTTTTAGCGAATGGTAGTTATAGAATTCTAAATCCAACACGGTATTTTAATACATTCAAAGTAGAACAAGAAGTGAATGTCGAGGTACAAAACACTTTTGGAAAATTACAAGAAGCGTGGTACAAAGCACTCATTAAAGGAACAAATTTGAATAATGATTATTTTGAATTTGCCTTTTTTGCTAATCCATTCGTTAATTATGATTTTTATGAGCCTCGTGAACACAATAGATATGTATTTATTCCCAAAAGAATGTCTTCCTATTTTGGTGTTGAGATGAATAGGAATCATGCGTTTACTATGGATGTTACCGTTTCTGGTGCTTGGTATGATGAAGAAGGCAGGCACAATTATGGTTTTTTTGCAAGTCCAAAATACCGTTTTAATGATAAATTTTCACTTGCCTATGCTTTGGATTATTTGAATAAAAAAAATGATCGTGGTTGGGTTGAAACAACAGATGATGCTATAGTTTTTGCAGAACGAAACAGAGAGTATTTCCAGCATGATTTTACCGGAAAATATGCTTTGAACGAAAAGATGACTCTTAATTTGACGGCAAGATATTATTGGTCCTATGCCAAGAATCATGATTTTTTTAGCTTACAAAATGATGGGCGACTTGTTACAAATACTACTTATGTTGAAAATAAAGATCGAAATTTTAATTCCTGGAATTTTGATTTTTCTTACAGTTGGTGGTTTGCTCCTGGTAGCCAATTGTCCTTTTTATATCGAAACTATGCCTTAGAAAGAACAAATCTTGTAGAGCGAGATTTTCCAACAAATTTTAAAAATGTTTGGAACAACAACTTGACGTCCATTTTATCTGTAAGCGTGCGTTATTTCATTGATTATAATACGGTAAAGAATAAATTTTAATATGTTTTCTTCATTTTTTGGGTTTTAAATAATTGATTCCTGTTTTTTTAAAAGGTTTTTTGCTAGAACTGTAACATTTTTTTCTTTTTTATGTCTATTAAGGAGCTGTTTCGTTTCGGCTTTTTAATCTATTCCTATGAAATCAATTGTACTGTTTTTTGTTTTGTTTTTTTCTTTTTTTGCTCATGGTCAAAAGAAGAGCATTGCTACTAAGTTGATTACGGAACCCATTACTGTTGATGGAAAAGTAGAGGAGAAGGTATGGGAAACGGTGCAGCCGGCCACGGATTTTATTATGTTTCAGCCAGATAACGGAAAGGCAGTAGCTCCTGAAAAACGTTCTGAAGTAAAAGTTTTGTTTGATAACAATGCCATTTATATTTCGGCTAAAATGTTCGATGATCAGCCTCAAAAAATTCTAAAGGAAATTTCTAAACGAGACGATTTTGGTACGGCTGATCTTTTTGGTGTTTTTATAAATGGCTATAATGATGGTCAACAAGATTTTCAATTTTTTGTCAATGCGGCCGATGGGCAAGCGGATTGTATTACTACGGATACTAATGGTGAAGATTATTCTTGGGATGCGGTTTGGGATAGCAAAGCGATTATTACAGATTTTGGTTGGACAGTTGAAATGCGTATTCCGTATGCTGCCTTACGTTTTTCGCCTGAGAAAATTCAAACTTGGGGGGTTAATTTCTTTAGAGAGATACGAAGAGATCGTCAAAAATATTCATGGAATTTTATCGATTCAAAACTGGGGACTTTTACTCAACAAAATGGCATACTGACCGGAATTGAAAATATTAAAACCCCTACACGACTTTTTTTATTACCTTATTCTTCGTTTTATTTAAATGCCAACGACCAACAAAAAACAAAAGGAACGTTGAAAGGAGGTTTGGATATCAAATACGGCATTAACGACGCATTTACACTTGATGCCATTTTAATTCCAGATTTTGGGCAAACCAAATACGATGATCAGATTTTAAATTTGGGTCCTTTTGAACAACAATTCAATGAAAATAGACCATTTTTCACCGAAGGGACTGACTTGTTTAGCAAAGGGAATTTATTATACTCCAGAAGAATTGGGGGTGCGCCAACCTTGTATCCAACCAAAGAAAAAGATGAGATTATTATCGATAACCCTGCCAGTGTAAATTTATTAAATGCTTTAAAAATATCGGGAAGAACCAAAGGAGGATTAGGAATTGGCGTGTTGAATGCAGTGACCGAAAAAACAAATTCAACCTTGCAAAACACTAAAACCGGTGCGATTCGAAGAGAATTAGTGGAGCCTTTGGCTAATTATAATGTATTGGTTTTGGATCAACGATTTCGTAAAAATTCATCAGTCACTTTTGTCAATACCAACGTAACTAGAAACGGAAGTTTTAGAGATGGAAATGTTTCGGCCCTAGTTTGGGATTTGAATACCAAAGCCAATACCTATAACTTGTCGGGTGATTTTAAATACAGTTATGTTAATGATGAAATAGTAAAAAAAGGCATAGCTACACAACTTAATTTTGCCGAAACTTCAGGGAATTATCGCTATAGTTTGGGGACAGATTTATACACCAAAGACTTTGATAATAACGATCTAGGGATTAATTTTCAAACCAATTATTATAGTTTTTACGGAAATGCGAATTATAGAATTTTAAATCCGACCAAAAACTTCAATGGATTTCGAGTGAATTATAATAATTTCCTCCAATTCAATAAAGAAACAGGGCAGGTGCAAGGCAATAACATCAATATAAACACCAATATCGAAACCAAAAAGAATAATTCATATGGTCTTGGCATTGTTTTTAATCCCTTTGAAAATTATGATTATTATGAACCTCGTCAGTCAGGTCGATATGTCATCACCCCTACGAGTTATGGCTTTTGGGCATACTATTCTCGTAATTACAACTACAAATTTGCCTTTGATATTAATCCAGAGTATTTTCGTTCAGATGAACCTGGAAGAGATTTTATCGGCGTGACTGTGAGCCCAAGATATCGTTTTAATGATAAAATGGCGGTAGTGTATGATTTTGGATTTTCAAGACGAAATAATAATAAAGGGTATATTGATAAAGTTGAGAATACGATTGACGCTTCTTTAGATAAAATGATTCTTTTTGCTAATCGAAATGTAGTTACTTATTCTCATAATATTTCTGGGAAATATTCCATAAATAGTCAGGTTAATTTTAATTTATTGGTGAGACAATATTGGTCTTATGCAGAAAACAAAAACATACTTCAACTAGCTCCCAATGGAAGATTGGTTGAATTTATGGGGTATAATCTGAATAAGAATTCAAGTTTTTATTCTTGGAATATGGACTTGTCTTGTTCTTGGTGGTTTGCACCCGGAAGTCAGGTTTCGTTTTTGTATCGCAACAGTTCGGCTAATTTTGAGAACCTTATCAATAAAAATTATAGCGATAATCTGAATACCATTTTAACCAATGAGAAATTGCAACACACTTTATCGATCAGTGTACGCTATTTTATTGATTATAATGAAGCGAAGAATTTGTTTATAAAAAGTTAAAATCGAAATTTTAGGGTCTTTTTTGTGAATTTTTATCACCTACATCGATTGAAATGAAAAAGCGAATTTTAGAATCCTTTTTCGGCGCTTCAAAATTCTTTATATTTGATAAAAAAATAATTATGAACAAGAAAGTTATCCTTATGATACTTGATGGATGGGGGAAATCTCCTGATCCTAAGGTGTCTGCAATAGACAATGCCAATGTACCTTTTATCAATAGTCTTTACGAAAAATATCCTAGTGCACAACTTAGAACCGATGGTTTAAATGTTGGTTTGCCAGAGGGGCAAATGGGGAATAGTGAAGTGGGACACATGAATTTGGGTGCTGGTAGAATTGTATATCAAGATTTGGCAAAAATCAATTTGGCTGTGGCAAATCATACTTTAGCTAAAGAATCTGTTTTAGTTGATGCCTTTACTTATGCTAAAGAAAACAACAAAAAAGTACATTTCTTAGGATTAGTTTCTGATGGTGGAGTGCATTCACATACTTCACATTTAAGAGGATTAATTGAAGCATCACAAACTTATGGTTTGCAAGATGTTTTTGTGCATGCTTTTACTGACGGACGTGATGTAGATCCAAAATCAGGAAAACAATACATTCAAGATTTACAAGATTTCATGGCGCCAACAACAGCTAAATTAGCGTCGGTTGTAGGTAGATATTATGCTATGGATCGTGATAAAAGATGGGAGCGTGTAAAGTTAGCCTATGATTTAGTTGTAAATGGAACAGGAACGGCTACTCAAAATCCAGTGGCAGCAATTGAAGAAAGCTATGCTAAAGATGTGACGGATGAATTTATAGATCCTTTGGTTGTTGTAGACGAAGCAGGTCAACCATTGGCTAAAATAGAAGAAGATGACGTAGTTATTTTCTTTAACTTCAGAACAGACAGAGGACGTGAATTGACAGAAGCTTTATCGCAAAAAGATTTTCATGAGCAAAATATGCACAAATTGTCTTTGTATTATGTTACTTTGACCAATTACGATGAAACGTATGAAAATGTGAAAGTGGTGTACAACAAAGACAACATCACTGAAACTTTGGGTGAGGTTTTAGAAAAAGCCAATAAAAAACAAATTCGTATTGCTGAAACAGAAAAATATCCACATGTTACGTTCTTTTTCTCAGGAGGAAGAGAAGTTCCTTTTGAGGGCGAAACACGTATCTTAAGAAATTCTCCAAAAGTAGCCACTTATGATTTGAAACCAGAAATGAGTGCTTATGAATTGAAAGATGCTTTGGTTCCTGAATTGCATAAAGGTGAGGTAGATTTCGTTTGTTTGAATTTTGCCAACGGTGATATGGTTGGGCATACAGGAGTAATGAGCGCTGCCATCCAAGCCTGTGAAGCAGTTGATGCTTGTGTGAAAGAAGTGATTGAAGCGGCTTTAGCTAATGATTATACTACTATTGTAATTGCGGATCACGGTAACTGTGAAACGATGATCAATCCTGATGGAAGTCCAAACACAGCTCACACGACAAATCCAGTGCCTATTATTTTAGTGGATAAGGATTTGAAAAACATCAATGATGGTGTGTTAGGGGATATTGCTCCAACCATTTTAGAATTGATGGGTGTTGAGAAACCTGAAGTTATGACTAGTCATTCTTTGTTGTAAGACAATATTTTAAAATAGGAAACCCCAAAATCTAATGATTTTGGGGTTTGTTTTTTTGTGCAAGTAAAGAAAATTACAAGAACATTTTTGAAATTTTTTCTGCTTTTTTGCTTTCACTGTAATCGTAGAATCCTTCGCCCGATTTTACGCCTAACTTTCCAGCGCGCACCATATTGACCAATAGCGGGCAAGGAGCGTATTTTGGGTTTTTGAATCCTTCGTACATTACATTTAAAATGGCTAAACACACATCCAAGCCAATAAAATCAGCTAACTGTAATGGTCCCATTGGATGTCCCATACCAAGTTTCATTACCGTATCTATTTCGTAAACACCTGCTACTTTATTGTACAATGTTTCTATTGCTTCATTTAGCATAGGCATCAAAATTCGGTTCGCCACAAAACCAGGATAATCGTTTACTTCAACAGGAACTTTTCCTAGTTTTTCAGACAATTTCATGATTATTTCGGTAACCTCATCAGAAGTGTTGTATCCTCTAATGATTTCAACTAATTTCATAATAGGCACCGGATTCATAAAATGCATACCGATAACACGCTCTGGATGACTTACCACAGCTCCAATTTGTGTGATGGAAATTGATGAGGTATTAGTCGCTAAAATGGTATTGTGGGAACAAACTTCATTTAATTGTTTGAAGATATTCAGTTTTAAATCTACGTTTTCTGTAGCGGCTTCTACTACTAAATCTACACCAACTACTCCGTCTTTGATATCCGTATACGTAATGATATTGGTAATGGTTTTGGCTTTGTCTTCTTCTGTAATGCTGCCTTTGCTTACCATTCGGTCCAAATTGGCAGCGATGGTAGCCATTCCTTTATCTAATGCTTTTTCAGAAACATCAATTAATTTTACTGTAAATCCGCTTTGTGCGAAAGTGTGGGCAATTCCGTTGCCCATGGTGCCAGAACCTATGACAGCTATTGTTTTCATAATTAAATGGTTGGATTAAAATTGAAATACTTACCTAAGTCTTCCTTTATGATTTCGTATTCGTATTCATTGATATAATTATTGGTATATAACCAAAGATATCTTTCGTATTGGACATTGTAAGGAAGCACCGTATCAATTACAAAATATTTTTTTCGAAAACAGTCTTTTTGTTTGTTGTAAATCAATTCTATAAACTGATCAACTTCGGTAGCATTTTTTTTTGTATATATAAAATACAAAAGCTTGGATGCATCTAAATGTTTTTCATCATGTCCGTCAAAAAAGGCTTTAATGATTGCTATAAATACAAGAGAAATTGTTAAAAGAGTACTCTGTAAGAACATATTTCCTAATTTATAATTATCAATAATGAAATAACTCAGAAGTAAAAAATTTAAAATAAATGAGAATAGAGAAATTAAAAAGAATCCGTCTTCCTTTGATTTAGTTACAAAATGAGTTTTCTTAATTTCTTCGAGAGGAACATTATATTTTAATTTATGTTTTGAAGTTTTTAAATCAACTATAATTTCCTCCTCAATAATTTCAAAGGATTGTTTTTGGTTCCTGAATTTAATTTCTAATTTGTTTTCCATTCAAGCTTACTGCTTATTAAAACAATCGATAATTTGATAGGCTACACTTAGGGCTTCTGTTGCTTGCTCTAAGGTAACAACAGGAGTCGTATTGTTGTTGATGGCGTCTGCGAAGGAATTTAATTCGTCTAAGATGGCGTTGTTTTGGGCGACATCAGGATTAGAAAAATAGATTTGCTTTTTTACGCCTTCTGCATTTTGTAATATCATATCGAAATCACCTGGGACTTCTGGTGCATCTTTCATTTTTACTACCTCACATCTTTTTTCTAGAAAGTCAACCGAGATATACGCGTCTTTTTGAAAGAATCTTGATTTGCGCATGTTTTTCATCGAAATACGGCTGGCGGTTAGATTGGCCACGCAACCATTTTCAAATTCAATTCTTGCATTGGCAATATCGGGAGTTTCGCTAATGACAGATACACCACTTGCGCTTACGTTTTTGACTTTCGACTGTACTACACTTAAAATAGCATCAATATCGTGTATCATCAAATCCAAGACTACAGGCACATCGGTTCCGCGAGGATTGAATTCGGCCAAACGGTGGGCTTCAATAAACATGGGGTTTTCAATCATGTTTTTAGTTGCGATAAATGCTGGATTGAAGCGTTCTACATGCCCCACTTGACCTTTTACATTATACTCTTTGGCTAAGGCGATAATCTCTAGAGCTTCTTCAACTGTATTTGAAATGGGTTTTTCTATAAAAACGTGTTTGCCTGACTTAATGGCTACTTTGGCGCATTTAAAGTGAGACAAGGTAGGGGTTACAATATCGACCACATCTACAGCATGAATTAGAGAGGCTATAGTTTTGAATTGTTTGTAACCAAATTCTTTTTCTATCTTTTGGCCATTTTCAAGGTTTTCATCATAAAAACCTACTAATTCATATTTTTCTGACTGTTGCAGTAAACGCAAATGTATCTTTCCTAAGTGACCAGCACCTAATACTCCAATTTTTAGCATAAGAATGTTCTTTTTACAAAAATAGCAATTTAATGAGAATTACCAATGGTAATCTATCTAAATCCTACTGATAAAAGTTGGTTAATTGTACTTTTAATTGGTTTTATTTTCCATTTGGAATTTGAATTTTTAGTTTATTTTTGCCGAAATAATTATAAACAACATTGAAAGATACTGCTAAACATCAAGGACTTAGAAATCAATTGGTTACTCTTTTAAAAGAAAAAGGAATTACGGATATGGCTGTATTAGAGGCTATCGGAAAAATACCAAGACACCTTTTTTTAGATTCTAGTTTTGAGGCGTATGCTTATCAAGATAAGGCATTTCCAATTGGTGCTGATCAAACCATTTCTCAGCCCTACACGGTTGCTTTTCAGTCTCAATTATTGGAAGTAAAAAAAGAAGATAAAGTACTTGAAATAGGAACAGGTTCTGGGTATCAAACGGCAGTATTATGTGCTTTAGGAGCTAAAGTGTATAGCGTAGAACGCCAAAGTGAATTGTTTAAAAAAACGTCTGTTTTGTTCCGAAAATTAGGAATCAGACCTAAGCATGTGTCTTTTGGTGATGGTTACAAGGGGTTGCCATTACACGCACCATTTGATAGTATTATTGTTACAGCAGGAGCACCATTTATTCCTAAGCCTTTGATGGCTCAACTAAAAATAGGAGGAAGGTTAGTTATTCCTTTGGGAGAAGAAGTTCAAATTATGACTTTGCTCATTAGGAAAAATGCTACGCAATTTGAAAAACATGAGTTTGGAGAATTTCGTTTTGTTCCTTTGCTAGAAGATAAAAATTAGATAAAAAAAGCGGTTAGATTTTTCACTAACCGTTTTTTTTTATTTTTTAATGACCGTTTTGTCTTTGATCATTTGACCATAAAGTGTTTTCATTATTTCGTCTACTTTAAGCCCTAAGTCTGATGCGTTAGAAGATTTTGTAGTTCCTGTCCAAATTAATTTGTTTTGATTTAAGGAAAAGATATTGGTTTCTACCATATAATAGGTGTTTTCTTGGTAGTATCCAGGAGTATAAAAATTAGGCGAATACATTCCGTACCAATTGCCAAAACCATAGCCGTAGATACCAGAATACATGCCATTAAAGCCACCATAAAAAAGAGAAGTGTTAGTACCTGGAACATAATTGGTCTCTTTTTCTTTGCTCACCAAGCGCATGGTAAGTACCCCATCAAAATTCTCATCTTTAAGGATTTTGAGTTTTTGTTCTTTGCTTAATTCTAAATTTGTTCCATTCAAATATTGAAAAGAAGTCACAAATACTGGATTGGAGGAAGAGATTCGGTTTTCAGTTACTCGGCGAGTAGCTTCGTCTTTGACTAATGCAACAACTAGTATTTTTTTGAAATGTTGTTGTTCAATAGTTGTTGTCGGATCGCTCCAACTGTTAACAATGGCAGTATTGGTTCCACAACTGAAAAAAGTTAATGCGAGTAAGGATAATAATAGTTTTTTCAAAATCATTTTTTTAAGGTTAGTATAGTAAAAATAATGATTTTAACTTTGAAAATTACAAAAGAATAGTGAAATTAAAAAGCCTTCTTAATCCGATCCAAATCACGTTTGGTGTCTTGTTCTTTGAGTGATTCCCTTTTGTCGTATGTTTTTTTACCTCTGCAAAGGCC
The DNA here is from genome assembly GCF_000611675.1 of Flavobacterium succinicans LMG 10402. Lineage (GTDB taxonomy): Bacteria > Bacteroidota > Bacteroidia > Flavobacteriales > Flavobacteriaceae > Flavobacterium > Flavobacterium succinicans. Next base: position 51,001 of record NZ_JATV01000005.1, on the reverse strand, counting down.
AATTTGTAGTTTTGCCATTCCTTTTTCATTGGTGAACATTTTTAAGGGCACAATGGTTAAACCTTTGGCTTGTACACTTCTTGCTAAGGATTTTAATTCTCGTTTATTCAGTAATAATTTGCGTTCACTTCTGGCTTTGTGATTGAATTGGTTTCCAAAGGCATATTCTTCAATATAGGTATTGATAGCGAATAGTTCATTGTTGTTAAATTCACAAAAACTTTCAGTAATATTGGCTTTACCCAAACGAATGGATTTTATCTCGGTGCCTGCCAAAACAATTCCAGCAGTAAAAGTTTCGATTATTTCATAATCAAAACGCGCTCTTTTATTAAGTATGTTGACTGTTTTTTGCATAGGTCAGCAAATTTAGGTACAAATTAATGAAAGCACAATTCTTTTTACAAAAATGCTATACATTTGCCTTATGGAAAATAAAAAATCAAACGATCCATTACACGGTATCACCCTTCAAAAGATGGTAGAGCAATTAGTCGGTTTATACGGATTTGATACTTTGAGCGAATTGATAAAAATAAAGTGCTTTACAAATAATCCAAGTATCAAGTCCAGCTTAACCTTTTTACGAAAAACAGATTGGGCTCGCAAACAAGTAGAAGAGTTGTATATACGATCGCTCTCTAAGTTTTAATTTAATTTATAAGAGAGCATTAGTCCACCACGATACGGCAACCACTCGCCACTTTTGTTCCAATCTTTAGCCTTTTCATAGCGTCCGGGTGTGCCATCATTGTAATATCCTTTATAAAAACCTTGATGCCAACCACCGCCAACAAATGCATCTAAGACAATCTTGTCAGAGATTTTAAAGTTATATCCAATGGTAGCTCCTAATCGATAGCCAAATCCTTCTTCGTATTTATTAGTGTTCCAATAATTCCATTTCTGAATTTTATAAATATCAGGTCCTGCGTGTCCACCAAAATACCAGCCGTTATATTTTTCTTTAAAGTGATAACGAACCTCTGGAGTAAAAGTGTAAAATTGCATAGGATGATGACCATCAAAAGATTTCCAGAATGAAGCCATTACATCAAAATTAAATGTCAATTTTTTTCCAATGCTTGTTTCAATCCCAATATTTGGAACGCCAACTAAAGCTGTTGCACCATTAAATTTGACGTATGTTTGGCCAAAACTTGTTGTGACTACTAATAATAAAAGAAATGCAATTGTTTTTTTCATGTTTGTTTAATTTACGGTAAAGGTAAATCTATTTTTGGGAAAATTCTGAGCCGAATATGGATTAATGATAACCAAGCATTGGTTTTTTAAATATAAAAAAAGCAACACTTGGTATTTCAATTGGTTAAAACGTATACTTTCCTCCCAAATAAAAATTTCGTCCTCCAGCATTTATTCCAGAAGCAAAAGTTCTGTATTGTGTGTCCAATAAGTTTTCTATACCAGAAAAGAGGGTAAGATTATTTATTAATTTATACGCTCCTTTCAAATTATAGGTTTCCCAAGCAGGCATTCCGTTGGCTGGCGCATATTGTAAATTATCTTCTCCACTTGGAGAATACTCTTTTAGTCTTTTTTTGCCATTGTATAAAACATAGGTATCCACCATCCACTTATCGGCTTCATAACTCAAGCCTACTTTTCCATAGGTTGGAGCTATATGGTCTAACGGAAAGCGGCCTGAATTGTTTTCAACTCTTCCGTTGGTGTAATTGAAGTTACCATACAAAAGCAATTTTGGAAACAAATACCATTTTAGAGAAGTGGAAAGCCCTACAATTTCCCCTTTTCCTTGATTTTGATTCGCGTAGATTTGACTTAATTGTCCTTCATAAATGAGACTATTTTGTCCATTGAGTTCAAAAGGTGAGGTCACGATAGCATCATACAAACGAGTATAAAAGAAGGTGTTTTCTAGTTGAAACCGTTTGCCTTCCCAAAAGGTGATTCCCATATCAGCAGTGACAGATTGTTCTGGTTTTATGTTTTGATTGGGAACAATGACTCTTCCGGGAATGGATTCGAAAATTTTAGCCAAATCATCAATATTCGGTACTCGAAAAGCAGAGGCTAAATTGAATGCTAATTTCAAATTCTTACTAGGGTTATGAGCAATTCCAATAGCTCCGCTGTAGGTAAAACTTTCTTGTTTTACAGTGGTGTAAGGAAGTTTGAAAAAATTAGTATTTGCTTCGCTATTCAATTGTGTATAACCACCTCTAAAGCTAGTATTGAATGTTGTCAAATCAGTAATGTCATTATTGAAATAAGCAAATGCTTCGGCTCTAAGTGTATTGTTTTTTCCATCAGGATAACGGGAATCTGTAACGGATTCCGCGCCAGTTAAGATGTTTTTTCGAATTCCTTTTGATTGTAAATCATCATAATAAAAGTCGGCACCGTATACCAAATCTCCATTGCCAATTTTAGTTTTAAAATCAGAAGTCAAAGCATACACATTTACTTTTTCAATTCTAGAAGTTTGATTGGCGCTACCAAAACTTCTGGTAATCCTGCTTTCTTCTACTTTTTGATAACTAGCGTTCAAATTCAAGGTTGTGGAGCCAAAAATGTCTTTTTTTACAAGTTTATAGGCTGATAAAAATCTGTCTTGTGGACCGTAATTCCAAACAGCCGACCTTAATTTCCCTGATGTATTCGTGTCCGTCAAACGGTCGTATCTTGGAATATCAGAAGTAGTGGAATATTGAATATTCAATTGATGTTTAGTAGATTCGTTTTGCTTAAAAACTACTTTTTGCATAAAATCATATTGGGAGTAGCCAGAGAATTTCTGAATGTATTTATTTGTGTTAGCCACTTGAGTGTCTACTTCGTTATTGGTTACTACATAAAAAGGGCGTTCTCCAAAGAAAGCATTGTTACCATTTTTGTTTTTTCCCATTCTTAAATCTCCAAATTCATTATAAGAAAAAGAGGTTAGGCTCGCCCATCGATTGCCAGCATAATTAAAATCAAAATGACCAGATTTGCCTTCGTTTACAGTGCTATAAGAAGACAATACGTTTCCAGAAAACTTTTTATTGTCATTTTCGTCAAGTAAACGGGGGTTTTTGGTTTGAAGAAAAATAGCTCCACCCATTGCATCACTTCCATAGACGGTAGAAGAAGGACCAAAGAGCACATCAATGTTATCGAGCATATTTTTATCAACGGTGATAATATTTTGCAAATGACCAGCTCGATAAATAAGGTTGTTCATTCGGATTCCGTCTACAAGTAATAGAATTCTACTGGATTCAAATCCTCTAATAATTGGACTTCCGCCACCTTGTTGTGATTTTTGAACTGCCAATGTTCCAGAATTCGCAAGTGCATCAGAGCTGGTTTGAAAATTTTGAAACTCGATTTGCTTTTTGGACAGCGTTTCTAATTGCTGTGTCATTTTCTTTTTAGGTTGTGCAAAACGTCTAGCGCTAACCACTAGTTCGTTTAATTCAACGGCATTCACGCTATCTTTTGTTACTTGCGAAAAGCCCATAAAAGAGCATAGACAAAACAAGGTGATGATAACTTGTTTCATTTTTTTACTTGTTCAATATACTATATACCACCGCATCAATAAATTTACCGTCAAAGTATTCATTTTCTTTAAAATGTGCTTCTTTAACGAAACCACATTTTTGTAAAACTTTCTGAGAAGCTTCATTTTCAGGGTCAATAACCCCTTCAATAGAATGTAATTTCATTCTAGTGAAGCCATAATCTACTACGCATTGAACTGCTTCTGTAGTAATTCCTTTTCCATGATATTCAGGTAAAATCATATACCCAACTTCGGCTCTATAATGTTCAGGTTTGATGCGATAATGTCCAATGAGTCCGATCATAGTGTTATTTCCTTTTAAGGTAATTGCCCAATTGATGCCTTCGTTGGTTTCAATTTTATCATCAATCATTTTAAAGTGTGCCAAAGCCTCTTCTTCATTGGTTACTAATGGTCTCGGGATGTATTTCATAGTTTCTGGATTCGAACGCAAGGCAAATATCTCATTGATATCATCGGTAGAAACCCTTCTTAAGATGAGTCTTTCGGTTTCTAAATTCGGAAAAGGAGAGAAGTTGATGGTTAACATTTTATTTAATTTAAAGGAGCGTTATTGTATAATTTGACTGAAAAAAAGAATTTGGCTCGACCAATTGAATGCCCTCTTTTTCAATAATTTTTCCTGAATTATTTGGTGTGTCTGAATAACCAAACCAAGGTTCAATACAAATAAAAGGAGCATTTACTGGAGTCCAAACGCCAAGATCTGGAAAATCGGTATAATCTACTTTGAGTATGGGTTGGTTTTCTTCTAAAATTGTTACTGATTTTGAAGGTATATTTTTGAACACCAAAGCATCATTTTCAAATAACGGATACTCCAAATTCAATTGTTGATTTGGGATTTCTATGGTTTTCGTTTGATTTGAAATCAAGCCCTCCTCCAGTAAATGATAGGTTAGTGAATTTGAAGTATCAAATTGTAAACTATATTTTTCAAAAGCTTTGGGTAAGGCAAAGGCAGGATGTCCACCTATAGAAAACGGAAGCACAGTATTCGAAGTGTTGATGACTTTGTATCCTAAATGTAATGAACTACCAATTAAGGTATAGCTCAATTGAAGTTCAAACGAGAACGGATATTTTTTTAATGTTTCTTCATTGGATTGTAATGAAAAAAGAACACTATCTTCTTTTTTGTCAATTACTTCAAAGGTTAATTCGCGAGCAAAACCATGGCGTGGTAGAGAATAAGAGGCTTCTTCGTATTCAAAGGAATTGTTTTTTAATGAGCCTACTATTGGGAATAAAATAGGGGAGTGTTTTCCCCAATGTTTTGGGTTGCCTTCCCAAATGAATTCTTTGTTGTTTGTATCTTTTAAAGAAAATAATTCGGCACCCAATGTTTTGAATTGAGCAGTAATTTTTGAATTGCTTATAGAAATGGTAGTCACGATGTTTATTTTTAATAATGAGGTGTAAATATATTGATATTACAATACATGTAGAAATAGATGGCTAGAAACCTTAAGAATTATCTTAATTTATATATTTTTAGTAGTGAAAACTATTATTTTTTCATTTAATTTGTGTTCATACTAATAAAAACATGCACATTATGAAAGCAAATTGGATTTCATGCTTGGGGCTCTTTTTCGGGGTTTTATCCGTTTTTGGGCAGCAACCTACATCATCTGAAAGCAAAAGCACCGTATCAAAATACGATTATCATGATACGTTTGGTCCTAATTTTTATACTAAAAACGGAACGCCTACCCGCTCAGCTAGTGGTCAGCCAGGCCCTGAGTATTGGCAAAATCGGGCGGATTATCAGTTGAAGGTAAAATTGAATGACGCTACCAATGAAGTGGTGGGGACGGATGAAATTACATACACCAACAACAGTCCAGATAAGTTAGAGTTTTTGTGGTTGAACTTAGAACAAAATTTATTCAAAGAAGATTCTAGAGGTGCCGCGCTTGTTCCGTTAACAGGAAGTAGAAATGGAGGCCAAGGACAAGTTTTTGATGGAGGTTTTAAAATCAAATCCGTTAAAGCTATTTCAGGAAAAGCTAAAACAGCAACCGACGTAAAATTTGTAATTACTGATACTCGAATGCAAGTTTTTCTGCCGGAAGCTCTTACAGCTAAAGGAGGAAGTGTCAAATTAGTTATTGAATTTTCTTTTATAGCTCCCAATGAAGGTTCGGATAGAATGGGCGTTTTGGGAACCAAAAATGGAAAAATTTTTACCATGGCGCAGTGGTATCCAAGAATGTGTGTGTACGATGATGTGAGAGGGTGGAATGTTCATCCTTACCTTGGTGCTTCAGAATTTTACTTAGGATACGGTAATTTTGATGTTAAAATTACTGCACCCGCGAATCATTTTGTAGTATGTTCAGGTGAGTTGTTGAACCCAGCAGAAGTGTATACTGCAGAGCAATTCAAACAATACAAAACAGCATTAACCAGTGATAAAACCATAGTCATTCGTTCCGAAGCCGAGGTGAATGCAACCGCAAAAAACACCACAACTGCTACGAAAACGTGGCATTATCAAATTAAAAATTCCCGCGATGTTTCTTGGGCTTCGTCAGCTGCATTTATTTTAGATGGCGCAAAAATCAATTTACCGAGTGGAAAAAAAGCCTTGGCATTATCTGCTTATCCAGTAGAATCTGCTGGAAATGCAGCTTGGGGACGCTCAACAGAGTATGTAAAAGGTTCGATAGAGCATTACTCTAAAAAATGGTTAGAATATCCTTATCCAGTTGCTACAAATGTAGCGGGTAACGAAGGCGGAATGGAATATCCAGGGATTGTTTTTTGTAGTTGGGAATCCAAAGGTAAAGATTTATGGGGCGTTACAGACCATGAGTTTGGACACATTTGGTTTCCAATGATTGTTGGTTCTAACGAACGTTTGTTTGCTTGGATGGACGAAGGGTTTAACACTTTTATCAATTCATTAAGTGGAGCTGAATTTAATAAAGGTGAATTCAAGGACAGACCAAATGATTTGCATGCTATAAGTGAAATGTTGACCAGTCCGAAATTAGAACCAGTTATGAGTTCTCCGGATAATATGAAAGAAAAGAACATTGGTATCCTTTGTTATTTTAAACCCAGTGAAGGTTTAGTGATTTTGAGAGAACAAGTATTGGGGGCCGAACGTTTTGATGCCGCTTTTAAAAAGTATATCGAAAGATGGGCTTTTAAACATCCTACACCAGATGATTTTTTTAGAACAATGGAGAATGTTTCTGGCGAAGATTTGAATTGGTTTTGGCGAGCATGGTTTCAAAACAATTGGCGTTTGGATCAAAGTGTGAATAGTGTAAAATACGTGAAAAATGAGCCTAAGAACGGAGCAATCATTACGATCGAAAACCTTGAAAAAATGGCGATGCCTATTGTAATTGATGTAAAAACAAAAAGTGGTAAAGTGACACGAGTGAAATTGCCAGTCGAAATTTGGCAGCGCAATAAAGAATGGTCATTTCAGCACAATTCAACTGAGGAAATTGAAAGTGTTGTGATAGATCCAGATTACGTTTTTCCTGATTCTAATACTGCTAATAATATTTGGAATGCAAGTTCAGGTACAATTGAAAAAGATGTGATTTTGGATGGTTATTTGGGTAAATTCTCTACTAAAGCAGCTCCTTTAAAAATTGAGTTTACACAAAAAAACAGTGTCCTATTTGCTGAAATTACCGATTATCCAAAATTTGGTTTATCTCAGATAGGAAAAGATACATTTGAGTCTAAAGAAGCGGGTGTTACGTTTCAATTTAATGAAGCTAAAACGGGAGTGGATATGATCATCAGTCCAACAGAAAAAATTGCTTTTACAAGAGAGTAAAAGGCTTTGATATTACAAAAAAAGACTTGTAGTATGTGGTGTACTGCATGTCTTTTTTTGTATTAAAAAAAAATATTAAACATAAATCCAGCAAGCATCATTCCAATACCGATGGTGCAATAAAAGGTAATGATCAACTTTTTTTTCATTACTTTTTTAAGCAGTAAGGTTTCGGGTATGGATAAACCAATGGCTCCCATCATAAATGCAATTCCAGTTCCCAATGGTACTCCTTTACTAACCAACGATTCTAAAACAGGCAAAACTCCTACGGCATCAATATAAAGTGGAATACCCGCCAAAACTGCAATAGGTACTGCAAAAACATTGGATTTTGATAAATAACTTTCAAAGAAGGATTGCGGTACATATCCGTGAATAAAAGAACCAATAGCGATGCCGATAAATACATATACCACTAGTTTTTTCAAGGTTTGAATGGCTTCTGTGTTAATTTCAGGAAGACGTTGAAGAAGCGTTCTATTGTTTTCTTCTTGTGATAACTGAAAGGAGTTGGGGGTTTTTAACCAATCGGCTACATGTTTAGCCATTCCTAATTTTTCTAATACGATACCTCCAACAACACCTAAAACGATTCCGGTTATAATGTATATCACGGCCACTTTCCAACCATAGGTTACCCAAAATAGTGCAATTGCAATTTCATTCACTAATGGAGATGTGATCAAAAATGAAAGTGTTATTCCAAAAGGTATTCTTGCTTTAAGCATTCCAACAAAAAGCGGTATAGAAGAACAAGAACAAAATGGAGTAATGGCCCCCAAAGTTGATGCTGCTAGATTCCCAATCCCCGTTTTTTTATTTTTTTCTAAATAAATCCGAATACTATCTAATGGCAAATAATTGGTTACAATGCCCATAAGGTAGGTAACCAGAAGCACCAAAATTGAAATTTCGCTAAAAGTGATAATGAAATAATGTAAAGCAGCACCAAATTTATCGGTACCGCTAAGTCCCAAGCAATTATAAACCAATAAATCGGCCAAATAGGTGAGGAGTTGTGCTAAGGTTTCCATTTTACAAGGTATTATAGAATGGATATTAGTAACTCTTCACTATTTATTTTTTTGTAATCATAAACTTTTCCTTTGATAACTAAAGAAGGAAAAGTCATTGTTCCAAAAGCCATAGTTTCTTGTAAATCGGATAACTCGGTGATCGAAATATCAAGATTGTTTTTTTCTGCAATTGCTGTTAATTGTTCTTTAATTGGTGATTTAGTACCACAGCATGACGAATGTAAAATTTTGATTTCAGTACTCATAGTATTGTTTTTTAAGATTAAACTCTACTATGTAGTCTTTGAAATAAAGCAAAAGACACATTTTTTTTGAAAAAAAAAATATTTTTTTACTTCAGCTTTAAAATCATTCAAGTGATTTTGAACGGTAGTGCAGTTTTTTTTAACAGTGCAAGTGACAAAGTTGCCATTCGCATCATATACAATATCACAACTGTCAACAAAGAGTTCTCGCAATTGGATTCTTGCCCTTTGAATTCTCATTTTTGCCGCTGAAAGAGTTATATTCAGTTTTTTGGCGATTTCGATTTGAGGGATTTTGTCAATATCACTCCAATACAAAGGTTCAGCATATTTTTTAGGAAGTAATTGAATCATCGGTATAATGTAATCATATACCGATAATTCAAATGCTTGTGCGTTTTTGTCCAGAAGGATTTCATCAATCTCGATACTGTCGATGCTATTCTTGTTGAAATAATCGTGAATCGTATTTCTTGCTACTTGAAACAACCAAGCCTTTAAATTGGCAATGGCTCTATTTTTTTGATGCGATTCAATGAGTTGTAGCATCACTTCTTGAACGATGTCTTCAGCCACCGTTGGATTTTGTACTTTCTTAAGAATATAATTTTTTAGAAAAGAATAAAATTCATCTACTACTTCATTGATATTGCAGCATTCGTTTTTCATCTTTTTAAAGTAAAAAATTACTCAGGAATTTGTTGACTCAAGCAATGTAAAGTTCCAAATCCCCAAATAAAATCGATGGCGCTAATGCCAATGATTTCTCTATCAGGGAAACATTCTGAAAGAATATTCAAAGCTACTCTGTCATTTGCATCATTGAAAGTAGGTACTAAAACACAGTTATTTAAAATCAAAAAATTAGCATAACTCGCAGGTAAACGCAATCCATCAAAATCAATGCGTTTCGGCATAGGTAAAGTAACAATTACAGGTGCTTGACCGTTTTCTAGTTTCGCATTTTGCAAACGTTTTAAGTTGTCTTGCAAAGGTTTGTAATTGCTGTCTTCTGGATTAGTCTCTATAATGGTGACAATAGTGTCCTCATTTACAAATCGGCATAAATCATCGATGTGTCCGTGTGTATCATCACCTTCGATACCATCTCCTAGCCAAATGACATTGGTAATGCCTAAGTACTCTTTAAAAACGGTTTCATAATCTTCTTTGGTAAAGCTTTCATTACGCACCTGAATCGTAGGATGCATTAAGCATTCTTCTGAAGTTAACAAGGTACCACGTCCGTTTACATCAATAGCACCACCTTCTACAATTACGGGCTTTCCTTTGTAGGTAACTTGAGTTAAGGAAAGTTGTAAATGTTCAGCGACTTTACTCGGTACGTGTTTATCTAAATTGATGTTTTTGTACTTTGCCCAACCGTTAAAATTGAAATTCAAGGCTTCTCTTTGATTACCATTCTTCACAATGATTGGACCAGAATCACGCATCCAACTTCTATTGGTTTTATGAATGATGAAGGATATCTGCTCTAAATTTACGGTAGCCATTGTTAGCAATTCAGTGACTTTCTCTTGTTGTTTTTCATCGGCAACTACTAAAAAAACAGTTTCGTAGGTGGCTACTTTTTTGATGAATTCTACGAAAGCCCATTGTACCGCTTCGTATTTTCCAGGCCAGTCTTTTCCGTTATGTGGAAAACATAATAGGATTCCTTGTTGTTTTTCCCATTCTGCGGGAAATCTTCTTGAGGTTGTAGTCATCTTTAGTCTATTGCTCTTTTAGTAATATCCCCAAAAGCATCGATTCGTCTGTCTCTGAAAAACGGCCAATTCTGACGTACGTTTTCTTGTAAATCCAAATCAACTTCAGCAATTAGTATTTCTTCTTTATCGTGTGAAGCTTGTGCTAAAATTTCGCCTTGTGGTCCTGCAATAAATGACGAACCCCAGAATTCAATTCCAGCTGTTCCTTCGATGTATTGTTCCAAACCAATACGGTTGGCTGCGGCTACATACACACCATTGGCTACCGCGTGACCTTTCATCACATTCATCCAAGCGCCGTGTTGGTTTTCGCCATATTGTTCTTTTTCTAAAGGATGCCATCCAATTGCGGTTGGGTAAAACAACACTTCAGCTCCTTGCAAAGCAGTTAGTCTTGCGCCTTCTGGATACCATTGGTCCCAACATATTAAGGTTCCAATTTTTCCTTTTTGAGTAGGGAATGCTTTGAAACCAATATCGCCTGGCGTAAAGTAGAACTTTTCATAGAAATGCGGATCGTCTGGAATGTGCATTTTGCGATACAGTCCTGCTTCGGTTCCATCGGTATCAATGATGTAAGCACTGTTGTGGTAAATTCCCGCCATTCTCTTTTCGAAGAAAGGAACAATGATTACCACGCCTAATTCTTTGGCTAATGCCGAAAAAGCGATAAATGAAGTACTGTACAATGGTTCTGCCAAGGCAAAATTATCCACGTCTTCACTTTGACAAAAATAATGACTGCTATATAATTCTGGTAACGAAATAACCTCTGCGCCTTGTTTTGCTGCCTCTCGAACCCAGTGTAAACATTTTTTTAAGTTGTTTTCAGCAACATCGTTGAGGTTTAATTGAATAACCGCTATTTTGTATTTTTTATTAGGCATAACTTAAAATTTAGAGTGCAAAAGTAGTTATTTTTTCTAAAGAGTTCTAATGAGGTAAAATGAAAGTTTGGTTTGTAATCAAGCTATCATTGGTTTTGTTGAAGTGCAATTGTAAATAGAATTCTTTTTTTTATTGAGGATTAAATGCTCCAAAATGCCAAAGAATACCAGAAGGATCGTGTAAAAAACATTCCTTTCCCCAGTCGAGATGGCGAATAGGGACTAATTTGGCAGTAGGATACTTTTTCGTCAGGTGTAATGCTACTAATGATTCCCAAAATTCTTCTACATTTTCAACCTCCATAAAAACCATAGTATTGTCAATCCAGTCTTTTACATAAGCATCTTGTAGGTAGAAACCAAAATTTTCGGTACTGAAATAACTCATATTGCTAGAAAGAATACTTTCATTAAAACCTAGCTCTTTATAAAACTGTCTAGATTCCGCGAAGTTTTTAGATCCTATAAATGGGCGGATGGATTTGGTTTTGAATTGCATTTTTTTTTATTTTTTTTAATGTATGCCTTTGGGTTCATAAATGAGTCGTAAGAAAGTACTAAAGCGTTCGTTTTCTTTGCTTATTGGGATTCCAGTTACAATTCCAATCAATAAATTATCAATTATTCCAACACGCATTTGAGGCCTTATGACCATATCGAAAGCACCATTATGAATCTCTTTATTCAATTCTATTCCAATAAAGTTACTAGTTCCAGGAATCATATAATGGAAATTAGTATTGATTTGCCACGTAGTTTCGATATGATTGTTTTCAAATTCGTGTTCTATCACTGGCCCAATGTAAAGTAAAGTATGAAAATTGTTTCCCCATCGTTTTGCAGCAACAAAAAAAGGATTGTAAATGTTACCAATTATGGCTTTCGATTTGCCATAATCTGAAAAATTGGGTAGTTCGAATTCGTTTAAGTAAGCAATGGCCAGTGTGGTTTTGTTTTTTTCAGAAACATAAAACGAGTATTGTGTAGCTAGTTTTAATCCATCTATGGCATTTTTCGGAATGGTTGCGCCGCTGTTGTTTGGAGAATAAAAAGTGAATGGGACCTCAATTTCTAAACCTAAACGATCGATGACTGCCCACTCGTATTCTACAAATCCATTGTATGAATCAAATGTATTGTTGTCTTTTAATTCAAATCCAACGTTCCATTCTTTTTCTCCTTTTCGGGCACCTAAATCTCTAATTAAATCAATATAAAGGGGCTCGGCGTGAAGAACTTTATCTGGATGTAGTTTGTTTTCTACTGCTTCAATGTATAAACTATCTTTTTCTTTCTTATTTTGACTAAAAATAAGAGCAGAGCAGAGTGTTGATAATACAACAAAAATTATTTTTTTCATGAGACTGAATCTAGTTACTTCGTTTTTAATAACGTGTTGCTTTTTTTATTTATTATAATTCTAAGAATTGTAAGCTGTCATAATGATTTCGAAAGATTACCAAAATTCAGTTTGAATTAGTGCTATAACTCGAACCGAGTTTTTAAGTATTCGATATTGGCTTTCATAATTTTTTGCAATTGATCCAAATCGATATCGCTGAGCTTATTTACATACAAACACGCTTTTCCTCTTTTGAATTTCCCTAAACTTGTTAAAAGTGATTCGTGCTCTTCGAGTCCAGTAAAAACATATAACGAAATCGCCGATTTTCTTGGAGAAAAACCCAATAGCGGTGCATTTCCTTCGTGTCCGCTTTCGTATTTGTAGTGATATTTGCCAAAGCCAATGATTGATGCTCCCCACATTATAGCTTCACATCCAGAAACAGCCTGCATAATTTCAACTAATTTTTGGCTGTCTTTTTTCTTTTGTTCTGAATCGGCAAATTTTTCAATAAAATCAGCTACATTTTGATCTGTTTCGATAGTTTTTTGTGCCATCTTCTTTAAAATTAATATAAAAAATAAAGTTAGCTTTTATTTTGTAAATAAAACAAAAGCTAACTTGTAATTAATTGAAAATAAAGGTTTTGTTTATTTTTTACCCAAAATTTTCTTTATGATGGTTACGATAAGTAGTGTAATTCCACCAAACACTAAGCCAAATAAAGGCTCTTTGATGAAACTAGGAACTTTTGGTAGCACGTGATGTAAATAGTCGATTTGGTGGGCAAAAATTCCACCAGCTACCATAATCAAAGCAATAGTTCCGATTACGGCTAAACTTTTAATGACTTTAGGTAAAGCGTTTACCAAAAAGTTTCCAATTTTGGTTAAAAAGCCATTTTCTTTACTGCTTAGTTGCATTAGTTTGAATCCCATATCATCCATACGAACAATTAAAGCTACTATACCGTATACACCGATAGTAGCAATAATGGCAACAATAGACACTACTGCAATTTGAGTGGGGACTGATTTCTCTAAAACGGTTCCTAAGGCAATGATTACAATCTCAACAGAGAGGATAAAATCTGTAACAATAGCTGCTTTTATTTTTCCTTTTTCTTGTGCAAGAATCTCTTCTTCGGTAAAAGATTGGGTTAATGAAATCTCAGCTTCGTGATGATGATGCGGAAAGAAATATTCATAAATTTTTTCGGCACCTTCGTAGGCTAAATAAAGACCTCCCAAAACTAAAATTACTTTAATGGCCAAAGGCGAAAAAGCACTAAGCACAAAGGCTATTGGAAGAATGATTAGTTTGTTTAAAAACGAACCTTTAGTAATGGCCCACAATACTGGTAGCTCACGTGAGGAAACAAATCCTGAAGCTTTTTCGGCATTGACAGCTAGGTCGTCTCCTAAAATTCCAGCTGTTTTTTTGGTAGCAATTTTACTCATTGCTGCCACATCATCCATTATTGCTGCGATATCATCTAAAAGTGCAAAAAATCCTGATCCCATTTTTTATTTAATTTAGTTTAATTTTTAATTTGTTTTGATTTATGGCTTTTCTGTTTCACTCACTTCTTTGATTTGATCTAAGATATTAGTTTGATTGGGAGCGATAAAGTTTTTGGTTTCGTTTGTGGTTTCTTTTTTGAAAAGAAGATCTAATGCATTGTATAATTTTAATAAAACGTCTCGGTCTTGTTTATCGATTTCCACCGCACTGTTAAAATTAAACACGTAATTATTGGAATTACGTACTTCTACTTTGATGGTTTTTGGGGTGATTTTGAATTTGACGATATCCATTTTTTGGCTATTGATTTATAAAAAGCATTTCTTCTCCAATTATTTGCTTGACTATGTGTTTACAAATGAGTGAGGCAAATCTAAAGAAAAACACCAAATTATAGGAATAAAATAAGGGTCATTTTGTATTTATTTTGTTTAAGTTGATTCTATCAATCTTTTGAAAATGTAGTGATGCAAAGCATTTTTTCTATTCAGCCCCGATGGGAGCAAGTATCCTTTAGGGCTGGGGTTCAGCCCTAAAGATACTGCGGACAGCGGGAGGGAAAGTTATTATGAAAAAAGGTGTTACTGCTCCTAAAAAAAACACCAATCTTTCGACTGGTGTTGTTGAATAACCCAATCAGAGTTCAAAACTCTGACAAGGTTGAAGTTGTTAGTAAGCATTGATTAATTTACCAATTCTGTTTGATTTCTGAAAACCAATTGATTATTGAAGGCGTCAATCAAAACGATACTATCGGTGGTGATTTTACCCGACAGAATTTCTTTCGATAATTCGTTGAGCACTTCACGCTGAATGACGCGTTTTACTGGTCTGGCTCCAAATTGCGGATCGTAGCCTTTTTGAGACAAATAGCTTATCGCTTCGGGAGTAGCGTCCATGGTGATGCCTTGTTGTGCCAACATTTTGGTCACACTTTTCATTTGCAAGCCTACAATTTGCGCAATATTAGCGTTGGTCAACGGGGTAAACATCACGATTTCGTCGATACGGTTGATGAACTCTGGACGAACGGTTTGTCTTAGTAATCCCAACACTTCTACTTTGGCGGCTTCTGTCGCGGCCTCTACACTTCCATTTAAGTTTTCAAATTTATCCTGAATAATTTGGCTTCCCATATTCGAGGTCATGATGATAATGGTGTTTTTGAAATCGGCCAAGCGTCCTTTGTTGTCCGTCAATCGACCTTCGTCCAGCACTTGCAGCAAAATATTGAACGTATCTGGATGTGCTTTTTCAATTTCGTCTAGCAGAATCACAGAATACGGTTTTCTTCGCACAGCTTCGGTCAATTGTCCTCCTTCGTCATAGCCCACGTAGCCCGGAGGCGCACCCACCAATCGGCTCACGCTGTGACGTTCTTGGTATTCGCTCATGTCGATTCGGGTCATGGCATTTTCATCGTCGAATAGATATTCAGCTAAGGCTTTTGCCAACTCAGTTTTACCCACACCGGTAGTTCCTAAGAATAGAAAAGTTCCCACGGGTTTTTTCATATCCTGCAAACCCGCACGACTTCTGCGAACAGCGTCGCTCACCGCCTCGATGGCTTCTTCTTGTCCTACCACGCGTTTGTGAAGCTCATCTTCTAATTTTAATAGTTTTTCGCGTTCTCCTTGTAGCATTTTCATGACTGGAATTCCAGTCCATTTGGCTACGACTTCGGCAATATCCTCTCGAGTTACTTCTTCTTTAATCAAAGAAGTTCCGGATTGATTTTCCTGTAATTGATGGGTAAGGACAGCTAATTTTTCTTGCGCTTCTTTGATTTTACCGTAACGAATTTCGGCTACTTTTCCGTAATCGCCCTCACGTTCGGCGCGTTCGGCTTCGTGTTTGAAGTTTTCGATTTCGGTTTTTACTAACTGAATATTGTCTACCACATCTTTTTCAGATTTCCATTTGGCATAAATTTCGTTGCGGTCTTCTTTTAAATTGGCTAAGTCCAATCCTAAAACTTTTAGCTTGCTTTCGTCTTTTTCCCGTTTGATCGCTTCGATTTCAATTTCTAGCTGCATGACTTTTCGATCCAATACATCGAGTTCTTCGGGTTTAGAGTTGATTTCCATGCGTAACTTAGAAGCCGCTTCGTCCATCAAATCGATAGCCTTGTCTGGCAAGAATCGGTTGGTAATGTAACGTTGCGACAATTCCACCGAAGCGATAATGGCTTCATCTTTGATTTGCACTTGGTGGTGTGTTTCGTATTTTTCTTTGATACCGCGCAAAATAGAAATAGCACTCTCGGTATCGGGTTCTTCTACCATTATTTTTTGAAAACGGCGTTCTAAAGCTTTGTCTTTTTCAAAGTATTTTTGGTATTCGTCCAAAGTGGTAGCTCCAATCGCACGCAATTCGCCACGAGCCAAAGCCGGTTTCAAAATATTGGCGGCATCCATAGCGCCTTCGCCACCGCCAGCTCCTACCAGCGTGTGAATTTCGTCTATGAATAATACAATATCTCCTTCAGAAGCAATGACTTCTTTGACTACCGATTTCAAACGCTCTTCGAATTCTCCTTTGTATTTGGCACCCGCGATAAGAGCTCCCATGTCTAGAGAGAAAACAATTTTGTTTTTTAAGTTTTCGGGAACATCACCTGCTACGATTCGGTGCGCTAAGCCTTCGGCAATGGCGGTTTTACCCACACCAGGTTCTCCCACTAACATCGGATTGTTCTTGGTTCTACGCGTTAAAATTTGAAGGACACGACGAATTTCTTCGTCACGCCCAATCACGGGATCTAATTTGCCGTTTTTGGCTAATTCGTTGAGGTTTTTGGCAAATTTGTTCAAGGAATTATAGGTTTCTTCCGCAGAAGCTGAGGTGACACGTTCGCCTTTGCGTAATTCTTCTATGGCAGCTTTGAGTCCTTTTTCGGTCACGCCTTGATCTTTTAGGATTTGGGCAACTTTACTTTTAGAAGCAAAAATCGCTAGGATTAAATGCTCAATACTAACGAACTCATCGTTCATTTTTTTGGCAATAATTTCGGCTTCGTTAAGTGCGGTGTTGGCACTTCTAGACAATTGAATTTCTCCACCTGTTACTTTAGGGAAATTTTGAATTTGACTGTCTAAAATTTGAAGGAACAACGGCACGTTTACGTTTAGTTTTTTCAAAATAAAAGGCGCTACATTCTCGTCAACTTCAAAAATAGCTTTAAACAGATGCTCGTTTTCTATTTGTTGTTGCCCTAGGCTTTGCACCAGTTGTTGGGAGTGCTGAATGGCCTCTTGGGATTTGATGGTAAATTTGTTAATGTTCATGATTGATGGATTTGATGATTATTGTTTGTGAATTATTAGCTAATTTTGTTGAAAATCGTCAAATGGTATTCCAATATAAATTTACGGACATTTTGACTGTTTTTGTTTGAATTTGAGTATTATTTAACGACAAAAAGACATAAAAAGAGACAAAATGAGCCTATTTAATTCCATATTTGGTAGTTCAGAAGAAAAAAAAGAGTCGGTTAGTAAAGTCAATTGGATTCCGTTGCAATCGATGGGACAATTGGACGAGTTAACGGCGCTTTCTAATGAAAAGCCTGTACTTATCTTCAAACACAGTACCCGTTGTAGTATTAGTCGATTTGCCTTGAAACAATTTGAAAACGAGTTTGATTTGCACGATGTTATGAATGCCTATTTCTTGGATTTAATTACGTATCGTGAGATTTCAAATGAAATTGCTGCTCGTTTTGGTGTGCCACATCAATCGCCTCAATTGATTTTGATTAAGGGCGGAAAAGCCATTTATGATACCTCACATGATAGTATTGATGCCTTGGTTTTGAAAAAATACATTGCCTAAGTGTCTCAATATATTTTCTATTAATTTATGGATGCTATTTCAATTGTAAAAGTTAAGCCTCATGAAATTGGGGCATTGCAAAAAATAGGGAGACAGACTTTTCAGGAGACGTTTTCTGATTCCAATTCTGAGGAGAATATGAAAAACTATTTGGAGGAAGGTTTTTCTGTTGAAAAGCTTACTTTAGAGTTACATAATCCAGATTCTGAGTTCTATTTTGCTATCCATGAAAATGACATCATTGGGTATTTGAAAATCAATTTTGCAGAAGCTCAAACGGAGTTAAAAGATCATAAAGCGCTTGAAATTGAACGGATTTATGTTGTAAATGCCTTTCACGGGAAGCATGTGGGACAATTGCTTTATGATAATGCCATCACAATTGCCAAAGAAAAAGGTGTGGAGTATGTATGGCTTGGTGTTTGGGAAGAAAATGTGAAAGCGATTCGATTCTATACCAAAAATGGTTTTGTGGCTTTTGATGAACACATTTTTAAGTTAGGCGATGACGAGCAGACTGATATTATGATGCGCTTGAAGTTAAATAACTAATAATAAAGTACTCTTTTTTAAATTTTAAAAGAGTGCTTTTTTTATTTAAAAACTTCCAGAAGCGCCACCACCACTATAATCACCTCCACCAAATTTCATAGGCGATTCCTCTATTTTGGCTTCTGGTTTTATTCCAAACGTAGCAACAGCCACTAATGCTTCAGCACTTTTAAGATCTTTTTTCTCAGTTAGTCGATCTACTTCAAATGTGATTCCACTTGTTTTATCTTTTAATTTTTGTATTGAAAAATAAGCAATTACAAAAAGAATTATACCTCCTAATGTCATAGCAACTTCAACTGGTAGAATTGAGTGGTAATAGCGAATCGTAAAAAAGGAAAAACCAATGCACAAAGCACCAATCCATAATAAGTAACGATCTTTTGTTTTTAATGCAATCATAGTATAGAGAATAGGAACTGCAATTGTAAAAAAGTAAAAGAAAATAGCAAATGGAATGTCTTGATCTGGACCCAATTGCATTCCAAGTAATGCTGCAGAGAGTTCTCTAACTACAAAATAGTTACAAGAAAGATAGGCTAAGATGAGGTAAAAACTGTTTGTGATTACTAATCCTTTATGATAATAGAGCTCATTTAGTTGTGTCAGTTTTCTTTTAGTAAAAAAGTAGCACACAACCGCAAAGATTAGGGTTACAAAAGGTAAAATGGTCTTGCCAATAGTCCCTATTTCCAACAAAGCATAGAATAAGGTTGCTTTTGTTGCTAAACAAAATACTAGGAGGGATATGTTGTGTACAAATCTTTTATACATCAGTAAGGCACTAATTGAAACAAAGAATGCAATTAAAAGTTCAAAAGACTCTGAATTGATTCCAACAGCAATAGCAAGGTTTAAAATACTTCCTAAAATAAAAGCGTCGTCAACACCATAATTTTTGTAGTTTTCTTGAGCTAAAAATTCTGCCCCTGCCCATCCTATAATTGCAAATAAGTAAAAACAAAAGTGGAAATAGAATTCTCCAATTTGTGCTCCAATGATTGAGATAGTGCCGCAAATTGAAGCATAAAGCAGGCTTCCAAGTATAAAAAATGCTGAGCGAAGGAGTAGGTTGTTTTGTGCCTTAAAAACCGGTAAATTGTTTTTTATACTATGTGCTTGTTCTTGTGTGATAAAATCAGCATTCAAAAAAGTATCAGTTTCCTCAATTAAAATGATGTTCGTTAATTTGTTTTCGTCGTAAGCTCTCATTTTACTTGTTTTTTTGTTGTTTAAACTTTTTTACCGATTGAATAAATAAAAAGATAGAGCCTATGAAGTAAGCAGGAAACAAATACATCAAAAGCTGCCAGAATCCATTAAAATCAATAGCAACAACTACTTTGAATAAAAGCACATTGAAGCCTACATAACCGTAAAGTAAAGCGAATACAAAAAGTGAAATGGCATCATATTCTTTGCTCATTTTGTAAAAATAATAAGTTGCTCCTCCTAAAAGCAAGGCATATAGAAAACATATTGGAACTTCTTTTTCTGAAAGTTTGCTAATTGTAGCAATACAAATTAGATGTAGAGCGAAAGTCAGATAAATCAAATTAAAATGCATTTTCAATTTGATTTTTGAACTGTAAATTGTCCATAAAATGAGCAATAGTCCTAATCCAATGGCAGAAAATGCTAGGGGGTCATTTGAATAAAATTCGGTATCTAGAACTTTCTGCGGCGTTACAGTAAGACCGATGCAAGCTGCGAGACTGGAAACTGCAATGCTAAGGACACTTTTGTTATCAAAATAATAGGCATAACAAAAGCTAATAATAGTTGGGACAAGCGTTGCTATTCCATAATTTTCGCCAAAGAGCGTATATTGAAATTGTAAATACCCGATGAAAATACAACTTAGAATGGCAATGAGTAAGACTAAATAGTCATAGATTGGATTATCAAAGGCAACTTCTTCTTTATGAAATCCTTTTGCTTTTTTGAAACAAAAATAAAGACTAACGGCAATTAGCAAAAAAAGACAGATGATTATCGCATCGTGACCAATAGAATCAATGTTTTGATAAATTAGTATTCCAACTCCTGAGGTAAAAAGAAGCACTGATAAATAAAGGAGAAGTCTTAATTCAGTATGCAAAGAAAAAATGCCAAGTTTTTGATATACTTCAACGGCCCCTAGTTGTTTATTGGTCATAAAACCTTTTTCTTGCAATGTAGCAGCGATTTTACTCTTGTAAGTATTTGTTTTCATAATTTGGATTCTGGCTTAATCAAAAATAAGCTATTTGTTTTGAAGTCACATTAAAAGTCTCTTATTCTTTCTTTTTTTACAAAGAGCCAAAAAAAGCCGTTCTAACAGAAAGTAGAACGGCTTTAGCTATTTAGCATATTTTTTTAAAATGCGTTTAGCATTTTCTCTTTAATCTCTTTCAAACACAAATTATTGATACTTCCTTCATGCGTATGCTGGGTAGCTTTTGGTGATTCGTAAGTACCATTTTCTAATTGTTCTGCCACCGCTTTGTAGGCGTCTCTAAAAGGCATTCCTGCTACTACCATTTCGTTTAATGTATCCACAGTAAATAGGTAATTGTATTTTGGATCGGCTAGAATGTTGTCTTTTACCTTGATGTCTTTGATGGAAAAAATGGCAATATCCAAACACGCTTTTAGATTTTGGATTGCGGGAAATAATCCTTCTTTCAGTAATTGAAATTCACGATGATAGCCACTAGGAAGGTTGTTTGTGATTAAAGTGATTTCATAAGGCAAAGCTTGAATTTTATTGCATTTCCCACGGATTAATTCAAAAACATCTGGATTCTTTTTGTGCGGCATAATGCTTGAACCAGTCGTTAAATGCGCTGGTAAACTAATGAAATCGAAGTTTTGGCTCATATATAGACACACATCCATAGAGAATTTTGCCAAAGTCGCAGCCACGCTACTCATAGCAAAAGCAACTGTTTTTTCAGATTTTCCACGGCTCATTTGTGCTGCTACCGAATTGAATTTTAAAGTGGCAAAGCCTAATTCCCGAGTAGTAAAGGTTCGGTTGATGGGGAAGGAACTACCATAACCAGCAGCAGAACCTAACGGATTTTGATCTACCACTTTCAAGGCAGCATTCAACATCGTGATATCGTCTATCAAGGTTTCGGCATAAGCAGAAAACCACATACCAAAGGAAGATGGCATAGCAATTTGCAAATGCGTATAGCCAGGTAATAGTACATTTTGATACTGTTCAGCGGATTCCATCAACAAATCGAATAGCGTTTTTACTTGTTCTTTGAGTGCTATGACAACGTCTTTCAAATATAAATTGACATCCACTAACACTTGGTCGTTTCGAGAACGTGCCGTGTGTATTTTTTTACCAGCGTCGCCTAGTTTTTCGGTCAATAAATACTCGATTTTGGAATGTACGTCTTCAAAACTGTCTTCGATTTCGAAATCTCCTTTTTCGATAGTTGTAATTATATCTTGTAAGGCCAAAACTAAGTCATCAGCTTCTGCTGGTTCCAATAATCCTATTTGAGCCAACATTTTAGCGTGAGCGATAGAGCCTAAAGCATCGTATTTGGCCAAAACCAAATCTAATTCACGGTCATTTCCTACCGTAAAATGTTCGATTTGTTTGTCGGTTGGTATTCCTTTTTCCCAGAGTTTCATATTATTTTATTTTTTGAATTGTAGGGACAGGTCGCGACCTGTCCCTACAATTAATTTTTTAAAAAATCTGTCAATATTTTAATGTACAATTCAATTCCTTCTTCGATTTCATTGATGTAGATAAATTCGTCTGCCGAGTGTGACCTCAGGGTTTCTCCCGGGCCAAGTTTTAGCGACTGGCAACTCAACACCGATTGGTCCGAAAGCGTAGGAGAGCCATAGGTGGTGCGGCTTAACGCGATTCCTGCTTGTACTAATCCGTGTGAAAGAGGAATAGAAGAAGCATTGAGATGCATAGAACGCGGTGTAATCTCAGCTTTCACTTGTTGACGAACCGTATCTAATATCTCCGCATTGGTATAACAATCATTTACTCGAATATCGACTACCAAATGGCATTCAGCAGGTACTACATTGTGTTGTTTTCCTGCGTTGATTTGGGTTACCGTCATTTTTACAGGTCCTAAAACTTCTGATACTTTTTCGAATTGGTAACTGTTTAACCAACTGATGATAGGCATCGCATTGTAAATAGGATTGTCAGGATTATGATGTGCTGCGTGGCTTGCGGTACCTTTTACGACTACATCTAAAACCAAGAGTCCTTTTTCGGCAATGGCCAGTTGCATTAATGTAGGTTCGCCCACGATGGCACAATCAATTTCTGGTAAATGTTTTAGTACGCTATTCAATCCGTTTTTGCCACTGCTTTCTTCTTCTGCAGAAGCGACCATAACCAAATTGTAAGGCAAATTTTCTTGAGCATAAAAATGAACAAAAGTGGCCAATAAAGCCACTAAACAACCTCCAGCATCGTTACTGCCGAGACCAAATAACTTCCCGTCTTTTTCGATAGGTTCAAAAGGATTATTGGTATAGCCTTGGTTGGGTTTTACCGTATCGTGATGGGAGTTGAGTAAAAGAGTGGGTTTAGCTGCATCAAAGTGTTGGTTATACGCCCAAATATTATTGTTTTCCCGCTCAAAGGGAATGTTATTTTGCTGGAACCATTGTTCAATTAAAAGCGCAGTTTGTTCCTCTTCACTAGAAAAGGAAGGAGTCGCAATCAATGCTTTTAGTAAGGCGATGGCTTCTTGTGTAAGGGTTGTAATGGTTTTCAAAATTTTTAATTTAACCCTTTCAGAGTTTTGAATTCTGAAAGGGTTGTTAGTAATCTATAATGTTATACTGGTACAAAGTGCGTTGTTGTCTTTCAATAATTTGTGATGTCCAATTTTTATTTTATGAACGCCTTTGGACAAGCTGTTAAAGCAATTGTCTAGTTTTGGAATCATCCCTGAATGTATGGCGCCTTCTGTTTTTAATCGGTCATACAGTTCTTTATTGATGTTTTCGATAACAGAAGTGTCGTCTTCTGCATCATACAAAACTCCCGATTTTTCGAAGCAATACGTCAAAGTTACTTTAAAAACTTCCGACAATGCAATGGCCAATTCACTAGCAATCGTATCAGCATTCGTATTCAATAATTGTCCTTGTTTATCGTGTGTAATAGCGCAAAAAACCGGTGTTATCTCGTTTTTTAGCAATGTTTCTAACAAAGAGGTGTTTACTTTTTGTACATCGCCCACAAAACCGTAATCAATCGTGGGATGATTTCTTTTGGTGGACTGAATCAAATTGCCATCCGCCCCAGAAAAGCCCATTGCATTAGTTCCATTTGCGTGTAATTGTGCTACGATATTTTTGTTGATTTCGCCCGCATAAATCATCACGACAACGTCTAGCATAGGCTGGTCGGTGATGCGTCTTCCATCTATCATTTGGGGGACTAAACCAATACTTTTTGCCATTTTGGTAGCTGATTTTCCACCGCCGTGCACCAACACTTTATAGCCTTCAATTTTTGAAAAATCGGCAATGAACTGTTCTAGCTCGGCTGGATTATCTATAATATTACCACCGATTTTTACTATTGTTAGTTGTTCCATTCTTTTGAATTAATACTCTAAACTTTTGGTTTTATTAGGTAATCTTTTCAGTATTTTTTGTAAAACCAATTGTGCCGAATAGGTTCTGTTATGGGCTTGCTGAATCACAATGGAGTTTTCGCTATCAATCACTTCATCGGCTACAATAACATTGCGACGCACCGGAAGACAATGCATAAATTTGGCATTGTTCGTCAACTTCATTTTATCGGCGGTAACGGTCCAATTTTCATCTGTATTGGTCACTTTCCCGTAGTCGTTGTAATTGCTCCAGTTTTTGGCATAAATAAAATCAGCATTTTCAAAAGCTTTATTCTGATTGTATTCTATTACCGAATCCTTGGTGATTTCAGGATTCAATTCATACCCTTCTGGATGCGTAATTACAAAATCCATATCTCTTTGCAGTTGCATCATTTCTACAAACGAATTGGCCACAGCTTGAGGTAATGCTTTTGGATGTGGCGCCCAAGTCAGCACTACTTTAGGTTTGTGTTTGGTTTTGAATTCGGCCATTGTAATCGCATCGGCCAAGGATTGTAGCGGATGACCTGTTGCGCTTTCCATATTGACAATTGGCACAGTGGCATATTTTACAAAACCATTCAACACAGTTTCTGCATTATCTTTTTCTTTATCCGTTAGTCCCGCAAAAGCTCTGATGGCAATAATATCACAATATTGTGAAACGACTTCGGCGGCTTCTTTAATGTGTTCTGAGGCACCTTGATTCATAATTGTGCCGTCTTCGAACTCCAAAGTCCATCCTTCAGTACCAAAGTTCATCACCATCACATTCATTCCTAGATTGATGGCTGCTTTTTGAGTACTCAAACGCGTTCTCAAACTTGGATTGAAAAAGAGCATAACCAATGTTTTGTCTTTACCCAATCTTTGATTTTTTAATGGGTCTTTCTTTATTTTAAGGGCTTGTTTTACCCATTTCTTTAGGGAATCGATTTCTTTTATTGAGGTGTAATTCATAGCTTTATCTTTATTAGAATGCTGAATAAGCGGATTTGTAGTTTGTGATTTTTAGTGGCTCTAAGTTAAATAATTTTAGTGAAAGGGATTTCATTCCGCAGCGCTTTCCGCATAAAATCATCTTCTAGGCCATTCACAATCCAAGTCTCAATATTGGCTTTTTTGGCAATGGCTGCCGATTCTATTTTAGATTGCATTCCTCCAGTTCCGTGAGACGATTTTTTATCGCCTATTTCTTTTTCTAGTAAAGACAAATCGGTTACTAGTTCAATCGTTGATGGAAGTGCATCGTTAATAGACGCTTTGGTGTAAATACCATTCGTATTGGTAGCAATAATCAAAATATCTACATCTAACAATACGGCTGCCAAAGCGGCTAATTTATCGTTATCGCCAAACTTGATTTCGTCAGTGGCCACCGTGTCATTTTCATTGATGATGGGAATGTAATTGTTTTTGACCAAAACATTGATGGTATTCACGATATTGACTTTGGATTGTTCTTTCTCAAAATCAGAATAGGAGAGTAGGCATTGTGAAATATGCAATCCTAAATCACTGAAATTTTCGTGATAAATACGCATCAAATGGGGTTGCCCAATAGATGCTAAGGCTTGTTTTACAAAGACTTCTTGGTCATTATTGTCTAGCTTAACAAATTGTTTGGCAGCGGCAATCGCCCCAGAACTTACAATAATGAATTCGTATTGGTCTTGTAGCGCGGCAATTTGCATTCCAATATCCTCAATCTTTCCTCTCGAGATATGATTGGTTTCCTTGGTTAAGGTATTGCTGCCTAATTTTAATAATATTCTTTTTTTTGTCATTTTATATTTTTTTACAAACAGATTGTGCATTGGGTTGGGATATGTAGGGACAAGTCGCGACTTGTCCCTACCGAATCTGTCCTTCTCCGTAAATATACCATTTGTTGGTGACCAAATGTTGTAAACCAATTGGGCCGCGTTGGTGTAATTTGTCTGTGCTGATGGCTAATTCTCCGCCTAAACCAAATTGCCCTCCGTCGGTAAAACGAGTCGAAGCATTATGGTAAACGGATGAAGCATCAACGTTATCCATAAATTCTTGGGCTGTAGTTTCACTTTCGGTGATGATAGCAGCTGAGTGACCTCCGCAATATTTATTGATTTTAGCTATTGCTTCTTGATTAGAAGAAACAATGCCAAGTACAATTTTATAATCCAAAAATTCTTCATACCAAATCTCGTCTGAATCAATTTGAGGGATATGAGTTGTTTTGGCAATTGTGGCATCTCCCAAAACAGTCACTTTTCGTTCCTGCAAAGCACGAATTAATTGGTTAGCAAAGACTTCCCAATTCGGTAAATTTATATCAATTAATACTTTATCTAAAGCATTGCAAACAGATATATTTGAGGTTTTTGCGTTAATAATAACTGACATTGCTTTATCTAAGTCGGCATCGGCGTTTACGTACACAAAATTATTACCGCGTCCACTTACAATCACCGGACAAGTAGCGTGTTTTTTGGTGAATTCAATTAGTTTTTCTCCTCCACGAGGCACAATCAAATCGACCTTTTGAGTTGGTTTTTCCAAAAAAGCTTGGGTTTGTGCTCTATCGTAATTCAGGTATTCTACCCAATCCGTTGCTACACCATTGTTTTCCAAAGCTTGATGCCAAAGACTTACAATCTTTTGATTCGACAATAATGATTCTTTGCCGCCTTTCAAAAGGATTTTATTTCCTGACTTAAAAGCAATACCACCCGCTTCAACTGTTACATCAGGTCGAGACTCATAAATAATTAAAATAGTGCCAAATGCAGCAGTCTTATTATAAATTTTAAGACCATTATCGTGAACAAATTCGAAGCGAATTTTTCCCACAGGGTCTTCTTGACTGGCCAATTGTTGTAAGGACAAAATCATACTGTCAATTTTAGCATCATCGACCAACAAACGTTTTTCCATTGCCAAATCTTCTCCGGAATAATTGGCTAAATCTTGTTGGTTACTACTTTTCAACGCCGTTCGTTCCTGCGCTAGCAAAGCCGTCATCGTGGTTAAAACGGCGTTTCTCTTTTCGATGGTTAGTAGTGTATTCATAGTTTTTGGTTAGTTAATTTTTTGAGCGTGCCCCACCCGATACTTCGACAGGCTCAGTAGGTCGGTTTTCCCGCTTCCCGATGAAAAAATCAGGACTATTCCTCACGCAGCGGACTGGCAAGGAATACTCACGCAGTTTCTTATTTCAATTCAGCCAACGACTCTTTCAAGGCAACGATAAAGGTATCAATTGCGGCTGTGGTAATGGTCAAAGGCGGTAAAATTCTCAATAAGTTTTTATTGTTGGCACTTCCTGTAAAAATATGTTTTTCTACAATCATTTTCTTGCGTAAGGCGCTCACGTCAAAATCAAATTCTACGCCTAGCATCAATCCTTTTCCTTTCACTTTGATGATTTCAGGCACTTGTTGGATGGCTTTCATAAAATACTCGCTAACGGCGTTTACATTATCCATTAACTTCTCGCTCTTGATTACATCCAAAACGGCAATTCCAGCGGCACAAGCCAAATGACTTCCACCAAAAGTAGTGCCTAGCAAGCCATAACTCGCTTTAAAATGTGGAGCAATCAAAATTCCTCCAATCGGGAAACCGTTGCCCATTCCTTTGGCCAAACAAATGATATCCGCTTTGATGTTATGGTACTGATGCGCAAAAAACTTCCCGCTTCTGCCATAACCCGATTGTACCTCGTCTAGAATCAAAACTGCTTCGTATTGTTTGCACAGTTTTTCTAAGGCTTGAAAAAATTCAGTTGTGCCTTCATCTAAACCTCCCACACCTTGAATCCCTTCAATAATCACGGTGCAGACATCGCCTTTTTGTAATTCGGTTTCTACCAAATCAATTTGGTTTAGTGGTAAAAAAGTAACCACTTGTTGAGCATTAATGGGCGCTACAATTTTTTTGTTGTCCGTTACCGCAACTGCTGCTGATGTTCTTCCGTGAAAAGAGTTGTCAAAAGCAATCACTCTCGATTTTCCGTTGTGGAAAGAGGCTAATTTTAGTGCGTTTTCATTGGCTTCGGCTCCTGAGCTGCATAAAAACAAAGAGTAATCATCATAGCCTGATAATTCACCTAATTTTTGGGCTAATTCTACTTGTAATGGATTTTGGATGGCGTTAGAATAAAATCCAATATTGTCCAATTGTTCTTTTACTTTCGTCACATAATGCGGTTGTGTGTGCCCAATGGAGATGACTCCGTGACCGCTGTATAAATCTAAATATTCCACACCGTTTTCATCTGTAATGGTGCAGTCTACTGCTTTTACTGGTGTGATGTTGTATAATGGGTAAACGTCGAATAGGTTCATTGTTGTTTTTTGTTTATGGTTTAAAGTTTAAGGTTTAAGGTTACACGAGCAACTTTAAACTTTTAAACTTGAAACAATTTTTTTAAAATCCACTTGGTTTCAAATGCAATCCGGTACTTTCGTCTAGTCCAAAGAGCAAGTTCATATTCTGAATGGCTTGACCTGAGGCGCCTTTGACTAAGTTATCAATAACCGAAGTAATCAAAATTCGGTTGCCTTTTTTCATCAAACTAATGATGCATTTATTGGTTTGAACCACTTGTTTTAAATTAATGTTGGTAGTGGTAACAGTTACAAATGGTTCGTTTTTGTAAAAAGCTTCATATTTGGCCACAACATCTTCTAAGCTTTCCTCACAATGGGTATACAAGGTGGCAAAAATTCCTCTTGGAAAATCACCTCGATTAGGAATAAAAATCAATTCGTTTTTGAAATCTTCCTGTAATTGGTGCAAACTTTCGCCAATTTCTCCCAAATGTTGGTGTTCAAAAGCTTTGTAATGTGACATATTGTTGTTTCTCCAACTAAAGTGTGAGGTTTCTGAAAGACTCACTCCAGCTCCTGTACTTCCGGTTGTGGCATTGATGTGCACATCGCTGTTGAGTGATTTGGCTTCCGCCAAAGGCAATAAAGCCAATTGAATCGCGGTGGCAAAACATCCCGGATTGGCAATGAATTGTCCATTTTTAATGGCTTTTTTGTTCAGTTCTGGTAAGCCGTATATGAATTTTTTGCCCTCAAACACTTCGTCTTTTTCCAACCTGAAATCGTTGCCTAAATCAATGATTTTGGTATGGCTGGCAAATGTATTTTCGGATAAAAAGGCTTTGGATTTTCCGTGACCTAGACACAGAAATAGAACGTTTACATTAGGGTTGATAGTGTCCGTAAAATTCATTTCGATGTCGCCCAACACATCTTGATGCGCTACCGAAAGGGGTTTTCCCGCATTGGTGGTGCTGTACACAAAGTCGAGTTTGGCGTTGGGATGAAACATCAAGATTCTGATGAGTTCGCCAGCCGTATAACCCGAACCGCCAATAATTCCAATAGTAATCATAATTTTTATTTTGTTTCACCGCAAAGACGCCAAAGCGCTAAGGGTTTGTTTTTAAAATGTAAGTTTGTTATTCAAAAGTTCCCGTTTTTTCTCTTTTAGCCCCGATAGTAGTGGAAATCCTTTGTGGGCTGGGGTTCAGCCTACAAAGATTGCAACGGATAGCGGGAACTAATGTCTCCAAAAATGCCTGAACTTTCGATCCTAATCAGTAATTATACTATTCGTAAGTTTCTTGATTCACAGATGAAAATATGTTTTGCGCATTGCCAAGAATTTTGATGAATCCTTTGGCATCGTCAGAGGTCCAAGCATTGTTCATTTCGCCGTATTGACCGAAGCCGGTGTTCATTAAATCGTTTGGTGATTCGATGCCGTCTAAGCTGAAATGATACGGTTTTAAAGAGACCGTTACGGTTCCGTTGACTGTTTTTTGCGTGTCTTCTAAGAACGTTTCGATATTGCGCATCACTGGGTCTAAAAATTGTCCTTCGTGGAATAGCATCCCGTACCAATTGCCCAGTTGTTCTTTCCAGTATTGTTGCCATTTGCCGAGTGTATGTTTTTCTAACAAATGGTGTGCTTTGATGATGATTAATGGGGCTGCGGCCTCAAAACCAACTCTTCCTTTGATACCGATAATGGTGTCGCCCACGTGAATGTCTCTCCCGATGGCGTAAGCGCTAGCCAATTTTTCTAAGGCCACAATATTATTAGAAGGTTTATCTGCTTTGCCATTTATCGCAACCAATTCCCCTTTTTGGAATTCTAAAGTTACTTTCTCTTCTCCTTCTTTTTGCAATTGCGAAGGGTAAGCCTCACTTGGTAAAGGTTGTCCTGAAGTTAAGGTTTCTTTTCCGCCCACACTGGTTCCCCAAAGGCCTTTGTTGATAGAATATTGTGCTTTTTCCCAAGAATAATGCACGCCGTTTTTGGCTAAATAGTCTACTTCTTCCTGACGAGATAGTTTTAAATCACGGATAGGAGTGATGATTTCTATTTCGGGAGCGATGGTTTGGAAAATTAAATCAAAACGAATTTGGTCATTTCCTGCACCGGTGCTTCCGTGTGCAATGGCTGTGGCTCCAACAGATTTGGCGTATTTTATGGCTTCGATAGCTTGAAAAACACGCTCAGCACTAACTGATAACGGATAGGTGTTGTTTTTTAAGACATTCCCATAAATCAAATATTTGATGGCTTTGTCATAATATTTGTCTAGAATAGTAAGGTTGGCGTGTTTGGCGCTTCCTAATTCGTAAGCTCTGTCTTCGATGGCTTTTAGCTCAGCATCATCAAATCCACCCGTGTTAATTAATACGGTATGTACTTCGAATCCTTTTTCGTTTTTTAAATATTTTAAACAATAGGAAGTGTCTAATCCTCCGCTATAGGCTAATACTACTTTTTTATTTTCCATTGTATATCTTTTGATGTTTTGTGTCTGACAAAACGTTGTTTTTTATTTTTTGAACTATTATTTTTTTAAGAAAAGGGCTTGTTTGATTTCTTTTAAACGATTCCAAATCCGGACATTGAAAGGGTGTTTGGGTGGATTTTTTTGTTTTTCTTTGGGGTCATACAGCATTCCTGTGCACAAACACATTTTGTAGTCTTTGCTTTTTAGAATTTCAAAATTGGTGCAAGTTTGACAACCTTTCCAGAAAGTAGGGTCGGTAGTCAATTGAGAAAAGGGAACAGGTTTGTATCCTAAATCGGAATTGATTTTCATTACTGCTAATCCAGTCGTGATACCGAAAACTTTGGCTTCTGGGTATTTTTGTTGTGAATACTCAAAAACGAATGTTTTGATTTTTTTGGCTAATCCTAAATTTCTAAAGTCTGGGTGTACAATCAAACCTGAATGGGCTACGAATTGTCCGTGTTGCCAAGATTCGATATAACAAAAACCGGCGAATTTTCCATCGATTATGGCGATAACCGCATTTTCGGTTTCCATTTTCTTTTGGATGTATTCTGGGGTTCTTTTGGCTATTCCCGTTCCTCTTAGTAAGGCCGAGGTTTCGATGGTATCACAAATTTCTTCAGCAAATACATAGTGTTCTTTTTGTGCTACTACTATAGAAATATTCATTTCTGGATTCGAATTATGGTTAAATAATTGTTTTCTTTTTTTTTGTAATGCAATCATAGTCAATGTGCTATTAAAAGTACTATAAAATTTTCAACTATTTTATTGTAATTATTTTAATAACAATTACTTAGTAGTTAGAATTGGTTTTTGTTGTTTTTCCATTTTGAAATAAAAAAATATGACAAATGGGGTAGTAATGAAAGGATAAAAGGTAAGAAAGTCTTATTTGGAAACTGTAGGCTATAGCATCCGCACCTCGGGAGAAGCGCAAAGTAAGTTTATCCGGTAGATAGAAGTTATATGTAAACTTGTTTTTTTCATCGGTGCAAATTTACGATAATAATTTTTATAAAAAATCAAATTTTATTTTAAATTGTTAAAATTAAATAAAATTTATTTTTAAAAGCAAAAAAAGTGATTTTGAAAGTCAAAATCACTTTTTTTAGCCCGATAAGGGGAATAATTGTTTTTTATGGATAGCTTCTTTTTTACTCGAAGCGGTTGGTATTCATTACATTTTTGATTTTTGACTTTAAATCTTCTCCTGTATCGAAGATCATTTGCTCTGTTGATGGAAAAGCAACGGCTCTACGATCAAATGTGGCGAAGTAATTTTCATCCGTAGCTCTTCTGTCTCCTTTGTAAGTAGCATAAATATTTTCGAAAACAAACTCGCTTGTGATAGGGTAAGACTGCATCAATTGATTGTTTTTGGTGTTGATAAAGTCAACTTTTGCGGTCACTTGACAGGATTTAAATTGACGAAATTCATAAATCTGTATTGAGACTTTCCTAAGGTTGTCCACCAAAACTTCTTTTCCTTTGTCGTCTAGTACCACTTTTCCGTTGGCATCGACTACTTTCTTATAACCGTCTTTTATATCGCGTTCTTTTACAAATTCACGTTCTTTTATTTGTTCAGGCGATACGGAAATATTTCTGAAAAGAATATTCATACTGTAGTCATATTTGTTTCCTTTTTGTGGTGTGCTGTGATACACAATCCAAGGATTATTTAATTGGTAAGTACTAAAGTCCAGCAAATCGGTCTGCAACTGCTCTGGGATTACCATGTTGGTTTCGTTTTTCGTTTTTACCAAAACAAAATCGGTTCCTTTGAATTTGGCTTCGTCTAATAATCGATTTACTTCTCTGTAATTAGGGCTAATTTTGTTGAGATAGGTCAATTCTTCAAAAGCGTTTCTGAAGTTCGCTTTGGTATTGGTTTTTATCAATTGTAGCGCTTTTTTGTATAAATATTCAGCTAAAGCATTTTTACTCGAAACAATTTGATTGTTGTAATTGTCAAAAGGAAAAATAGCATTGCGACCTTCTTTTATTAAAAACAAAGGAAGTACGGGTTTTATTTTTTCTTGTCGATCGTTTAATTGAACGTAGTAGTTGTACAATTTTTCGATTTGATTCGGATTTGATTCAATGTTTAGCATCTGAATGTTGTTCAAATCTCTTTCTTTTGCTTTTGCAAAGGCTTCTTCGAGTAGGTAGATGTAATCTTGTTTCCCTTTTTTGTCTTTGTTGGTTCTTAAGTTGGATAAGGCGTTATTGATAGCTTCGTCATAATTGCCAGTGTTTACTAGCTGTTGGGTTTGTTTTACGCCACAGCTCGCGACGAACGCAACTAGTGCGATAAAAAGAGTAATTTTCTTCATGCTTAAATGAAATTTCAAAAGGTTAAGGTTTGATTTTGTTGTTTTTGGACAGGCCAAAGATAATGCCAAAAAAAAATCCGACAAGTAATTTTGACGGATTTAATATTTTGAAATAACATTCAATTATTTACGAACAAATGGAGGTAGCAATTGGTTGGAAACTTCTCCAAAGCCTATTCGGACTTCATTGTTTTTACTGTATCCTTTGATTGTTACTGTGTCAAAATCATTGATAAATTTTCTTTCGCTTCCATCATTCATCTGGATAGGATCTTTTCCTCCCCAAGTCAATTCAAGCATGGAACCAAAACTATCAGGAGTTGGTCCAGAGATGGTTCCTGATCCCATCATGTCCCCAGAATTAACTCTACAACCATTAGATGTATGATGTGCTAGTTGCTGGCACATTGACCAATACATGTATTTGAAATTAGTGTGTGAAACTATATTTGGCACTCCATTTTTGGGTGTTATTGAAACTTCAAGGTTGATATCGAAAGCATGTTTCCCTTTTGATTGTAAATAGGGAAGTGGCGCTGGACTTTGTTTTGGGCCTTTGGTTCTAAAAGGTTCCAAAGCATCAAGAGTGATGATCCAAGGTGATATGGAGGAAGCAAAATTCTTAGCTAGAAAAGGGCCTAATGGAACATATTCCCATTTTTGAATGTCTCTAGCGCTCCAGTCGTTTAGCAAAACCATTCCGAAAATATAGTCTTCGGCTTCATAAACAGGGATGTTTTCACCCATGATATTGGCATCTGTGGTGATAAAAGCGGTCTCTAATTCAAAATCTACCAAACGAGAAGGGCCAAATACAGGTGTTGTTTCGCCATTTGGTAAAGTTTGTCCCATGGGGCGATGTACTGGAATGCCAGAAGGAATAATGGTTGAACTTCTACCGTGATATCCTACTGGTATGTGTAGCCAATTTGGAAGTAAAGCATTTTCTGGGTCACGAAACATTTTGCCTACATTGGTGGCGTGTTCTTTGCTAGAATAGAAATCGGTATAATCACCAATTAATACAGGGAGCTGCATTTCAACTTCATCAACATTAAAAATAACGATGTCTTTATGTTTTTCGTTATCGCGTAATTTAGGATTGGTTGCGTCAAAAATCTCTGCAATTCTGTTACGAACTAAACGCCATGTTTTTTTTCCATCAGAGATAAAATCGTTCAGTGTATCTTGCATGAACATATCGTCAGTTAATTCGATACCTTCAAAATAATTGAGTTGTTGTAAAGCGCCTAAATCAATGGCGTAATTACCAATACGCGTACCCACAGTTACGATATTCTCTTTGGTAAGAAACACTCCAAATGGAATGTTTTGAATGGGAAAATCACTATCTGAAGCAACTTCAAGCCATGATTTTCTATTTGGGTTATTTGCTAGTATTGGCATAATGTGTTAATTATTTGTTGAAAATTACACACCAAATATATTATAATCTAAGATGTAACCAAACGTTTTTTTGTATTTTTGCGCCATAATTAACGAAAAACAAAAAAATGCAACGCGACGAACAAATTTTTGACCTAATTCTTGAAGAACAAGAGAGACAAATACACGGATTAGAGCTAATTGCTTCAGAAAACTTCGTAAGTGATGAAGTTTTAGAGGCAGCAGGTTCTGTTTTAACCAATAAATATGCAGAAGGATATCCTGGCAAAAGATACTACGGTGGTTGTGAAGTAGTAGATGTTGTGGAGCAAATTGCTATCGATAGAGCAAAAGCTTTGTTTGGTGCTGAATATGCTAATGTTCAACCTCACTCAGGCTCTCAAGCCAATACAGCAGTGTATCATGCTTGTTTGAAACCTGGAGATACAATTTTAGGTTTTGATTTGTCTCATGGTGGGCATTTAACACATGGTTCTCCAGTAAATTTCTCTGGACGTTTGTACAATCCAGTTTTTTATGGGGTAGATAAGGAAACTGGTCGTTTGAATTACGATAAAATTCAAGAAATTGCTACGAAAGAGCAGCCTAAATTAATCATCGCTGGAGCATCTGCTTATTCTCGTGATATGGATTTTGCTCGTTTTAGACAAATTGCTGATAGTGTTGGTGCAATTTTGATGGCTGATATTTCTCATCCTGCTGGTTTGATTGCTAAAGGTTTAATGAATGATCCTATTCCTCATTGTCATATTGTAACAACGACTACTCACAAAACACTTCGTGGACCACGTGGTGGTTTGATTATGATGGGTAAAGATTTCGAAAACCCTTGGGGACACAAAACACCAAAAGGTGAAATTCGTATGATGTCTTCATTATTAGACTTAGCTGTTTTTCCTGGTAATCAAGGTGGACCATTAATGCATATTATTGCTGCTAAAGCAGTTGCATTTGGTGAAGCTTTACAAGATGAGTTCTTTACTTATGCTATGCAATTGCAGAAAAATGCAAAAGCTATGGCTGAGGCATTTGTTGCTAGAGGATACGAAATCATTTCTGGAGGAACAGACAATCACATGATGTTGATTGACTTAAGAAATAAAAATATTTCAGGAAAAGACGCAGAAAATGCATTAGTAAAAGCTGAAATAACCGTTAATAAAAATATGGTTCCATTTGATGATAAATCTCCTTTTGTAACTTCAGGTATCCGTGTAGGTACTGCAGCTATTACAACTCGTGGTTTAGTTGAAGAAGATATGGAAACTATTGTTGCTATGATTGATAAAGTATTAATGGATCATACAAACGAGGATGTTATAGAAGAAGTGGCTGCTCAAGTCAATGAAATGATGAGTGAAAGAGCAATTTTTGTATTCTAAATTTTTGTTTAAAAATTTAAAATTTAAAGGTTTAAGGTTTTGTTGATGTTTAAAAGCATTTCAAAACTTTAAACTTTTTTTCATTTTTAATACAACTTTTAACTCTTTAAACAATTTTTAAACTTTTAATTTATAAAATAATGGGAGTATTACGTTTACAATTACCAACTGACCCGAGATGGGTAAATATTGTTGAGAAAAATATTGAAGAAATTTTAACGGATCATGCTTGGTGCGAGCAAAAAGCGGCTACAAATGCTATTACGATTATAACGAATAACTCTGAGCATCAAGATTTGGTTCAAGACTTATTAGCATTAGCCAAAGAAGAAATTGACCACTTTGAGCAAGTCCATAACATTATCATTAAAAGAGGATTAAAACTAGGTAGAGAGCGCAAGGATGATTATGTTAATGAACTGTATGCTTACATGAAAAAGAGCATAGATGGTAGTCGCGTTTCTGGTTTAGTCGAGCGATTATTGTTTTCTGCCATGATTGAAGCAAGAAGCTGTGAGCGATTTAAAGTGCTTTCAGAAAACATTCAAGACGAAGAATTAGCTTCTTTTTATCGTGATTTGATGGAAAGTGAAGCGGGACATTACACTACTTTTATTACCTATGCTAGAAAATACGGAGTCGGAATTGATGTTGAGAAACGTTGGAGAGAATGGTTGGCTTTTGAAGAATCTGTCATCTCAAATTATGGAAAGAACGAAACCATTCATGGTTAATTTTTAAATAATAGCAGCCATTTTTAAGTCTAATTCCAATTTACTCGTTTATGATTACAGTTCTCCCAGCAACAGCAACCGATTTTGCTACGATACGTTCTATTGCCTACGAAACATGGCCAATAGCTTATGGTGAAATTTTGTCAAAATCTCAGTTAGATTATATGTTGGGTGCCTTTTATAATGATACAGCATTAAAGGAAAGTGTGTCACAAAGAGGACATCATTTTGTTTTGGCAAATGAAGGAAATCAAACCTTAGGTTTTGCTTCTTTTGAATGGAATTACGACCATCAAAAACAAACTAAAATTCATAAAATTTATATACTTCCTTCCGCCCAATGTAAAGGAGTAGGTAAAGTACTTATAGATTATATCGCCACTGAAGCGAGAAAGCAAGGTTCTCTTACCTTGTGTCTGAATGTCAATCGCTTTAATAAAGCGATTGCTTTTTATGAAAGAATGGGTTTTTCTATCATTAGTGAGGTAAATATCGAGCTAGAACATGGTTACTTGATGGAAGATTATGTGATGGAGCGAGCCATATAGAAGGAGTTTTTATCACTAATTTGTTTTATATTATAATAAAATACTACCTAGAAAACCTTATATTTATAGGGTAACTTTCTTCTTAATAAACAAAATACCATGCGTTCACAAGTAGTTGTAGTAGTGTCCTTTTTTTCGATACTTCTCGTAAATTGTTCCAAAAAAGAATCTCAAGAAATTCAACCTACCATAAGCGATATTACCGAAAGTGTTTATGCTTCTGGCGTAATAAAAGCCAAGGACCAATACATTGTTTATCCTACAGTAAGTGGAATTTTGAAAAAAACAAAAGTGGTAGTTGGTCAAAAAATCAGCAAAGGACAATTATTGTTTGAGTTAGATAGCGACAAAGCTGATTTGAATACTCAAAACGCTTTATTGGCGTATGAATTGAGCAAAAAAGATAGTCGTTACATTCAAGATAAAATTGCCGAATTAGAGTTGAAAGTTTTGGCGGCGAAAGACAAACTACTTTTGGATGAATCTATTTATCACAGGAATCAAAAAGCATTGCTGTATGAAGGAATTTCTCAAATTGATTTTGATAGGGTAGTGCAAACCTATAAAAGCTCGAAAAGTAATTTTGAAATGGCTCAAAAACAATTGGCACAATTCAAAAGTCAATTGCAAAATGACCAAAGTAAAAATGCTATCAATTTAAAAATTAGCCAAAAAAGTCAAAGTGATTTTGCTGTAAAAAGTGAATTTGACGGTCAATTGTTCGACTTGCCGGTTAAAGAAGGAACTTTGGTGACACCCCAAACACCGATTGCTACGATTGGGAAAAGCAATACTTTTATTCTTGAATTAGATGTGGATGAAAACGATATGGTTCGAGTGGTGTTGGGACAAAATATCGTTGTTACTATGGATAGCTATAAAGGAACTGTTTTTGATGCAGTAGTTTCAAAAATTTATCCCATAATGGATGAGCGTTCGAGAACGTTCAAGATAGAAGCGCAGTTCATAAAAGCTCCGCCCAAGTTGTATCCTAATTTAACAGCTGAAGCAAATATCGTTATTCAAACCAAAAAAAAGGCACTCACTATTCCGAAAGAGTATCTAATAGAAGGTACGTATGTTTTAGTGAATAAAGATGAAAAACGAAAAGTAAAAGTCGGCTTAAGTGATTACAAAAAAGTAGAGATTTTAGATGGATTACAAGCCAACGAAACGCTTTATAAACCGAACTAATGAACTACAAACTTATCTTAAACATCGCTTTGCATTTGTTGCGTGCCCGCTTAAAACAAACCATTGTGGCAGCAATTGGGGTTACCTTTAGTATCGCTATGTTTATTTCATTGGTCAGTTTTATGAATGGACTCAATGATTTATTAGATGGATTGATGCTAAATAGAACACCTCATGTTCGCTTGTATAACGAAATAAAACCTACGGCTAATCAACCGATTGATTTATCAAATCATTATAAAAATACTACCAACTTTATCCGTTCGGTCAAACCTAAAGATAGAGGGAAATCAATATATAACGGAATTCCAATTATTAAAGCTCTTAAGGACGACAAACGAATCATTGATGTTGCTCCAAAGGTAGTGGCTCCTGTTTTTTTTAATTCGGGAACTATTGAGATTTCTGGAGTGGTGAATGGGATAGCTATTTTGGCGGAAGAAAGATTGTTTCAAACCAGCGATTATATCATCGAAGGAAAGATAACCGATTTGGTGCAAAACAATAGCATTATTATTGGTAAAGGATTGGCGGATAAAATGCTATTAATTGTTGGAGACCGAATCAAAGTTACTACATCCAAAGGGAATTTGGCAACCTTAAAAGTAGTCGGGATTTCTCAAATTGGTATTGCAGAAATAGACGATACTATGTCTTATACTTCTTTAGATACGGCTCAAAAAATGTTGGGTGAAGCCACAAATTACATTACGGATATTCAGATTAAATTGTTTGATATGACTTCGGCGCCCCTTGTAGCCAAAGAATTGCAAGCGACGTATCAATTGGATACTATCGATTATCAAACGGCGAATTCACAATTTGAGACCGGAAGTTCTGTGCGAACAATAATTTCCTATGCCGTTGGAATTGTATTGTTGATAGTGGCTGGTTTTGGAATTTACAATATTCTAAACATGATGATTTACGAGAAAATGGACAGTATTGCTATTTTGAAAGCGACTGGCTTTTCAGGAAATGATGTCAAGTGGATTTTTGTTTCGTTATCTATAATTATTGGTTTGGCTGGAGGTATTTTTGGTCTCATTTTTGGATTTATTTTTACTTCAATTATTGATGTGATTCCTTTTGAAACTGCGGCTTTGCCAACCGTCAAAACGTATCCAATTAATTTCAATATTTTGTATTATATCATCGGAATTGTATTTGCGTTGTTCACCACGACTATTGCAGGTTTGTTTCCTGCTTTAAAAGCCAGCAAAGTAGATCCAGTAGAAATTATTAGAGGAAAATAAAATGGAAAATAAAGTACTGCAAACTATCGGATTGAGTAAATATTTTTATGATCCTGTAAAATTTCAAGTGTTGAAGGAAATCGATATGAGTATCAATCATGGCGAGTTTGTTTCGATTGTAGGTAAATCAGGCTGTGGGAAATCAACGTTGTTGTATTTGCTTTCGACCATGGATACAGATTATGATGGACAATTGTTTGTGAATAATGAATTGATTACTGGAAAATCCGACAAAGAATTGGCTTTGATTCGCAATGAAAAAATCGGCTTTGTTTTTCAATTTCATTATTTGCTCAATGAATATAATGTGCTGAAAAACGTAATGCTTCCGGGATTGAAATTGGCTAAGTTTTCTGAAAAGGAAGTGGAGCATCGTGCAATGGAGCATCTGAAAACATTAGACATGCACGAACATGCTTTGAAGTTGCCGAATCAATTGAGCGGTGGACAAAAACAAAGGGTAGCTATAGCGAGAGCGTTAATCAATGATCCTTTAATCATTATGGGAGATGAACCTACAGGAAATTTAGATAAAAAAAACAGCGACCTAGTGTTTGATATTTTTAAGCAATTGACCCATGAGCAGAAACAGACGCTATTGATTGTAACGCATGATAATGATTTTGCAGAGCGTTCAGATAGAACAATAACTATGCAAGACGGTCGAATAATAAAAAGTTAATCTACTAGAATTTCGTGTTTAAAAAG
Organism: Flavobacterium succinicans LMG 10402; assembly: GCF_000611675.1. Taxonomy (GTDB): domain Bacteria; phylum Bacteroidota; class Bacteroidia; order Flavobacteriales; family Flavobacteriaceae; genus Flavobacterium; species Flavobacterium succinicans. Next base: position 10,489 of record NZ_JATV01000005.1, on the reverse strand, counting down.
TAAGCCTTTTACTTCGTTGAGACTGAAAGTTGCCTTTTTAAGTTTGGTTTTGGAAGGATCTATAGTATAATTATAGCTTGTTTTGAAATTCGCTTTGTTGGCAATAGCTTTGTCAAATTCGGCGCGGTACAGGTCACAATTATCAAAAATACTTTCGGTTAAGTCAGTTGCCATAAAATCTACTGCAATTAAACTACAATTCATAAAAGTGGTTCCTTTTAGTTTTAAAGTGTAAAACTTTGAAAAGTCCAATACACAATGTTGAAAATGCACTTCAAAAATTAGTTTATTGCACATTGCAAAATTAACCTCTCTGATTTGACAATGGTTAAAAGTAACGGTTCGTAATGCCACGTGATTGATGTGTGCTCCATTAAAATTACACTTTGTAAACACACAATCAATAAAGGTAACATCCATAAAATTGCAAGCCGTAAAATCACAATTTTCAAACGTGCAACATTCGAATTCATTGTGATTTAATTCGTCTCTGTTATAAATGATTTTTTGGTAATGTTGATCTAGATTGTAGTTTGGCATGCACAAAGGAAGTGTTTTAAAGCAAAAAACGCAATTATCAAGAGACAATTGCGTTTTTTTTAGTGACCTCGACTGGATTCAAACCAGTAACCTTCTGAGCCGTAATCAGATGCGCTATTCAGTTGCGCCACGAGGCCTTTTGAATCATTTTAGTCATTTAATCATGTTTGATTGATGACCTGATTGCGGGTGCAAATATAAGAATAAATGTGTAAATTGCAAGCATGAATTTGTATAAAAATTAAAAAAAAATACGATGAAAAAGTATATTCGTGATATTCAGGACTTTCCAAAAGAAGGAATTTCATTTAAAGACATAACTCCGTTGTTAATTGATCCAATTGCTCGTAAAAAATGCCTTGATGTGTTGGTTGCGGCATTAAAAGATCAGGCAATAAATAAAGTAGTTGGTGTTGAAAGTAGAGGTTTCTTTTTTGGTACTTTAATTGCTCAAGAGTTAAATGCTGGTTTTGTTCCGGTTCGTAAACCCAATAAACTGCCTTTTGATACGATTTCGGCTTCTTATGACTTGGAATATGGAACGGATACATTAGAGATCCATACTGACGCCATTCAGCCTGGTGATAGGGTTTTGATACATGATGATGTTTTGGCCACAGGAGGCACTGCTAAGGCGGTTTGTGAATTGGTCGAAAGATTAGGCGGTACTATTGTACAGTGTAACTTTATAATGGAATTGACTTTCTTGAATGGAAGAGATAAATTAGGAGATCGCCCCGTTTTTGCTCCAGTGGTCTATTAGAATACTGTTAGAATATTTTATAAAAAAAAGAGCTCGAAATTTTTTCGAGCTCTTTTAGTTTTTAGTGTAATGTACTTTTCGCTTAGTACAATCAATTTTAAACCGGAATATCTTTGTTGATGTTTTTGCATCCAGAAACTGCAAAATATAAGATATAAACTAAACTTAAAACAACAATCCAGTAGCTAGAAGGAAAACTTCCTGTAACATCTACTGCGTAGGCTTGTACTAATGGAATAATACCACCACCAAATACCATTGTCATAAAAAATCCAGAACCTTGGGCTGTGTATTTTCCTAAACCTGAAGTGGCTAGATTGAAGATTCCAGGCCACATAACCGATAGGCATAATCCGCAAAGTACCAAAAGCAAAATACTTAATGGAACTTGAGTCATACTAAAAGATAAAGTTTCGCCAGAAAAGGCAGGCATGTACGCAGAGGTACCTGTACCCATAAGTATTGAGGAAACCACAAAAAGCAGTGCTACTGAAGATACAGTTACCAACATTTGTTTACTAGAGAATTTTTTACCCAAAACACCTCCAAGTAAACGACCTACAAGCATAAGTAACCAATAAGATCCTACAATAGATCCTGCAACACCTTTATCAAATTTCAGATCATTGATTAAGTAATTCAAAGTGGTATTTGAGATCGAAACTTCTACTCCAACGTATAAGAAAATAGCAATTAACCCCATTTTGAAGTGCGTAAACGATAAAGGGCTATTTTTTTCATTTCCTTTTTCAGCAACAGAAATTTCTGGTTCTGGAATTTGTACGCTATACAAAACCAAGAATACCAAAGCAAAAATTCCCATTGCCATAAATAACAAAGGATTTGCATCGGAGATTTTTGGCGAAAGGATGTTTCCAACCACCACACCTCCTAAAATTGGCGCTAATGTTCCTCCTAAAGAGTTTAGTGCGCCTCCAAAGTTAAGTCTTGAATTGGCTCCTTTTTCGTCACCTAAAATGGATAGCATTGGATTTACAACTGCATTTAAGATACACATTGAAAACCCTGAAACAAATGCTCCAAATAAATAAAAATTGAAAGATTCTATTTTTCCAGCAAGAAACAAAATTAAAACACCAGAAAATCCAATAACTAATGAGATTAACGCTGACTTTTTATACCCTAATTTTTCGATCATTTTACCAGCGGGTATTCCCATAAAAAGATAAGCAAGGAAAACCGCCATATTGGCTAATTGGGATTCGAAATTACTTAAAGTAAATTGTTCTTTTAAGATGCCTCCCATTGGGTTTTGAAGGCCTGTAACAAAGGATATGATGAAAAACAAAAAGAACATCATTGCAATGGGTAGTAAATAACTTTTATTCTTAGACATAGGTATTTATTTTTATTTTTAATTAAACAAAGTATTAGACGTAAATATATCTCTTACGATTTCGAAAAAAAAATTTTTTGGTTATTTTTTACATTTTTTTAAATGAACTACCTTTTTTCTTCAATAACACGTATTTTCTTTGGTTAAACCAATTAAAATAGGAGCAGGTAGATCACAAATGATGGTGGTTTATTCCAATATTCTATTTTTCACTTCTTTGCTAAAGTTTCTTCCAATTGGGATGGTGTAAGAAGTAATTTGAATACGATTGCCTTCAAGTGTTTTGACTTTGTCAATGGCAATTGTGAACGATTTATGAATACGCATAAATCGCTCTTCTGGAAGTTCATCAGTTAGTGAAGAGAGTGATTTGTGGGTAATGTACGTTTTTTCTTGGGTAACTACCTTGATGTATTCTTTCATGCCTTCAACGAATAGAATTTCATCAATATTTACTTTTACCATTTTTTTATCTACTTTGATAAAAATATGAGGTTCAACCCGATGGTTGTCATGTTTTGGGCTGTTTTTATTTTGAAATTCATTGGTTATTTTCGAAAGGCATTTGATGAATCTTGGCAGTGGAATGGGTTTAACTAGGTAATCTAATACATCTAAATCATAACTTTCTGCAGCAAACTCTCTAAAGGCTGAAGTGATGATGATTTTTGTATTTTTTTTATTATGATACAAATGGATCAATTCAAACCCTGACATTAATGGCATGTTGATGTCTAGAAAAAGCGCATCAATGGTAGTATTGTTTATGAAATCTAATGCTTCAATAGGATTGGTAAATGTTTTTACGATTTCGAATTCGGGAAAGTTTTCAAAGTAGTTTTGTATTACTTTACTAGCTAATGGTTCATCATCAATCAATACACACTTAATCTTCATTGCTTATGGGAATTTGTAAACGAATTATAAAAAAATTAAACTTGATTTGATGATTTAATTGATATTTGTTTTTAAAAATCAACTCCAATCTTTCTTTAGTATTGGTTAGACCAATGCCGTGTTTATGGTTTTCGTTTTGTGAATGTACAAAATTATTTATTATTTCAAAATCTAGCATATTTCCATTGATAATTTTGAAATTGATTTTAATTTTTAAGTCAGTATTATTGGCGCCACCATGTTTGAATGCGTTTTCGATTAAATTAATCAAAAGTAACGGAGGGACAAAGACGTTTTCTATATTGTTTTCTAGATTGATATATACTTGTACGTTTTCAAAACGTAGTTTTTCTATTTCGATATAATTTTGAATATAATCGAGCTCCTTTATTAGAGGAACAAATTTGGTGCCTTCAATATCGTACAAAACATATTCCATTAATTGGGATAATTTTATGATAACATTGGGCACTTTGTCCGAAGATTCTAGGGAAAGTGCGTAAAGATTGTTTAGCGTATTGAAGAAAAAATGAGGTTGAATTTGAGTTTTTAAGTATTTGAGTTTTATTTTAAATTGATTTTCCTCAAGAATTCTATTTCGTTCTCTTTCTTTGAGCCAAGTAAGCGTCAAGTAAACTGACGATGCCATGGCTAGCACATACAATTCACCAATGCAAACAGCAATAATATGATTGATTTCAAAAGCTTCGTAATCTCGATTTGCTTCCGGCCATATATTTTTAGAAATTAAAAAATAGGTTAGTCCTGTTTTTAGGATATAAATGACTGCCAAAGAAAGGATGAGAGAAAGTGTATAATGCCAATATTTTGATTTTAAAACATATCTCGGGACCAACAAAAACAAATTGAAATAAACCAGCGGAATGTGTAAAGCAAATTCTATAACATTTGACTTAAACGAATATTCATAATCATTAAAGTAGGCGCCCCAGCGTAAAAAATTAAGTAGAAAATAGATGCCCCAAAACCAAAAATGGTTTTTTATTTTTATGTCAAATGTTAAGTTTTTTATTCTATTCATTATATGTTGTTTATTATTTTGGAGCTATTTATATTTTGCAACAATACTCATTTTGTTGTTAAAAACCTTTTTTTTCTATGTAAAAAGTAAGGTATGATGTTTTTTGATGAGAATCTTTAGTTAAGAAAACGTTTTCGTTTCGCGTATTATTGAAAAAAAAATGCTGTTGGTTTAAAAAAAAGATCCGTTCGTATAATTTATTTTTTTTAACAAAACCTTAAGAATAGATTTACACCATAACTAACAAATACATTTAAAAAAATGAAAAAAATTTTAGTAATCGTTATGCTGATTTTTACTTCGCAATTGGTACTCGCGCAAGTAAAAACAGTCAAAGGAAAGGTAGTGGACCGCAGTGGAGCTCCAATTCCATCCGCAAATGTTAAAGTGCAGGGAGAATCAAACGGTTCCTCTACTGATTTTGATGGATCTTTTACCATCAAAGTAAGCAAAGGTAAAACATTAGTAATATCTTATTTAGGATATGAGTCGAATTCTGTAGTTGTAGGTGACGAAGAAACACTCGATATCGTGTTAAAAGCTGAATCTACTACTGCTTTAACTGAAGTGGTGGTAACTTCATTAGGTATCAAGAAATCTAAAAAATCAATCACCTATGCTGCTCAAGAGCTAAAAGGAGAGGAGTTTACTAGAGTAAAAGATGCAAGTATTGTCAATACTATAGCAGGTAAAATTGCTGGTGTAGCCGTTACGAGAAGTGCGGGTGGTACTGGTGGATCTACCAAAGTAGCGATCCGTGGAAACTCTTCTGTAAGTAATAACCAACCTTTATATGTTATAGATGGTATTCCTTTGTTTAATGGGTCTTCAAGTCAGCCTAATGAAACTTTTGGTGATTTAAGTGGTGGTAACCGCGATGGTGGTGATGTTGTTTCATTGATCAATCCTGAGGATTATGATGGAATGACTGTTTTGAAAGGTGCAGCAGCATCAGTATTGTATGGCTCTCAAGGGGCAAATGGTGTAATCTTGCTTTCTTCTAAAAAAGCTAAAGAAGGAAAATCAACCATAACGGGTTCTTCTGTAACACTTTTTGAAACGGCAGCTTATTTGCCTAAATTTCAAAATGATTACAACTTTAAAGGAGAGAAAGAAAAAACTAGAGATCACGTAAAAGATTTTTTTGAAACTGGAAATACTCAAATTTCTTCAGTTAGTTTTTCATCAGCATCTGATGTAGCTTCAACTAATTTATCTTATGCCAACACTTCCGCAGATGGTATTATGCCGGGAAACAGTTTGAAAAGAAATAACTTTGGAATCAGACAAACTGGAAAGTTTTTTGATAACAAATTGACAGTAGCAGTTGATGCTAAATATACGACTCAAGAAATTGTAAACCGACCAATAAGTGGGTTGTATTTTAATCCATTATTAGGGACATACTTATTACCAAGAGGGGCTGGAAATGATTTTGCTAATTTGAAAAATAACTATCAAGTTTTTGATCCTGTTAGAAATATTTATGCTCAAAATTATCCAGTGATTAATGAATACATTCAAAATCCATATTGGTTAATTAATAAAGCAAAATCAATAGATAGCAACAATTTCTTTAATGGATCTATTGCATTAGATTACAAAGTAAACAATTGGTTGAATCTTTCATCTAGATTTAGTTATAATAAAATCAATAGTGAGTTTGATAAAAAAATGCATGCTACAACAAGTGAAATTTTGGTTAATAGAAATGGAACTTATGTGAACATTAATAATGAAAGTTCACAAAAATATGGTGATTTTATAGCAAGAATTAATACTGCTTTTAATTCTGACTTTACTTTTAATGCAATACTTGGTACTAGTGTTACTAGTACATTAGCAAACAAATCAACTGTTTTGAATTCAGGAATCAATAATGGAGGTTTGGTAAATACGAACTGGTTTACACTTGGAAATTTTGTAAACAATAAATTGAACCAACAAATAGGAGGAGCTGAAAGAGAGGTTCAGTCTATATTTGCAACAAGTACATTTGGTTATAAAGATTATTTGTTTTTAGATGTTGCTGCCAGAAATGATTGGTCATCTACTCTTGTAAATACTGATAATTTGTCATTTTTCTACCCATCAGTTGGTTTGACTGGCATCATTTCTCAAATGACCGAAATGCCAGAATGGATTAGTTTCGGTAAAGTTCGTGCTACTTATGCTCAAGTAGGTAACGATATTCCTGTTGGTGTTACTTCTCCAGTTGCTACCATAATTGCGGGTAATGTTATAGCTCCTTCAGTAGGACCAAGACCAGGATCTTCTTTGAAACCTGAGTTAAAATCAGAATTTGAAATAGGAACTGAATGGAGAATGTTTAATAATAGATTAGGTTTTGAAATATCCTACTATAATTCAGACACCAAAAACCAATACGTTCAAGTTCCAGCACCAGCAACGAATCCTTTTGGTTATGCTAATTATGCCTTTAATGCAGCAAGTATTGAAAATAAAGGTATTGAGGTGGTGTTAACTGGAAAAGTTATCGAAGGAGAGAAATTTTCTTGGAATTCTACAGTTAACTTCTCTAAAAACACTAATAAAGTGAATAATATTCCTGCTGAGTTAGGTGGAAGAATCAATTTAACGTTACCAGGTAGTAATGGATATCAGTTTTCATTAATTGAAGGAAGACCTTTTGGTGTAATTGAAGCGTTTACCGCGGTTAGAGATGATAAAGGAAGACTTTTATTGGATAACAATGGTGATGTACAAGTAGATCAGAATTTTAAAGAAGTAGGTATTGCTAATCCTGATTTTATGTTAGGTTTTGCTAATAACTTTAAAGTTGGAAACTTTACATTAAATGTTCTAGTTGATGGAAGATTTGGAGGTAATGTTTTGAGTATGACTCAAGCAATAAATGATCAAGCTGGAGTTTCTAAAGCTTTTGGTGATGCTAAAAATGCAGGAGGAGTTAAAGTGAACGCAGTTGCGGCTGATGGCAAAACACCAGTAACAAGTATTGCTGCAGAGAAGTATTATGCAAAAGTAGGAGGTAGAAATGGTGCTTTAGGAGAGTATGTTTATGATGCTACAAACATTAGTGTAAGAGAGTTGTCACTTGGTTATACATTCAACGTGAAAAGTTTACCATTTTTACAGTCAGCTTCTATGTCAGTTGTAGGTAGAAATTTATTCTTTATCTACAAAGATGCTCCATTTGATCCAAATATTGCATTAAGTACAGGAGAAGGTCTTCAAGGGGTAGATATTTTTGGCTTACCTTCTACTAGAAGTATCGGATTAAATTTAAATGTAACTTTCTAAATACTAAAACAATGAAATTAAATACAATAAAAAAAGCAGCTGTATGTTTTAGTTTATTATCTATGACAGTAAGTTGTACTGGAGATTTTGACGAATTAAATTCTAATACTGCAGGGGCTACAGGTGAAATTTTAGCCCAAGATTTTGGAAATATCAATGCACCAATAAAAGTGATGTTCAATAATGTTTGGAATCACGATCCAATTTGGAGTTATCAAATTCAACAAAACCTACAAGCCGATTTGTGGTCAGGTTATGCAGCCATTCCAACAGGTTTTGCTGGTGGCTCAAATAACTCTACTTACAACTTGATCGATGGTTGGAACGGATGGGCTTGGGGAAAAGCCTATACGGAAGTAATGGCTAATGCTTTGAAAGTAGAGAACTTAACAAAAAAGAAAGGACAGTACAATCAAATTTATGCTATGTCTTTAGTCTTGAAAGTTCAGGCAATGCATAGAATTACAGATACTTATGGTCCAATCGTTTATTCTAAATTTAGTACTACTGATGCTGTGAAAGAGTACGATTCTCAAGAAGAAGTGTACAAACAAATGTTTGCTGAATTAGATGAAGCTGTAACTGAATTGTCTAAAAGTGCAGATTCGGGAGAAAAATCTATTTTGGTGTCTTCGGATAAATCTTCTTATGGAGGAAATTATTCAAAATGGGCTAAGTATGCTAATTCATTACGTTTGAGATTAGCAATGCGTATCGTGAAAAAAAATCCAACTTTAGCTAAAGCGGAAGCTGAAAAAGCGGTAGCACAAAAATATGGTGTTTTCAAAAGTCAAGAGGATACTTTTTCTTATGATAGCGGATTTACTACTGGTATTTATGGTTGTAGTAATGTTTATGGCGATGTAAATATGTCTGCAGATATGGAATCCATGTTAGTAGGGTACAAAGATCCAAGATTAGCGATTTTCTTTGATACTTCTACTCAATACCCAGGACAATACAAAGGTATTAGAAACGGTATCGAGATTTCAGGAGATCAAGCAGTAGGTAAAGATTTGCGTACTAATTTTTCAAGAGTTGGTAAAGTTGGGAAAACTAGTGTCTATGTTTGGATGTCTTTTGCGGAAGTTTGCTTTTTGAAAGCAGAAGGAGCATTGAGAGGTTGGAACATGGGAGGTACTGCTCAAAGTTTATATGAGCAAGGTATTGCAGCATCTTTTGCACAACATGGAGTTGCTGGTGCAGCAAATTACATTGCGGATAATGCAAGTTTACCAATTAATTATGTGGACCCTGTAAACGCAGCTAACAATGGAACTGCTGTAAATAATGTATCTGTGGCTTGGGATGCTGCAGCTACAAACGAAGTGAAATTGCAAAAGATCATTACACAAAAATGGATTGCTGGTTTCCCAGAAGGTCAAGAAGCATGGTCTGAATACAGAAGAACAGGATATCCAAAATTATTGCCTGTTGTTGTAAACAAAAGTGCAGGAAAAATCACAACCGAATTTGGAGTACGTAGAGTTAATTTTGTACAATCTGAAATTGCAGGAAATAAAGCTGGAGTAGCTACTGGTGAAGCCAAATTAGGCGGACCTGATACAGGAGGCACAAGATTATGGTGGGATACTACTGGAGGAAACTTCTAGTAGGAAATAAAATAAATGGAATAAGTAATTTCAAAATTACTTATTCCATTTTTATTCGATTCTTGAATACCTTGAATTAGTAATAATTAGGATTCATCAATCATTTTGTTAAGATTTAATTATGAAAACAATAAAGATTTAGTTAATGAAGGAGTGGTTTTTTATTGTTTTTTGATAAAAAACACCTGTTATTGATTGAATATTGTCGTTGGTATATAAACTCTTGCCGTTTGTTTTTTTTATTTTTTTGCTAGAACTATTACGTTTACATTTGATGTATATTTATACTAAAACGGTTTTATAATGCATAAAATCAAATAAATTAACAAGCTAAAGATTTGAAAATATAAGAATGTTATTTAAAAATCATGAGTAGCTATTTAGTCAAATAAAAAAAATTAAAATTTAAATACAATGAAAAACACTTTAGAGATTAAGCCAGATATTAGTTACAAAAGTGCAGGAAAATTCGAAGAAACACGATTTGAGAAAATCCACAACGAGATTTTTAAAAATTCAGTGGAAGCTTCAAAAATAGTAGCTCAAGAAATAGCCGATTTGATTCGCTCAAAACAAGAAAGCAATGAGAATTGTGTGTTAGGATTGGCCACTGGATCATCGCCTATCAAAGTTTACGAAGAATTGGTTCGTATGCACAAAGAGGAAGGGTTAAGCTTTAAGAACGTAATCACTTTCAATTTGGATGAGTACTATCCGATGAATAAAGAAAACAAGCAAAGTTATCATTTCTTTATGCACCAACATTTATTCAATCATATTGATATTCATCCAGACAATGTTCACGTACCTGATGGAACGGTTGCTATTGAGGAGTTAAATCAATATTGTATTGATTACGAAATGAACATAAAAAACGCAGGTGGCCTTGATTTTCAATTGTTAGGAATTGGTCGTACGGGACACGTTGGTTTCAATGAGCCGGGCTCACATATCAATTCAGGAACTCGCATCATTACTTTGGATCATATCACTAG